>DATMJC010000057.1:0-56045 GCA_035554435.1 Burkholderiales bacterium | reverse complement strand
GACTGGATTTGAACCAGCGACACCTGCGTCCCGAACGCAGTACTCTACCAGGCTGAGCTACACCCCGAATCGGAGGAAATAGTTCCTGAAGCTGGATCCCGCGGCTAGCTGCGCCGTGTCACCGAGAAGGACGCCAATTCTAGCAAAGATTCCCTGTATTCCGAGGCCGGCAGCGGCCCGAGCGCGAGCCGCGCGGCGGCCGCTTCGCGCCGCGCGACCTCGCGCGCATAGTCGAGCGCGCCGCTCGCCCGGATCACCTCGAGCACCGCGCCGAAGTCTTCGCGTCCTCCGGCGCTGATGGCGTTTCTCACCACCGCGGCCTGCTCGGCGCTGCCGCAGCGCATGACGTAGATGAGCGGCAGGGTGGGCTTGCCTTCGGCGAGGTCGTCGCCGAGGCTCTTGCCGATCGTGGCCTCGTCACCCGAATAGTCGAGCACGTCGTCGATCAGCTGGAACGCGGTCCCGACATGCACTCCGTAGTCGGCGAGGCCCGCCTCCACCGCCGCGGCCGAGCGCGCCAGCACGGCGCCGAGGCGCGCCGACGCCTCGAACAGCTTCGCGGTCTTGCGCCGGATCACTTCGAGATAGCGCGCCTCGTCCACCGCGGGGTCGTGGCTGCCCATGAGCTGGAGCACCTCGCCGCCGGCAATGGTGTTGGTGGCCTCGGCCAGGACCTGCATCACGCGCATGTCGTGGAGCTCGACCATCATCTGGAAGGCGCGCGAATACAGGAAGTCGCCGACCAGCACGGCCGCGGCGTTGCCGAACGCAGCGTTCGCGGTGCTGCGGCCCCGGCGCAGGTGCGACTCGTCCACCACGTCGTCGTGCAGCAGCGTGGCGGTGTGGATGAACTCCACGACTGCCGCGAGCTGCAGGCGCGCCTCGCCACCGTAGCCGAGCGCGCGGCACGCTAGCAGAAGCAGCGCCGGCCGCAGCCGCTTGCCGCCGGAGGCGACGATGTAGCGCGCCACCTCGCGCACCAGCGCCACGTCCGAGTCCAGGCGCGCGGCGATCAGCGCGTCGACCCGCGCCAGGTCCTCGGCGACCGGCGCCAGCATTGTCACGAAGCTCATGATTCGCTTATAATTCCAAGTCTTTGCACGCGCAACCCGTACTTAGCCCGGGTTTCACCAACATTTCGGATTTCCCATGTACGCGATCATCAAGTCCGGCGGCAAACAATACCGCGTCAAGGCCGGCGAGCAGGTGCGGGTCGAAGCGCTGGCCGCCGAGGTCGGCAGCACCGTATCGCTCGAGGAGGTGCTCCTCGTCGGCACCGGCGACGGCGTCAAGGTCGGCGCGCCGCTCGTTTCGGGCGCCAAGATCAAGGCGACGGTGGTTTCCCACGGCCGCGGCGACAAGGTGAAGATCTTCAAGCTGCGCCGACGCAAGCACTACCAGAAGACGCAGGGCCACCGTCAGTCGTACACGGAACTGCGCATCGACGACATCGTCCAGGGATAGAAGCTCATGGCACACAAGAAAGCAGGCGGCAGCTCCCGGAACGGCCGCGATTCGCAGGCAAAGCGCCTGGGCGTCAAGGTGTTCGGCGGCGAGCGGGTCAATGCCGGACAGATCCTGGTGCGCCAGCGCGGCACCGTGGTGCACCCGGGCCACAACGTCGGCATCGGCCGCGACCATACGCTCTTCGCGCGCGTCGGCGGCCAGGTGCAGTACGCGATCAAGGGCGCGAACAACAAGAAAACCGTAAGCGTCACCGAAGCCTGACCGGTCTTCAGGCTTCGAAAAGCCCTACGCAGCCGGTAGGGCTTTTTCATTTGTAGCCCATGAAATTCATCGACGAAGCGAAAATCGAGGTGCACGCCGGCAACGGCGGGCGCGGCGCCGCGACCTTCCGCCGCGAGAAATACATCCGCTTCGGCGGACCGAACGGCGGCGACGGGGGCCGCGGCGGCAGCGTGTGGGCGCGCGCCGACCGCAACGTCAACACGCTGATCGACTACCGCTTCGCGCGCATCCACCGCGCCGAGAACGGCGCGCGCGGCATGGGCTCGGACTGCAACGGCCGCGCCGGCGCCGACGTCGAGCTGCGCGTGCCGGTCGGAACGCTGGTGCGCGACGAGGACAGCGGCGAGCTGGTCGCCGACCTGGCGAAGGACAACGAGCGGGCGCTGCTCGCGCGCGGCGGCTCCGGCGGCCTGGGCAACATCCACTTCAAGTCGAGCGTGAATCGCGCGCCGCGCCAGTTCACGCGCGGCGAGCCGGGTGAAGTGCGCAAGCTCGCCCTCGAGCTGCGCGTGCTCGCCGACGTCGGGCTCGCGGGTCTGCCGAACGCCGGCAAGTCGACCTTCATCCGCGCGGTCTCGAGCGCACGCCCCAAGGTGGCCGACTATCCTTTCACCACGCTCAACCCGTCGCTCGGCGTGGTGCGCGTGGGTGAGGCGAGCTTCGTCGTCGCCGACATCCCCGGGCTGATCGAGGGCGCTTCGGAAGGCGCGGGCCTCGGCCACCAGTTCCTGCGCCATCTCGCGCGCACCAAGCTGCTCTTGCAGATCGTGGATCTGACCGCCGAGGAGCCGGCGCGCGACGTCCGGGTCATCGCGGCCGAGCTCAAGAAATACGCTCAGGCGCTCGGGGACAAGCCGAGGTGGCTGGTGTTCAACAAGGCCGACGCGGTCGAGGACCCGGACGAGCGCATCCGCAAGATCCTGTCCCAATTGCGCTGGAAGCGGCCGTGGTTCAAAGTCTCGGCCATCAGCGGCGCAGGGACCCAGGCCGTGATGAAGGCGGTCGCGCGCGAGCTGGCCAAGAAATGATTCCCCAAGCAAAAACCTTGGTGGTGAAAGTCGGCTCCTCGCTCGTGACAAACGAGGGCCGGGGCCTCGATACGGCCGCCATCGGGGGCCTTGCCGGGCAGGTGGCGGAGCTGCGCCGGCTCGGCAAGAGCGCCATCATCGTCTCGAGCGGCGCCATCGCCGAGGGCATGCAGCGCCTGGGCTGGGCGCGCCGGCCGCACGCGATGCACGAGCTTCAGGCAGCGGCAGCGGTCGGGCAGATGGGGCTCGCGCAGTGCTACGAAAGCTCGTTCCGAAGCCACGGGCTGCACAGCGCGCAGGTGCTGCTCACGCACGCCGACCTCGCCGACCGCCAGCGCTACCTGAACGCGCGCTCGACCCTGCGCACGCTGCTCGCGATGGGCGTCGTCCCGGTCATCAACGAAAACGACACCGTAGTGACCGACGAGATCAAGCTCGGCGACAACGACACGCTCGGCGCGCTGGTGACCAACCTGATAGAGGCCGACGCGCTCGTCATCCTGACCGACCAGGCGGGTCTCTACGAGGCCGACCCGCGGCGCGACCCGGGTGCGAAGCTCGTCTCGCAGGCCGACGCCTCGGACCCGCGCCTGGAGGCGCTCGCCGGCGGAACCGGCAGCGCGCTCGCGAAGGGCGGCATGCTCACCAAGGTGCTGGCCGCGCGGCGCGCGGCCCGCAGCGGCGCGCACACCGTCATCGCCTCGGGCCGGGAGCCCGAGGTGCTGGTGCGACTCGCGCGCGGCGAGCGCATCGGCACCTTCCTGAGCGCCGCCACCGTACCGCTCGCTGCGCGCAAGCAGTGGCTCGCCGATCACCTCAGCGTGAGCGGCCGGTTGCGGCTCGACGCGGGCGCGGTCAAGGCGCTCACGCGCGACGGCAAGAGCCTGCTGCCGATCGGCGTGGTCGAGGTGTCGGGCGCATTCCTGCGCGGCGAGGTCGTGGCCTGCCTCGAGCCCGGCGGCCGCGAGGTGGCGCGCGGCCTCGCGAACTATTCAGCCGACGAGACGCGCCGCATCATGCGCCGGCCCTCCGGCGAGATCGAGTCGATCCTCGGCTACGTGGACGAGCCCGAGCTCATCCACCGGGACAACCTGGTGCTGCTCTAGTACTGCTCGCCGACCCCGCGATTCTCGCGATGCGTCCCGGGATGGCCGCCCGCGCGGATCGCCTGCTGGGCTTCGGCGCTCGTGCGCACCACCGCGCGGCCGGGACAGAAGTACTCCTTGACGAGCATCGGCTGCGCCGCGTTCGGATTGCGCGGGATCTGCCGCCACTCCGAGGGCTGGCCACCCCAGCCGCCCTCGGGCCGTCCGACGGCGTAGACCCGGTACTCCCCCTGGCAGCGCAGGCCTTCGAAGGTAACGCTCTCGACCCCGGCGGGGCTTCGCGCCACGAGCACGTAGCGCACGATGCGGTCGTCGTCGGCGCTCACCGAGCCCCAATCCACGTAGTAGCGGAAATCGCTGCTGGACGAGAGATTCTGCTTGAGCTCCACCAGCCGCCCGCGGTTGAGCGGCGGCGGCGGCACCAGCTTTTCGCCCGACTGCCTGAGGCGGTCCTCGTTCGCCCGCTCCCAGTCGCTCTGCATCTGCGCCTGCGCGACGCTAGCCAGGAAAAGGGAAGTTAGGAAAAAGACTCGCAAAGCCGGAAAGGTTCAGTTCAGGTCTGCGGCGAGGGCCCCGCGCACTTCCGGACGCAGCTCGGCGCGCGCGCGGTAGCCGGGATGATCCACCCCCACCGCGACGCCCGCGCCGCGGCGCAGGCGTTCGCGCATCGCCGCGGAGAGCTCGAAGCGCAGGAAGTGGACCGCAGCGGTCTTCTCGTCGTTCTCGCGCTCCAGGTCCTCGTCGGCGATCGCGGCCACCCGCTCGCAGCCCTCCACCTCGACCCACACGCGGCGCTCGATCCCCTTCAGCATGCCGAGCATGCGGCGGCGCTCGTCGACGTCGGGGTACTCGATCAGCATCGTCGCCTTCCAGTTGGACCCGTCCGGCACGAGCGGGTTGTAGGCGTCGAGCTCGCCCTGGATGCCGTCGTCCTCGAAAATGCGCTCGATGCGCAGCATCTCCTGGATCTGGTAGCGGATGGTGAGCTCGTCCTCGAACTGCAGCGTGACGTGCTCGCCGAGGCGCACGGTGCGGTTCTGCTTGTGCGCGAGCACCTTCGCCCGGAAGCTCGCGCGCTCCCGGGCGTAGGTTTCGAGCGACATCAGGGTGTCTCTTCTAATCACTCAGGCCATCGAGCGCTTTTTGGAATCGATTCGCGTGGCTGCGCTCGGCCTTGGCGAGCGTCTCGAACCAGTCGGCGATCTCGCCGAAGCCCTCGTCGCGCGCCTGCTTCGCCATCCCGGGGTACATGTCGGTGTACTCGTGGGTCTCACCCGCCACCGCGGCCTTGAGGTTCTCGCGCGTGCGGCCGATCGGCAGGTTGGTCGCCGGATCGCCCACCACCTCGAGGTACTCGAGGTGGCCGTGGGCGTGGCCGGTCTCGCCTTCCGCGGTCGAGCGGAAGAGCGCCGACACGTCGTTGTGGCCCTCGACGTCGGCCTTGGCGGCGAAGTAGAGGTAACGGCGGTTCGCCTGCGACTCGCCGGCGAACGCGGCCTTGAGGTTGTCGTGGGTGCGGGTGCCTTTCAGGGGTTTCATCGGTCTCTCCTTTGCGGGGGAACTAGCAGCCTAAGAGCCCCCGCCCCATAGATCAAATCGAATTTTATTATTCGACTGATTTAGTAAGGCTATTTCGCGAGAGCGGCTTCGATTTCGGAGAAGGTCCGCGCCACCGAGCCGCCCGAGGGCAGCGCGAGGCCGAGCTGGCGCGCAATCTGCGAGATGGAGAAGATGCCGCACACGGTGTTCGCGCGATCCGCTACCAGCGCATGCTGGCGACCCAGGCGCCGCAGCGTCTCGAGCACGTGCCCGACTCGGGAGCCTTCCACGTCGGCGAGCGCAACCACCTCGATCTGCGCCGCGGGCGTCATGACGTCGGCCACGCTGAGCTCGTCCCGGCGCAAGCCGCGTTCGGTGGCGACCTGCAGCGGCCGCTCGCCGAGAAGGTCGGTAGCGGTAATGAGACCGAGGATGACGTCGCGCTCGTCCACCACGAGCAGCAGGCGCACCCCGCGGGTGATCATGAACTGGTTCGCGCCGGCGAGCGGCGCCTGCGGCCGGATGGTCGCTGGGCTCACGCGCGCGAGATCGGTCATGACGTGCAGCGCCGGCGAATCCGGGGTCACCCGGGCGGCCTCGGCCTGGTTCGGCCGACGGAATCCCGCGCCGGCGCCGAGCTCTCGAATCGGCAGCGGGTCGAATTCGCGCTCCATGAGTAACCTGAGGGTAACCTGAGAGTGGCCTAGTTAACCTGAGAGGAACCTGAGGGGAACCTGAGGACCTAACCCTGCGGCACGACTTCGGGACGCCGGACACGCCCGCGGCGGTCGGCCTGGAGGTAGCGGTGCAGCTCGATCAGCGCCTGGCGATACACCTCGCGCTTGAAATCGATCACGGCGTCGAGCGGCACCCAGTAGTCGTGCCAGCGCCACGCGTCGAACTCGGGATGGCCGCTCGCGCGCAGCTTCACGTCGCAATCGCGCCCCGTCATGCGCAGCAGGTACCAGATCTGCTTCTGTCCGCGGTACGCGCAGCCCGCCTCCTTGGAGCGGCGCACCCACCTCTCGGGCACCTCGTAGCGCAGCCAGTCGCGCGTGCGGCCGAGGATCCGGACGTGGCTTCGCTGCAGGCCGATCTCCTCCTCGAGCTCGCGGAACATCGCCTGCAGCGGGGTTTCGCCGTGCTTGATGCCACCTTGGGGGAATTGCCAGGCGTGCTGGTTCACGCGCTTGCCCCAGAACACCTCGTTCCTCTGGTTGGCAAGGATGATGCCGACGTTCGGCCTGTAGCCTTCCTTGTCGAGCACCGCCGCACCGCCTCAAGTTAGCGTTCGGTTAGAATCGCCCTTCGATTTTTCCATACCGCACCGGCTATGACAATCCGGCGAGTGCAGCCGGTTGCGGCGACGATGCCGGAAGGTCCATGAAAACCTCGAAGTTCTTCATCTCCACGCAGAAGGAGGTTCCGGCCGAGGCCGAGATCGCGAGCCATCGCCTCATGCTGCGCGCCGGCCTCATCCGGCGCCTCGCGGCGGGCATCTACACCTGGCTGCCGCTCGGATTGAAAGTTTTGCAAAAGGTCGAAGCCATCATCCGCGAGGAAATGAACCGCGCGGGCGCGGTGGAGCTCGTCATGCCCGTGGTGCAGCCGGCGGAGCTGTGGCAGGAATCAGGTCGCTGGCAGGCGTACGGCCCGGAGCTCCTGCGCTTCAAGGACCGGCACGAGCGCGATTTCGTGCTCCAGCCCACTTCGGAGGAAGTCATCACCGACCTCGCGCGCGGCGAGCTGAAGAGCTACCGGCGGCTGCCGGTGCACTTCTACCAGATCCAGACCAAGTTCCGCGACGAGCGGCGGCCGCGCTTCGGCATCCTGCGCGGCCGCGAGTTCGTGATGAAGGACGGCTACTCCTTCCACGCCGATCACGCCGATCTCGAGCGCGAGTACCGCAACATGCACGATACCTACACGCGCATCTTCACGCGCCTCGGCCTGCGGTTCCGCGCCGTGGCCGCGGACACCGGCGCCATCGGCGGCACCGGCTCGCACGAGTTCCACGTGCTCGCCGACTCGGGCGAGGACGCGATCGCGTTCTCGCCCGAGTCCGACTATGCCGCCAACGTGGAGCTCGCCGAAGCGCTGGCGCCAGGTTCCCGTTCTTCCCCAAATGAAAACATGAGGAAGGTCGCCACGCCGGGCAAGACCAAGTGCGAGGACGTGGCCGCGCTCCTGAAGATGGACCTCAAGAAGACGGTCAAGGCCGTGGCGGTGATGCACGACGGTGAGTTCCACCTGCTGCTGCTGCGCGGCGACCACGAGCTGAACGAGATCAAGGCGCAGAAGGTGATCGGCGATTTCCGCTTCGCCGGCGACAAGGAGATCGAAGCCTCGCTCGGATCCAGGCCGGGCTACATAGGCCCGGTCGGCGCCAGGAACGTGAAAGTCGTGGCGGACCGCCGCGTCGCGCTGATGAGCGACTTCGTGTGCGGCGCGAACGAGGAGGGCTACCACCTCACCGGCGTCAATTTCGGGAGAGATTTAGCAGAACCCCAAGTGGCCGACCTGCGCAACGTGGTCGCGGGCGACCCGAGCCCCGACGGCAAGGGCAGGCTCGAGATCGTGCGCGGCATCGAGGTCGGGCACATTTTCCAGCTGCGCACCAAATACTCGAGCGCGATGGGCGCCGTCTTCCTCGACGAGAAAGGCGCGGCGCGGCCGATGGAAATGGGGTGCTACGGCATCGGCGTGACGCGCGTGGTGGCGGCGGCGATCGAGCAGAACCACGACGAGCGCGGGATCGCGCTCCCGGCGCCGATCGCGCCCTTCGCGGTGGCCCTGGTGCCGATCGGGTACCACAAGAGCGCCGGCGTCCGCGCGGCCGCCGAGCAGCTGCACGACGAGCTCGGCGCCGCGGGCATCGACGTTCTCATGGACGACCGCGACGAGCGCCCAGGGGTGCTGTTCGCCGACATGGACCTGATCGGCGTTCCGCACCGCGTGGTGCTCTCGGAGCGGGGCCTTGCCGCCGGCAACGCCGAATACAAGGGAAGGCGCGACGAGAAGCCGCGCGATCTGCCGCTCAAGGAGGTCGTAGCCTTTCTCAAGAAGGCATGACCCGGCTCGCTTTCCTGGTCTTGTTGTTGGCCTCTTTCCGGGGACATGCGGGCAACCAGATCTACGAGCCGCTCGCCGACAGCGTGCGCCAGCGCCTGTCGGCCATGGTGTCGGACCGGGCGCCTGCGCGGCTGTACTTTCGCTCGCCCGAAGATGGCCAGCGCTGGATCGACGAGATGGAAAAACGCCTGGCGCCGCGCATGCCCGACCGCCAGAGCCGCATGGAGCTGCTGCGTGCGGTCCACTATGAGGCGGTGCGTGCGCGGCTCGATCCGCAGCTCGTCCTGGGGCTGATCGAGGTGGAAAGCGGCTTTCGCAAGTACGCCGTGTCCCGCGCGGGCGCGCGCGGCTACATGCAGGTCATGCCTTTCTGGGTGCCGCTGCTCGGCCAGCCCAACCACAACTTGTTCCATCTCAGGACAAACCTCGCTTACGGCTGCGCGATTCTGCGGCACTATCTCGACATGGAGCGAGGCGACTATTTCAGGGCGCTCGGGCGCTACAACGGCACCCTGGGCAGGCCCGAATACCCCAACCTGGTGCTCGGGGCGTGGAGGGGCCGATGGAAATACGACGGCCCCACCGCATGAGCGCGCCGCGGGCATGATCGGCGGCCTGCTCGAGCGCAATCCGCGCCTCGCCCAGTGGATCTGGGGCTTCAAGGCGCCCGAGCGCGGCACCATCATCCTGGTCCACCGGCGCGTCTATATCCTGCCCACCCGGCTGGGATGGCTCTTCGCCGCTACGCTGCTCGTCCTGCTCGTCGGCTCGATCAACTACGCGCTCGCGCTCGGCTTCGCGCTCACCTTCCTCCTCGCCGGCGCCGGGCTGGCGGGCATGGTGCACACGGCGCGCAACCTCGCGCGCATCGCGGTGAGCACCGGACGCGCCGAGCCGGCGTTCGCCGGCGAATCGGCACAGTTCAGGATCTACCTCGACGGCCGCTCGGGATACGACCGTCCCGCGATCCTCGCGCGCCATGTCGGCTCGGGCTCGCAGTTCGTGATCGATATCCCGCCGCAGGCGCTCGCGGAAGTGGTGCTCGCCGTGCCTGCGCGGCGCCGCGGCTGGCTCGCGCTCGGGCGCGTGCTGCTCGAGACGCGCTTTCCGCTGGGGCTGTTCCGCGCCTGGAGCTACGTCGAGCCCGACGCGCGCTGCCTCGTCTATCCGCAGCCTGAGCGCACGCCGCTGCCGGCGCCGCTCGCCGAGGCGGCGGCGGGCGCGCTGCGCTCGCAGTCCGCGGGCAACGACGACTTCTCCGGGCTGCGGACCTACCAGCTTTCCGACTCGCCGCGCCACGTGGCGTGGAAGGCCGTCGCGCGCAGCGACGAGCTGCTCACCAAGCAGTTCACGGGCGAGGCCGCGGCGCAGCTCTGGCTCGATTGGCGGCTGCTTCCCGCCACGGCCGGCGTGGAGCAGCGCTTGTCGCTCCTCGCCGGCTGGGTTCTCGCCGCCGAGCGCGCCGGCGCGTTCTACGGCCTGCGGCTTCCGGGCATCGAGATCGCGCCCGGGCGCGGCGATGCCCACGCCGGTACTTGCCTGCAGGCGCTCGCGCTGTACGAGCTGAGATGAAGAGCGCCGCGGCTCATCCACTGCTGCCCGAGGCACGCCTCGCGAGCACGCGCGACCTGGTGCTGCTCTGCGGGTCGCTCGCCCTCGTGGTGATCCCTCACGCGACCCGGGCGCCGTGGTGGCTCACGCTGCTCACGCTGTGCCTCTACGCCTGGCGCATCCACTACTCCATGAACGCGGTGCCGCTGCCTTCGCGCTGGCTGGTGCTCGCCGTGGCTGGGATCGCGATGCTCGGCGTTTGGGTCGAGTACCGCACCATCTTCGGCCGCCAGCCCGGGATCGTGCTGCTCATGCTGTTCTCGGGACTCAAGGTGCTGGAAACGCGAACGCACCGCGACGCGGCGGCCGCCGCCTTCCTCGGCTACTTCCTCATCATCACCAACTTCCTGTATACGCAGTCCATTGCCACGGCGCTCGGCATGGCGGTGGCGTTGTTCGCCATCACCGCCACCCTGATCGGCTTTTCCGCCCCCAACCGTGCTCCGCGGGCAAACCTTCGCACCGCCGCCCTCGTGCTTGCGCACGGCGTGCCCGCGGCGGCGGCGCTGTTCCTGCTCTTTCCGCGTGTCCAGGGGCCGCTGTGGGGCCTGCCGCAGGACGCCTACTCGGCGCGCACCGGCCTCTCGGAGACGATGGCCCCCGGCGGAATCTCGCGCCTCGTGCTCTCCGACACGATCGCCTTCCGCGCGGAATTCGAGGGGACGCCTCCGGCCTCGCAGGTGCGCTACTGGCGCGGACCGGTGCTCTGGGACTTCGATGGCCGCACGTGGAGCGCCGGGGGGCAGTCCCTAGGCAAGTTCGCGCCACCGGGCGGCGGCAGCGCGACCTACCGCTACAGCGTGGTGCTCGAGCCGCACAATCAGAGCTGGCTGTTCGCCCTGGAGGTTCCCACGAGCCTGCCGGAAGACGCCCGCTATACGGCCGACGGGATCGTCCTCGCTGCCGCGCCGGTTCGCACCCGCGTGCGCTACGAGATGAGCTCGGCCATCGCTCCGCGCGGCGCGCCGGAAGAGCAGCCCGCGCAGCTCGCGCGCGCGCTGCGCCTTCCGACGGGCGTCAATCCCAGGACGCTCGCGCTCGCCGAGGAGCTGCGGCTCGCCTCGCGCGGCGACGACGAGATCGTCACCCGCGCCATCGCCTTCCTGCGCCGGGGACGCTACGCCTATACGCTGGAGCCTCCTCTCCTGGGGCAGGACAGCGTCGACGAGTTCCTGTTCGATTTCAAGGCGGGCTTCTGCGAGCACTTCTCGTCGGCGTTCGTGTTCCTGATGCGCGCCGCCGGCGTGCCCGCGCGCGTCGTCACCGGATACCAGGGCGGCGAGCTGAACCCGGTCGACCGCATCATCACCGTGCGCCAGTCCGACGCCCATGCCTGGGCGGAGGTGCACCTGCGCGGCCGCGGCTGGGTGCGAGTGGACCCTACCGCCACTGCGGCGCCGAGCCGCCTGGACGCTGGGCTCGCCCGCTCGATCCAGCAGGCCGAGCAGCCCCTGCTCATGCGGGGAGACTTCGAATGGCTGCGTTCGCTGCGCCACCAGTGGGAGGCCGCGGCGCACAAGTGGAACGTGTGGGTGCTCGGCTACAATTCAGAGCGCCAGCGCGAGCTCATGAGCTACGTCGGCCTGCGAAGCTCCGACTGGCGCGCGCTGGTGGCAACGCTCTTCACCGTGCTCGGAATCCTGACCGTGCTCCTCCTCGCCTGGTCGCTGCGCCGCGTGGCGCGGCCCGATCCGGTCCAGCGCGCCTGGCGCGCGTTCTGCCTCAAGCTCGCCGCGCGCGGCGTCGAGCGCTCGCCGAGCGAAGGTCCGCGCGACTACGCCGAGCGCGCGGCGCGCGCGCTGCCCTCGGCGCGCCGCGCCATCCTGCGCATCGGCGAGCTGTACATCGGCCTGCGCTACGGCCGCGAGCGCGATCCGCGGGGGATGAAAGACCTGCGACGCCTGGTGCGCGAGCTGCGCGTGGCATGACGCCGACCAGAACGCTGCTCGTAGTGCTCGCGCTGCTCGCGTGGCCCGCGTGGGCCAAGGGAAGCTACGCCGAACGCGAGGAGGTGCAGGAGTTCATCCGCAGCCTGGCGCTCAAGCACGGCTTCGCCGAGCAGGATCTGCGCTACCTTTTTTCCCGCGTGCGCCGCGCCGAGCCGGTGCTGGAGGCGATCAAGCCACAGCCGCCGAAAGCACGCTCATGGGAGGAATACCGCGGCAATTTCGTCAACGAAAAGCGCATCGCCGCCGGGATCGAGTTCTGGCGCAAGCACCGCCGCGCGCTCGAGCGCGCGGAGACCAGCTACGGCGTGCCGGCGCAATACATCGTCGCCATCCTCGGGGTGGAGACTTTCTACGGGCGCAACACCGGCCGCTGGCGCGTGGTCGACGCGCTCACCACGCTCGCTTTCGACTACGGGCCGCGGGCGCAGTACTTCAAGGGCGAGCTCGAGCAGTACCTGCTGCTGGCGCGCGAACAGGGCAAGGACGCGTTCGCGATGCGCGGCTCGTACGCCGGTGCGATCGGCATCCCCCAGTTCATGCCCAGCAGCACCCGGCGCTACGCGGTCGACTTCGACGGCAACGGCGCGATCGACCTGCGCCGCAGCCCGGCCGACGCCATCGGCAGCGTGGCGAATTTTCTCAAGGAGCACGGCTGGCAGCCAGGCGGCGAAGTGCTCCTCGGGGCGAAGGTCGACGGGGACGCATGGCGCCCTCTCGCCGATGGCTCGGTCGACCCGAAGCACGCCCAGGCCGATCTGCAAGCCGCCGGCGTCGAGGTCGAGGGGATGCCCGAAGGCGTACGCGCGGTCCTGGTCGAGCTCGAGACGCCGGACAAGCCAAGCGATTACCGGATCGGCCTGCACAATTTCTGGGTGCTCACGCGCTACAACCGCAGCGCGTTCTATGCCTCAGCGGTGCACGACCTCGCCCAAGCGCTCAAGCAAAACAGGAACTAGAGGCTTACTTGGGGAGGTAAAGAAGTGGATCGACGGCCGCGGCGCCCTTGCGGATCTGGAAATGCAGCTTCGGGCGCTCGGCATCCGTGCTGCCGAGCTCGGCGATCTTCTGGCCGCGCGCCACCGCCTGCTTTTCCTTCACCAGGATGTTGCGGTTGTGCGCATAGACGGTGATGAAGCCGTTGTCGTGCTTGAGGACGACCAGCTTGCCCATGCCCGGGATGCCGCTGCCGATGTAGGTGACATGCCCGGGCGCGGAGGCGACGATCGGGTCGCCCGGTTTTCCGTCGATGTCGATGCCCTTGCGGCGCGGCTCGGCGAATTCGGCGAGCACCTTGCCCTTCACCGGCCAGATGAACTGGCTGGTCGCGTTCGGCGCCCCGCTCTTCTCCAGCTCGACCCTGGCGGGCGCTTCCATCCTGGCGAGCTCGGGCTTCGCCGACACGCGCGGCGGCAGCGGCGGCAGCGTATCGAGCGGCCGCGACTCCACGCGCCCGAGGATGCGCGCAGAGCCGACCTGCGGCGCGGCGCTGCCCTGAGGCTCCACCACCGCGACCGGCGCGACACCCGGAGCGGTTGCCACGGCGAGCGGCGGCCTCACCCGCAGCTGCTGGCCCACCCGCAGGCGCGTGGGATCGTCGAGGCCATTCCACTGCATCACGTCGCGCTGGTCGACGCCGTGCTCCTGCGCGATGCTGTAGAGCGTGTCGCCGCGTTTCACGCTGTAGTAATCGGCGACCGATTTCGGCGTCACCGCCACCGGCGTGGCGAGCGGTTTCGGGGCCGCCTGCCTCGGAATGCGTCCGTCGACCACCGGCGCGGGCTTGTGCTGCGTCGCGCACCCTGCGGTAACAGCTGCGGCGGCGGCAAGGACCCAACAGTGAACGTTCTTCAAGCTTTTCCCATTTCCATCGGCACGAAGCGTACCGGATCGAGCTCCGATTCGACGAAGCCCCGCGTGCCACGCTCGTAGAGCATCAGTCTTTGTCCCGTCCCTTCGTGCAGCGGCAATATCATTCTGCCACCGAGCGCGAGCTGGCGTAACAGCGCCCTGGGCGCCTCGCGGCTGGCGGCGGCCACGACGATCGCCTGGAACGGCGCCGCGCTTTCGAGCCCGGCGTAGCCGTCGCCGTGGACCAGGCGCAGGTTTTTCAGCCGCAGCGCCAGCAGGTTGGCGCGCGCCCGCTCGTGCAAGGCCTTGATCCGCTCCACCGAGTAGGCCTCCGGAAAGATCTCGGCAAGCACCGCGGCCTGGTAGCCGCAACCCGTCCCGACCTCGAGCACCCTCCCCGTTTTCCCGTTTCCGAGGACCAGCTCGATCATCCGGGCGACGACGAAGGGCTGCGAGATGGTTTGCGAGAAGCCGATCGGCAGCGCCGTGTCCTCGTAAGCCCGGCTGGCAAGGGCTTCCTCGACGAACAGGTGCCGCGGCACCCGCGCCATCGCGCCGAGGACGCGCTCGTCCCGAATGCCCTTTTCGCGCAGCCTCTGCACCATGCGCGCGCGCGTGCGCTGCGAGGTCATGCCGATGCCGCGCAGGTCCCTCATGCAGCGGCAGCCCTCGTTTCGTCCGCTACCTCGAGAGCCATTGCCTCGCCGAATCGAGCTGCCCCTGGTGCGTGAGATCCAGGCGCAGAGGCGTGACCGAGACCCTGCGGTTCTCCACCGCGTGAAAATCGGTGCCCGGACCCGCGTCCTGGGCACCCCCGGCGGGCCCGATCCAGTACGCCGTTTCGCCGCGCGGCGTCTGCAGCTTGATGACCGGTTCGGCCTTGTGGCGCTTGCCCAGGCGGGTGACCTCCACGCCGGCGAGCTGGGCCGGAGGAATATCCGGCACGTTCACGTTGTAGAGCACCGGCTCGCGCGGCGGGTCGCGCCGCAGGCGCTCGACCAGCTCGAGCGCGACGCCGATGGCGCTCTCGAAGTGCTCCCCGGCCTTGCTGGCGAGCGAGATCGCGAGCGCCGGGATGCCGAGGAGGAACCCTTCCGCCGCCGCCGCCACGGTGCCCGAATAGATCGTGTCGTCGCCCATGTTGGCGCCGAGGTTGATGCCCGAGACGACGAGGTCGGGCGTGAAGTCGAGCACTCCCGTCACCGCGATGTGCACGCAGTCGGTCGGCGTCCCGTTGACCGAGAAGAATCCATTCGGCGCGCGCCGCACCGTCAGCGGACGGTCGAGCGTGAGCGAATTGGAGGAGCCGGAACGGTCCCGTTCCGGCGCGAAAACCGTGACCTCGCCCAACCGGCCCAGGGCTTCGGCGAGCAGCGTGACGCCCGGCGCGAAGTAGCCGTCGTCATTGGAGACCAGGATTTTCATGCGGGCGATTCTACAACTCGCTGCATGGCATGCTATCGGCCCCCGATGCGCATTCTCGCGGCGATCCTCCTTCTCATCTCGAGCGCCGCTCTGGCGCAGACCGGCCTCAAGTACCGGGTCGAGATCGTCGCTCCCAAGGACATGGCCGAAGTGCTCTCCAACGGGCTCAACCTCGAGCGCTGGCAGAACGATCCGCAGATGACGCCCGAGCAGCTGCGGCGCCTTGCCGACGAAGGCGTGCGCGAGGCGCGCGAGCTCGCCGCCACCGAGGGGTACTTCTCGGCGCGCGCCGACGTCGCGATCGAGGAAGGCGAGCAGCCCTGGATCGTGCGGCTCACGCTAGTGCCTGGGGAAAGGACCGAGGTGGCGGAGATCGACCTGCGCTTCAGCGGGCCCGCGGTGCAGGACCCGCGCTCCGCGGCCATCTTCAAGCGCGTGCGCGACACCTGGCCGCTGCGCCGCGGGCAGCCTTTCCGCCAGTCCGAGTGGGACGCGGCGAAACGCCGGGCGCTGCGCGAGATGTCGTCTTTCCGCTACGCCGGCGCGCGCATCGCCGCGAGCGAGGCGCGGATCGACCGCGAAGCGCGGCGCGCTTCGCTCATGGTGGAGCTCGAGAGCGGCCCGCCCTACCGCATCGGCGAGATCCGGGTAAGCGGCACGCGGCGCTATACGGACGAGCTGGTGCAGAACCTGAGCCCGGTGCGTCCGGGCGATGACTACGACCGCGACAAGCTGGTCGTCTACCAGCGGCTGTTGCTCGAGAGTGGCTACTTCGTGAGCGTGCAGGCCGACGTCGATCGAAACGAAGGCAGTACCGACAGCGCCATTGTGCGCGTGGTCGTCATCGAGGCCCCGAAGCACCATGTCGAGGCGGGCATCAACTACGCCACCGATACCGGGATCGGCGGGTTGTTCAACTACACCAACCAGGCGCTGTTCGACTCGGCGTGGCGCTTCCGCAGCACGCTGCGCGTGGACGACACGACGAAGACCCTGGAATTCAACCTGGATTCGCCGCCGCGGCCGGGCGGCTACTGGAACAGCTACCTGCTGCGGCCCTACCGCGAGACCGACATCCAAAACGTGCGCACGCGCGAGGCCGTGGCCGGCTTCTCGCGCAACTGGGGTGCCGAGATCCCACCGAGCGCGGTGATCGTCTCCGCGAACTGGGAGGAGGAAAGCGTGAGCGGAGGCGAATTCACCGACCGTTACGCGCTCTACTTCGGCTATCGCCGCACCTTCCGCCGGACCGACGACTTCGTTTCGCCGCGCCGCGGCTATCTCGCGATGTTCGAGCTTGGCGGCTCCCCCGACGCGCTCGCCACGCGTCCGTTCCTCCGCGGGATCGCCAGCGGTTCGCTGTTCTTCCCTGTGAGGCGGGATGGCGACCTCCTGCTGCGAGGACAGGTCGGGCGCGTGATTTCCTCCAGCCGCGACGAGATCCCGAGCAGCTTTCTCTTCCGCACCGGCGGCGACACGACGGTGCGCGGCTATGATTACCTCAGCCTCGGCGTGCAGCAAGGCGACGCGGTCCTGCCCGGACGGCGTTTGCTGGTGATGAGCTCCGAGTACACCCAGTGGATCGGCGAGAGCTGGGGGATAGGCGTGTTCGTCGACGCCGGGGACGCCTGGGACGACAACACGCTCTTCAAGGCCAAGGTCGGCTACGGCGCAGGCCCGCGCGTGCGCACCCCGATCGGACCGATCCGGTTGGACGTCGCCTACGGCCAGGCTGTCTCGTCGTGGCGGCTGCATTTCTCCGTAGGATTCACCTTCTGATGAAGTGGCTGCTCGCCGTACTGGTCGTGGTCGGCTGCGTCGTCCTGGCCGCGGCCGGGTGGCTCCTCTACAGCGAGTCCGGGCTGCGATGGGCGGCGGCGCTGGCGGAAGAGGCGCTCCACGGCAAGCTCAGTCTCGAGGGCTTGCGCGGCGCGCTTGCGCGCGACATCGAGTTCGGGTCGATCCGGTACAAGGACGAACAGACGCGCGTCGACCTGCGCGACGGCATGGTCCGCGTCGAGCTCCTGGCCATCCTCGGCGCGCGCGTGGGCCTGCGCGAGCTGCGCGCTAAGTCGCTCGAGGTAGCGCTCGCACCTGGCCCATCTGACGGCAAGCCGTCCGCACCACCGCGGATTCCGTTCGGCCTGCGCGTGGATCGCGCCGATCTCGAGCGCATCTCGCTCGAGCTCGGCGCGCAGCGCTACCTGATCGAGCGATTCGAGCTGCGCGACGCAGTCCTCGTGCAGACCGGCGCGGTGTCGGCGAGCGTGGGGTTCGACCTGCGATACGAAGACTACCCCGTGAGCGCGCGGCTCAAGCTCGGCGGAACCGTGGAGCGCCTGGACGTGGCCTTCGACGGCCGCGTCGCCGAGGTGCCGGCGAAGGTCCGCGCGCTGGTCACGGCTTTCGCGCCGCGCCCGCTCGCCGAAATCGACGCCCAGGCCGGACCGCTCGACCTCTCCAGGCTGAACCGCGACTGGCCGAGCACCAGCCTCGGCGTGAAGCTCTCGGGCAAGGCAAGCCCCGCCTACGTCCTCGCAGGAACCATCTCTGCGCGCAACAGCGCGCCCGGACCGCTCGACAAGAAGCGAATCCCGCTCGCGAGCCTCGACACGCGCTTCGCCGCCAAGGACTTCGAATCGGCCTTGCTGCAGGACCTCAGGATTGCGCTCGCCCCGGGCGGAACGCTCGCCGGCAAGGGCGCGCTCGAGCGTGGCCGCGCCGAGCTCGACATCCAGGTCGTCGATCTGGATCTACGCTCTTTTCGCTCCACCCTTAACTCCACCAAGCTCTCCGGACCCCTGAAGCTCGCGGCGGGCGCGAAGCAGACGCTGCAAGGCACGCTCTCACAGGACGACATGCGCATCACCGCGGACGTACTGCGCGACGGCGAGCTCGTCGAGATCCGCAGCGTGCGCGCCGAGGCGCAGGGCGGTGCGGCGACCGGCAGCGGGCGGCTGCGCCTTTCCGAGCCGATGCGCTTCGAGGCGAAGCTGAATCTCGAGCATTTCGACCCGGCGAAGTTCGGGCAGTATCCGGGCGGAGATATCAACGGGGCCTTCGCGGGCACGGGAACGCTCGGCGCGCAACCCGCGATCGACGCACGCTGGAGCGTGCGCGACAGCACACTGGAAGGCGAGCCGCTCGCGAGCCAGGGGGCCGCGCGCCTCTCCGGCTCGCGCGCCCAGCGGGTGGTCGCGCAGGCGAGCCTCGGCGGCGCGCGGCTCACCGCGCGCGGCGATTTCGGCCGGCCCGGTGACGAGCTCGGCTGGGCGCTGGAGGTGCCGAGCATCGACTACTTCCTCGGCGATTTCACCGGGGCGCTGCGCGCGAGCGGCACGCTCAGCGGAACCTTCGAGGAGCCGCGGGCCGCTTTCACCGCCGACGCAAGCGACCTCGTCCTGCCGACCGGAATGGAGATCAAGAGCGCGCGCGCGAAGGCAAGCGGCAGCCTCGCCGAGCATGCCGGCGAGCTCTCGGTGAAGGGTGAGGGCCTCGACCTGCAGGCGCGGCTGCGCGGCGGCTGGCACGGGGAAGCCGGGTGGTCGGGCGAAGTGCAAGCGCTGCGTAATTCGGGCCCCTATCCACTCGAGCTCACGGCGCCGGTGGCGCTGCAGGCGGCAAAGGGCCGGGTGCAGCTCGGCCGGCTCGACGCAACTTTCGCCGGCGGGCGCGTCACCATCGCCGAGCTGACCTGGTCGGGCGAAAAAGTCGTCTCGAGCGGGGAATTCCACGCGCTTCCAACCCAGTGGCTGGTCACCCTGGCGGGCTTCGCGGAGAACATGCGCTCGAGCGTGCTCCTCGACGGGCAATGGAACGTCGCGTCGAGCCCGCAGCTCAGCGGCACGGCGACGCTGCGGCGCACGGCGGGCGACCTGGCGCTCGCCCAGGGCGACGCGGAGAAGCTTGCCAAAGGGGGCGCGAGCGAGCTCGCCCAAGGCGGCGCAAGCAAGCTCGCGCTGGGCCTGGAGAAGGCCTCCGTCGACGCGCGCTTCGTCGACGGACGAATCAACGCCAGTGCCGAGGTCGCGTCGCGCTACGGCACGGCGACGGTGACGGGCGACATCACGCCGGAGCCCGGCGCCCCGCGCTTCGGCATCACTCCGCGCTCGGCGCTCGCTTTCGTCGCGCGGGTGAGCGGCGTCGACCTGCGCGCGCTCGCCCAGCCCTTCCTCACCGATCAGCGCATCGATGGCCGCCTGTCCGCGGAGCTGAAAGGCGGCGGAACGCTCGGCGAACCCACGCTCACGGGGACATTGCGCGGCGAGGCAATCGGCCTCGAGGCGCCCCCGCTCGGCGTGTACCTGAAGGGCGGAGTTCTGCGCGCGGCGCTGGAAAAAGACGTCCTGCGGGTCGAGGAGTTCTCCATCCAGGGTGGGGAAGGCAAATTCACCGCCACTGGCGCGCTGCCTTTGCGGCTCGCCGAGGGCGGCGCGCGCCTTTCCTGGCGCGCCGAGAAGTTCGGGCTCCTGCAAAGGCCCGACCTGCGGCTCGTGGCGAGCGGGAGCGGAGAGGCGCAGATCGTCGAGAAACGCCTTTCGCTCAGCGGGTCGCTGCGTGCCGACCGCGGCTACTTCGAGCTCGACAAGGGGCGCATGCCGAAGCTCGGCGAGGATGTGGTGATCGTGGGCGAAAAGTCTGCCGGTCCGCGCGAGGCCGCCAAGGTTCCGGTGGCGCTCGACATGCAGCTCGACCTCGGCGACGACCTGCAGGTGCGCGGCTACGGCCTCGAGGGCAAGATCAGGGGCAAGCTCCAGGTGGAGACGACGAAGGACGGCGAGCTTCGCGCCTATGGCCGCATCGAGACGCTGAATGCGACCTTCTACGCGTATGGCCAGTCCCTGCAGGTCGATCCCGGCGTCATCATCTTCGACGGTCCGCTCGACAATCCGTCGCTGCAGATCACTGCGTGGCGCCGCAAGCAGCAGGTCGAGGTCGGCGTGCAGGTCTCGGGCAACGCCAAGTTGCCACGGGTCCAGCTCGTTTCGAACCCACAGGTCCCCGAAGGCGAGAAGCTGTCCTGGCTGGTGCTCGGACGTGCGCCGAGCGACGCGACCAAGGGTGACCTCGGCATGCTGCAGGCCGCCGCCGGCGCGCTGCTCGCCAACAACGAGGGCGTGCCGCTCGACCGGCGCGTCGCGCGCACCTTCGGGCTGGACGAGATCTCGCTTCGCGGCACCGGCGAGGCCACCGACCGCGTGGTCGCGGTCGGCAAGCGCCTCTCCGACAGGCTGTACATCAGCTACGAACAAGGGTTGGGGGCGACGGCATCGCAGCTCGTCAAGCTCGATTTCTCGCTCACGCAGCGCCTCGCGCTGCGCACCGAGACAGGCACCTCGACCGGGGTCGGGCTCCTTTACCGCTTCTCCTGGGATTAGCGGATCCGCCGCGCGGTAAACTCCAGGCGCGATGCCGACCCCCGGCGACGATCAGGCCGTCGAGCGCGCCCGCGCCGAGTTGCGCGCGGTGCAGGATGCGGCCGTGATGCTCGCACTCCTCATGGCGCGCTTCGCCGCGGAAGCCGAGCGCCTCGCCGCGCTGCTGCGCGAGCTCGACGGCAGGAAGGCCTAGCCATTCCCGACAGAGAGACCTACTGGTTTCCCGCGAAGCGCTACGGCTGGGGCTGGGGATTGCCTTCGTCGTGGCAGGGATGGGCGGTGCTCGCCGCGTTCGCTGCCCTGTCCGCCGCCGCCTTCTTCGCATTTTCGCCGAACGACAAGCCCGGCGCCCTGTTCGCCTGCATTGCGGTGCTCACCGCGCTGCTCATCGCAATATGCTGGCTCAAGGGCGAGCCGCCACGCTGGCGCTGGGGCGACGATTGAAAGACCTCCGTTGACGTGAAACGCGTAGGCCTTCTCTCAGACACGCACGGCCTGCTGCGCCCCGAAGCGGTGAAGTTCCTGCGCGGCAGCGACTTCATCGTCCACGCGGGCGACATCGGCGACCCCGCCGTGCTCGAGACGCTGCGCGCCCTCGCCCCCGTGACCGCGGTGCGCGGCAACAACGACCGGGACTCCTGGGCGCGCGGCATCGCCGAAACCGAGGTCCTGCAGGTCGGCGAAGTCTTCATCCACGTCCTGCACGACCTCGCGCAGCTCGATGTCGACCCGGCAGCCGCCGGCTTTCAGGTCGTGGTGTCCGGCCATTCGCACCAGCCGCGCATCGAAGAGCGCGGCGGCGTGCTTTACGTCAATCCTGGAAGCTGCGGCCCGCGCCGGTTCAAGCTTCCGGTTGCCGTGGCCGAGCTGAGCGTTTCCGGCAAATCGGTGAAGGCGAAGCTGGTCGAGCTCGACCTTAGCGCGGGCGCCTGAACCACTTGGTGATGATCGCCTTGGCTCCCGAGGTGACGGGCATGCCCTGGTGAAGGGTGTGCGGATTGGGCCAGCCGTCCGGCTGCATGTTGTTCCAGATCACGGCCTGGCCGAGCTTCGGCCTGAAGGCGAGCCCGGCGTCGACAAACCGCGTTTCGCCGCCGGCGTCCGGCTCGTTGAGATACACCATGAAGGTCCAGCTGCGCTGGCCCCACATTGCAGTCGAAAAGCGTTCGAGCTCGTACGTCTCGAAGTAGTCGGTATGCGCCTTGAACTCCTGGCCCATTTCGTAATACTGCCCCTGCGTCGCTTCGGCGTAGGCCCGATTCGCATCCATCGCGGCGCAGATCCTTCGATTGAGCTCGCGCACGACCGGATAGCGCTCATCGAGGTCGCACGTCCGGCTGGTCCTGAAGCTCGCTTCGGGGGCGCCCTCTGAGGAAATCGTCGAAGGCCTCAGGCCCACCTTGATGAGCTCGACCAGCGCGGCGCAGGTGCGCGAGTCGAGAAAGCTTTCGACAGTGTAGAGCTCGAGGAGTGGCGCCCCATGGCGCTGCAGTCCTGGAAGAAGCGCAGGGTTCGGCCCGGTGTCCGTCGTTGGCGCGTCGCGCGCCATTGGAGCCGGAGCCGCTTCCGGCGTTGGACCGAGTTCCCGTCCGACCGTGAAGAGATCAAACCCCTCCTTGACCAGGATGCGAGAAAGCTCGTCCCTGGAACAGCCGCGCGCGAGGTTGTGCCGGATCCATGTCTTCCATTCGTCGTTCAGCGGCTTGTTCGGCATCGCGGGATGGTGCAGCACGAGCTGCTCTTTGCAGTACGAACTACTGCACGCAGTGAATGGGTTCTGGTCGGGGCGGCGAGATTTGAACTCGCGACCACCTGCACCCCATGCAGGTACGCTACCAGGCTGCGCTACGCCCCGAAGGGTGGAATTTTACCCCTGGAGCTGGTCGAGGACGGCGCGGAGTTCCCGTTTGATCGCACCAATGTCGACGCCCACGCCGCTCTCCGGGCGGCCGCCGCGCACGGCGGGCTCGGGTTTCTCCTCGTGCGAGTTCCCGTTGTCGAGGCGGTTGCGGGCACCGCTGATGGTGAATCCTTCCTCGTACAAGAGCTCGCGGATGCGGCGGATCAGCAGCACCTCGTGGTGCTGGTAATAGCGGCGGTTGCCGCGGCGCTTCACGGGCTTGAGCTGCGTGAACTCCTGCTCCCAATAGCGAAGCACGTGCGGCTTCACCCCGCAGAGCTCGCTCACTTCACCGATCGTGAAGTAGCGCTTCGCGGGGATCGGCGGGAGTTCAGCTTTCCTGCGGCTTTGCTCCATGCCGTGCTTTCTCCACCATGGCCTTCAGCTTCTGGCTCGCGTGGAAGGTGACGACACGGCGGGCGCTGATGGGAATCTCCTCGCCGGTCTTGGGATTGCGCCCTGGGCGCTGAGGCTTGTCGCGCAACTGGAAGTTGCCGAAGCCGGAAAGCTTGACGCTTTCGCCGCGCTCGAGCGCTCCGCGGATCTCCTCGAAGAAGGCCTCGACCATGTCCTTGGCCTCGCGCTTGTTCAGCCCGACCTTCTCGAACAGCAGATCGGCCAGTTCGGCCTTCGTCAACGTCATCAAGCAGCTCCCCTGGTCCCTAAGCTCTTAATCTAGCGGAGAATCTTCGGCCGAGGAGCGCTACCAGCGCATCTCGGGCAGCGTCGGCCTCCGCATCGGTGAGGGTCCGTGCAGTATCTTGCATAACTACCCGGAAAGCAAGGGATTTTGTCCCTGGAGGCAGCCCCGGGCCACGATAAAGGCTGAATACTCGCACCGATCGCACGATCGGCGGCCTTTCGGCGTGAATTGCGTCCAGGACGGACTGGACGGACGTTCCGGCGTCGAACTCCAAGGCGATATCGCGCACCACTATGGGGAGCCGCGAAGGCACCTCGGGTCTTGGCATTGGAATCTCGACCAGCGCGTCGGCCTCGACTTCCAGCAGCACCGGCGGCTGGGGCAGCTCGTACTTGGGCAGCCATTTCGGATGCAGCTCGCCGATCCATCCCGCCGGCCTGCCGTGGAGAAGAATCCTGGCCGAGCGTCCGGGATGCAGCGCCGGATGCACCGCGGGCTCGAACCGCGGCTCGAGCGGCGCCGCCAGCGCCTCGAGGTCGGCCTTGACGTCGAAGAGATCCACGGCGCGCTCGGCGCCCTCCCATTGCTGCGCCAGGGCCGGCCCGTAGGCCGCGGCGGCAACGCGCATCGGCTGGCGCACGCCTTGCACAGACAAAGGCCCGTCCGGCGCCAGCGGGTCGCGCAGAAACACGCGCCCGAGCTCGAATACGCGGATGCGCGGGACCTTGCGCTGGTGGTTTTTTCTTACCACGTCGACCATCGAGCCGATCAGGCTCGTGCGCATGACCGAAAGCGGACTGGCAATGGGGTTGAGCAGGCGAATCGGCTGGGTCTCGCCGGCGAAGTCGGCTTCCCAGGCCGGCTCCACGAAGCTGAAGTTGATCACCTCCTGGTAGCCCGCCTGAGCCAGCCGCTCGCGCAATGCGTGCAGCGAGCGTCTGCGCTCCGGCGCCGGCAGCATCGTCGCCGCGGCGCGCGGCGGATGCTCCGCGATGCGCTCGAAGCCGTACACGCGCGCCACCTCCTCGATGAGGTCCTCCTCGATCTCGAGGTCGAAGCGAAAGCTCGGCGGCGTAACTTCGAAGCCCTCCTTCTCCTTCCTGAAGGGGAGCTGCAGGCGCGAAAAAACCTGCGCCATGTCGTCGGGCGCAACCGGAACGCCGATCACCTTCTGCGCGCGGGCGACGCGCATCGCCACCTGCTTTCTCTCCGGCAGACGGGCGACGAGATCGTCGGTAGGCCCGGGCTCGCCGCCGCAGATATCGAGGATCAGCCGCGTCGCGCGCTCGATGCCCTCGACGTTGTTCTGGAAGTCCACGCCGCGCTCGAAGCGGTGCGAGGCGTCGCTCGTGAAGTTGTAGCGCCGCGCCCGCCCCTGCACCGCGGCGGGATAGAAGAACGCGGACTCGAGGAAGATGTTGCGGGTCGCTTCGTCGGCCTTGGTGCTCTCGCCGCCCATGATGCCGCCCAGGCCGATCACGCCGGATTCATCGGTGATGCACAGTACCGACTCGTCGACCTGCACGGTCTGCTCGTTCAGGAGCAGCACCTTCTCGCCTTTGCGCCCCCAGCGCACGTCGATGGCGCCCCTCAGTTTGTCAAGGTCGTACACGTGCAGCGGGCGGCCGAGTTCGAGCATGACGTAGTTCGTAACGTCCACCAGGGCCGAGATGCTGCGCTGCCCGGCGCGCTCGAGCCGCTGCTTCATCCACTGCGGCGTCGCGGCCTTGGCGTTGACGTTTCGGATCACCCGTCCGGCGAAGCGGCCGCAGCCCTCCGGCGCCGAGATGCGGACCGCGTGCTTTGCGCCTGTCTTGCCCGGAATCCTTTCGATTTTGGGGTTCTCAAGGCGCGCGCCGGTCAGTGCCGACACTTCGCGGGCCACCCCGAGAATCGAAAGGCAATCCGCGCGGTTGGGCGTGAGCTTGAGCGTGAGGATGTGATCGTCGAGGCCGAGCGCGGCGCGCGCCGGGCTGCCCGGCTTGCCGTCGATTTCCAGCAGGCCCGAGTGATCGTCCGAGAGGCCGAGATCGCGCGCCGAGCACAGCATTCCGTTGCTCTGCACGCCGCGAATCTCCTTGGCGCCGATCCTGGCGAGCGGCGCCTTCATTCCCACGCGCACGTTGGGCGCGCCGCACACCAGCCGCACCGTTTCCTCGCCCGCCTTCACCGTGCAGACGGTGAGCTTGTCGGCGTTCGGATGCTTCTCGACGGACAGCACCTCTCCCACTACCACGTTGTCGAGGCGCGCGCCGCCGAGGGGCTCGTAGTTCTCGACCTCGACGCCCGACATCGTCAGCTTGTCCGCAAGCTCTCGCCCCGAAAGCTTCGGATCGCAGAACGTGCGCAGCCAGCTCTCGGGGATATTCACGATGGACGAGTCATTCGAACTGCTCGAGGAAGCGCAGGTCGCCGTCGAAGAACAGGCGCACGTCGTCGATGCCATAGCGCAGCATGGCGAGGCGCTCGAGCCCCGTGCCGAAGGCGAATCCCGTGTAGCGCTCCGGATCGAGGCCGAAGTTGCGCACCACGTCGGGATGCACCTGTCCCGACCCCGAGAGCTCGAGCCAGCCGTCCTTGAACTTCATGTCGATCTCGGCCGAGGGCTCGGTGAACGGGAAAAACGAAGGCCGGAAGCGCAGCTCGAGCTTGTCGTCCTCGAAGAAGCGCCGCAGGAAGTCGGTGTAGACGCTCTTCAGGTCGGCGAAGCTGATGCCCTCGTCGATCCAAAGGCCCTCGACCTGGTGGAACATCGGCGAATGCGTCGCGTCGGAATCGACGCGGTAGGTTCGTCCCGGCGCGATCACCTTGATCGGCGGCTTGTGCATCCTCGCGTAGCGCATCTGCATCGGGCTGGTATGCGTGCGCAGGACGAGCGGCCGGCCCTCGCTGTCGTTGAGATCGACGTAGAAGGTGTCCTGCATGGAGCGCGACGGGTGGTTCTCCGGGCTGTTGAGCGCGGTGAAGTTGAACCAGTCGTTCTCGATTTCCGGCCCGTCGGCGACCTCGAAGCCGATCGAGCGCCAGATCTCCTCGATGCGCTGCCAGGTCCGGATCACCGGGTGCACGCCGCCGCGCCCCGCGCCGCGGGCAGGGAGCGTGACGTCGAGCGACTGCTCGGACAGACGCGCAGCGAGCTTCTGGTCGGCAAGGTCGGCGCGCCTTGCCTCCAGCGCGGCTTCGATCTTCTGCTTCGCCCCGTTAAAGGCGATACCGGCGGCGCGCTTTTCCTCCGGGGAAAGAGACTTGAGGGTCGATTGAAGGGAAGTCAGCTCGCCCGACTTGCCCAGAAAGCGCGCCTTCGCGTTCTCGAGCGACGCAGCATCGCCCGCCGCGTCAAACGCGGCGAGCGCCTTCGCGACGATGCCGCTGAGGTCCTCCAAACGCGTCCGGCAGCTAGTGGGCGAGGCTCGCCTTGACCTGGCCTGCGATCTTGGCGAACGCCGCCTTGTCGGCGACCGCCAGATCGGCGAGCACCTTGCGGTCGATGTCGATGTTCGCCCGCTTGAGCCCGGCCATGAACACGCTGTAGGACATTCCGAGCTCGCGTACCGCCGCGTTGATCCGCGCGATCCACAGGGCGCGGAACACGCGCTTTTTCTGCCGGCGGTCGCGGTAGGCGTACTGCCCCGCCTTCATCACCGCCTGCTTGGCGACGCGGTAGACGTTCTTCCTGCGCCCGCGGAAGCCCTTCGCCTGCTTGAGGACCTTCTTGTGGCGCGCTCGCGCGACTACCCCACGCTTGACTCTCGGCATGGCGCGCTCCTTAGGACGAGTAGGGCAGCATGGAACGGATCGCCGCCATGTTGGTGTGGTCGACCGCGCTCCGGCGCCGCATCTGGCGTTTGCGCTTGGTGGTCTTCTTGGTGAGGATGTGGCGCTTATAGGCGCCGGCGCGCTTGATCGAGCCGCTGGCGCGCACCTTGAAGCGCTTGGCCGCGCCGCGCTTGGACTTCATCTTGGGCATGACTGACTTTCCTCTTTTCGCATGACGCCGGGCGGTCCCCGCCTGTGCGCGGACGCTTCAAAAGCCACGGCAATCACTTGTGTGTCCCGCCGTCAGGCGGGCTTTGCTGCAACCTTCGGCGGCGCCTTCGGTTTGTCCGGAGCCGCCTTCGGCGCCTTTTCCTTCACCGGCGGCAAGCCCTTTTTCTTGGGCGCGAGCACCATCACCATTTGCCGCCCTTCCAGCCGGGGAAACTGCTCCACCATCCCCACGGCGTCCAGATCCTTCTGCACCCGCTGCAGCAGGCGCTCGCCGAACTCCTTGTGCGCCATCTCCCGGCCGCGGAAGCGCAGCGTCACCTTGGCCTTGTCGCCTTCCTCGAGGAACTGGACCAGCTTCCCGAGCTTGATCTTGTAGTCGCCCTCGTCGGTTCCCGGGCGGAACTTGATCTCCTTGACCTGGATCTGCTTCTGCTTGAGCTTCGCTTCGTGGGCCTTCTTCTGCTCGCGGTAGCGGAACTTACCGTAGTCCATCAGCTTGCACACGGGCGGGTTCGCGAGCGGGGCGATCTCCACCAGGTCTACGTTGGCTTCCTCGGCCAGCCGGAGCGCCTCTTGAACCGACTTGATGCCGAGTTGATCACCGTTGTCCGCTACTAGGCGCACTTCCGGGGCGGTGATTTCCCGGTTGATGCGTTGCGACCGACTGTCGAGTGCGATGGGTGAAAAGCTCCTCAGTGCGTTGAAAAAATTGGCCGTGCTAGCGCGCTGACGCCTCGTTCCGGAGGCGCGCGGCGAACTCGTCCAGGCTCATCGCCCCGAGGTCCTCGCCGCTGCGCGTGCGCACGGCCACCGTTCCGGCCTGCATTTCCTTGTCCCCGACCACCAGTTGGTAGGGCAGTTTCTGCAGGCTATGTTCGCGAATCTTATAGGAGATCTTCTCGTTTCGCAAATCCGCGGACACCCTAAAGCCCTGTTTTGTCAGGTTTTCCTTGACGCTTGCGGCGTACGCGGCGTGACGCTCCGTAATGCTCATGGCCACCACCTGCTCGGGGGCTAGCCAGAGCGGAAAAGCGCCTGCGTAGTGCTCGATCAGGATGCCGATGAAGCGCTCCATGGAGCCTACGATCGCGCGGTGCAGCATCACCGGGGTGCGCCGGGTGTTGTCCTCCGCCACGTATTCGGCGCCCAGGCGCCCCGGCATGCTGAAGTCGACCTGCATGGTGCCGCACTGCCAGACGCGGCCGATGCCGTCCTTCAGCGAGTACTCGATCTTGGGACCGTAGAAGGCGCCCTCGCCCGGCGAGATCGAGTAGGTGACCCCTGATTTTTCAAGAGCCAGCTTGAGGGCGGCTTCGGCCTTGTCCCAGCTTTCGTC
This sequence comes from Burkholderiales bacterium, assembly GCA_035554435.1. Taxonomy (GTDB): domain Bacteria; phylum Pseudomonadota; class Gammaproteobacteria; order Burkholderiales; family SG8-39; genus SCGC-AG-212-J23. Next base: position 27,474 of record DATMJC010000057.1, on the reverse strand, counting down.
GGAGCCGATGCGTTTCACGGGCCGCGTGGCCACCTTGTAGATCACGTCGGTGAAGCCGAAGTCGCGGTAGACCTTCTGCAGGAGCGCGGTGAAGGCGACGCACTCCGGAAGGATCTGCTCCTCGGTGCAGAAAATGTGGCCGTCGTCCTGCACGAACCCTCTCACCCTCATCAAGCCGTGCAACGACCCGGAAGGCTCGTTGCGGTGGCACGAGCCGAACTCGCCGTAGCGCAGCGGAAGCTCCCGGTAGCTCCTCACGCCCTTGTTGTAGATCAGGATGTGGCCGGGGCAATTCATCGGCTTGATCGCGTAGTCGCGGTTCTCCGATGAAGTGGTGAACATGTTCTCCTTGAAGTTCTCCCAGTGGCCGGTCCGCTCCCAAAGGCTGCGGTCGATGATCTGCGGCCCGCGCACCTCGCGATAGCCGTTGTCGCGGTACACGCCTCGCATGTACTGCTCCACCGCCTGCCAGATCACCCACCCCTTGGGATGCCAGAACACCAGGCCCGGCGCTTCTTCCTGCATGTGGAACAGATCGAGCTGCGTGCCCAGGCGCCGGTGGTCGCGCTTCTCGGCCTCCTCGAGCATCCTGAGGTACGCGTCCTGGTCCTCCTTTTTCCCCCACGCCGTGCCGTAGATGCGCTGGAGCATCTCGTTCTTCGAATCGCCGCGCCAGTAGGCGCCGGCCACGCGCATCAGCTTGAACACCTTCAGCTTGCCGGTGGACGGGACGTGCGGCCCGCGGCACAGGTCGATCCAGTCGCCCTGGCCGTAGAGGGAGATCGTTTCCTTCTCCGGAATGGAGGCGATGATCTCCGCCTTGTATTTTTCCCCGATGGAATTGAAGAAGGCGACGGCGTCGTCGCGCTTCATTTCCTTTCTCTGAACGGGAAGATCCTTCTTCGCGATCTCCGTCATTCTTTTCTCGATCTGAGAAAGGTCGTCCGGCGTGAAGGGGCGCTTGTACGAGAAGTCGTAGTAGAACCCGTTCTCGATCACCGGGCCGATCGTGACCTGGGCGTCGGGAAAGAGCTCCTTCACCGCCTGCGCCAGCAGGTGCGCGGTGGAGTGGCGCAGGACCTCGACGCCCTCGGGATCGCGCTCCGTGACGATGGCGAGGTCGGCGTCGGCTTCGATGCGATGCGAGAGGTCGACCAGCTTGCCGTTCACCCTCGCCGCGAGCGCGGCGCGCGCGAGCCCGGCGCCGATCGACTGCGCGACCTCGGCGGCGGTTACGGGGTTCGGAAACGACTTCGACGAGCCGTCGGGAAGACGGATGTTGGGCATTCGCGCTAGAGCTTGCATACTATCACGATGCATCTACCGCTCACCCTCGCCATCCATCCGTACGACCACGTGCGCGGCCTCGCGCCGCAGGGAATCGACCTCGCGGTGCTCGAGCTGCCGATCGAGGAGATCTTCTTCCGCTTCACCAAGTTCCAGGAGTGGCATGCCTCGGAGATGTCGTTCGGCAAGACCGTGTCGCTGATGGCTCAGGACTCGCCCGCCATCATGCCGATCCCGGTGTTTCCCTCGCGGGTCTTCCGCCATTCCGCGATTTATGTCGGGGAAAAATCGAGCATCAGGGAACCCAAGGATCTGGAAGGCCGCAAGGTAGGCGTTCCCGAATGGGCGCAGACCGCGGGCATCTACGTGCGGGGGCTCCTGCAGCACGAGTACGGCGTCGACCTCGCGCGCATCCAGTGGGTCCAGGCCGGCGTGCAGCAGCCGGGGCGGATCGAGAAGGTCAGGCTTCACCTGCCCGAAGGCCTGCGCATCACCGCGGCCCCGGACAAGAGCCTCGCCGGGATGCTCGCGAGCGGCGAGCTCGACGCCGTGATCTCGGCGCGCGATCCGGGAGGCAGGCGGCTGTTCGAGAACTACCAGGCGCTGGAGGAAGCCTACTTCCGCAAGACCCGCATCTACCCGATCATGCACGTGGTCGTGCTGCGACGCGACGCCTACGAGCGCGACCGCTGGATCGCGATGAATCTCTTCAAGGCCTTCGAAGCGGCCAAGCGCGAAAGCACGCAGCGCCTGGTGGAGATCGGCCTTTCGCACGTGCCGATGCCCTGGGTCGCGGAGCGGGCGCGGCGCTGGCGCGAGCTCGCCGGCGAGGACTTCTGGCCCTACGGCATCGAGCCGAACCGGCCCACGCTCGAGGCGTTCGTGCAGTACGCTCACGAGCAGGGGGTCACACCGCGCAAGCTCAGGGTGGAAGATCTGTTTGCGCCGGAAACGCGGGAAAGCTACAAGATCTAGTCCACCTTCAGGCCGATATCCTTCACGACTTTCGCGTACTTCTCGTAGTCGCGCCGGATCAACGCCGCGAACTCCTCGGGACCCGCGAGGTAGGGATCGAGGCCGCCCGCCGCGTTCATCTTCTGCTTGACGTCTGGCGACTCGAGCACACGCTTCATCTCCGCGCGCAGCCTGGCGAGCGTCGCCTCCGGCATGCCGGCCGGGCCGAACAGGCCGAGCCAGATCGAGTTCTCGAAGCCTGGATAGAACTCGCCGATGGTCGGCAGGTCCGGGTATAGCGGCGAGCGGTGTGAACCCGACACCGCGAGCGGCCGCAGCCGTCCGGCCTTGATCTGCGCCGCGTTCGAGCTCCCCGACCACACCGCGGCGGTTTCGCCGGCCACGGTGGCCGCCGCGGCCGGGGCGCCGCCCTTGTAAGGGACGTGCAGAAGTTTGATGCCGGTGCGCTGCTTCAGCATCTCCATCGTCAGGTGATGCTGCGAGCCGTTGCCGCCCGAAGCATAGGCGAGCGGCGGATCCGCCTTCTTCGCGTACTCGATGAACTCGGGGAAGGTGCGCACCGGCAGCGACGGATTGACCGTCAGGACGAACTGGTTCACTGCCACCGGCGTCACCGGCACGAGGTCCTTCAGCGTGTCGATCGGCATCTTCTTGTAGAGATGCGGATTGATCGTGATCTGGCTGTCGGCGAGCAAGCCCAGCGTGTAGCCGTCGGGGGCCGCCTTGGCCACCATCTCGTTGGCGATGTTGCCGTTGGCGCCGACGCGGTTCTCGACCACGACCGGCTGCCCGAGCGTCTGGCCGAGCTTGTCGGCGAGCACGCGCGCCGCGATGTCGGGCGCCCCGCCCGGCGGGATCGGCACGATGATCGTGACCGGCCGCGTGGGGAATTGCGCCCAGGCGAGCGTTGCCGAAAAGAGAATGGCCAGGAGGGCGGGCGCCCGCAGCGTCATGCGCCCCAGCTTAGCACGCGCTTTTTTCGTGGGTGAAACAAAGGAAACGAGAAGGGCCTGCAACGACACTCGGCTGATACAGCCGCTGACTAGGATGCGCGGCACCTAGACGACGCATGTTCGAGGGGGAGCGCGTGTCCGGAGAACCTGCACAACTGCATCTCCTGCTGGTGCTTGGCGTTTTCGCGGGCGCCGTGGTATCCGGTTTCTGCGGATTCGCATTCTCGGCGGTGGCGGGAGCCATCCTGCTCCATGCGCTGCCGCCGAGCGAGGCCGTACCGCTCATGATGATGTGCAGCGTCCTGGTGCAGAGCGTTTGCCTGGTCTCGCTCCGGCGCCATATTCAATGGGGCGGCAGCCTGATCCTCATCGCGGGCGGGCTTTTCGGCTTGCCGCCCGCTCTCTATGTCCTGCTCCATGCGGACCCGACGTGGTTTCGGATCGGATTCGGTCTTTTCCTGTCCGCCTACGCGGGCTGCATGCTCTTTCGTCCCGCGGCGCACTATTTCAAGGATGCACACGGGCCGGGCTACGACGCCGCAGCGGGCTTGCTGGGCGGATTCGTCGGCGGCGTGACGGCAATGCCCGGCGCGGTGCCGACGATCTGGTACGACTTGCGTGGGCTCGCCAAGGACCGCCAGAGAGGTCTGGTTCAACCCTATATCACGGCGATGCAGATCACCGCGCTCGCGATCCTGGCGGCCCGGCGCGGCGTGCCCGACGTGTTGATCGACAACCTCGTGTTCTCTCTGGCACCGCTCGCGGGAGGCACTCTGATCGGACTCGCCCTGTTCGGCAAAGTGCGCGAGGGCCCCTTCCGGCGCGTCCTTCTGGGTGTCCTGTTGCTATCCGGCCTGACTTACGTCGTCTAACGTTGGAGCAACTCAAGAAAGTGAAGCTCATGGTGAGGATTCTCGCCGCCATCGTCGCGGCGAGCGCAGCGCAGGCATTCGCAAGCGGCTATCCGAGCAGGCCGGTACACGTGATCATCACGTTGACCCCCGGCAGCTCGACCGACATCGTCGGGCGCATCGTCGCGCAGAAGCTCTCGGAGTATTGGGATCAGCCGGTCGTGGTCGAGAATCGCGTCGGCGCCGGCGGATCGATCGGCTCGGCGGCGGTCGCCAAGGCACCGCCCGACGGATACACGCTTCTGGTCAACTCGAACGCGCACAGCGTGAATCCGGCGATCTACGCCAAGCTTCCCTACGACACGCTGAAGGACTTCGTCGATATCGCGCCCCTCGCCATGCAACCCAACGTGCTCGTCGTGGACGCGGGTTCGCCATATTGGACGCTGATGGATCTGGTCAAGGCCGCAAGAGCCAGGCCCGGCGCGCTGAACTGGGGTCATGCCGGTAACGGTACGGGCACGCACCTCAACGCCGAGAAATTCATCGCCGCGGCGAAGATCGACGTCACGCAAATCCCGTACAAAGGGACGCCAGAGGTTATCCAGGGGATACTCGGCGGCTCGGTGGACTGCTTCTGGGCGCCGATCTCGGCCGCGATTCCTTACATCAGGAGCGGCAGGGTTCGCCCGCTCGCGGTAAGTACCCGCGTGCGCACTAGCCTGCTGCCCCACGTCCCGACAACCGGCGAGGCCGGCGTGACAGGCGCGGACGCACCGCTGTGGATCGGCCTGTGGGCACCGGCGGGCACGCCGACGGACGTCGTCGCCAAGATCTCGGCCGACACGCGCAAAGCGCTCTCGGATCCCGCCGTGCGCGAGAAACTGTCCGGTCTAGGCAACGAGATCATGGACATGCCCCCGGAGGGGTTCGCGCGTTTCGTCCGCAACGAAATCCACGACTACGCCGAGGTCATCAAGGCGGCGGGCATTCAACCGCACTAGTACCGCGGGGCGTCAGTGGCTCTCTTCCAGCTCGAGCTTCAGGTGCTCGGCGGGCTTGCGCTCGCGCCACCACTCGACCATCTCCTCGTAGTCGCCGCCGAATTTCTCGGTCTTGATCAGGTCGGTAATCGCCGCGCACAGATCCAGGGACACGAACTGCATCCCGCGCGTGCTGGCGACATAGTCGCAAATCCAGAAGGTCCTCTCGAGGGCTTCGGCGCCGCCCTCGGCGCCATCCACGGTGATACGGTGGACCGGCGTGGACTGCGGAGATGCGATACCCGGAACCGGTGCGCTGGCGCTCATCGCGGCTGCCAGGCAGCCTGCTGCAATCATCCTTTTCATCTGATCCCCCTGTTCGAAACCGCCGGAGGCCGATCCTCCGACGCTCGAGCGGGAGTCTGCGGTCGTTCCCGCCGCCTTTGAATCGGCCAGTGGTGTTATCGCGAGGGCGAAAAAGCGCTAGTACGGAAGTACGACGAGGGGAAATTGGTAGGCGCGATTGGACTCGAACCAACGACCCCTACCATGTCAAGGTAGTGCTCTAACCAGCTGAGCTACGCGCCTAGTGGTTCCGGGTTCAAGAAGCCGAACCCTACTGCATGTTCCCGGGTTCAAGCGAACCCTACTACAGTGATCCCGGGGTGTGGGAAAGCCGTCACAATTTTAACGTAAACTGCCCGGCCCCATGGACCTGATCCTCTGGCGCCACGCCGAAGCGGAAGAGGGCGAAAACGACCTGGCGCGCGAGCTCACGCCGAAGGGGCAGAAGCAGGCCGCGCGAGTCGCCGAGTGGCTGCTGCAGCGTCTGCCGGCAAAGTTCACCCTGGTCTCCAGTCCCGCCGCCCGCGCGCAGCAGACTGCGGAGGCGTTGCACGTTCCGGTAAAGACCGTCAAGGAGCTCGCCCCCGGCGCTGCGGTGTCGGCGATCATCAAGGCTGCGGCCTGGCCCGACCACAAGGGCGCGGTGGTGCTGGTGGGACACCAGCCGGACCTCGGCCACGCGGCGGCGTTTCTCGTCTCGGGCACGCAGCTCGAGGTGAGCATCAAGAAAGGCGGGCTGTGGTGGCTCAACGACCGGGCGCGCGAGGACGGCGCCAAGATCGTCGTCAGAGCGGTCGTGTCACCTGACCTGCTTTAGGACCGATACCCTCTTATCGGACAGGCCGCTCACCTGCAGCTTCATGCCGACCGTCTTCCAGTGATCGGCCTCCGCCTCCAGCGCGGTGGCCGATAGCGGGCTCTCGTCGAGCCAGGACTGCGGCAAATCGATGGCGAAGCCGCCGGCGTCGGCGGCGACGCGCAGGAACGGAAGCTTCGCGTCGCTTCGGCTGCGCAGGATGAGCGAGGCGGTGCGCAGCGCGAACACCAGCTTCCAGTCCGAGCCGTCGAGCCCGGCGTCCTGCATCTTGCGCAGCTTGCCGCGGTGCGCGAGCACGATGCGCGCGAGCCGCGCCTGCTCCGGGCGAGAGAACCCGGGCATGTCGGCGTTGGAGAGCACGTACGCGGAATGCTTGTGGTACTGCGCGTGCGCGATCGACAGGCCGATCTCCGCCAGCCGCGCCGCCCACTCGAGCATCAGGCGGTCGGCGTCGTCCTCGCGCTCGGCGCCCGGCGTGAGCGCGTCGTAGATGGTGAGCGCGAGCTGCTTCACGCGCTCGGCCTGCGCCGTGTCGACGTGGTAGCGCCGCATGAATTGCGCCACCGTCGCCTCGCGCATGTCGCGGTGCTCGACGCGGCCGAGCAGGTCGTAGAGCACGCCGTGGCGCAATGCCGCCGCGGAGACCTTCATCGACTCCAGGCCGAGCTCCTCGAATGCCGCGTGCAGGATGGCGAGGCCGCCGGGCAGCACCGGCGCCCGGTTGGGGCGCAGCCCGGCGATGCGGTCCGGATCCGCCTTCTCGCTTTTCACCAGCAGCGATCTCAGTTTTTCCAGGCCCGCTCTGGTCAGGCCGTCTTCGGCGAAGCCGTTCTCGCGCAGGATGTTCTCGATGGCGCGCGCGGTGCCCGAGGACGCCACCGCCTCGTCCCATCCGGCCGCGCGGTAGGCGCGCACGATGCCGGCGAGCTCCTGCCGGGCGGCCAGCTCGGCGGCGCGCATCGCCGCCTTGTCGACCTTGCCGTCTGGAAAGTACTTGAGGCTGTAGCTCACGCAGCCCATGTAGAGCGACTCGGTGAGCTGCGGCTCGAGGCCGGTGCCGACGATGAATTCGGTCGAGCCGCCGCCGACGTCGACCACCAGGCGACGCTCGATCTTCGAGCCGACCGCGGCCGGCATGGCGTGCGCCACGCCGAGGTAGATGAGGCGCGCCTCCTCGCGTCCCGAGATGACCTCGATCGGGAAGCCGAGCACCTGGCGCGCTTCGCGCAGGAACTGCGGCGCGTTCTTCGCCACCCGCAGCGCGTTGGTGCCGACGGCCCGTACCGCCTGGCGCGGGAAGCCGCGCAGCCGCTCGGCGAGCTTCGCGAGCGACTCGAGCGCGCGCGCCTGCGTGGCGCGGTCGATGCGCTTGTCGGCGGTGAGGCCGGCGCCCAGGCGCACCACCTCGCGCACCGCGTCGAGCGGATAGATCTGGCGCTCGACCACGCGCCCGATTTCCAGGTGGAAGCTGTTCGAGCCCAGGTCGACCGCGGCGAGCGTGTCGTGGCGTGCCATGGTCCGACCGTATCACCCTTGATCCGACATGACAAATGACCAAATAACCCAAAAGGGTCAGAGCAATTTTCCGGTAACACGTCGAGCTACGCGGACTATGTGTTACCGGAAAATTGCTCTGACCCCTTTTTGATCGAACGGTAAAATGCTCTTACCGCTTCGTCCGAGGCGGCCCCCATGAACCGCAGAATCCCGCCGCCGACCCAGTTCCTCAATCGCGAGCTCGGCATCCTCGCGTTCCAGCGGCGGGTGCTGACTCAGGCAGCCGACGACTCGGTGCCGCTGCTCGAGCGGCTGCGCTTCATCACCATCGTGTCGTCCAACCTGGACGAGTTCTTCGAGATCCGCGTCGCCGGGCTCAAGGAGCAGATCAAGCTCGGCCTGCCCGAGCCCGGCCCCGACGGCCGCGGGCCGGGCGAGGTGTTCGCCGACGTGGGCCAGGAGGCGCACGCGATGGTCGCGGAGCAGTACCGGCTGCTGAACGAGGTCGTGCTTCCTGCGCTCGCGAAGGAAGGCATCGTGTTCCCGCGGCGCGAGGAATGGAGCCCGGCCCAGCGGCAGTGGATCCGCGACTACTTCTTCCGCGAGCTGCTTCCGGTGCTGACGCCGATCGGCCTCGACCCCGCGCACCCGTTCCCGCGCGTGTTCAACAAGAGCCTCAATTTCGCCTGCGAGCTCGAGGGCCGCGACGCCTTCGGCAGGAGCTCGGGCGCCGCGATCGTGCAGGCGCCGCGCGCCCTGCCGCGCGTGATCCGCCTGCCGCAGGCGATCGCCGGGGCGGAATACGCGTTCGTCTTTCTCTCCTCCATCCTGCACGCCCACATGGGCGAGCTCTTCGCCGGCATGAACGTGAGGGGCTGCTACCAGTTCCGGGTGACGCGCAACTCCGACCTCTTCGTCGACGAGGAGGAGATCAAGAACCTGCACACCGCCCTGAAAGGCGAGCTGCTGCACCGGCACTTCGGCGACGCGGTGCGCCTCGAGGTCGCCGACAACTGCTCGCAGCACATGGTGGACTTCCTGCTCCAGCAATTTTCGCTGCACGAGGCCGACCTCTACCGCGTCGAGGGCCCGGTGAATCTCTATCGCCTGCGCGAGGTGCCCGACCAGGTGGACAAGCCCGCGCTCAAGTACCCGCCGTTCCAGCCCGGAATGCCGGGCTCGCTCGGCAGCGGCGATCTCTTCGAAACGCTGAGGAAGAACGACGTCCTGCTGCATCACCCGTTCCAGTCGTTCCTGCCGGTGATCGAGTTCATCCGCACCACCGCGAACGATCCCAACGTGATCGCCATCAAGCAGACCGTATACCGCACCGGCACCGATTCGGAGCTGATGGAAATCCTGGTCGACGCCGCGCGCAAGGGCAAGGAAGTCACCGTGGTGGTGGAGCTCATGGCGCGCTTCGACGAAGAGGCGAACCTCAACTGGGCGGCGCGGCTCGAGGAGGTCGGCGCGCATGTGATCTACGGCGTGGTCGGCCACAAGACCCACGCCAAGATGGCGCTGGTGGTGCGCCGCGAGGAAAGCGCGGAAGGCAAGGTCCTGCGCCGCTACGTGCACCTCGCGACCGGCAACTACCATCCGCGCACCGCCAGGCTCTACACCGATTTCGGGCTGATGAGCTCGAACGAGGACCTGTGCGCCGACGTGGCCGAGGTGTTCAAGCAGCTCACCGGCCTCGGGCGCGCGAGCAAGATGAGGCACGTGTGGCAGTCGCCGTTCACCCTGCACAAGCGCATCGTCGCGGCGATCCGCAACGAGGCCAGGCTCGCCGCCGAGGGGCAGGAGGGCCGCATCATCGCCAAGATGAACGCGCTGCTCGAGCCGCAGATCATCGAGGAGCTCTACCTCGCCTCGCAGGCGGGGGTGAAGACCGACCTGGTCGTGCGCGGCCAGTGCGCGTTGAAGCCGGGGCTGCAGGGTCTTTCGGACAACATCCGCGTGCGCTCGATCGTCGGCCGCTTCCTCGAGCACTCGCGCGTGTTCTATTTCCGCAACGGCGGCGCCGAGGACGTGTTCCTCGCGAGCGCCGACTGGATGGACCGTAACTTCTTCCGCCGCATCGAGCTGTGCTTCCCGGTGCTCGACCCGGCGCTGAAGCGGCGCGTGATCCGCGAAGGCCTGCAGCCCTACCTCGACGACAACTGTCACGCCTGGGAGATGCGCCCCGACGGCAGCTACGAGCAGCTCAAGCCGCGGCGCGGCCGGCGCCGCTCGGCGCAGGAAGAGCTCCTCTACACCCTCGCCATCCCGAGTTGAGTGGAGGCGAGCCGTTACAAGTCGAAGCCGCTTCTGCTGCGGCCGTTCATCGCCCTGCGCGTCGCGTCGCAGGGACTGGCCGCGGCGTGGCGCCACGAGATTCCCTTCCGCATGGAGGTCGTGGCTTTTGCAGTTCTGATTCCTCTCAGCTTCCTAGCAGGAAAAACCGCGGTGGAGCGCGCGCTCCTCATCGGCAGCCTGCTCCTTGTCCTGATCGTGGAGCTGCTCAACTCGGCGCTCGAGGCGACCCTCGACCGGGTCTCCCTCGAGGATCATCCGCTCATCGGCCGGGCCAAGGACATCGCCAGCGCCGCGGTGGGGCTCTCGCTCGTCAACGCCGGCGTGATCTGGATCTTTATCCTGCTGGGCTAGCGCATCCAGACCAGCGCGCACGCGCCTCCGCCCACGGCAAGCGCATAGAAGAGGGCCACGATTGCCTGCGCGATGGCGCTGCCCTGGGGTACGGGCAGGCGCACCGCCAACGGCACGAGCGCGAGCAGCGCGGCTTCGTACCAGTGAAGTCCTCGCTGCAGCGTTACGGTCGCGGCGAGCCCCGCGCCGATCACGCCGACCGAGAGGGTGAAGGACGCCCCCGCGACGATGCCCCTCGCCAGGACGATGGCGACGATCAGGAACCCGGCCGCGCCCGCGGCGAGCCCGAAGCTCCACAGGGCAAGCGTCTTGGCGCCGCCGAGAAACGCGATGGCGCCGGTCGCGAGCCCCAATCCCATTCCGGCCGCGGCGGCCCGCGGCGGCTCGTCGTACGAGAGCACCGAGAAGGCAACGCCCGCAGCAACGATGCCGCCCAGGCCCATTGCATAGAGCGCGATCCGCTCGGCCGGCATGCGCCCGATGAGGGAGATGAAGATCCAGCAAGCGGCGATGCCAAAGGCGAGGCCGAGGACCAAGCCCGTCTTGCGCGTCGGCCTGAAGGCGAGATCCACGATCGCTCCGAGAAGCGCGGCGGCGGCCGACAACAGGACGAGCTTCTTCTCGAAGTCGAGCTGGCCGGTGAGGTAGACCGCTGCGAAGAACCCGAACCCGGCCGCGAGGCCGCTGAGGCGCAGCGGATAGAGAGCGAGCGCCGCGGCGATGCCGGCAAGCGCAGGGCCGACGCCGCCCTGGATCCACGGGTTTTCGAGAAATTCCCCCACTACTACGCGCGCGCGGCGCGGATCACGCCCTTGACCTGGCGCACCTGCGCCAGCGCGCGCTTCAGCTGCGCCATGTTGGCGACGTCGAAGCTGAAGCGCATGAAGGCGAGCTCGTCGCGACTCTGGGTGCGCACCGCGGTGACGTTGATCTTCTCGCGCGCGAGCGCATCGCCGATGTCGCGCAGCAGCCCCCTGCGGTCGGTGGCGGTGACGGCGAGCTCGACCGCGTAAGCTGCTTCGCCCAGAGCCCCGCCTTTACCCCAGCTTGCGTCGATGAGGCGCTCGGGCTGGGCCTCTGCCAGGCGCTTCAGCGCCGCGCAATCTTCGCGGTGCACCGACACGCCCTTGCCGCGCGTGACGAAGCCGCGCACCGGATCCGGCGGCACCGGCTTGCAGCAGCGGGCGAGCTGCGTGAGCAGGCTGTCCATCCCCACGACGAGCACGCCGCCCTTGGCGGCCGCGGGTTTCTTCCGTTTGGGAACCTCAACCTGCTCCGCGGGCGTTTGATCCCCGTGCAGGGCGGAATGAAGCTGCCGCAGATTGACCTCGTCGCGCGCCACGGCGGCGAAAAGCTCGTCGGGCTGCTTGAAGCCGAGCTTGGACGCGAGCTGGTCCAGGTTCGCGTTGGCCGCGCGCTCGCGGCGCAGCGCCTTCTCCACCTGCGCCCGGCCCGCGGCGACGCTTTCCTGGATCGCCTGCGCGTTGAACCACTGGCGGATCTTCTGCCGCGCGCGCGGGCTCTTCACGAAGCCGCGCTCGGCGTTCAGCCAGTCGCGCGACGGGCCGCCCGATTTTGCAGTAACGATCTCGACCCGCTGCCCGCTTACGAGCGGCGTGTCGAGCGGCACGATGTGGCCGTCGACCTTGGCGCCGCGGCAGCGGTGCCCGAGGTCGGTGTGCAGCGCATAGGCGAAGTCGACCGGCGTCGCCCCGGCCGGCAGGTCGATCACCTTGCCCTGCGGGGTGAGGACGTAGACCGTGTCGTCGAGGCGCGTGCCGCGCGCCTTGGACCAGTCGGCGACCTCGTCGCGCCACGCGAGCAGCTCGCGCAACCACGCGATCTTCTCCTCGAACTGCTTCGAGGCTTTGGCCTTTTCTTTGTACTGCCAATGCGCGGCGACGCCGTACTCCGCTTGCCGGTGCATCGCCTCCGTGCGGATCTGCACCTCGAGCGTCTTGCCCGACGGGCCGAGCACCGCGGTGTGCAGCGACTGGTACAGGTTCCCCTTCGGACGCGAGATGTAGTCGTCGAACTCCTTCGGGATCGGCTGCCACAGGTTGTGCACCACGCCGAGCGCGGTGTAGCAGTCCTTGACCTCGGGAACGATCACGCGCAGGGCGCGCACGTCGTAGACCTGCGAGAAATCGAGGCCCTTGTTGCGCATCTTGTTCCAGATGGAATAGATGTGCTTGGGCCGCCCGCTGATCTCGCCCTTCACTCCGGCCGCCTCGAGCTCCCGGGCCAGGGTGGCGATCGAGTCGGCGATGTACTGCTGGCGCTCCACGCGGCGCTCGTCGAGCATCTGCGCGATGCGCTTGTAGAGCTCGGGCTCGAGGTAGCGGAACGAAAGATCCTCGAGCTCCCACTTGAGCTGGAACACGCCCAGGCGATTGGCGAGCGGCGAGTAGATGTCGAGCGTTTCCTTCGCGTAGTCGTTCCGGTCGGGAGAGGGATTTTTCGCGAACCAGCGCAGCGTCTGCGTCCGGCTCGCGAGGCGGATCAGCACCACGCGCACGTCCTCGACCATGCCGAGGACCATCTTGCGCAGCACCTCGTTCTGCTCGACTGGGTTGGCGCGGGTCGCGACGCGAAGCTGGTAGAGCCGCTCGACGCCTTCGGCGAGCCCGGCGGTCTCGGCGCCGAAGGCTTCACGCAGCCGGTCGGTCGTCCCGAGGCGCTTGGGCGCCGCGAACAGGATGCCCGCCGCGCGCCCTGGCGCGTCGAGCCCGATTTCGGCGAGGCTCGACGCGAGACCGAGCGCGTGCGGCCAGACCGGCTCGCCGGTCGAGAGCAGCTCTCCGGCGTAGAGCGGCTCGGCGAACTGAAGCGCCCGGGCGACGAGGTCGCGCTCGGCCGGCGCCAGCCCCTCGGCGAGCGGGCCGAGCGCGGCGGAAGCGTTAGCCGGATGCAGCTGGACGACCGTGACCATGCGGTATTTTACGGTCTCATGGGCTGGATCACCGAGTGGAGGCGCAGGCGCGTGCTGCAGAAGCACGCGATCGACGCCGCGCTTTGGCGGCGCGCTACGCGTGCGCTTCCCTTCGTTCCTCAAACCCAGAAATTGAAGGACCTCGTGCTGCTGTTTCTTGCCGAGAAGCAGTTCGCGGGCGCCCACGGCGTCGAGGTCACCGACGAGATGCGCGTCGCAATCGCGGCGCAGGCCTGTGTGCCGATCCTCGAGCTCGGCCTCGACTGGTACGCTGGCTGGACCGGAATCGTGGTCTATCCGGGCGACTTCCGCGTGCGGCGCACCGAGGTTGACGAGGACGGAGTAGTACACGAATGGGACGACGAGCTTGCCGGCGAGGCGATGCCGGGCGGGCCGGTGGTGATCTCCTGGGACGCGGCGGCGAACGATCGCTACATCAACGTGGTGATCCACGAGTTCGCCCACAAGCTCGACATGCTGGACGGCGTCGCCGACGGCCTGCCGCCGCTGCATCCCGGCATGGACCGCGGCGTCTGGACGCGCGCCTTCGAGGAGGCCTACGGGGGTTTCTGCGACGCGGTGGAGCGCGGCCGCGATACCTGGCTCGACCCGTACGCCGCCGAGCATCCCTCCGAGTTCTTCGCCGTGATCAGCGAAGCTTTCTTCGAGGACCCCGGCGAGACGCGGCGGCGCTACCCTGATGTGTACGAGCAGCTAAAGCTCTTCTACAAACAGGACCCCGCAGGAAGCCGCGGGAAAGGCAAGGACCCGGCATCCAAATGACCGCACGCCTCGTCTTCAATGCAAGCGAGATCGAGCCGGCGGCGCTCGAAGAACGCGTTCGCCGCGCGGCCGGCGCTCTCGAGCGCCTCGGTGTGCGCCAGGGCGATGTCGTCTGCATCCTGCTGCACAACGGCCCCGCATTCCTGGAAGCGCAGCTCGCGGCACGGCTTCTGGGCGCCTATTGGTGCCCGATCAACTGGCACTACAAGGCGGACGAAGCCGGCTGGATCCTGCGCGACAGCGGCGCGAAAGTACTGGTCACCGATGACGCGTTGCGCGCGCAAGCCGGGGCCGGCATCCCGCCGGGCTTGCCGGTGGTGAATGATTGGAAGCAGTTCCTGGACGGGCAGGTTCCGTGGAAAGCAGAAGAACGCCGTCCCGGCACGCTGATGCCGTATACCTCGGGCACCACGGGGCGCGCCAAGGGCATTCGCCGACTGCCGCAGACGCCGGAGCAGCTGGCGCAGCTCCAGCAAGGCATGAGGCAGGTGCTCGGCATCGAGCCGGGGATGCGCGCGCTGCATCCGGCGCCGCTCTATCACAGCGCGCCCTCGAGCTACGCGGTGCAGGCCGCCCTCCATGGCGAGCTCCTGGTGCTGGAGGAGCGCTTCGACGCCGAGCGCGCGCTCTCCCTGATCGAGCGCCATCGCCTCACGCATGCCTACCTCGTGCCGACGATGTACGTGCGGCTGCTCCGCCTGTCCGAGGCGGTGAAGCGCCGCTACGACCTCTCTTCGATGCTGTTCGTCGCCTCCACCGGCTCGCCCTGCCCCGCCGAGGTGAAGCGGGCCATGATCGACTGGTGGGGGCCGGTGTTCAACGAGAGCTACGCCGCGAGCGAGCTCGGCTACGTCACCTCGATCGGCTCCGAGGAGGCGCTGCGCAAGCCCGGCGCCGCGGGGCGACCCGTCGGGGCGGCGACGCTCCGCATCCTCGACGAGAGCGGACGCGAGCTGCCGCGCGGCGAGGTGGGCCTCATCTACGCCCGCCAGCCCGCGTATCCGGACTTCACCTACAACAACAATCCCGAGGCCCGCCGAACGATCGAGCGCGACGGGCTGCTTTCGCTCGGCGACATGGGCTTCATCGACGACGACGGCTACCTCTATGTCTGCGACCGGGCCTCAGACATGGTGATCTCCGGCGGCGTGAACATCTATCCCGCCGAGATCGAGGCCGTGCTCACCTTGATGCCCGGCGTGCGCGACTGCGCGGTATTCGGCATTCCCGACGAGGAGTTCGGCGAAGCCCTCGCCGCCGCAGTGCAGACCGAGGCAGGTTCATTACTTCAGTCCGAAGACGTGAGGCGATATCTTCAGGAAAAGATCGCGAACTACAAGGTGCCGAAGGTCGTCACCTTCCATGCCGAGCTGCCTCGCGAGGAAAGCGGCAAGATCTTCAAGCGGCGCCTGCGCGCCCCGTACTGGGAAAAGACCGGGCGCCGGATCTAGAGCGTGGCGCCGCCGAGGAACAGCTGGCCGATCCGAGGGTCGGCGAGCAGGTCGCACGAGCGCCCCTGCATGCGCACGCGGCCGAGCTCCAGCACCACGCCGAATTCCGAGATCTCGAGCGCGCGCTTCGCGTTCTGCTCCACCATGAGGATCGAGACGCCCTGCCGGCGCAGTCCCTGGAGGATCTCGAAGGTCTCGCCCACGAGCAGCGGCGAGAGGCCGATCGAGGGCTCGTCGATCAGCATGAGCTTCGGCTCGAGCAGCAGGCCGCGCGCGATCTCGAGCAGCTTCTGCTGGCCGCCCGAAAGCGTCGAGGCCTGGGCGCGCGCCTTCTCGCGCAGCATCGGAAAGCGCTGCAGCATCGCCTCGACGCGCCCGGCGACGTCGGCGCCCCGCCCGGCGGCGGTCAGGCCGAGCTCGAGGTTGTGCAGCACGCTGAGCTCCGGAAACACGTTGCGCCCCTGCGGCACGTAGGTGATGCCGAGCTCGAGCAGGCGGCGGGGCTCGCGATTCGTGATGTCGCGCCCGTCGAACGCGATGTGGCCGTGCCGCACCGGGAGCAGCCCGAACACCGCCTTGAACACGGTGGACTTGCCGGCGCCGTTGGGGCCGATGATGGTGGTAATCGCGCCGCGCGCCGCCTGCAGGCTGGTGCCGTTGAGGACGGTCAGCCCGCCATAGCCGGCGAGCACGTCCTCGAGCACCAGGATCGGGTCTGCCGTTTCTATCGTTCGGTTATCCACCGAGGTAGGCCTCGATCACCTGCGGATTGCCGCGGATCTCGTCCGGGGTGCCCTCGGCGATGATGCGGCCCTCGGCGAGCACCAGGACGCGGGTGCACAGCGACATGACGAATTCCATGTTGTGCTCGATGACGACGAAGGTGGCGCGCTCCTTCGCGTTGATCTCGCGCAGGCGCTCGCGCAGCCCGGCGAGCATCGTCGGATTGACGCCGCCGGCGGGCTCGTCGAGCAGCACCAGCCGCGGCCCGGCCATGAACGCCATCGCTACGTCGAGCAGCTTCTGCTGGCCGTAGCTCAGCGTGCCGGCCTTCTCCCCGGCCAGCTGCGCCAGCCGGAAGAACTCGATCATGCGGTCGGCGGCGCTGCCTAGGCCGGCGTCGCGGCGTCCGACCAGGCGCGACCACATCGAGCCGCGGTGCTCCTGCCCGGCGAGGATCAGGTTCTCGCGCACCGTCAGCTGGGGGAATACCTGCAGCAGCTGGAAGGTGCGGCCGACGCCGAGCCGGTTGAGCTCGCAGGGCCGCATCCCGGTGATGGCGCGCCCGTCGATGCGCACTTCGCCGGCCGAGGGCGGCAGCTGGCCGAGGATGCAGTTGAACAGCGTCGACTTGCCCGAGCCGTTCGGCCCGATCAGGCCGAGGATCTCGCCTTCATGCACCTCGAAAGAAACGCCGTTTACTGCGCGGATGCCGCCGAATGCTTTTTCCAATCCATTGACCTGGAGAACGGCACTCACCGGACCAGCCTTCTCGCGCGCTCTGCGAGCCCGAGCAGTCCCGACGGGCAGAACGCCATCAATACCATCACCGCAATCGCGTAGAAGATGAGGTACAGGCCCTCGCTGCCGAAGCGCATCCACTCGGGCAGCAGCACCGAGACCGCGGCGCCGAGAAACGGGCCGAGGAAGGAGCCCGATCCGCCGACCATCACCATCAGCAGCAGGTTGAGGGACAGGTTGAGGTTGAACGCGGTCGGCTCGATGAACTGCACCAGCGGCGCGTACAGCACACCCGCAACTCCGCCGAGCGTCGATCCCATGGCGAAGGCCATCAGCGTGTAGCGCCGTGTATCGACGCCGAGCGAGTCGGCGCGCACCGTGTTCTCGCGCAGCGCGGTGAAGGCGCGCCCCCAGGGCGAGCGCACCAGCCACCAAGTGGCGCCGCCAACCAGCGCCAGCACTCCCAGGCAGAAGAAGTAGAAGTCGATTGGCGCCTTGGTCGACCAGCCGAGCAGCGTCGGTCGGGGGATGCCGGAGATGCCGTAGACGCCCTTGGTGAGCCATTCCTCGTTGCGCAGCACCAGAAAGACCAGCGTCGCGAAGGAAAGCGTGACGAAGGCGAGGTAGTGGTGCTGCACGCGCAACGCCGGGTAACCCAGCACCCAGCCGATCGCCAGGCTAAGCGCGACCGCCAGGACGAAAGCGGCCCACAACGGCCATCCGGTCGTTGTCAGCAGCGCCGCGGCATAGGCGCCGATGCCCACGAACGAGCCCTGCGCGAGCGAGATCTGCCCCGCATAGCCCAGCGTGAGGTTGAGGCCGATCGCGGCGATCGTCATCACGATCCACAGGCTGAGCAGATAGATGCCGTAGGGCTTGAGGAAGAACGGCGCAGCTACAAGTAACAAAATTAATCCTGCGAAAAAAACCTTCTTCATACCGTCCGTTCCTCCGCACGGCCGAGCAGACCCTGTGGTCGCCACAGGATTACCGCGATCAGCAGGAACAGCGGAATCGCGGCGCGGTACTGGGCGGACCAGTACGCGGCGACGAAGTTATCGGCGACGCCGAGCAATACGCCGCCGGCGATCGCGCCGCGCACCTGGTTGAAGCCGCCGACAATAGCGGCGACAAACGCAGCGAGCCCCAGTAGTTCACCATTGGTGAACTTGGCCAGGTAGATTGGGCTGACCAGGAAGGAAGCGAGCGCCACGAGCGCGGCGTTCACCAGGAACGTATAGAGGATCATGCGCTCGACCGGGATGCCGAGCACCCGCGCCAGCAGCGGGTTCTGCGCGGTCGCCTGCATCTGGCGGCCGGTGCGCGTCGCGCCGAGAAAATACTGCAGCGCGCCGACCGCGACGACCGCCACCGCAATGATGACCAGGCTCTGCGCCGAAATGACCGCACCGCCGAGCGTGAGGTTGCTCGTCGGCCAGACGCCCGGAAATGCCTGCGCCTCGGCGGCGTAGAACTCCTTGACGCCCTCCTTCATGAGGATGGCGAGGCCCAGGGTCGAAATGACCAGCGGCAGCACGCCGTGCCGCAATATCGGATCGACCACCATCTGCTTGAACAGCAGGCCGAGCACCAGAAGCGCGACCAGCAAGCCGACCGCGAGCGCCAGCGGGAAGGACAGCCCGCCGAACTTCATCGCCGCCAGCACGAAGAACGCCGGCAGCATGACGAACTCGCCCTGCGCGAAATTGATCGTCTGCGAGGTCTGCCACAGCAGCACGAAGCCGACCGCGACCAGCGCGTAGATGCCGCCGGTCGCGATCCCCGCGACCGCGAGCTGCAGGAAGTCGGCCAGGACTACTTGTCCAGATTAGCGACCTACGACCTCGCTATTTACCGAGCTTCGGCACGATCTCGACCACCTTCTGCTTGCCGTCCACCACCTCGACCAGGAAGCTGATGCGGTCGATGTCGCCCTTCGCGTCCCACGTGGTCTCGATCAGGATGCCCGGCTCTTGCTGCGGCGTGATGGTCAGGCCGTGCATCAGCTTGGCGAGCGCCTTGCTGTCAAACTTGCCCATTTTCTCGGTCGCGTGCTTGACCGCGTACACCGCGGTGTAGCCCTTGATGCCGTTGTGGTCGGGCAGGTACTTGAAGCGCTTCTGGAACTTGTCGCGGAACTCGAGCACCGCCGGGATCGGCGCGTCGGCGGTCAAGCCCACGTGCCCTTTCACACCGTTGGCCGTGTCGCCCGCGAGCTCGATCACCTTCTGGCTGATGACGTTGGTCTCGCCGATGATCGGCGTCTTCACGCCCTGCTTGCGCGCCTCGCGCAGCACGCGCGCACACTCCTCCTCGTTGGTGTAGATGAAGATGACGTCGGCGTTCGCCGCCTTCAGCTTGACGATGTCGGCGGCGAAGTCCACCTGGCCGGACTCGGTCGAGACGTCGGCGACGATCTTGATCTTGCGCGCCGCCATCTCCTTGAAAAACACGTCGCGTCCGCCCTTGCCGTAATCGTTGTTCACCCACAGGAAGGCCACCGTCTTCGCCTTGAGGCTTTGTGCGACGAAGATCGCCATCTTCGGCATGCTCATCTGCTGCCCGAAGGACGTGCGGAAGATGTAGTCGTTGCCCATCTGCGTGATCTCGGCGGCCTCCGCTCCGGTCATCTGCGGGATCTCGGCCTGCTGGGCAAGGATCATGTTCACCTTCACCGAGCCGGAGAACACCGGGCCGAGGATCACATACGGGTTGCCGTCGATCGCCTTCTGCACCTGGGCGCGCGAGATGCCGGCGTTGCTCTGCGTGTCGCTCACCGGCGCGTTGATCTTGCGCTTGAGGATCCCGCCCTTGGCGTTGATCTCGTCGATCGCCATCAGCGCGCCGTCGCGGAAATTGGTGCCCGACACGGCACCGTTGCCCGACACCTCGATCACGATCGGCATGAAGACCGTCTGCTGCGCCTGCGCTGACGCCGCGCCGAGCGCGAGCATGCCGGCTGCCGCTACTCCCCTCCACCTTGCGTTCACGTTCCCCTCCTCTGTCAGAGACCCTCGAACTGCAGAATGTTAAGACCCGCGTTCTGGTCGGTCAGGTACATGAGCCCGTTGCGGTCGACATAGCAATCGGCCGTCTGGAGCACCTGCGGCCGGTTTGGCCGCGGATCCACCATCTTCGCGGGATTGGGCGGCACGTAGAACGCGATCTCCTTCGCCCGGGACTGGTCCGCGATGTCGTAGACCCGCACGCCCGCGTTGTAGTAGGTGGCGAAGATGAGCTTGGAGCTCTGGAATGCGCCCGGCCGGTTCTCGTGCAGGTTGTGCGGGCCGAAAAACCCGCCCTTCGCGCAATAGTCGGATTCGCCGGGCTCCGGGAAGGACGCAATGACCTTCGGGTCGGATGGCTCGCGCACGTCGTAGGTCCAGATGTGGCGCCGCCCTTCCTTGCAGTTGGCAAAGGTGGGCTCGTCGGCGAGGACTAGGAGCTTGCGCTCCGGCAGCGGCAGCGGCGAATGCGTGCCGCCGCCGCCCGGCTGCGGAAGGCGGTGGACGAGGATCTTCGGCCGCGCCGGATCGGCGACGCTGACCACGGTCAGTCCGCCATCGCGCCAGGCGGCGTAGGCGAGCTCGCCATCGACCAGCGCATGATGCAGCGCGTATCGCTTGCCGGCGGGCCAGCTCGGCGTCTCGCCGCCACCACGCCACATGCCGGGGAGCCAGCAGCGCCCCACGAGCTGCGGTTTGCTCGGCTGCGACATGTCGATGATCGCGAGGATGTGGTCGGTGAAATCGGCGAAGTGGATCGAGGCGTAGGCATAGCGCCCGCCCACGTACCAGATCCGGTGCGGCCCCACTCCGTCGACGGGCATGAAACCAATCTCGCGCGGCTTCTCCAGCTTGGAAATATCGTAGACCCGGATGCCGGCCGTGAACTCGATCCCGGTCCCCTTGAGGCGGTCGGCCGGCGAGCCGCCGAAATAGTTTTGGTCGCTCTGCTGGAACTGCTGCATCGTCCAGACACTGGGCGCGTTCACCGCCAGAAGAAGGTCCTCGTGGGTCTGCAGGTGGAAGGCGCGCGTCCCCTGCGGGCAGGCGATGAAATCGGTGACCTTCGGGTGCTTCGCGTCGCGCACGTCGAGGGTGGTGATGCCGTTGCTGAAGCCGTGGCCGACGTAGGCGTAGCCGCGGTGCACCATGACCTGCACGCCGTCGCCCTTGCCGTTCATGTCCGAATGGCCGACGAAGCGGATATTGCGCGCCGAAACGGGGTTCATCGTTCAGGTCGGTGCCTTGGCGGCGATGTCCGCCTCGACCATGCTGCGCAGCTCCGGCGTGACCTTCGGCTCACCGCCGAACCATTTGCGAAAACCGAATCCCGCCTGCTGCAGGAGCATGCCCAGGCCGTCGACCGTGCGGTGGCCGCGCTTCTTCGCCTGCGCGAGAAGCGGCGTCTCCAGCGGGACGTAGACGATGTCGTAGACCACGGCGCTCTTCCTGAGCGGCCCGAGATCGATCTGCAGCGGGTCCTTGCCCTGCATGCCGAGCGAGGTGCAGTTCACGAGCACGTCGGCCTGAGACAGCAGTTTCGCCAAGTCATTCCACCGATGAGCGCTCGCACCGAAGCGCTGCGCCAGCTCCTGCGCGCGCGCGACGGTGCGATTCACGACGTGCACTTCGATGCCGCGCTGTCGGAACGCATAGACCGCCGAGCGGCTGGCGCCGCCGGCCCCGAGGATCACCACGTTGCAGCCTGGCACGTTCCAGCCGGGCGCGCGATCGTCGAGGTTGGCGATGAAGCCGTGGACGTCGGAATTGCCGCCCATCAGCCTCCCGTTCTCGAGCCAGAGCGTATTCACGGCGCCGACCGCCTCAGAGGCCGCATCGCGCGCGCTGACCGCGCGGTAGGCAGCCTCTTTGTGAGGCGCGGTTACGTTGCCGCCGACATAACCGTTCTTTCCCAGCTCACCCACAAATCCAGGAAATTGCTCGGGCATGAGGTCCTTCAGCTCGTACGCTCCCTCGATGCCGAGCGTCCTGAGCCAGTAGCCATGGATCATCGGCGAGCGCGAATGCGCGATCGGATGGCCCATCACACAGGCTTTTTTCATTACAGCGGCGAGAAAGAGGTCGACTTGAGGATGCGGCACTCCTGGCTCTGGTGCGCGCCGAGCTCGCGGCTCTTGGCGAGGTATTCCTTGAACGCCGGATCCGACATAAGCGCGTCGCGCTTCTTCTCGCGGTCGGCCTGGCTCGCGTACTTCCACACGTGCACCACCTGGTTGAGCGGCCCGACCTCGGTCGTGGCGTAGAAAACCGGCTCGCCGCAATGCTTCACCTGCGTCGGATGGCCGTATTCCTCGTAAAGCTTGAGCCAGGCGGCGAACTTGTTGTTGTGCAGCGTGTAGATGCGCAGATCGAAAATCATGTCCCCTCCGCGGAGACGAGTATAGCTTTCGTCGCATCGAGCGCGCGCCGCGCCCGCTCGAGCGGCGGCAGCTTTTGCGAAACCGGAACCTCCAGGCTGAGCGGAATGCCCGCGGGGAGCGCGCGCAGCAGTCCGCGCAGATCGAGCCCGCCGTCGCCCGGGAAGAGGCGCTCCGAGCGCGCCTGGCGAATAATCTCCTCCATTTGCGCCGGCCGGCCGGGCGCGGCGTCGCAGAGCTGCGCATAGCGCAGGCGCGTCGACGGCACGCTGGAAAGCACTTGCGGCGTGTCGCCGCCGCGGAAGAAGTGGATCGCATCCACCAGCAGGCCGCCGTTCGGCCGCGCGGCCAGGTCGATGATGCGCATGGCTTTGGCCACGTTCGACACGTCGACCCACGGCATCGGCTCGAGGTTCGCCGCAAGCCCATAGCGCGCCGCGAGATCGCAAAGCGCTCCGAACGTCTTGGCGAGGCGGGATTCGTCCGGATCGGCGCCGTGCACCAGGAGCTCGGTCGCTTTCAGGCGCGCGCTGGCTTCGAGCACCGCTTCGAAGTCGGCGAATTTGGTTTCCGGCGTGAGGCGAAAGACTTCGACGTCGAGCACCCGAACGCCGTGCTCCACCAGGGTTCGTTCGACTGCAGAAACATCGAAGCTATGCTGGTAGGGCTGCCCCGCCACGGGAACCAGGCGCAGTCCCACGTGGGTGTAGCCGGCCTGCGCCGCGACGCGGATCTGCTCCTCGTGCGGCAGCTCGAGAACCGTGAGCGCCGCGAGTCCGATAGGCCGGTTCATTTCAATTTCAGTAAGTAATCCGCGCGACCGAGCGCAATGCCTCCGGCGTGGTCGCAGGAAAGCCGAAGAATTCCAGGTACGCCGGGACCTGCTCGAACAGCATGTCCGCGCCGACCTGGTAGCGGCAGCCGCGCATCCGCACCGCCTCGAGGAAAGGCGTCATTTCCTCCTTCAGCACCACCTCGCCGACAAAGGTCTTGGATGAAATGCGCGCGACGTCCATCGGCAGCGGGTCGCCGGCATTCATGCCAAGCGGCGTGGCGTTGACGACCAGATCATGGGCGACCGGGTCCTTCGATCCGTTTTTCAATTCTATTGTTGGGTAGTGCGTGGTGAGACGCCGCGCCAAGCCCCGGGCAGCGTCGGCATGCGCATCGAAGAGCGTCAGCGCGCTCACGCCGGCGGCAGCCAGCGACGCGGCGATCGCCGAGCCGACGCCGCCGCAGCCCACGACGAGCGCACGCGCGCCTTCGAGCCTGCATCCCTTGCGACGCACGCCGCGCACAAAGCCCTCGCCGTCGAAGAGATCGCCCTGCAGGCGCCCGTCGGCCGCGCGCCGCACGGCGTTGCAGGAGCCCGCGATCTTCACCGCGATCGTCGCTTCGTCGAGCAGGCCGACGGTGCTGACCTTATGCGGCATCGTGATGATCGCGCCGCGGACGTTCGTCAGCGTGAACACCGATCTCAGGAACGCCGGATAGTGCTCGGCCTCGCAGCTCATCGGCACAACCACGGCGTCGATTTCCGCCTGCTCGAAGTAGGGGTTATAGATCATCGGCGACTTGAACGTATGGGTCGGGTAGCCGATGTGGGCGACGAGCTCGGTCGAGCCGCGGATCATGTGCGATTATCCTTACATTATGGGAATGGACGCGCTAGCCCTCTACGACGAGCTCACGGCGCAGCGCACGCGCTTCGTGCGCGTGGACGAGCTGTGCCGTCGGGCGGCCGAAAAAGCGGCGCTGCCCTCCGTGGACGAGCTCGCGGCCGAAGCGCGTCTGCCGCTCAAGGAGAAGCAAGGCGTGGAGAAGGCGCATGGCGCTTTCCTCGCCGAGATCCTCGCCGACCCCGCCGCCGGCACGCACCTTTGCCACGCGATGCTGCTTCCGCATCCCAAAACCGCGGAGAGGCTCGCCGAGTTCGATCGCACGGGGAGATTCGAGCTGCCCGGCGCCCGCCTCGAGCGACAGGGCAAGGCCGCGGTGGTGACGATGCGCAACCCGCGCTATCTCAACGCCGAGGACGAGTCGACGCTCGAGGGTTTGGAGGTCGCCGTCGACGTCGCGCTGCTCGACCGCAAGACCGAGGTCTGCGTGCTGCGCGGCGATTTCGTCGAGCACCCGAAGTACGCTGGGCGGCGCCTCTTCGGCGCCGGAATCAACCTCACGCATCTCTACCAGGGCAGGATCCGCTACCTCTGGTACCTGATCCGCGATCTCGGCCTGGTGAACAAGCTCTACCGCGGCGTCGCTTTCGAAAACGAATCTCCGGAGAACGCTTCGGCCGAGAAGCTCTGGATCGCCGCGGTCGAGGGCTTCGCGATCGGCGGGCACTGCCAGATCCTGCTCACGATCGATCACACGCTCGCCGCCGAGGACGCGTACCTCACGCTGCCGGCGCGCAAGGAAGGCATCATCCCGGGCGCCGCGAACCTGCGCCTGCCGCGCTTCGTCGGCGACCGCATCGCGCGCCAGGCGATCCTGGCCGAGCTGCGCATCGAATGCGCGAGCCCCGTAGGACGAATGCTCTGCGACGCGGTGGTTTCCCCCAGCGATATGGACCGCGCGATTTCAGAAACAGTGGAGAAGCTCACAGGCTCCGGTGTCGTCAGCGCCGCGGGCAACCGGCGCGCGATCCGCGTCGGGGAGGAGCCGCTCGAGCTGTTCCGCCGCTACATGGCGGTGTACGCTCGGGAGCAGGCACAATGCCATTTCAGCCAGGCGCTCGTCGCCAATCTGGAAAAGAACTGGAACGCCGCCAACCGGAGCTAACAAGATGAAAATCCTCGTCCTGCACGGGCCGAACCTGAACCTCTTCGGCCGGCGCGAGCCCCACATCTACGGCACCACCACGCTCGAGGAGATCAACGAGAAGCTCCAGGCGCTCGCGCGCGAGCTCAAGGTCGAGCTGGTGATCCTGCAGTCGAACCACGAAGGCGCTCTCGTGGACCTCTTCCACAAGCATATGGACGACGCCGCCGGCGCGATCCTCAATCCGGGCGGGCTCACGCAGCACAGCGTGTCGCTGCACGACTGCATCAAGGCGATGCCCTTCCCGGTGATCGAGGTGCACATGTCGAACCTGCACGCGCGCGAGGAGTGGCGCACCCACTCGATCATCTCCCCGGCGGTGAAGGGCACCGTCCAGGGCTTCGGCTGGCGCTCGTACCTCGCCGCGCTGCGGCTGGCGGCCGAGCTCGCCCAGGAGAAAAAGAAGTAGCCGTGTCCGGCACCTGCCTGGTGGTCGTCGACCTCCAGAACGATTTCATGCCCGGCGGCGCGCTCGCCGTTCCGCGCGGCGACGAGGTCGTGCCGCTCGTCAACCGGCTCGCGGTGCGCTTCGACAACATCGTGCTCACCCAGGATTGGCATCCGCGCCGGCACATCTCCTTCGCCTCGTCGCATCCGGGAAAGAAGCCCTTCGAGACCCTCCAGCTCTCCTATGGCTCGCAGGTCCTGTGGCCCGACCACTGCGTCCAGGGAACCCCGGGTGCTGTTTTTCACCCGGACTTGAACTTGACGAAAGCGCAGCTCGTCATCCGCAAGGGCCATCATGCGGACATCGACAGCTACTCGGCCTTCCTCGAGGCCGACCGCCGTACCGCCACCGGCCTCGCCGGCTATCTCCGGGAGCGCAAGCTCGAGAAGCTGTACGTCTGCGGCCTCGCGACCGACTTCTGCGTCGCCTGGACCGCGCTCGACGCGCGCGCGGCCGGGTTCGACACCACCGTCATCGAGAACGCTTGCCGCGCGATCGACCTCGACGGCTCGCTCCAGCGCGCCTGGGCGCAGATGACCGCGGCCGGCGTCAAGCGCGACTGAACAAGACTCAAAAACAGGGCCGGACCACGTTTTCCCCGCTGGCGCGCGAATGGCCGCTCGCCGTCTGCGTGGCGACGGTGGCGCTCTTCGTCGCCTTCGGCGCGGGATGGCTTGGGGATCTGTCCAACCCGTTCTGGTTCGCGCTGATGTCGCTGTGGCTTTTCGGCGTGATCATGCTCGCGTCTTTCGCCGCCGTGCGCCACGCCGACAGCATCGCCGAGCAGCTCGGCGAACCGGCCGGAACCCTGGTGCTCACGCTCGCCGTGACCGCGATCGAGGTGACCATCATCGCCGCGGTGATGTATGGCGGCAAGGGCAACGCCACGCTGGCGCGCGATGCGATGTTCGCCGTGGTGATGATCGTGCTGAACGGCATGGTCGGCCTGTCGCTGCTCCTCGGCGGGCTGCGCTACCACGAGCAGACCTACAACCTGCAGGGCGCCAGCGCCTTCCTCGCCGTGATCGTGCCGATCTCGGTGCTCGGCCTGGTGCTGCCGAACTTCACCGAGTCCTCGCCGGGACCGACCTACTCGCCGCTCCATGCCACCTTCCTGATAGCGATGTCGCTGGTGCTGTACGGCGTGTTTCTCGCCATCCAGAACCTGCGCCACCGCGAATACTTCGTCCACGCCAGCGGCGAGGACGCCGGCCGCGGCGCCGGCGCCCCGGCGCGCCCGCTCGCCCTTCACGTCCCGCTGCTGCTCCTCTACCTCACGGTGGTGCTGCTTCTCGCCAAGCAGATCGCGGTGCCGATCAACTACGGCATCGACGTGATGCATGCGCCGCGCGCGCTCGCGGGCTTTCTCGTCTCGGTACTGGTGCTTGCGCCGGAATCGCTCAGCGCCGCGCGCGCCGCGCTCGCCAATCAGCTCCAGCGCTCGGTGAACCTCCTGCTCGGCTCGGTGCTCGCCAGCATCAGCCTGACGATTCCCGCGGTGCTCGCGATCGGCTTCATCACCGGCCAGACCATCGTGCTCGGCCTCGACCCCGCCGACGTCACGCTGCTCGTCCTGACCCTTGTGGTGAGCATGCTGACGTTCGCCAGCGTGCGCACCAACGTCCTCCTCGGCGCGGTGCACCTGCTCCTCTTTGCCGCCTACCTGATGCTCATCTTCGAGAAATAGCAGGCTGTTCGAGCTTGCGGCTGTAGAGCGACATCGCGAAGCAGAACACAAAGTAAACCGCCGCGGCGAAGACATAGGCCTCGACGCCGAAGCCCGCCCAGCGCGGGTCGGTCATGGAGACCTTGATCGTCGTCAGCAGGTCGAACAGC
>DATMJC010000056.1:0-3256 GCA_035554435.1 Burkholderiales bacterium | reverse complement strand
CCCGCCGGCGTAGCAGAAGTCCTCCATCAGATACTTGCCGTTCGGCATGAGGTTGACGAGCGTGTGCACGCCCTCGCCGGCGCGATCCCAGTCGTCGAGCGTCAGCTCGACGCCGATGCGGCGCGCGACGGCGATCAGGTGGATCACGGCGTTGGTCGAGCCGCCGATGGCGGCGTTGGCGCGGATCGCGTTCTCGAACGCCTCCCTGGTTAGGATGCGCGAGAGCCGCACGTCCTCTTTCACCAGCTCGACGATGCGCCGCCCGGCCATGCGCGCGAGGACGTTGCGGCGCGCATCCACCGCCGGATAGGCGGCATTGCCCGGAAGGGCGACGCCGAGCGACTCGACCATCGAGGCCATGGTCGAGGCGGTGCCCATGGTCATGCAGTGCCCGTGCGAGCGGTGCATGCACGACTCGGCCTCGTGGAACTCCTCCAGCGTGATCTTGCCGGCGCGCAGGTCTTCCGACATCGACCAGACGTTGGTGCCCGAGCCGATGTCCTGGCCGCGGTATTTGCCCGAGAGCATCGGGCCGCCGGAAACGAAGATCGTCGGCAGGTCGACGCTCGCCGCCCCCATCAGGATCGAGGGCGTGGTCTTGTCGCAGCCGCCGAGCAGCACCACGCCGTCCAGCGGATTGCCGCGGATCGATTCCTCGGCATCCATGCTGGCGAGGTTGCGGTAGAGCATGGCCGTGGGCCGCAGCAGCGTTTCGCCGAGCGACATCACCGGGAACTCGAAGGGGAAGCCGCCAGCCTCCAGAATGCCGTGGCGCACGTGGTCGGCGAGGATGCGGAAGTGCGTGTTGCAAGGCGTGAGCTCGGACCAGGTGTTGCAGATGCCGATGACCGGACGGCCGTCGAACTGGTCGTTCGGCACGCCGCGATTCTTCACCCAGCTGCGATAGATGAAGCCATAGATGTCCTGGCGGCTGAACCACTGCGCGCTGCGGCGCTTCTTGTGGTCAGTAGGTGGCACGGCCGCCGGAGATGTCGAACACCCCGCCGGTCGAGAACGAGCAGTCCTCGCTCGCGAGCCAGCACACCAGCGCCGCCACCTCGTCGACGTTGACGAAGCGGTTCATCGGGATCTTCGACAGCATGTACTGGATGTGGCTCTCGGTCATCTGCTCGAAGATCGCGGTCTTGGCCGCGGCCGGGGTCACGCAGTTCACCAGCACCCCGGTCTGCGCGAGCTCCTTGCCGAGCGACTTGGTGAGCGAGATCACGCCCGCCTTGGACGCCGAGTACGCCACCGCGTTCGGGTTGCCTTCCTTGCCGGCGACGGAGGCGATGTTCACGATCCTGCCGTAGCGCGCGTTGACCATGTGCGGCGCCACGGCGCGGCAGCACAGGAACGGGCCGCTGAGGTTGACGCGCAGCACCCGCTCCCATTCCTGGATCGGGTACTCGACGGTCGGCACGTTCTGGCCGGCGATGCCGGCGTTGTTCACCAGCACGTCGATCTTGCCGAGCTCCTTCAGCGCGTGCTTCAGCGCTGCGTCCACCGAGGCCGGGTCGGACACGTCCACTCTGGGCG
Source organism: Burkholderiales bacterium (assembly GCA_035554435.1). Lineage (GTDB taxonomy): Bacteria > Pseudomonadota > Gammaproteobacteria > Burkholderiales > SG8-39 > SCGC-AG-212-J23. The sequence goes on along the minus strand of DATMJC010000056.1, from coordinate 1,717 downwards.
TGCCGTCGAGATCCCAGATCTGCACGCGCGCGCCCGAGCTGCGCAGCCGCTCCACGATCGCGGCGCCGATGCCCTGCGCGCCGCCGGTGACCACTGCGGTCCGGCCTGCGAAATCAAGCTGGTTCACGGTTACGCGAAGTATAATCGCTGCCCTCATGGCAGGACGTCTGCAAGGCAAGGTCGCGTTCGTCACCGCGGCGGCTCAGGGGATGGGACGCGCCGCGGCGCTCGCCTTCGCTCGCGAGGGCGCGCGGGTGTGGGCCACCGACATGAACGCCTCCGCTCTTTCCGACCTGGAAGGCAAACAGGGAATTCAAATCCGGGCGCTGGACGTCACCGACGAGGCGGCGATCGCCCGGGTGGCGCGCGAAGCCGGCGACGTGGACGTGCTGTTCAACTGCGCCGGCATCGTCCATCACGGCAGCATCCTGGACGCCACCCCGAAGGACTGGGACCAGGGCTTCGCGGTCAACGTCAAGTCGATGTTCCTCGTGTCGCGCGCGTTCATTCCGGGGATGCTGAAGAAGGGGCGCGGGTCGATCATCAACATGGCTTCGGTGGCCTCGTCCATCCGCGGGCTGCCCAACCGCTTCGTCTATGGCGCGAGCAAGGCCGCGGTCATCGGGCTTACCAAGTCGATCGCTGCCGACTACGTAAGCAAAGGCATCCGCTGCAACGCGATTTGCCCCGGGACGGTCGATACGCCGTCGCTGCAGGGAAGGATCAACGCCTTCGCCGACCCGGTGCAGGCGCGCAAGGATTTCGTTGCGCGCCAGCCCATGGGGCGGCTGGGCACGGTGGACGACATCACGGGGATCCTGGTGTTCCTCGCCTCGGACGAATCGCTGTTCGCCACCGGAAACGCTTACTCGATCGACGGGGGAATGACGATATGAAGCTGTGCCGCTATGGCAAGCCCGGCTATGAGAAGCCGGGCGTGATCGACGGCGAAGGCCGCCTGCGCGATCTGTCCAAGGTGATCGACAACATCGGCCCGAACGAGATCTCGCCGCGCCAGCTGAAGACGCTGTCGCGCCTCAAGGCGGACACGCTGCCGCTCGTGAACAGCAGCCCGCGCCTGGGCGTGCCGTACGTCGGCATCGGCAAGTTCGTCGCCATCGGCCTCAACTACTCCGACCATGCCAAGGAAGCCGGCATGCCGATCCCGTCGGAGCCGATCGTGTTCATGAAGGCCACCACCTGCATCAGCGGGCCGAGCGACGACGTGATCCAGCCCAGGGGCTCGACCAAGCTCGACTGGGAGGTCGAGCTCGGCGTGGTCATCGGCACTACCGCGAAGTACGTGAGCGAGGCCGAGGCGCTCAGCCACGTCGCCGGCTATTGCATCGTCAACGACGTTTCCGAGCGCTCGTTCCAGATGGCGACCAGCCAGTGGGACAAGGGCAAGGGCTTCGACAGCGCCGGGCCGATCGGCCCCTGGCTGGTCACCACCGACGAGATCCCCGATCCGCAGAGCCTCGACATGGCGCTCGACGTGAACGGCCAGCGCATGCAGACGGGCAATACGCGCACCATGATCTTCGGCGTCGCCAGGATCATCTCGCACGTCAGCCAGTACATGACGCTGCTTCCCGGCGACATCATCGCCACCGGCACGCCGCCCGGCGTGGGCCTGGGCATCAAGCCGACGCCGGTGTTCCTCAAGCCGGGCGACGTCATGACGCTCAGCATCCAGCGCCTCGGCGTGCAGAAGCAG
>DATMJC010000055.1:0-2585 GCA_035554435.1 Burkholderiales bacterium | reverse complement strand
TACGACACCTTCGCCTCGCCTTTCGTGAAAGCGATGTCGAACGAGGCCACGGCGCGCCTGGCGCGGGACTTGAACCCGGCGCGCATGGAGCGCTGGGCCTTCTCGGATCTCAATCCCTGGATGTGGTGGGTGAAAGCCACGGCGGAGTGGGTGCGCGAGAATCGGCAACCGGTCGCTGCCGACAACCCGCTTGCGCAGGCGGAGAAGAAGATGTCGGCGCAGATCGAGGACGCGCTCGACCATTATCGCGACGTGCGCGACGACCTGGTCGAGCGCATGTTCAAGGGACTGTACGAGTCGCCCTGGCTCGCGGCCGCGGTCGGCATGAAAGCGGGCGACGCGAACGCGCGCGGCCCCGCGGAGGCAACCTGGGAGCACGAGGAGCTCAAGCGCCTCAAGCTGAAGGAGATCGAGTCGCACATCGAAAGCGGAGCGCTGGTCGATGCCTGGGCGCGGCTGCTGCTCTACGTCGGGCGAGAGGACAAGGTGGGCGACGAGCGGCCGTTCAACCTCCTGCGCCGCATGATCGAGGAAACCAGGCCCGAGAACGTGCCCTCCCTGTCGGTCCTCAAGGCGGCGCTCAAGCGCCAGGCGTTCGTGCTGGCCCTGCACGAGGAACGCGCGATCGACGCGCTGCCGAAGCTCGCGCCCGACATGCAGCTGCGGCGCCGCGGCTTCGAGGCGGCACGCGCCGTGATCCGGGCGCGCGGCGAGTTGACGCCGTTCCAGGTGGAGCGCCTGCGCCGCGTCGCCGGCATCCTCGGAATCGACCAACCGGCGGCGGAGCTGAAATCGGCATGAGCCACGAGAAATACCAGCGCCTGATCGACGCCGCCAAGGCGGTTGAGCCGGTGCCGACCGCGGTCGCGCATCCGTGCGACCAGAGCTCGCTCTCGGGCGCGGTCGACGCCGCCAAGCTCGGCCTGATCCGGCCGATCCTGGTCGGACCCAAGGCGAAGATCGACGCGCTGGCCAAGAGCCTCAAGCTCGACATCGCGGGCTACCAGCTGGTCGACGCGCCGCACAGCCATGCCGCCGCGGCGAAGGCGGTCGAGCTGGTGCGCGGCGGCAAGGCCGAGGCCCTGATGAAGGGCGCGCTGCACACCGACGAGCTGATGGCGGAGGTGGTCAAGCGCGACACCGGGCTGCGCACCGCGCGCCGCATCAGCCATTGCTTCGTGATGGACGTGCCCTCCTACGCCACCGCGCTCATCATCTCCGACGCCGCGGTCAACATCGCGCCCTCGCTCAAGGACAAGGTCGACATCGTGCAGAACGCGATCGATCTCGCGCACGCGCTGCGCTTCCCGGAGGTGCGCGTGGCGATCCTGTCGGCGATGGAGACGGTGAATCCCGACGTGCCCTCGACGGTGGAGGCGGCGGCGCTGTGCAAGATGGCCGACCGCGGCCAGATCACCGGCGGCATTCTCGACGGCCCGCTCGCGCTCGACAACGCCATCAACCTGGAAGCCGCGGGCATCAAGAAGATCGTGTCGCCGGTCGCCGGCCGCGCCAACGTCCTGATCGTTCCGGACCTCGAGGCCGGCAACATGCTCGCGAAGAGCCTGTCGTTCCTCGCCCAGGCCGACTGTGCAGGGGTGGTCCTCGGCGCGAAGGTGCCGATCATCCTGACCAGCCGCGCCGATTCGGTGATGGCGCGGCTCGCCTCCTGCGCCGTCGCCGCGCTCGTCGCGCAGGCGCGCCGCGATAGCGCCGCCAAGGCGATCGCCGCCTAGCGAGGCGCGATGGACGACGCGATCCTCGTCCTCAACGCCGGCTCCTCCAGCATCAAGTTTTCGCTGTTCGCCGACGACCGGGACGAGCTCGCGCTCGTCGCCGGCGGGCAGATGGCCGCGATCCACACCTCGCCGCAGTTCGTGGCCCGCGACGCGACCGGAGCGAAGGTCGCCGAGAAGCGTTGGCCGGCGCAGACGAAGCTCGGGCACGAGGCTGCGCTCGCGCACATCGTCGACTGGCTGAAGAGCACGCACGGCGAGCGGCACCGCCTCGCCGCGGTCGGCCACCGCGTCGTGCATGGCGGCGCGGAGCATGCCGCGCCGGTGCGCGTCGACGCGGCGATGGTGGCGCAGCTCGAGCGACTGATTCCGCTCGCGCCGCTTCACCAGCCGCACAACCTCGCGCCGATCCGGGCGCTGCTCGAGCGCTCGCCCGCGCTGCCGCAGGTGGCGTGCTTCGACACCGCGATGCACCGCTCCAACCCGGCGGTGGCGCAGATGTTCGCGCTGCCGGCGGAGCTCACCGAGGCCGGCGTGCGCCGCTATGGCTTTCACGGCCTGTCGTACGAATACATCGCGTCGGTGCTGGCGCAATTCGATCCGCGCGCGGCGCAGGGGAAGACGGTGGTGCTGCACCTCGGAAACGGCGCCAGCATGTGCGCGCTCCAATCCGGCCGCAGCGTGGCGAGCACCATGGGCTTCACCGCCGTGGACGGCCTGCCGATGGGCACCCGCAGCGGCGCGCTCGATCCGGGCGTGATCCTGTACCTCATGGACGAGCGCGGCATGGACGCGCGCGCGGTCGAGAAGCTGATCTACCAGCAGTCCGGGCTCCTCGGTGTATCCGGA
>DATMJC010000054.1:0-15598 GCA_035554435.1 Burkholderiales bacterium | reverse complement strand
CAGCGTGGCGCGCTCGCTTCCCGCGCCCGACGGTGCAGCGATCGACTGGCTCGAGGGCAGCGCGCTCGCTCTTCCGCTGCCCGACGCGAGCGTCGACGCCGTTCTGTGCCAGCAGGGGTTGCAATTCTTCCCGGACAAGGCCCTCGCCTTGCGCGAAATGCGCCGGGTCGCGCGCAGCGGAGGCCGGCTTGCGCTCAGCGTTTGGGCCGCCGTCGGCCCGTATCACACCGCGGTCGGCGAGGCGCTCGCCCGGTTCGTCGACGGAACCACGGCCACGAGCTTCTGCGCTTCGCGCAAGGCTCCGGGTAAAGACGAGCTCGAACGGCTCGTCGCGGCGTCAGGCTGGTCCGAAGTAGAAGTGAGCGTCAGCCGATTGAACATCCATTTGCCCGGCGTGGAACGCTTCGTTCTCGAGCACCTGGCCGGAACGCCGGTTGCCGCGGCGCTCGCCGCGGCCGATCCCGAGACGCGCAAGAGCATCGGCGACAGCGTGAAGCGTGCGATGGGGCGCTTCGAGGATGGCGACGGGGTGACCTATCCCGAGGAAATCCACCTAGTGACCGCTCGGGTCTAAGAGGAGGCAAGATGAAGCGAGCATTGCTGTGGCTTGCACTGAGCTTTGCGGCCTGTTCCGCTCTTTCACAGTCGTACCCCGTCAAGCCGATCAGGCTCGTCATTCCGTGGCCCGCCGGCGGACCCAGCGACGTCATCGGGCGCGTTTTTGCGGAACCGCTCGCGAAAGTGCTCGGCCAGCCCATCGTCATCGACAACCGCGGCGGCGCGAGCGGTGCGATCGGTGCCGACATCGTGGCGAAAGCTGCGCCCGACGGGTACACGTTGATGGTGCAAAGCATGACCAACCAGGCGATGTTTCCGGCCACGCACAAGACGCTGCGGTTCGATCCGATCGCCGATTTCGCGCCGATCACCCAGATCACGACTTCGCCCATGGTCGTGGTGGCGCATCCTTCACTGCCGGCGACGAACATGGCCGAGCTCGTCAACCTGGCGAAGGCCAAGCCCGGCGCGATCACGATGGCGTCATTCGGCCAGGGTAGCGCCAGCCATCTCGCCATCGAGCTCTTGATGAAGCTCGGCTCGATCAAGCTGAACCATGTTCCGTACAAGGGCGGTGCGCCGGCGGCCGCAGACCTCGCCGCCGGCCACGTCCAAGTCGGCATCGTCGGCATTCCCGTGGCGCTCCCGTTCATCAAGCAAGGCCGGCTGCGCGCGCTGGCTCTGACCACGGCGCAGCGCGCACCCCAGCTGCCCGACACGCCGACGGTCAGCGAGACGAGCGGCCTGGAAAGCTACAACCTTGGGCTGGAGTACGGTTTTCTGGCACCTGCGAAAACGCCGGCTCCCATCATCCAGCGCCTGCACACCGCGGCCGTCGAGGTGCTGCGCTCTCCCGAGTTCGCGCAGCGCATGTTCGAGCTTGGCTTGAGCGCGCCGATCGGCAACAGCCCGGCCGAAATGGCCGCTGCGGCCCGCCGCGAAATCGACATGCTGGGGCAACTCGCAAAGGCTGCCGGCATCGAGCCCGAATAAGCGCCTGAGCGGTGTCCACACCGCTCGGTGCATCTGCCGTGGCATATGTCGTTTACCGCCGCTGAGTTCCTCGGTAACTTGTCGCGAAACGAACAACAAGACGACATGTCGCCTATTCCGTCCCCTATTTCGTCAGCTAATTCACGTTGGGCAGCATGAGCCGAGCGCTTCTTCTATCCATTCTCCTGTCCAGCCTTCCGGCTGTCCTCGCCTCATGCGGAGAGGATGAATATTCGGATCAATATTCCGCGGTCGAGGGCGAAGTGGGATTGCTTTCAGCCGACATTCAGGTCTCAGTCGCGCAACACACTTTGGTTCTTCCATTCATTGCCATGCACGATTACGCCTACTACGCCTACCGGAAACCATCATTTCCTTTGGACCGGAAGGGCGACGGCGAACGTCCTGAACGTCCTCTGAGTGCGTTGAACGACTTCCTGTACGGTTCGGCAGACCCAAAAAAGCCATTGGTGCTTGATAGCCTCTCTGTGGTTGTGCGGACATACGGCTCGAATGACTCTGATGGGCACCCGCGACGGGTGTGCCCACTGCTGACGCGCGAGTGGGCTCAGTCTGTATGTGACAATTCTCAGGCTGCCCTCCGACAGGCACTCCCCGCCAATCACTTCCGGCTAGTGGACTTGCGTCGCTTGCAGATCGGAGATCCCCGTGCAGAATGCCGCGACGATGGCAAACCACGCCGACCTTTGCCGCAAAGAACGGGGGAGGCCGCGATGGTCTGCACTGCGAGGGTATTTGGCGGACGCGAGGATCAATACCATCACGCAGTCGTCCGGATCGATGGACATCTTGGCGCCCTATGGACGGTCTGGGGATATGGCCAAAATGGCGAGACAGCTGAAGCGATGACTGAAAGAGAAGGAAAAGCGATTGTCGCCTTTGTGCGATATGCGCTAGGGAAGAGCGAGGATTTTCGCAAGCTCCATTCGGCCATGTGTCATCTACGACGGCCCGGCACAGTTGTCGGTCCGCAAGGCGCTTGCGCATGAAGCCGCGCAAGGCCGGTGAATTCAGACGTTAAGCCCCGCTATGACACGCGTTGCCGGACCAATCGTCGTATTCCTGTCACTTTTCTTGCCCACCGTCGGGTCGGCGGCGGATTGCGGAGCGCTTCCGGTCATCACCGCCGCCCAGGCCATTTGTCGTGCGCGCGAGTTTGCCGAAAAGCCGAAGCCGCCACCCGGGGAGCTGGAGTTCAAAGCTCTTGAGACTCCATTGCATTGGGTTGTCTACTACGGTCCTAAGTCGACCAGTGGTGCGCGCGGCGGCGGAGCGGACTTGATGATTGAGAAGAAAACGGGCGCTGTGACGACTCTTCGAGGCCGTAGGTGACGGCGAGGCCTAACAGCGCGTTGTTGACCGATGCCTATGCCTCGCCGCACCGCGCTCGGCGCCGCGCGCCAAAATTGTGCCGAAGTGGTGCTCCGAGAAGAGAACATCGGCCTCTCTGGCATTGACGCCGCCAGTTATCGCCACGCGTCGGACGAATCCGGGCGATGCTTGAACGTCGCGCTGCCCCGCGGTGACCGGGGGCATCCGCTGCAGGCGACGGAATTGTGCGGGCGACATGCTGGTCCAGCTGAAAAACGCGCGTCGAAAGTTGGCGGGGTCCGAGAAGCCAGCCATTGCGGCAACCTGCTCGATGCTGACTTCCGAGCTCCTGAGATGCTGAGTTGCGACGCAGTACTTGATATGGTGCGAAATGCTCGAGAAGGAGGTTCCCTCGTCGGCCAGGCGGCGCCGCAAGGTGCGATCGGTCATCTTCAACGCCGAAGCGACCGCTCTCATGCGCGCACCCGGATGGCGCATGTCGCGCAGGGTCCGATACACCTTGCCGGCGAACCCGAGCGAGGCCTCGGCATCCGCCACCAGGCTCTCGCACGTCGCCTGCAGCGTTGCCGCCGTGAGCGCGTTGGCGAGGCGCGGCCGTTGCTCCAGGATTTCCTTCGGGTAGCGGATCTCGGATCGGTGCCAGTTGAAGACGCAGGGGCAACGAAGGTATTCCCGATAGAGCTCGCTGTGCGGAGGGGCGGGGTGGGTGAAGTATGCCGATATCGGATGGCAATCGATTCCCAGCGCGTCGCGAAGATGCCTCACCTGTTGGGTGGCCTGCTGCTCGATGAGAAACATGCGCAGGTCTTCAGGCAATCCGCGCGTCGCCTCGTCGGGGAAGATCCACAGCGCATGACTCCCGCTCTCGGCTTCATCGATGCTGAGTGTGGGCGTCGCCAGCAGCTGGTACTTCACGGCCAGCCTGAAGCAGTCGCGAACCGACGTGGTTGAAAGCAGCAGCAGGCCATACATTCCGAAATCCGACAGGTGCAGCCTCCCGCCGAGCCGGAAGGGTGTCGCGCGGTCCCGTGACAACCGCAGCGCGTTCTTGCACGCGAGAAGAAACTGCTCGACCGACGTCCGACAGGCGACGTCGTGCAGGTCTGCAGGGTCCAACCCGGTGCCGCGTAGCGTGGCTTCTGCCGGCGTGCCGTCTTCCAGCAGCAGCTGGACGAGGGCCGCGATCTTATAGGGGGGGTACAGTCGTCCGGCGATGAATGGTGTCCGATGCGACATGCGCCAGGATCTCGTCCAGGATCCGCGCAGTCTGACAAGGGCCGACATCGGGGCCAATGTCGTCACGCGACATAGGCGCGCCCGGTTTGATGTGACCAAAGCTCACTGGCACCGCCCGGCCGCGGGCGGTCGCGCCGCGGCCGGATCCCGGGCCGCGGCAGCGGGGTCTCAGTCGTCCCTTCGGTGGTGGCGGTGGTCAGTGACGCATGCGAAGGAGGCGGCCGCGTTTACGTCGCCCGAGCCCTGGTATTGCGGCCACTTCGGAAAGTCGCAGAGCGGCCGCGTGCGACCCGGTACACCGACGGTGTCGGTCACGACCTGATCGCGCGGGCTCACCCCCTCCTCGGCCCACTTCTCGAGGGCAGTCAGTGAATCCCAGCTCGCGTTGAACACCGTGCTGAAGGCGTGGCCGTAGCCGGGAACTTCGTAGTATCGGACGAAATCTCGGACGCGCGACGGTCCCATCCGAGCCAGGAGCCGCTCGTAGTACTCCTCGGTCGCGCGGGTGCTCACCAGCACGTCGGCTATGCCGTGGGCCATCAGCAGCTTGCCGCCGCGCTTGGCGAACTTCGAGATATCGGTGCTCTGATCGAGCTGGTCGCTCAGGTCGCCGATCCGCCTGGCCCACTGGCCGGGGTGCTCGGGGTCGAGCGCGAGCGAGTTGAACGACGGGTCGCGCGTCACCACGTACTTCAACCACTGGTCGGTCAGTACGCTGATGTACGGCGCCGTGCGTGGCATCGGCATGGTCGGCTGGCTCGTCCCGAATGCAAGGAAAGTGACGATGGGCTCGAGCGGCGAAGGATTGCTGGTGATGCCGAGATCAGCGCCCCAGACGTTATAGCCCGGGTAGTGGCTTTCTCCGCTATCGAGGTGGAAGTAGAAGTTCGTCCGGGTGTTGATGGTCTTTAGCGCGTTGATCTGTGCGTCGGACAGGCAGGTGTCGCCGGTGTCTGCGCCGCCCGGACAGCGGACCGGAACGCCGTTCAGCGTCGCAACCGACGGATCGAACACGTGGTTGCAAAGCGACTGGTTGCTGATCAGCCCGTCGACTACGCCGTCCAGGGCGTCGCAAGCCTCCAGGGCCGCCTGGAGGATGACGATGCGCTTGGGGGTGTTGGGATACGCGCCCGGCTGGGCCAGCGCTCTGTTCATCCGGTGGCCGCCGAGCAGCGCCGAGACCTGGTTCCACGCCGGATACCAGGCGATGGCGCCGTCCCAGTCCTTCGGCCAGAGCTGGATGACCTGGAGCGACTCACGCCCGCCGGTCGAGCCGCCGGCGAAATATGCCTTCACGGGCTCGCCCTGCGCATAGCGGGCCCTGATCAGGAAGATCGACGCGTCGCGAGTCTTCTTCAGCGCGTCGCCGCCGAAGTTGCGCACCGCCTCGTCGTTCAGGCCGAACAGGCCGTCCTGCGAGCCGAGGGCGCCGGCCTGGTGGCCCGAGTCGCTCGCGAACGTCGCATAGCCGCGCCCCAGCGGGGTGAGCTGGTTGGCGGGTCCCGCCGGCACGTTGCCCGCGACGTTCGGAATCGATCCATTGAATCCGCCTCCACCGAACATCACCGCTTTTGAATTCCACGCCGTCGGCAGCGCCACTCTGAAGAGGATCTTCGGCGCCGTGGGATCAACCGGACTGATGCTTCCATCGACGCGACAATACTCGGGAAGCGCGCTCGCGCCGCTGCCGCTGGCGGCGACGAGGGTCGCGCTCGTCACGGTTCCGCCCGTCGTAGGCAGCCCGATTTCGGAGGCCGGTATCGCCATCCCCGCCAACTGTGCGCAAGTGAGCGGCGTTGGCTTGGGGCAGTCGCGTCCTTTCCCTTCGTGCGGACCATGACAGCTCTCGTGGGCGAAAGCCGGCGCCGCCAGGAGCGCGCCGGACAACAATACTCCGGTCAGTACGGCAAGAACCTTGCTCATCTGCCCCTCCTCCTCTGTCGATCGATCTTAGACAGGGGTCCCCGCGGTCCGAAAGGTCGCCCGCGGAACGTTCGCAGTCATTTGAGGACAGCGCGAGTCAGAGCTCCCGCGTACCGAGGCTCCACAAGCGCAGCGCGATGTGGATCTCGAGGGCGCGCGGGGCGTCGCTCCAGCCGCCGAGCAAGGTCTCGATGGTCGTCAACCGCTGCCTGACCGTGTTGACGTGGATTCCCAGGCGGCGGGCCGTCGTCTTGGCGTTCTGGTTGCAGCCGAAGTAACGGAGCAGCGTGAGCGCGAGCTCGGAGCCGCGCTTGCGATCGTGCCGGATGAGCGGACCGATCAGCGCATCGATGAACTCCGAGAGGCTCGCCTGATCATGGGTCTCGAACAGCGTCGAGTACAGGGCGAGCTCGTTCTGACCGATGACCTGGTTGCCCACGCCGATCCGGCCGAGCACCGTCAGGGCGCGTCTCAGGGTTGCGTACAGCGCCGGAATTTCCGCCGGACCCGATACGGGCCGCGACAGCACGCCGCGATGAACGGCGCTCGGCTGGCGCCGCGCCCAGAGCGACAGGCGTTTCCGGGCGTCGGCGGCACGGGCGGTTCCGCACAGCACGACGAGGACACCCTCGATTTCGTCGGCCAGGATCCCCGGGGCGGGATCCACGCTTCGGAACCAGCGCGCCGCGTAGCCGGCGCTTGGAGCATCCATTTCGACCAGCATGAGCGAGAGCGGCTGCGAAAGGTCGAGGCCGTGCCGCTCGGCTCGATCGGCCAGCAGCGCGGGCGCGTCCTGCCGGGGCGACAGGAGCAGCCGCAGCAGCGTCGATGCGCTGGCGCTCTTCGTTGCCTCCATGCGCTCCTGCGACAGCAGCACGATGCCTATGACGCTCGAGCTGCGCTCGAAGGTGCGAACCGACATTTCGTCGAGCGGCTCGCGACGGAACAGAACGATCGATCCCAACGCGTCGTCCCCCCCGATCACAGCCATCACCCGGCACGACTCGCCTCCGGCCTCGTACGCGATCACCGAGCGTCCGGTTTGCCGGCTGAGCTGCAACGCGCGCGAAAGCTCCACCTCGTGCTCCCCGTGCGATGCGTAGGCCCGGGCGGCGGTTCCGGCGAATTCAGACGCGGCGCCACGGCTGACGACCTCGCCCGCTTCATCGAGCACCAGCATGCTGCCGCCGAGCAGCTGCACGATCGCCTGGCACAAGGTCGAAAGGGAAGCGCCTCTTGCCAGCAGGGACGTCATCTGCTCGTGCGCCTCGGCTGCGCGCTCGATGCTGCGCGCGTGCCGCTCCAGTTCCGCCCGGTCCAAAGCGGCCTTCGCCACGGCGGCGTTGGCGCGCTCGAATTCGCGCGCATTCTTCAACGCGACCGCCGCGAGCGTGCCGAGCGTGCAAAGGATCGAGATGCTCTGGGCGAGGTACAGGCGGTGATACCGATCGGCGACGAACAGGAGGCCGATCACCTCGCACTCCCAGATCAGCGGCACGCCGACCAGCGCGCCGATGCCTTCCTCCAGGAACGTGTCGTCGAGCTTGGCATCGTGCGGGAAGCGCTTGTCGTGCAGATAGTCCGCCGTGGTGAACGGCAGCCGGGTCGACATCACGACGCTCACCATGCCGCGATCGCGGCGGGCCACCATGCCCGCCGTGTTCGGCGACAGCGCGCCGTCGGCGACCAGCGCCCGAAACTCGTCGCGCTCTGCGTCGTAGACCGACAGCCACGCGAGATCCGCGCCCAACAGGTTGCGCGCCCGCGAGACGATCGCGTTCAGCAGGCTGGTGAGGTCGAGGCGGCTCGACAGATCTTGCGCCGACTCGATGATCGCCAGCATGCCGCGCTCGCGCTGCTGCTGCAGCTCGAGCCGATCGCGGACTGCTGCGGCCATGCGCGCGCGCTCGAGCAGCATCGATTTGCCGGCATATCCCTCGGGCAGGGCCTCGGCCCTTGCAAGGCGCCGCGCGAAATCCTCGGCCGGTGCGCCTCGATGAAGCAGCTCGATCAGATCACCCGCGATTCGATCGGCCGTGTCAGGTCGGACGTCGTTCGCAACGATATGGTTCGCCATAGTCTCCTCTGCGTTTGGCGTGGGCTCTTTCGCTCGGAGCCGTCTTCCTGGAAAACCCGGGCGGGCTGTCCCAAGAGGACTCCTTTTGTCCTGAGCGCACCTATGCGGCACACTACATCATTGTGGTTCCCTGCTGTTCGCTGCCGGGGATCCTTGCCAAAGCGGTCGACTCGAACCAGGTTAGGCGCTGGCCTTTTTGAACGCGTTAGGCATGCACGCTCCGAACTACCGCTGGGTATGCCACAAGTGCGAGTCCGCTAATGAGCCTGGACGATCGACTTGTGCAAGGTGCGGCTTTAGAGCATCTGCTTCGGGTGTCGAGATTGCGAAGGCGAGGGGTGAATCGAACCCTATCCCAGAAGGCTACCGTCCCCTTAGCTGGCTGGGTTGGTTGCTCGCCTTCGTGATTCCATGGTCCTAATGCGCACCACCTGCATCAATCAATTCAACGCGCGTCCAAAGGCCTCAAACCGCCGGCGGTTCTGCTACTTGTATCGATAGACGACGATCTTGTCGGCCGCGGACTCGGGCGTCCACACCTCGCCCTTGCGGCCGTGGATCTGGCGCACGTTGGCGTAGGCGCTCGAGGAGCGGAAGCTCTCGAACTTCTGCGTCGCCGGGTCGAAGCGCAGCATGGTCTGCGACGCCCACTCCGAGACCCACACCTTGTCGGCCTCGTCGACGTACACGGCGTAGACCTGCGGGTTGTCGCCGGGCGCTTTCCACGCCGACCACTTGCCGCTCGTCGGCTCGTAGCGGCTGAGGTTCCCGGAGTTCCATTCCGCGACCCAGATCGCGCCCTTCGAGTCGGACCACACGCGTCGCGCACCCTGGTTGCGCGTGGGCGGCTCGAGCACCGCGGTACTGCCGTCCGCGTTGATTTTTCCGACGAACGAACCCGCGAGCGAGGCGTAGTAGACCGTGCCGTCGGGCGTGGCGTGGATGCCGTAGGGACCGCGGCCCTTGGGCGCCTTGAAAACCTTCATGTCGCCGCTCGCAGGATCGAGCCGGCCGTAGATGCCGCTCTGGCCGGTGAACCAGTGCACGCCTTTGCCGTCGAAGATGGCCGTGTTCAGGTTGGCGTAACCCGAGTCCTGCGGCAGCTTCCAGACCTTGACCCGCTTGGTTTTCGGGTCCACGCGCACGATCGCGTTCTGCCCGCCGTCGGTCAGCCACGGCGCGCCGTCCGCGCCGGCGATCACGCCGTGCGGCGAAGAGCCGGGGCCGAGGGGAACGAAATCGAACTTCCCGCTCTTCGGGTCGAGGATGCCGAGGTGGCCGCTGCCCTGCGCGGAGATCCAGACCGGACCGTCGGGCGCCGCGTCGGCCCACACGTCGTGCACGCGGTGACCGCGCGGGACCGGATACTCCTGGACCGTTACCTGAGCGGCCGCCGTGACCGGTACCAAAAACAGACAAAGAAGAAAGCGCAGGCGTCGTGGCATGATGCGCACCGGAGGTGAATGATGTCAGTGCACCAGAATTACATCGCCGGAGCGTGGGCCGAGGCCGCCGAGCCGGCGCCCAATATTAACCCTTCGAACCTGTCCGATGTGGTCGGGGAATACGCGCGCGCGAACGAGACGCAGGTGCGCGCCGCCATCGCGGCGGCCCGCGCGGCATTTCCCGCGTGGTCGCGCGGCGGCGTGCAGGCGCGCGCCGACATGCTGGACAAGATCGGCAACGAGATCCTCGCCCGCAAGGACGAGCTCGGCGTGCTGCTCTCGCGCGAGGAGGGCAAGACCCGCCCCGAAGGCGTCGGCGAAGCGATGCGCGCGGGCTATCTCTTCAAGTTCTTTGCCGGCGAGGTGGTGCGCCAGGCCGGCGAAGTCCTGCCCTCGGTGCGCCCCGGGATCAAGGTGGAAATCACCCGCGAGCCCGTCGGCGTGGTCGGGATCATCACGCCGTGGAATTTCCCGATCGCCATTCCCGCGTGGAAGATCGCCCCGGCGCTCGCCTACGGCAACTGCGTCGTGTTCAAGCCCGCGGACCTCGTCCCGGGCTGCGCCTGGTCGCTCGCCGAGATCATCGCGCGCGCCGGCGTCCCGGCGGGCGTGTTCAACCTCGTGATGGGCCGGGGATCGGTGGTCGGTGAGCTGCTTTCGAACAGTAATGACGTCGATGCAATCAGTTTTACCGGTTCGGCCGCCGTAGGGCGCAGGGTGGCGCAGAACTGCGCGGCGCGTCTCGCCAAGGTGCAGCTCGAGATGGGCGGGAAGAACCCGCAGGTGGTGCTCGACGACGCGGACCTCGACACCGCGGTGAACGTCTCGCTGCAAAGCGCTTTTTTCTCCACCGGGCAGCGCTGCACGGCGGCGAGCCGACTCATCGTTACGCAGGGCATACACGATAGATTCGTTTCTGCGCTTACCGGGAAGATGAAAAGCTTGAAAGTCGACGACGCGTTGAAGGACGGCACCGACATCGGCCCGGTCGTCGACAAGCAGCAGCTCGAGCAGGACCTGCGCTACATCGAGCTCGGGCGCAAGGAAGGCGCGAAGCTCGCCGCGGGCGGCGAGCGCCTCAAGCGCGGAACCGAGGGTTATTACCTCGAGCCGGCGCTGTTCGTGGACACGACCTCGCAGATGGCGATCAATCGCGACGAGATCTTCGGGCCGGTGGCCTCGGTCATCCGGGCGAAGGACTACGACGAGGCGCTCGCGGTGGCGAACGACACGCCCTATGGGCTGTCGTCGGGCATCGCCACCACCTCGCTCAAGCACGCCGAGCACTTCAAGCGCAACTCCGCCGCCGGGATGGTCATGGTGAACCTGCCGACCGCGGGAGTCGACTACCACGTGCCCTTCGGCGGCCGCAAAGGCTCGAGCTACGGGCCGCGCGAGCAGGGCCGCTACGCAGTGGAGTTCTACACCACGGTGAAGACCGCCTACGTGAATGCCTGAGCTCGACCTTCGCCTCCAGGTCGGGAAGTACGACGTCCAGAAGCTGCTCGGCAAGGGATCGACCGGCACGGTGTACCTGGCGAAGGACACCTTCACCGGCCGCGAAGTCGCGCTCAAGACGCTCGAGCCCGAGGTGTTCCGGGACGAGCGCTTCGGCTCGATGCACCGCGCGCAGTTCCTGAACGAAGCCTCGCTCGCCGGGAAGCTGCGCCATCCGCACATCGTCGCGATCCTCGACGCGGTCGTCGGCGAGGAGTCGGGCCACATCGCCATGGAGCTCGTCCTGGGCGGGGACCTCTCGCAGCATTCGAAGCCCGATACGCTCCTGCCGCCCGGCGACGTGCTGCAGATCGCGTTCAAGTGCTGCGGCGCGATGGACTATGCCTACCGCGAGCAGGGCATCGTGCACCGCGACCTCAAGCCCGCGAACATCATGATCGCGGGCGGTACCGACATCAAGATCGCGGACTTCGGCGCCGCCTTCCTCAAGAAGAGCCAGCCGGCGCAGGAGGCCGCGATGGGCTCGCCCTATTACATGGCGCCAGAACAGCTGCGCGGCGAGGAGCCGACCTTCCACAGCGACATGTACTCGCTCGGCGTGGTGCTCTACGAGCTCCTGGTCGGGCGCCGCCCCTTCAGCGCCGACAAGCTCGAGGCGCTGATCGAGAAGATCCAGAACGCCGAGCCCAAGCCGCCGAGCGAGCTGCGCCCGACGCTGCCGCGCGAGCTCGATGCAGTGGTGCTGCGCGCGCTGAGAAAGGATCCCGCCCAGCGCTACAACACCTGGGCGCAGTTCGGCGTCGAGATTTCGAAGGTGATCGGCCTGGTGCTGCCCGCCAGCGCGGTCGCGGACAGCGAGAAATACCTCGCGTTGTCGAAGGTCGAGATGCTGCAGCTCCTCGGCGACGCCGAGTTCTGGGAGCTGGTCGGCGCGGCGAGCTGGACCCGGCGCGACAAGGGCAGCGCCATCGTGCGCGAAGACGCACGCGGCCGCAGCTTCTACTTCCTCGCCAGGGGCGAGGCCAAGGTCACCAAGAAAGGGCGCCTCCTCAGCATGATCCACGAAGGCGAGTGCTTCGGCGAGATGGCCTACATCCGCGGCGGCGAGGAGCCGCGCGAGGCAACGGTCGAGGCGACCACCGCCGTGGTGATCGCCGAGTTCGAGCCCGAGAAGCTCGAGGCGTTGAGCGAAAGCGCGCAGCTCCACCTGACGCGCGCGCTGGTGCGCAATGCGGTCGAGCGCCTCGCGCTCGCCAACTCGCGGCTCGCAAGATGAGCCTGCGGGGGAAGAACGTCGCGATCCTCGAGAGCCGGCTCGGCCGCCAGCTCGTCGAGCTGGTCGAGGGGCGCGGCGGGGTCGCGATTCACGCGCCGGCGCTCGCCGAGCTGCCCGACCTCGATCCGGGCGCGATCGCCGCGCTGGTGGGCTCGCTCGAGGCGCGGCCGGCGAAGCTCGCGATCTTCCAGACCGGCGTGGGCACGCGCGCGCTTTTTGCTGCAACCGATAGCCTCGGTTTGACCGCCGTTTTTCTGTCCCTCCTTGAGAAAACCGTGGTCGCCGTGCGCGGCCCAAAACCCAGCGGGGCGCTGCGCGCGAGGGGCGTGCGCATCGACCGCAGCGCGGCGGACCCGTTCACGACCAGCGAGATTCTCGATTCGATCAAGGATCTTCCGTTGAAGGGCGAGCGTGTCATCGTGCAGAGACATGGCAGCGCCAATGTCGAGCTCGATCGCGCGCTCGAGGCGCGCGGCGCGGCCGTGGCCGAGATCCCGACCTACCGCTGGGCGCTGCCGCCCGACACCGCGCCGCTCGTGTCGCTGATCGGCGCGCTCGAGCGCGACGAGCTGCATGCGGTGGTGCTCACCAACGCCGAACAGGTGCGCAACCTCTTCGCCGTCGCCGGGCGAGAGGGCCGCGCCGAGCGCCTGCGCGCCGCTCTCAACCGCACGCTCGTCGCCTCCATCGGCCCGGTGGCATCCGCGGCGCTGCGCGACGCCGGCGTCAGGATCTCGCTCGAGGCGAGCCCGCCGAAGCTCGGCGCTCTCATGACCGCACTTGAACAGGCCCTGCCATGAAATTGATGCCGCTCGTTCTGCTTTTTTTCGCCGGACAGGTGCTTGCGCAACCCTATCCAGCGCGTTCCATTCGCCTGGTGGTCGGCTTCGCGCCGGGCGGTGCGGCCGACCTCGTCGCGCGCACGCTGCAGGAGCCGCTGCAGCGCAGCCTCGGCCAGCCGATCGTGGTCGACAACCGGCCCGGCGCCGGCTCGAGCATCGCTGCCGAGCAGGTTGCGAAGTCGCCCGCCGATGGCTACACGCTGCTGATCGCGAGCCCCTCGAGCATCCTGGTGAATCCAATGCTCATGGCCAACAACCCGTTCGATCCGCTGAAGGACCTTGCCCCGGTGAGCAAGGTGACCTCGTCGCCGCTCGTGGTGGCGGTGAATCCGGCGCTCGGCGTGGCGAGCCTGCGCGAGCTCATCGAGCTCGCCAGGAAAAACCCCGGCAAGCTCAACTACGCCACGTCCGGAAACGGCTCCGCGCCGCACATGGCGGCGGTCCTCTTCCGGCGTGTCGCGGGCGTCGACATCGTGCACGTGCCCTTCAAAGGGGGCGCGCCCGCGGTGCAGTCGGTGCTCGCCGGCGATACCCAGCTTTCGTTCGCGACGCCGCCGTCGGTCCTGCCGCTCGTTCAAGCCGGCAGGCTGCGCGCGCTCGCCGTGACGAGCCGCGAGCGCACGCCGCTCGTGGCCGGAGTCCCCGGGATGGCCGAGGCGGGCCTGCCCGACTACGAGATCTCGTTCTGGTACGGTTTCTTCGTCCCGGCGGCGACGCCGGCCGAGGTGACGCGCCGGCTTTACGCCGCGACCACCGAGGCGCTGCGCGCGCCGAGCGTGGGCCAAGCGCTCGCGCGCGACGGAACCGAAGTGTCGGGCTCGGCTTCGCCGGCCGACTTCGCCGCCTTTCTCAAGCGCGAGGCGCCGCTGTGGGCGCGGCTCGTCAAGGAATCGGGCGCCAAGGCAGAGTAATCAGGAGCGCCGGCCGAGGATGGTGTCCATGTCGCCGCCGCGCTTCATGCACGTGGTGTAGAGCTCTTCGGCGAACTCCTGGCTCGAGGCGGTGCCGCCGGCCGAGGCGCCTTGCTCCTCCTGCACGCCGTACGCGGCGTCGGTGATGTCGCGCAGCAGCTCCTTGCCGCGGTTGGATTCGGACACGTCGTAGATGCGGACCATGATGGCGTCCGCCTGGGGCCGCTGGATATGCTCGCGGGCGAGCGAGTGGGCCACCACGGCCATGTCCGCCGCGACGCCGCATTCCTGCGCGCTTTCGGCGCGTGTTGCCGCATGCGCGTTTCCCGCCAGGGCTCCGCAGGCGAGGAGCGCTGCCACTACCGGTTTCAAGTTCGTTTCTCCAAAAAAAAAGAGGCGCCCGGTTTCCCGGGCGCCGCGTCCATCTCAGTTACTGCGCTTTGCCCGTGCCGCTGCTCGAGCCGCTAGTCGCGGTATCGCTCGAGGGCGCGGTGCGCGGGGAGGCTTCGCCCGGTCCCGCGGTGGTGCCGGTCTTGCCGGAGCCGCTCGGGGTTACGGCGCTGCCCGAGCTCGTCGCGCCGCCGGAGGCTGCGCCGCGGCCGCTGTCTCGGTCTTTGTAGAAGGCATCCCACTCGGCGCGGGAGATCTGGCCGTCGCCGTTCTTGTCGATGGCGGAGAAATCGGGCCTGCCTCTCGTGCTCGCCGTCGCGCCGCTCGAGGACGCGCCGGACGACGACGCGCCGGCGCGCGGACGCTCGCCCGCCATGGGCGCCTTCGGCTCGCCGGCCGATTGCGGGCTTGCCGTGCCGCCCGTGGGGCCGCTGCCGACGCTGCTCGAGCCCGAGGCCTGGGCAAGAATCAGCCCGTCGCTGTCCGCCGACGCCTGCGCCGCAAGCGGCAAGGCGAAGGCCGCAGCCACGCCAACCGCCAGTAATGTCTTGAGTTTCATCACAGTCTCCTGGTTGAATGAAAGACGAATTTCGCCTGGCCTAGCCAGTCCGCGTTTCACCGCAAACACCGTGCCCGTGGGGGCGCTCCGGTAGGATTCAGGTCGCCCTAGGAGGGGGTTCGCCATGAAAGCGTTTGCCTTAATTGCCCTGGCCTTTTTCGTTCAATCTGCAGCCGCGCAGCACGGCGCGAGCGCTTCGAACATGACGCTCGTCGGCCACGAGGAGCTTCAGGGCCGCAGCGCCTACCAGCCGATCCTCCACCAGCAGGGCGGGCGTTGGATCGCCTACGTCGGGCACCACGGCGGCAAGGCCATGAACCCGCTCACCGGGCGGCAGGAGGACAACGGCACCTCGATCGTCGACGTCACCGATCCGCGCGCGCCGCGCTATCTCGCGCACATTCCCGGCGAGCCGGGCGAGGGCGAAGCCGGCGGGGCGCAGATGGTGCGCGCGTGCAACGGCTCGGACCTGCCGAAGGCGGACAAGTCGAAGGTCTATCTGCTGCGCAGCATGGGCAAGCTGGCACACGAGATCTGGGACGTGACCAACCCGCAGAAGCCCTCGCGCATCACGGTG
>DATMJC010000053.1:0-45766 GCA_035554435.1 Burkholderiales bacterium | reverse complement strand
CGGCCAGCTCTTCTATGACGCGGACGGCAGCGGTGCTGGCAGCGCGCAGCTCATCGCGACACTGCAGGGAGCGCCGACTCTTGTCGCGACAAGTATCACAGTGGACAACGCGCCCGGCGGCCAGACGATCACCGGCACGGCTGGCAACGACACGCTATTTGGCACGGCAGGCAACGACTCGATCTCCGGGCTTGCTGGCGCGGATCAGCTCAACGGGCTGGGCGGGAACGACACGCTCGATGGCGGTGCGGGCATCGACGCGCTCAGCGGCGGCCTGGGCGACGATACCTATGTCGTCACGGCGGGTGATCTGCTCGACGAGCTCGGCGGCATCGACACCGTCGTGACCGACGTAAGCTGGACGCTCGGCGCGGACTTCGAGAACCTCACCATGACCGGCACGGGGAATATCGGTGTCACCGGTCACAACGGCGCAAACCTCGCGATCGGCAATTCGGGCAACAACTACTTCAACCTGCGGGCCGGGAACGACACCATCCAGGCGAATGCAGGGAACGACTGGATCGACATGTCGGCCTTCGGCACGGCGAGCTATGGCGACGACGTGATCGACGGTGGCGCGGGCATCGACACGGTGAACTTCGCCATCAGCGCCGGGCAGCAGAGCGCGATCGTCGCGGATTTGACCGCCGGGACGATCCACGGCGGTGGGCAGGGCGGCGCGGGCAGCGCGAGCGTTACGAGCGTCGAGCACGTGATCGGCGCCGGGTTCAACGATTCGATCAAGGGGTCTACAGCGGCCGAGACGCTGGAAGGGCGGGAAGGCAACGACACGCTCTCGGGGATGGGCGGCAACGACAGCCTCGTGGGTGGAACCGGCTCCGACAGCTTTGTCTTCGCCGCGGCGCCCGGCACCGGCAACGCCGACGTCCTAATGGACTTCGCCTCCGGGACCGACAAGGCGGCGTTCGACAACTCGGTGTTCACCGCGCTCGGCGCGGACGGCAACTTCGTCGCCGGCGATGGGCGTTTCTTCGCCGGCGCTGGCGCCACGTCGGGGCACGACGCGAATGACCGGATCGTCTACAACTCAACCACCGGGCAACTCTTCTATGACGCCGACGGCAGCGGTGCCGGGGCGTCGCAACTCGTCGCCACCTTCCAGGGAGCTCCTGCGATCGCGGCGACCGACATAACCGTGATCTAGGCAACAAAGGAGCTTCACCATGGCGGTGTTTCAGTTCAGTGCGCTGAGCGACGGGCAGTCCATTGCCTTCAATCCCAACACTGATGTCCTGAACTTCGACCAGACGACGGTCGCGGCGGCGGACCTGCGGGTCACCGCGGTGGGGACGAGCATCCGAGTGGAGGTTTTCAGCGGTCCGCAGACAGGCAAGGACGTGACGCTGCAGAACGTCAGCCCGCCGCAGCTTGCGACCACCAACGTCACCTTCGCCGACGGCAGCAAGCTCCTGTTTGGCGACAACTCGACCGCGCAGAACGACAACCTCGCGAACTCGCTCACCGGCACGGCCGGGCGCGATCTCCTGCAAGGCTTCGGCGGTGCCGACACGATGAACGGTGGTGCGGGCAACGATGCCTACATCGTCGGTGCGGGCGACGTGCTCACGGACACCGGAGGCGTCGATACCGTCGTGACGGACGTGGATTGGACACTCGGCGCGGACTTCGAAAACGTCCAGATGCTCGGCACCGGGAATATCGGTGCGACCGGTAACAACGGGAACAACCTGGCGATCGGAAATTCCGGCAACAACTACTTCAACCTGCGCGCTGGAGACGACACCATCGAGGCCGGCGCCGGCAACGACTGGATCGACATGTCCGCCTTCGGCACGGGTACCTACGGCGATGACGTGATCGACGGCGGCGCGGGGACCGACACGGTCAACTTCGCTATCAGCGCTGGCCAGCTAAGCGCGATTACGGTCGATCTCGGCGCGGGCACGATCCGTGGCGGCGGCTCCGCCGGCTTCGGTAGCGCCAGCGTCACAAGCGTGGAGCGCGTGATCGGCGCCCAATTCAACGACTCGATGAAGGGTAGTGGCGCGGCTGAGACGCTTGAAGGACGCGATGGCAACGACACGCTCTCCGGAATGGGCGGTAACGATACGCTCATCGGCGGCACGGGCCAGGATACGTTCCTGTTCGCGACCGCACCGGGGACCGCCAATGCGGACGTGGTGAGCGACTTTGTCTCGGGCACCGACAAACTAACGTTCGACAACTCGGTCTTCGCGGCGCTCGGCGGGGCAGGCGGCTTCGCCGCAGGCGACGCTCGCTTTGCCGCAGGCGCGGGTTTCACCTCGGGCCGGGACGCCAGCGACCGGCTGGTCTACAACACCACGACCGGCCAGCTCTTCTACGACGCGGACGGCAATGGTGCCGGCGCTTCGCAGCTCGTCGCCACCTTGCAAGGCGCGCCCGCGCTCGCGGCGACCGATATCGTGGTCACCGGTGCTGGCGGCTCGAACACCATCAGTGGCACCGCCGGCAACGACTCGCTCATCGGCACGGAAGGCGACGACCTTATCAACGGGCTCGGCGGGAACGACACAATCGAAGGCCGTGGCGGCAACGATACGCTGGATGGCGGCGACGGTGATGACAGGCTGTTCGGCCAGGCCGGAGCGGACCTGCTGCGAGGCGGCGCCGGCAATGACACGCTGGTGAACTTCCGCCTCACAGGATTGGACGAGCCGACGGACACCCTCGACGGCGGTTTGGGTAACGACACGTACGATTTGCGCACCTTTGGCTCGACGTCGAATACCGTCATCATCGACGCAGGAGGGCTCGACACGATTTTGACGAATGACAGCATCGTTCTACCGGACGGAATCGAAAACCTCACGCTGTTCGAGGCCTTCACCGGGACCGGCAACGCGCTCGACAACGTCATAACGAGCAAGACGAACGAGGGACATAGCTACCATCTCGACGGCGGGGATGGAAACGACACGCTCCTCGGCGGTCCCGATCCTGACCACTTCACTTTCAGCGCCGGGTCCGGCAACTACGGCAACGACAGCGTTAGCGGCGGCGACGGCCCGCTCGACTCGCTGTCTTTTGTAGGCGCGCGAAGCGGCGTCAATCTCGACATGGGCACCGGGGTTGCGACCGGCGGTGGAACTGCCGGTTCCGGCTCGGTCACGTTCTCGGGAATCGAGTTCGTCGTAGGGAGCGAATTTGCCGACCGGCTCACAGCGAATGACCTGGGAAGCCAGCTCAACGGGTTTGACGGCAATGACACCCTGATTGGTGGCGCGGGAAACGACCTTCTCAGCGGCGACGGCGGCGACGCATTCACCGGCCTGGGAGGCAACGGTAACGACGTCGTTCAAGCAGGCGGTGGTGATGACACCGTATCGCTCCAATTCGGTTTCGGCGCTGGGAGCTATGGCAGCGACACGATCGACGGCGGCGCGGGATTCGATACCCTTGAGCTGGCCGGCTTCAGCGATGCCGTGGTGGACCTTTCCGCAGGCACGGTGCGCGGCGGCGGCGTAGACGGCGCGGGCGAGGCCCTCGTTACCAGCATCGAGGCGGTGCGTGGTGGCAGCGGCCTCATCATCGGTAGTGACGTCGCGAACAGGCTCGAAGCAAATGGCACCGTGCGCGGTGGCGCCGGCGACGACACCCTGGTCGGCTTTGGTGAGCTCCGCGGTGAAGACGGAAACGACGACCTGACCGGGGGCAGTCTCTTGAGCGGGGGCGCCGGAAACGACACCCTTCGCGGGTCCTTCCAGAGCAGTGACCGGTTCCTGTTCGCCGAGGCGCCTGGAAGCGGCAACGCGGATAACGTGTTGTTCTTCGAATCCGGCAGGGACAAGATCGCCCTCGACAGCGCCGCCCACGCAAATCTCGGGGCGGCTGGAAGTTTCACGGCGGGTGATGGACGATTCTTTGCGGCGCCGGGTGCGACCTCCGGCCACGATACGAGCGATCGCGTCATCTACGACATGACTAGTGGAAATCTCTTCTATGACGCGGACGGCAGCGGCGCTGGCACGTCGCAGCTAATTGCGACGTTATCGGGTGCTCCGAGGCTACTCGCGACCGACGTCGACGTCGTCGGTGAGGCCGGCGGTACGCCGATCCAAGGCACTGCGGGCAACGACTCGATCGTTGGTACGGCGGGCGACGACACCATCGAGGGCCTGGACGGCAACGACACGCTCGAAGGGTTGAATGGTAACGACTCGCTTTTTGGGGGCAACGGCGCCGATTCGCTGGTTGGCGGCGACAACGACGACACCCTGGACGGAGGAGCGGGCGTCGATACGCTGGCCGGCGGCTTCGGCGACGACGTCTATTTCGCTACGCCCGGTGATGTTCTGTCTGATGTCGGTGGAACCGACCAGGTCATCAGCGCGGGCGCGTGGACCCTCGGCTTCGGCTTTGAAAACCTCGCGCTGACCATAGGGAATGGCGCGACTGGGTCCGGTAACGAGCTCGCGAACGTCATCACGGCCAGTGCCAATGGCAACACTATGGACGGCAGGGGAGGCGACGACACCCTTCTCGGCGGCGCCGGCGCGGACAATATTCTCGCCGGTCCTGGATCCGACTTCATCGACGCCGGCGACGGGAATGACTTCATTCAATTCGTCGGTGGCGAGCTCGGGAACGACACGATCAACGGCGGATCGGGTCAGGATGGTCTTCAATTCGCGTCGCTGACGGCATCTGTGACTGTCGATCTGGAAGCCCATACGCTCACCATCGCTGGCGGGGCCAGCGCAAGCGTGGCCAGCATCGAAAATCTGTCTGGCGGTAGCGGCAACGATTTCTTCATCGGCGACGGAAACGACAACGCCTTCGCGGGAGGCGCCGGCAACGACACGCTCGTTGGGGGCATCTCGGGGCGCGACGTGCTGATCGGGATGGACGGCGACGACTTCCTTGACGGCGGTACCGGGGGAGATGCGCTTACCGGCGGCGCTGGCGCGGACCGCTTCGCGTACTCGTCGAGCGGCTTCTTCGCCGACGCCGACCTGATCACCGATTTTCAGTCGGGCACTGACAAATTGCTGATCGACAACCGATTTCTCCCCGGCTTGGCGCCCGGCGCGTTCGCGCCGGGTGACGGCCGCTTCTTTGCGGCGTCAGGTGCGTTCGGGGGCCACGATGCGGACGATCGCATCATCTACGACACCCTCAGCGGCGATGTGTTCTACGACGCCGACGGAAGCGGCCCAGACGCGTCGGCGCGCCTCTTTACACTTTCCAATGCGGCGCCTTTGGCCGCTACGGACATCGTCATCACCGGGCAAGGCGGGCCGGTGCAAGGGACGGCCGGCAACGATTCCCTGACCGGGACAGCGGGCAACGACTCGATGGTGGGACTCGCGGGCGCCGACACGCTCAACGGCCTTGGCGGCGACGACACGCTCGACGGCGGGACGGGAGTCGACTCGCTGAGCGGCGGCCTCGGAAACGATAGCTACATCGTCACCGCGGGCGATGTGCTCACCGACGCAGGCGGCACCGACACCGTGGTGAGCGACATCAGTTGGACGCTGGGCGGGGACATTGAAAACCTGACGATGACCGGCACCGGCAACCTCAGCGTCACCGGAAACAACGCCGCCAATTTTGTGAATGGCAACTCCGGCAACAACTACTTCAACCTGCGTGCCGGCAACGACACCATCCAGGCCGGCGCCGGCAACGACTGGATCGACATGTCGGCCTTCGGCACGCCGAGCTACGGCGACGACATCGTCAATGGCGGTGATGGGACCGATACGGTGAACTTCGCGATCAGCGCTGGTCAGCAGAGCGCGATCACGGTCGATCTTACGGCCGGGAGCATGCGCGGCGGCGGCGCGGGCGGCGCGGGTAGTGCCACCGTCACGAGTATCGAGCACGTGATCGGCGCGGGCTTCAACGATTCCATCAAAGGCTCGGCAGCGGCGGAGACGCTCGAAGGGCGCGAGGGCAACGACACCCTCTCGGGGCTCGGCGGTAACGACACCCTCACCGGCGGGACGGGGTCGGACAGCTTCGTCTTCGCTGCCGCTCCTGGTGCCGGCAACGGCGACCTGGTGAGCGACTTCGTCTCCGGGACCGACAAGGCAGCGTTCGACAACGCGGTCTTCACCGCGCTGGGCGCCGACGGCAACTTCGTCGCCGGCGACGCGCGGTTCACGGCCGGGGCCGGCTTCACCTCCGGGCACGACGCCAGCGACCGGATTGTCTACAACACGACGACCGGGCAGCTCTTCTACGACGCCGACGGCAGCGGGGCGGGGGCGGCGCAGCTCGTCGCGACGTTCCAGGGGGCGCCGGCGATCGCGGCGACCGACATTACGGTCATGTAGTCGGTTTTAGGCGACAGGGCAGATCAGACTAGGGTTGGGCCGTAATGCGCATGCCCCCTTATCGGGTCGAATAGCGGGCTGGTGCGCGACCTCGTCTCACGCCTGACGCCGCTGTTCCTCGTTGCCGCGCTCTTCAGCCTGGCGATCAATACGCTGCTGCTCGCGCCTTCGCTGTACATGCTGCAGGTATTCGACCGCGTCCTCGCGAGCCGCAGCGAGGAGACGCTCGCCGTCCTGACCCTCGCGGCGGTGATCGCGCTCTTCGTCATGATGCTGCTCGACGTGCTGCGCGCGCGGTTGCTCGCAGCCGCGGGCGCCACACTCGACCGGCGGCTCGGGCCGCGTGTGCTGGAAGGGCTGATGGCGCAGGCTGCGCGGCTCTCTGGCGCGAGCCACCTTCATGGCCTGCGCGACGTCGCCACGCTGCGCGCGTTCTTCAGCGGGCAGGGGCTGATGGCGTTCTTCGACGCGCCGTGGCTGCCGCTTTTCCTGCTCCTCATCTGCCTGTTCCATCCGATCCTCGGCGCGACCGCGTTCGGCGGCGCGGTGGTGATGGTGCTGCTCGCGTTCCTGAACGAGCGCTTGACGCGCGCGCCCCTCGAGCGTGCGCAGACGCAGGCGCGCCAGGCGGCACGCTTCATCGAGGTCGGCACGCGCAACGCCGACGTGGTGGAGGCGCTCGGCATGGCGCCGGCGCTCTCGCGACGCTGGTCGACGCTGAACGAAGCGGCGCTGGGGGAGCACAGGCGCGCCAACGCGATCGGCGCCGGCTTCTCCGGATTCACCAAGTTCGCGCGCCAGCTGATCCAGCTCGTCATGCTCGCGATCGGGGCGCACCTCGTGCTTTCCTCGCACGTCACGGCGGGCATCATGATCGCCGGCACGATCCTGCTCGGCCGGGCGCTGGCGCCGGTCGAGACGCTGGTCGGGAGCTGGAAAGGCCTGGTCGAGGCGCGCGCCGCCTGGCGCAGGCTGCGCACCCTCCTGGACGGACAAGTCCAGGGAGAAGCAGGCACCGAGTTGCCGGCTCCGCAAGGTGCAGTGAAGGTGGAGCAGCTCGTATTCCGGCTTCCCAAGACCGAGCGCCCGATCCTGCGCGGGGTCTCGTTCGGCCTCGAGGCGGGCGAAGCGCTCGGGATCATCGGGCCGAGCGCGTCGGGCAAGTCCACGCTCGCGCGCCTCATCGTGGGCGTGTGGAAGCCGGCGGCGGGCACCGTGCGGCTCGACGGCGCCGACGTCTCGGCCTGGCCGCGCGAGCGCCTCGGGCCCTATCTTGGCTACCTGCCGCAGGACGTCGAGCTTTTCACCGGGACCGTGGCGCAGAACATTGCCCGCCTCGGCGAGCCCGACGCGGCCGCGGTGATCCGCGCAGCGCAGCGCGCGCATGTCCACGACCTGATCCTGCGCCTGCCGCAGGGCTACGACACCGAGATGGGCGAGGCCGGGGCGGCGCTCTCGCCGGGACAGCGCCAGCGCGTGGCGCTCGCGCGTGCGCTCTACGGCGAGCCGCGCCTCGTGGTGCTCGACGAGCCGAACGCGAGCCTCGACCACGAGGGCGACGAGGCACTGCTGCGGGCGCTTGCCGAGCTCAAGGCGCAGCGCGCGACGGTGGTCATCGTGGCGCACCGCCCCTCGATGCTCCGTGGCGTCGACAAGCTGCTCGTCATGAACGAGGGCACGGTGCAGCTCTTCGGGCCGCGCGCGGAGGTGCTCGCGCGGCTCACGCGGCCCTTGCCCAGCCCGCGCGAGCGCGCCGCATGAGCGAAGACCGCGAAATCCGCAGAATCGTCGTGAGCGGCGTCCTCGTCATGGCTGGGGGCGCCGCGGCGCTCGCGGCCTGGGCGGCCTACGCCCCCGTGTCGGGCGCGGTGATCGCGCCCGGGTTCGTCAAGGTCGACTTGAACCGCAAGGTGGTGCAGCACCAGGAAGGCGGCACGGTGCGGGCGGTGCGCGTGCGCGACGGCGAGCGCGTGAAGCAGGGGCAGGAGCTGGTCACGCTCGACGACGTGCGGGTCGACTCCGCCCTCGACCTGCAACGCACCCAGCTCGACGCCGAGCGCGCCAAGGCGGCGCGGCTCGAGGCCGAGCGCGCGTTCGCGGCCAAGCCGGTGTTTCCCGCCGATCTCGTGAAGCGGGGCAACGAGCCGAAGATGGCCGAGCAGCTCGCGCGCGAATCGGTGTTGTTCCGCGCGCGGCGCGACGCGCTCGACACGCAGATCGTGCTGTTGCGCAAGCAGATCGACGAGACCGGAGCCGAGGTCGTGGCGCTGAACGAGCAGCTCGCGGCCGAGGAGCGGGCGCTCAAGCTTCAGAAGGAGGAGCTCACTGCGAACGAAGGGCTGCTCGCGCAGGGCTACGTACAGAAGACCCGGATCATGACGCTGCAGCGCGCCACCGCCGAATACGAGGCGCGCCACGGCGAGCGCCGCGCCGAGCTCGCCAAGTCGCGACAGCGCACTGCGGAGCTCGAGCTTCGCATCCTGTCGATGCGCAACGCCTACGTCCAGGCCGCGGCCGACGAGCTGAAGGACACCAGCGCGCGCATCTTCGACCTCGAGGAGCGCATCCGCCCGTCGAAGGACGCGTCCGAGCGCCAGCGCATCCTCTCGCCGATCGACGGCGAGGTGGTAGGGCTGCGGGTCTTCAGCCAAGGCGCGGTGGTCGGGCCGCGCGAGGTGCTGATGGAGATCGTGCCCGACGACAAGCGCCTGATCGTCGAAGCGCGCATCCGCCCCGAGGACATCAACCACGTGCGCGCCGGCTCACAGGCCGACGTGCGGCTCACCGCCTATCAGCAGCGCACCACGCCGCTCGTGCCCGGGACGGTGATCTACGTCTCGGGCGACCGGCTGGTCGAGCAGCAGACCGGCACGCCCTATTACGTGGTGCAGATCGACGTCCCGGCCGAGGCGTTGGCAGAGGCGGGGCACCTGAAGCTGCAGGCGGGCATGCCAGCCGAGGTCTTCGTCCGGACCGACAGCCGCACCGCGGCAGACTACCTCCTCGCCCCGGTCACCTCGTATCTGCGCCGCGCGATGAGGGAGCCCATGTAATGCGGCTCCTCTTCGTCCACCAGAATTTTCCCGGCCAGTACCGCCATCTCGCGACGCACTACGCCGGGGCAGGTCACGAGGTCGTGGCGCTCGGCGACAAGGAGAACCTGCGCTACCAGCCGCGGCTTCCCGGGGTGAGGCTCTTCGCCTACGAAGCGCCGCGCGAGGACCACGCGGGCGCCTTCGAAGCGAGCGCGCTGCGCGCCATGCAACGCGGCCGCGCGCTCGCCACGGCCGCCGCGGCGTTGCGGCGCGCCGGCTTCCGGCCGGATCTCGTATTCGCCCACATCGGCTGGGGCGAGGCGCTCTTCCTCAAGGACATCTTCCCGGCGGCGCCGCTCCTCCTCTACGGCGAGTTCTTCTATCGCGCGCGCGGCGCCGACATGGGGTTCGATCCCGAGTTTCCGCCGTCGGCGAAGAGCCTGCTGCGCCTGCGGGTGATGAACGCTCCGCTTCTCATGTCGCTCGACGCCGCCGATTGGGTCGTCGCGCCGACGTTCTGGCAGCAACGCCAGTTTCCCGACGCCTACCAGGCACGGATGTCGGTGATTCACGATGGCGTGGACACGGATCTTGCTCTTCCCAAGAAAAATGACTTTCGGGAAGAGCTGATTACGTATGTGGCGCGCAACCTCGAGCCCTACCGCGGCTTCCACGTGTTCATGCGCGCGATTCCCGAGATCCAGCGCCGCCGGCCGAACGCACGCATCGCCATCGTCGGCGGCGACGCGGTGAGCTACTCGCCGCGCCTGCCGCCTGGCCAGACCTACCGCGAGCGGCTGCTGCGGGAGCTCGACGGGAAGATCGATCTCGCTCGCGTGAGCTTTCTCGGGCGCCTTCCGTACAAGGACTATCTGGCGCTGTTGCGCAGGTCGTCGGTCCATGTGTATCTCACGTACCCGTTCGTCCTGTCCTGGTCGCTGCTCGAGGCCATGGCGAGCGGCTGCCTCGTGATCGGCTCGCGCACGCCGCCGGTG
Organism: Burkholderiales bacterium; assembly: GCA_035554435.1. Lineage (GTDB taxonomy): Bacteria > Pseudomonadota > Gammaproteobacteria > Burkholderiales > SG8-39 > SCGC-AG-212-J23. The sequence continues at coordinate 35,428 of DATMJC010000053.1, read as the reverse complement.
GAGGAGGCCATCGAGCACGGCATGAACGGGTTGCTCACCGACTTTTTCGGTACGAGCAAGCTTGCGGCCCAGGTCGACGAAGCATTGCAGCGGCAAGACCAGCTCAAACCCCTGAGAGAAGCCGCGCGCCGCACGGTGCTCGAGCGCTACGACCTGAAGCGCGTCTGCCTGCCGGCCCAGCGCCGGCTGGTGGAGGCGCTGCTAGAGGGAAAAAGCGCCGACGCTGGCGCCGCCGCAGACATACAGCACCTGCCCGGTGACGAAGCCGGCCTCGCGGTCGGCGAAGAACATCACCGCGCGCGCGACGTCGCCCGGCTCGCCTAGCCGCCGCACCGGGATCGCCTGCGCGATGCGCTCCACCTGCGGGCTGCCCTCGGGAACCACGCCGTGGAAGTTCGCGGTCCGGATCGGGCCTGGCGCCACCACGTTCACCGTGATGCCGCAGGGCGCGAGCTCGAGCGCCCAGGTGCGCGCCATGCCGAGGATGCCCGCCTTGGTCGCCGCGTAGGCGGTGCGGGTCGGCACGCCGAGCGCCGCGCGCGAGGAGACGAACACGATCCTGCCGTAGGCCGCTTCCTTCATCGCCGGGAGCGCCGCCTGCGTCAGCGTGATGGCGGCGCCGAGGTGAAGGTTGGCGAGCGCGGCCAGATCGGCGAGCTGCACGTCCTGGAGGAGGGCAGGGCGGATCGCCCCGGCGTTGTGGATCAGCGTGGTGACCGCGTGGTTGCGCGCAATCTCGGTTGCGGCCTGCAAGGTGGCCTCGGTGTCCGTGAGATCCACCTCGACGTGTCTCACCTTCAAGGGGGAGGGATGAAGATCGAGGGAAACCACCTCGTAGTCCGCAGCTAGCAGGCGCTCGGCGACCGCCCGGCCGATCCCGGCGCTGCCGCCGGTGACGAGGGCGGTGCTCACAGGAAGAGCTGGATCGAGGGCAGGGCGGCGTCGCAGTTCAGGATGTCGACCCGCTTGAGACGGATGCGCAACTCTCCGTCCGCGCTGACCAGGGTGTGCCATGCGGTCGCGGCGTAGCGCTGCGACTCGTCGCCGCGCGTCTCGGTGTAGAGGAAGGGCGTGCGCACCAGGAACTCGCCGCGGGCGTAGTCCAAAGTTTCGATCTCGGGCTCCTGCAGCACGTGCAGGCAGCGGCTCGGCGGACGCTGCGAATAGGCACGCGGGCTCTTCAGCCGCTCGATGCGCAGCTCGAGCAGCAGGCGGTCCTCGTAGGCGAGCGAATTGTGGCCGACCGGGTCGGTCTGTTCAGGCGCCGCCGGCACCCAGTAACGGGCGTCGTCGGTGAAAAGCGCGAGCCACTCGTCGAAGCGCTTCTCGTCGATCAGGCGCGCTTCGTGGCGGACAAAGCGCGACAAATCGCGCTCCACCGGAAAAACGTGGTCCGTCCCTGTTTTTTCGATTTTCATTCCGGGACCATCAACTCTTTCCATGCACGGAACTGGTTGCGCATCGACGCATCGCTCGTGCCATTGCAGGTGAGCTCGCCGCGGCGCTCGAGCTCGTCGGCCTCGCCGGCGGCGTGGTTGCGGTGCAGGCTGACCCATTCGTTGCCTTCGCCGGCGAGGCCTTCCTGGATCGCGCGGTAGCAGTGCAGGTCGTCGTGGCCGACGATCGACATCGGCGAGTTGATGAGGCGGTTGTAGGCGACGGTGCGCTCCAGGAGCACCTCGGGCGCGCCCTTCAGGCGGAAGGTCCACGATTCGATGAGCGTCCGGTCGGCGGCGAGCGGCCGCGCTATACGGATCGACTGGATCGCGCCCTTGATGGTGAGGCTCGGGTAGTACACGGTGTTGTGCCGCACGGTCCCCAGGATCTGGCGCGCGCGCTCCTCGCCGTACGCCTTCTTCATCAGCGCCTCGTACTCGCCGAGCGCCGCGTAGGAGGAATGGATCGAGAAGTTGACCCCCGAGAAGCCGTGCCCGTGCGGATACACTTGCACGCCCATGTCGTCGAAGAACTTGTAGTCGGAGGCGAACGGCGCGATCTGCTCGATCGACATGGGCTTGGGCGCGTCGGCGGGCTTGCCTTCCCAGAGCTTTCGCGCGGTGCCGGCCGAGGACGCGTGCGCGATCATGGGATGCATCATGTCGTTCAGGTTCTCGACGAACATCTTCCAGTTGCAGTTGTGCAGGTAGCGCAGGCAGCCGCCGGCGATCTCGAGCTCGCCCTCGGGCGAGCGGTCGGCGAGGTTGTCAATGGAGGAGAGCGACGCGCCGAAATAATCGCGAAAGCCGATGCCCTGCGGGGACAGGCGCACGAAGATGAACCCGCGGTAGGTGGCGAGATTTTCTACGAGCGCGAGCCCGCGCCAGGCTTCGCTCTCGGCGAGGCGCGTGCCGTCGTAGCCCTGGGCGAGCGGAATGTTGAGGATCGAGCCGTCCAGACGGTAGGTCCAGGCGTGGTACGGGCAGCGCAGCGTCTTGCCGCAGTTGCCGGCTGGCCCGGCGACGAGCTTGGTTCCCTTGTGCGCGCAGCGGTTGACGATCACGCGCACCGAGCCGTCCCCGTGACGCAGCACGATGAGCGGCTGCGCGGCGACGTCCACGGTGAGGTAGTCGCCTTCGTTCCGGATCTGGCTTTCGTGGCCGGCGTAGATCCAGGTGCGCGACCAGAGCCGCTCCATCTCGAGCTGGAACAGCTCCGGGTCGACATACACGTCGCGGTGCACCCGGTCGGCCTGGACCAGGCCGTCGAGCGCCGCGGGATCATTGCGGTATCGCCCCATTCGGTGCATTGTAGAATCACTCAAATGATTGTTTTCGATCTGCTTTGCGGCGAAGGCCACCGCTTCGAGGGCTGGTTCGGCTCGGCCGGCGACTTCGCCGCGCAGAAGGAGCGGTGCCTGCTCGCGTGTCCGAGCTGCGGCAATACGCAGATCGAGCGGGTGCCTTCTGCCTCGCGCGTGAACCTGGGCGCGCCCGAGCCCAAGCCGGCGCCCAACGGTCCGGCCGAGGGGCCGGGGGCGCCGCAGCGCACGCCCGAGATGGAGGGCAAGGATCCGTTCGCCATCGCCCAGATGCTCTATTCGCGCATGCTGGACGAGCTTCTCACCAAGACGCAGGACGTGGGCAAGGATTTCCCCGCCGAGGCGCGCAGGATCTTCTACGAGGAGGCGCCCGCGCGCGCCATCCGGGGGGTGGCGAGCGCCCAGGAGCACGACGAGCTTGTGGACGAAGGGATTCCGGTGGCGCGTCTGCCGCTGCCGCCGGGCAAGCTCAACTAGGTTTTTCTACGCCGCGGTTTTATACGAAACCGCCCCGGCAGCCGAGGCCAGCGGCCGCTCCGGGGTGCGCTTCCCGGCGCGCTCGATGATGATGTCGATGACGTCGAAGAACACCGTGTCCGGCAGGGTGCCGATGTCGCGCATCCAGTAGTCGAGCTGGCGCTCGGGCACGCGCAGCCGCTCCGCGAGCCGGTCCAGGCCGCCCATCATGGTTGCCGCGCGCCGGATGGCCAGCGCGCGCGCTGCAAGCTCAGTCTTCATGCGTCTCCTGTCGGAACGCCGAGAGCATGGCGGTTCGACCCCGATGGCTCAAGTCGCTATGCGCCGCTTCGTGCTGTAAGGATGCGGCCACACGAATACTCCTCAGAACGTGTCTAACGCATGCAATCAGTATTATGTCAAATAACCCATTATGCCCCCAAGCTGACCCATGGATAGGAACAAGGCGTCCCCCCTGTCCTGGAATCCTGGGCTAGAAGCGAGTGTCTCTTAGTTACGCAGGAACAGAGACTTAGCTTGCTAATCTGAGAACCGGCTTTATCTTGGCGGCAAATTCGCCAGCATTTCGGCCGAGAAAAGCTTCGGATTGAGCGGGTGGCGGGAAAGGAGGCGCCGTTCGACCATGCCCCGCGCGAAGGAAAGCCATTCCCGCGCCTTTGCGGAGTCGCGCTCGGTCGTCCCGGTCTGATATTTCGGCGGAAGGCCCATGGCGCCCAGAGCCCGGTCGAGGGCGATCTTCTGGAGCGCGTCGGCCAGGGCCTCGATCGCGTCGCGATCGTCGACCGGCATCGGATGCTGGAGAAGGCGCTCAAGTACCTCGGCGTTGGCGGCGTATTCGAGCGCGCGAAGCGGGGCGCCGCCGGCATAGGCGAGCCAACGCTCTGGGTTTCGGGCGCCCTGCTCCGCCAGCCAGCGCAGGGCGGCAGGCTGCGGCGGGACGGGCACTGCGAGGGCGACGCAGCGGCTGCGTATGGTCGGCAGGAGCTGCGCCGGCCGGTGCGCAACGAGGAGGAACACCGCGGCCGCGGGCGGCTCCTCGAGCCCTTTGAGCAGCGCGTTGGCGGCGTTCGGATTCATGTCCTCGGCTGGATGCACCAGCGCGACCCGCAGCCGGCCGCGGTGCGAGCCCAGGTTGAGAAAGCCGGCGAGCTCGCGGACCTGCTCGATCTTGATCTCGGTGCTCGGCTTGGTGCGCCTGGCCGGCGTCTCGGTCGCTTCTTCCGGATCGCCCAGCGGCTCCTTGGCGAGCGCCTCGGGCTCCAGACGCCGGAAATCGGGATGGCTGCCGGCGGCGAACCAGCGGCAGCCTTCGCAGCGCCCGCAGGGCCGTTTCGCCGCGTCCTCGCAGAGCAGGAATTGCGCGGTGTGCTCGGCGAGCGCGAGCTTCCCGGTGCCGCGGGCACCATGGACGAGCAGCGCGTGCGGAAAGCGCTCGGCGCGCGCCTTAAGCGATTCGAAGAGCGGCTCGTTCCAGGGATGCATCAGTTGAACACCAACGCACGCTCCAGGCTTTTCCGGATCGTGGCCACGTCGGCGGCCGCGTCGATGATCCGGATGCGCGCAGGCTCGGCCCGGGCGCGCGCGAGGTAGGCTTCGCGCACGCGCCGGAAGAAAACCTCGTCCTCGCGCTCGAAGCGGTCGAGCTTCTTCCCCGAGCCCGCGAGGCGCCCGCGCGCCACTTCGTAGCTGCAGTCGAACACGAGCGTGCGGTCGGGCGCGAGGCCCGGATGCGAAGCCGCGCTCAGCCGCTCGATGAGCTCGAGCGGCACGCCCTTGCCTGCGCCCTGGTAGGCGTAGGTCGCGTCGAGGAACCGGTCGCAAACCACCCAGCTCCCCGCCTCGAGCGCGGGAACGATCACCCGGCGCACGTGGTGCGCACGCGCCGCGAAGATGAGCAGCGTCTCGGCCACGGGGTCGAGCGGCTCCTCGAGGATCGCCCTGCGCAGGTGCTCGGCGAGCTCGGTGCCGCCGGGCTCGCGCGTGACGATGGCGCGCTGGCCGGAAGCGGCGGCGACCGCGTCGGCGATGAACTGCAGGTGCGTCGACTTGCCCGCGCCGTCCACGCCCTCCAGGGTGATGAACCGCCCCGGCGCGCTCACTTCGGCGGCCGCCGCAGCTGGTAGCGCGAGACGGCGCGGTTGTGCTCGTCGAGCGTGCGGGAGAACTGGCTCGAGCCGTCGCCCCGGGAAACGTAGTACAGCGCCTCGGTTTTCCCGGGATGCATCGCGGCGCGCAGCGACGCGAAGCCGGGCATGGCGATCGGCGTCGGCGGCAGGCCGGCGCGCGTGTACGTGTTGTAGGGCCCATCCTCGAGGAGGTGGTTCTTTTTCAGGTTTCCGTCGAACGAATTGCCCAGGCCGTAGATGATCGTCGGGTCGACCTGCAGGCGCATGCCGATGCGCAGGCGGTTCACCAGCACGCCGCCGATCAGGTCGCGCTCCTCGGGCTTGCCCGTCTCTTTCTCGATGATCGAGGCCATGATCAGCGCCTCGTAGGGCGTCTGGTAGGGAAGCTCGGGCATCTTCGCGTCCCATTCCCTCTTGAGGTGCCGCTGCATGGCGAGGTACGCGCGCCGCAGCACCGCGAGGTCGCTCGAGCCCTTGCCGAAGAGATACGTGTCCGGGAAGAAGAGGCCCTCGGGATGCGGCTCGGGCGCCTGCAGGCGCGCGAGGATCTGCGTGTCCTCGAGCCCGGCGGTGTCGTGGCGCAGGTCCGGGCTCGCGTCGAGCGCGGCGCGGAACTGGCCGAAGGTCCAGCCCTCGATCAGGCGCACCTCGGCCTGCGTGACGTCGCCGCGCGTGAGCTTCTCCAGCAGCTCGGTCGGGGTCGCGGGCTCGGCGATTTCGTAGCTCCCGGCCTTGATCGCCCGCTCCTTGCGCAGCGCGCGAGCGAGCGTCTCGAACTCGAAGCGCCGCACCCGGATGCCGGCGCTCTCGAGCGCGTCCATCACGCCGCGCAGGCTCGCGCCGCGCGGGATCTCGACCTCGACCGGGACGCTGGCCAGCGCGAGCGGCGTCGAGACGTACCAGGCGGCATAGCCCGCCGCGCCGATCAGCGCGAGTATTGCGAGACCGAGCAGGGTCTTGAGGGTTTTCAGAGGCGCCTGCATTGTAAAATTCGGATTTTACGACGGCGCTGCAGGACAACACCTAAGCACTTATTCCGGCTCTCTATTTCTTTGGCTCAGGCGCGCCCTCGGTAAGGTCCAAGAAAGGATGCGCCGGGCTGCCGACGAACATTGACCTCGTCCACTCGACTCTGGCACAAGAAAGCCACCATGCAAAAGCGCTCAAGCAACGACGTAAACCAGATCGCTGCCGCGGCGCTCGCCCAGGTCACCCAGGCTGCGTTGAGGCAAGCGTCGACGAACGCCGCCGCCCCTGGGCCGGCGCAAGACGAAATCATGCCAAAGCGCTCAAGCAGCGAAGCAGTCACCCAGGCTGCCGAGGACGCTCCGGCCAAGAATCCCGCGGCGGTGGCGCTAGGACGCAAGGGCGGCCTCAAAGGCGGCAAGGCCAGAGCGCAGAGCCTGAGCGCCGCCGAGCGCGCTCGGATCGCGAGGAAAGCGGCCAAGGCTCGCTGGAAGCGGCGTTAGGGATGGACTGCGCGCGACTTGGCCGCTACGGGCTGCTCTCGGTGTCGGGTGCCGACGCGCGTGAATTCCTCCACGCGCAGCTCACCAACGACATCCTGAATCTGCCGCCCGAGCGCGCCGCGCTCGCCGGCTGGTGCTCGGCGAAAGGGCGTCTTCTCGCCACGTTTCTCGTGATACCCGCGCTGCAGGGCTATCTGCTTCAGCTCGCGCGCGATCTCGCGCCGGCCGTGGCGAAGCGCCTGTCGATGTTCGTGCTGCGCTCCAAGGTAAAAATCGCGGACGAAAGTGACGCCTGGGCGCAGTTCGGCATCTGGAACACGGAGCAGGATCTTGCTCGGATTGAATGGAAGAGCCAGGTCGCGAGCGTACCCGTGGGCGAAAAGCGCGTCCTGCGCCTCGAGCCCGCCGCATCGGCGAGCCCAGACTCTTCCGCCCTGCGGTGTCGAGGAGACGAGGAAACCTGGTACCTGCAGGAAATCCAGGCCGGACGTCCGTTCATTACCGCGGCGACGCAGGACCAGTTCGTGCCGCAGATGGTGAACCTCGAGACCCTCGGCGGCGTCGACTTCCAGAAAGGCTGCTATCCCGGCCAGGAAATCGTCGCGCGCGCGCAGTACCGCGGCCAGGTGAAGCGGCGCATGGTGCGCCTGCCGGCGCCACAGGGCGAGCGGCTGCGGCCCGGCCAGCAGTTCAACGGCGGCACCGTGGTGGACAGCGCCGGCGGCGAGGTGCTCGCCGTGATGCCCGTATGAACCACTATTACGTCTACTACAAGATCGCGCCAGACCGACTGCCGCAACTCCGCGGCATGGTAGAGAAGCTCTTCCAGGAAATCGAAAAGCAGTGCGGCGTGCGCGGGCGCTGGATGCGCCGGCGCGACGACCCGTCGACGTACATGGAAGTCTACGAGGAGGTGGAGGACGCGGCGGCGTTCGAGGCGCTGCTCGAGCGCGAGGGCGCGAAGCTCGGCGTCCAGCGCAAGCTCGAGCGCTTCGTGAACGCAAGCTGATGTGCCTCATCCTGCTCGCCTGGCGGGTTCCGGGCCGGCCTCCGCTGGTGGTCGCCGCGAACCGCGACGAGTTCCACGCCCGTCCCGCCGCGCCGGCCGCCTTCTGGGAGGACCAGCCGTCGATCCTCGCCGGGCGCGACCTCGAGGCGCGCGGCACCTGGATGGGCATCTCGCGCGGAGGCAGGTTCGCCGCGGTGACGAACTATCGCGGTGGAACCGAGCCGCGCGCGGCGCAGTCCCGGGGTGCCCTGGTTACGGGTTTTCTGTCCGGTAGTGAAACGGCCGGCGCCTACATCGAATCCGTGACCGCGAAATCCGGCTCCTACAGCGGCTTCAACCTGATTGCGAGCGACGGAGCCGAGCTCTGGTGGATGTCCAACCGCGACAGCGAACCCAGGCGACTCGAGGCTGGGATCTACGGCCTGGGCAACCTGCTCCTCGATTCGCCCGACGTCGAGCCCAGGAAGCGGCGCTTCGAGGACGCGCTTGCCTCGGGCGTCGCGGTCGAGCCGCTCTTCAGCGTGCTTGCCGAGGCGCGAATCGTCGATCCGCGCTACGGCACACGCTGCTCCACCGTGTTCTTCGGCCGGCGCTACGTGGAACGCTCGTTCGCGCCCGACGGCACCGAGCAGGACACCCTGCACTACGAGCTCTAGAGCGCCCTGCGCATGTCGACGTGGGGGATGCCTGCGTCCATGTACTCGGCGCCCTCCTCCACGAACCCGTGCGCGCGGTAGAACGCCATTGCGTGCACCTGCGCCGAGAGCACGATTTCCCGGTCGCCGCGTGCGCGCGCCGCATCCATGAGCTTCGCCAGGATCCGGCCGCCGATGCCGCGTCCGCGCCAGGCCTGGAGGACCGCCATGCGCCCGATATGGCCGTCCGGCAGCAGGCGGCCGGTCGCGATGGGATCTCCGGCATAGAACGCCAGCGCGTGAAGCGACTTTTCGTCCATCTCGTCGAGCTCGATCGCGAGCGGCACGCCCTGCTCCTCGACGAACACGGCGAAGCGGATCGGCGCGGCGTGCGCGCGCGCTTGTTCCCACGGCAGGAGCTCGATGCGCAGGTCCGTGTACACGAGTCGCGAAAAGTATAATGGCCCCATGAAAAGCCTCTGGAGCGACGCGGAAGCGGCGCAGTTCGCCGGGCCGCTCGGCCCGCGCGTCTACACCTCGCGCCTGCTCGGCCGCGACCGTTCGCTCGTGCTGCACGGGGGCGGCAACACCTCGGTGAAGCTGCGCGAGAAGAACCTCTTCGGCGAGGAAGAGGACGTGCTCTACGTGAAGGGCAGCGGCTGGGACCTCGAGACCATCGAGCCCGCCGGCTTCACCCCGGTCGCGCTCGGTTACGTCCGCAAGCTCGCCGGGCTGGAGCGGCTCTCCGACCCGCAGATGGTGAACGAGCTCAACACTCACATGCTGCGCGCGGGGGCGCCCTCGCCCTCGGTCGAGACCATCCTGCACGCCATCCTGCCGCACAAGTACGTCGACCACACCCATGCCGACGCGGTGCTCTCGGTGTCGAACGCGCCCGACGGCGAAAAGCGCATCCGCGAGATCTACGGCGAGTGCGTGGTGGTGATTCCCTACATCATGGCCGGCTTCGACCTCGCTGCTTACTGCGCGCGCGAGTTTCCGAAGCAGGCGGGCAAGAGCACCGTCGGCATGGTGCTGCTCTCGCACGGCGTGTTCTCGTTCGGCCCCGACGCGCGCGCTTCCTACGAGCTCATGATCGAGCTCGTCTCGATGGCCGAGGAATACCTCGCGAAGAAGAAGGCATGGCACGTTGCTTCACCCACCATCAGGGCGGAAATCGGGCCCGGTATGGCTTCCGGCCGGACGGAAATTGCGAAGCTTAGGCGAGCGATTTCCGACCAGGCAGAGTTTCCGGTGATCCTGAAGGTCAATGACAGCGAAAAATTCATCGGCTTCGCGCGGCGTCCAAACGTGCAGAATCTGTCCGGGCAAGGTCCCGCGACGCCGGACCACGTGATCCGCACCAAGCCCTTCCCGATGCTCGGGCGCGACGTCGCCGGGTACGCCGGCCGGTACCGCGAGTACTTCGAGCGCTTCTCCGCGAAGGCGAAGGAAAAGAAGACGATGCTCGACGCGGCGCCGCGCATGGCGCTCGACCCGGGGCTCGGCTTGGTCGCGGCGGGCCGCACGGCGAAGGACGCGGTGATCGTCGAGGAGCTTTACGACCACACCGTCGACGTGATCCTGCGCGCCGAGGCGCTCGGCGGCTGGCGCGCGCTCGATCAGCAGCACACCTTCGACATCGAGTACTGGGACCTCGAGCAGGCGAAGCTGCGCAAGGCGGGCTCGCCGCCTGCTTTCTCGGGCGAGGTGGCGCTCGTCACCGGCGCCGCCTCCGGCATCGGCAAGGCCTGCGTCGAATCGTTCCTCAAGCGCGGTGCCGCGGTGATCGGGCTCGATCGTAATCCCGCCGTCGAAGGCCTGTGGAAGCGTCCGGATGTGCTCGGCGTGACTTGCGATCTTACCGACCGAAAGGCTATAGAAGATTCCCTGGAAAAGGCAGTCCGGCGCTTCGGCGGCGTGGACATGCTGGTGCTGAACGCGGGCATCTTCCCCTCCTCCCAGTCGATCCAGGAAATCCCCGCGGAGAGCTGGCGCTCCGCGATGACGGTGAACGTGGAGGCGAACCTCCTCGTCATGCAGGCCTGTCATGCGCTGCTGCGGCTCGCGCCGCGCGGCGGCCGGATCGTGGTGATCGGCTCGAAGAACGTTCCGGCGCCGGGACCCGGCGCGGCCGCCTATTCGGCCTCGAAGGCTGCGCTCAACCAGCTCGCGCGCGTGGCGGCGCTCGAGTGGGCGAAGGACGGCATCCGCATCAACTCGCTCCATCCGAACGCCGTGTACGACACCGCCTTGTGGACCGAAGAGGTGCTCGCCTCGCGCGCCAAGGCCTACAACCTCACCGTCGAGCAGTACAAGAAAAACAACCTCCTCCGCACCGAGGTGGCCTCGAAGGACGTGGCTGAGCTCGCTGCCGAGATGTGCGGCGCGCTCTTCGCCAAGACCACGGCGGCGCAGGTTCCCGTCGACGGCGGCAACGAGCGCGTCGTCTGATGCCCGGCGAAGTACAGCCGATCCGGTGGCGAGGCGACCGCCTCGAGCTCCTCGACCAGCGCCTTCTGCCCGACAAGACCGAGTACCTCGCCTGCCGCAGCGCCGAGGAGGTCGCGCGGGCGATCCGCGACATGGTGGTGCGTGGCGCGCCGGCAATCGGCTGCGCTGCCGCCTTCGGGGTTGTCTTGTCGAAAGGCTCCTCCGGATCATTCGAGGTCTTGGCCAAGAGCCGCCCGACTGCCGTCAACCTCTTCTGGGCTCTGGAGCGCATGAAGAAGGCGAAGGATCTCGAGGCCGAGGCCATCGCGATCTACGACGAAGACCTCGCCGCCAACCGCGCCATGGGCAAGCTGGGCGCCGAGCTCATCCCCGAAGCCGCTCGCGTCATGACCCATTGCAACACCGGCGCGCTCGCGACCGCCGGGTACGGTACTGCTCTCGGTGTCATCCGGGCGTCCAAAGGCAAGAACATTTCGGTGATCGCCAATGAGACCCGCCCCTACCTCCAGGGCGCGCGCCTTACCGCCTGGGAGCTGGTGCAGGAGGGCATTCCCTGCACGCTGATTACCGACAGCATGGCCGGGCACCTCATGAGTAAAGGCGAAGTCGACGTGGTAATCGTCGGCGCCGACCGCATCGCCGCCAACGGCGACGTCGCGAACAAGATCGGCACCTACCCGCTCGCCGTTCTGGCGAAGCGCCACGGAATCCCTTTCTACGTCGCGGCGCCTTTGTCCACCTTCGATCCGAAGATCCCTGACGGCTCGCGCATTCCGATCGAGGAGCGCCCCGCCGCCGAGGTCACCGGCTACCGCGGCACGCGCTGGGCGCCGGAGGGCGTGTCGGTGCGCAACCCCGCGTTCGACGTGACGCCTGCCGAGCTCATCACTGCGATCATCAGTGAGAAGGGGATTGCCTCCCCCCCCTACGGGAAAAGTATCGCTGCGCTCTTGAAGTGACGGCGCTGCCAAGATTCGTCGCGCTCTACGCCGCGATCTACGGAGCCTACGGTGTAGCTTCGCCGTTCCTGCCTGCGTTCGTGAGGGAACGCGGCCTGTCGCCCGAGGAGATCGGGCTGGCGCTTGCCGCGGGCACCTGCGTACGCCTGGTGTCGGCGCCCCTGGCGGGGCGCATTGCCGATCTGGTGCAGTCGCTGCGCGTGATGCTGGTGGTCTCCATCGGCGTCGCAGCCCTGGTGACGCTGGGGTATCTCCCGGCACGCGGATTCTGGATGGTGGTCGCCGTCATGATGCTGCACGCATGGGCGCTCGCGCCCATGACCGTGCTCGCGGACGCGCTGGCGATCGGCACGCGCGGCTTCGAGTACGGCCGGGTGCGCGGCACCGGGTCGGCGGCGTTCATCCTCGGCACGCTGGCTTCGGGCCAGGCGATCGGCGCCTTCGGCCTGGCGGTGATCGTGCCGCTGCAGGCGGTGCTCTTGGGCGCCGCCGCCTTTGCCGCAAGCCGGGTGCCGGAGGTCGAGCACCGCCCCAGGCCCAAGGCGGAATCGAACGCCGGCGCGGGTGCATCGCTGCGCGCATTGCTCCGTACTGCCCGCTACCGGAACCTCGTGCTCCTCGCGGCGCTCGTGCTCGGGAGCCATGCGATGCACGACGCCTTCGCGGTGATCAGGTGGAGCGCTGCGGGCATCAGTGCGGAAACCTCGAGCCTGCTCTGGTCGGAAGCCGTCGCCGCCGAAGTGCTGGTGTTCTGGTTCATAGGCCCCGCGCTCGTGAAGCGTCTGTCGCCGGCCGGAGCGATGGCCCTCGCCGCTGGGGCCGGCCTAGTGCGTTGGGCGGTCATGGCGCAGACGGCGGACGTGGCCGCGGTTGCACTGGTGCAGCCGCTGCACGGGTTGACCTTCGCGCTGTTCCATCTCGCGTGCATGCGGGTGCTCGCGCGCACGGTGCCGCCGGGATTCGAAGGTACTGCGCAGGCGCTCTACGCCACGGTTGGCGTCGGCGCCGCGAGCGCGCTTCTCACGCTCGCTTCGGGCTCGCTCTACGGCTCGCTCGGGCCGCAGGCGTTCTGGTTCATGGCCGCCCTTTGCGCGGCCGCCCTGCCGCTCACCTTGAGACTTAGAGGGGGTTGAACTACCAGGGGATCTGCGAGCCGTCGTGGGAGAAGAACTTGCCGGAGTCTTCGCGCCGCAGGCCGCCGAGCACCTTGCGCAGTCCGCGCACGGAGACCTCGGGTGTGAACGACGCGCCCTGCCCGCCCATGTCGGTCTTCACCCAGCCCGGGCTCAGCGCGGCGACGACGACGCCGCGGGGGCGCAGCGTTTCGGCGAGCGCCTTCGCGAGCAGGTTGAGCGCGGCCTTGCTGGTCGAGTACGGAAGCGTCATGCCGCTCGTCTCCGAGATCGAGCCGAGCCGGCTCGACATCACCGCGATGGTCTTGCGCTCGCTCGCCGCGACGTTGTCCACGAGCGCCTCGATCACCGCCGCCGCGCCGAGCAGGTTGACCCGCAGGATCTCTTCCCAGTCGGCGTAATCGAAGCTGCCGAGCGCGGTGCCGCGCTTGCCGATAATGCCGGCGTTGCAGAAGAGGATATCTAGCGGCTCGCCTTTCAGCTTTGCTCGAAGCTTCAGGACTTCGGCGAAGTCGGCCACATCAACCTTGAGCGACTCCGCGCCGATCTTCTCGAGGTCTCCGTCGCGCACGGTACCGATGACGCGCCAGCCGTCCGCGGCGTACTGGCGCGCGAGCTCCAGGCCGAGGCCGCGACCGGCGCCGGTGATCAGGATTGTCGGCACGGCGCTCTCCTCCTAGGCATGAATGTCCACCGGCGTGTACGGGACGACGAGGTCGAACAGCTCGACGATGTCGGCGTTTCGCATGCGGATGCAGCCGATCGAGCCGGGCTTGCCCATTTCCGCGGAATCGGGCGAGCCGTGGATATAGATGTAGCGGCGCATGGTGTCCACGTCGCCCAGGCGGTTCTTCCCGGGCTCGCAGCCCGAGAGCCAGAGGATGCGGGTGAGGATCCAGTCGCGCCCCGGATACCTGCCGTGGAGCTCGGGCGACCAGACCTCGCCGGTCGGCCGCCGGCGCACGAACACCGCGTTGAGCGGCTGGCCGGCGCCGATCCTGGCGCGCACGATGTGCCGGCCGCAGGGGGTCTGCAGGCTGCCGTTCTTCTCGCCCGGGCCCTTCTTCGCCGTGGACACCGAGTAGGTTTTCACCGCGCCGCGTTGCCCGTCGCGCAACACCAGGGTTTGCCCCGGAATGCTGATCTCGATTTTCATCGGCGCGAGGCGAAGAAGCCGCTGAGGAGCGCACCGCACTCGGCCGCGAGCACGCCGCCTTGGACGAGGGCGTGATGATTGAGATTTTTCTGGGAAAACAAATCGATTGTGCTTCCGGCGGCCCCGGTCTTCGGGTCGGCTGCGCCGAAGACCACGCGGCGAATCCGCGCGTGGAACATCGCGCCGACGCACATGGCGCAGGGCTCGAGCGTCACGTAAAGCGTCGCACCGACCAGCCGGTAGTTCTTCCGGGTCGACGCGGCCGCGCGCATGGCCTGGATCTCCGCGTGCGCGGTCGGGTCGGACGCGGAGATCGGACGGTTCCAGCCCTCGCCGATCACCTTCTCGTCGAGCACCACGACCGCGCCGACCGGAACCTCCCCCTCGCCCTGGGCGCGCCCCGCCAGCTCGAGCGCGTGGCGCATGAACCGCTCGTCAGAATGCGCGTCGTTCACCACGGCAGAGACGCGTAGAGCTCCGGCTTGAAGCCGACGACCAGCTTTCCGTTCAGCTCGACCACCGGGCGCTTGATGACTGAGGGCTGCGCCAACATCAACGCCTTGGCTCTTTCCTGGGTTAGATTCTCCTTCTGCGGATCGCCGAGTTTGCGATACGTGGTCCCGGCGCGGTTGAGGAGCGCCTCCCAGCCGACTTTGCGGCACCAGCGATCGAGCCTCGCCTTGTCGATGCCCGCCACCTTGTAATCGTGGAACCGGTATTCGACCCCGCGCTGGTCGAGCCAAGCGCGCGCCTTTTTCACCGTGTCGCAGTTGCGGATTCCGTAAAGGATCATCGCAAGTATTGTATTGGCAGTTTGGATCGGGCTAACCTGCAACCGATGAGTCCGAGACACGTCCGAGGCGCCGCGCTGTGCGCCCTTGCCGTTTCACTTCCCGCGATCGGCCAGGAAGCGCCGGTCCAGGTGCAATACGTGCACGCCGAGGAGTTTGCCGACGTAGGCAATCGCCGCTTCAGCGACGAGCGGATACGCGCGGCCTATCTCGAGCAGCTGCGCAGCCACCTGGCGAAGCGCGCCGGGTCTCTGCTCGCCGCCGGCGAGCGGCTCAGCGTCTCGATCACGGAGGTCGACATGGCGGGTGAATTCGAGGCCTGGCGCCCGCCATCGGGCGAGGCCCGGATCGTGAAGGACATCTATCCGCCGCGCATCGACCTGTCCTTCCGCCTTGCGGCGGACGACGGCAAGCTGGTCAAGGAAGGCGCGCGCAAGCTGCGCGATCCGGCATTCCTCGCCGGTGCAAACCGGTACCCGGACGACCCGCTGCGCTACGAGAAGGCCCTGCTCGACCGCTGGCTGGAGCAGGAGCTGGCGGCTCGCTGAGCCTTCCTACCTCGGATCCGTCACCCGGGTGGCACGGATCTCGAAGGAGAGGTCGAGGCGGTCCTGCACGGCGAGCGCTCCGCCGAACACCGAGAACGGGGCGATGCCGAAGTCGGTCTGGTTGATCGCGAAGCGGCCGCTGACGTCGACGCTCTCGGCGCCGCGATCGATCTTCGCCGGGATACGCAGCGGCCGCGTCACGCCGTGGAGCGAAAGCTCGGCCTGAACCGCGTCCTGTTCCACGCCACGTACGCGTAACACCACGAACGGAAAGCGCTCGGCCTCGAGCACTTTGTCGAGCATGTTGCTGCGCGTGCCCGCGATGTCCGATTCGCTCGGGTGGCTGTCGAAGCCGGCGGCGGCGCGCTGCGCCGCGTCGTCGACCACCAGGCTCTCTACCGCGACATAGAGGTCGGCGCGGCCCTGGTCGGCGTCGATGAAGCCGCGCGGCTCCCGGCTCGAGACGACGTGGTCATGTCCGAGCTTGGCCAGCCGCCCGCCGCGGTAGACCCGGACGACGAGGAGCGAATCGCCGGATTGGACCCGGTAGACCTTGGCGCCGCGCTCGGCTGCGCCGCGATAGTAGGCCGCGTCGAGGTCGGGCGCGCCGGGGCGCTCCGCCTGCGGCGGCGCCGGCGGTGGTACCTGCGCGCACCCGGCCGCGAGCAGCGCGGCGCCGAGCAGGAAGCGCAAAGCCCTGCGCATTCAGCCTTCCTTGCGCAGCCGCACGTTGAACTTCACCCGCACGCCGAGGCCGATGGTGCTGCCGTTCGCCCACTCGCCCGTGCCGATGCCGAATTGAAGGCGCTCGACGTTCAGCTCGCCTTCCATGGTCGCAGCGTTGCCCGACTCCTGCCAGGTGAACGGCACCTCGAGCTCCTTTTTGGCGCCCTTCAGGCTCAGCACGCCGCGGGCAAGATAGCGCCCGGCCGCCACGCGCCGGATGTCCTCGGCATGGAACTCGGCCTGCGGAAACTTGGCGAAATCGAACCATTCCGGACCACGGATCGCGCGGTTCACGTCGCCGTTTTTCATGTCGGCGCTCGTGATCTTGACCGTGACGTCGAGCTTCGCGCCCTCGGGCTTGTCCGGCTCGAAGCGCGCGAGGCGCGCGTCGAATTCCTTGAATACGCCCGGCGCCGCGGTCTTCTCGAAGGTGGCGACGTACTCGAGGCGGCTCGGCGCGGGATCCAGCTTCCAGTCCGCGGCGAGTGCCTGCGTACTGATCAAAAAAGCCAGTGGGACGATCCAGGCGGGCCTCACGCGTGTCTCCATCTCCCGGGCAGCATGCGGATCAGAATGTCGTTTCGCTTGATCAAGTGATGTCTCAGTGCGGCTCCGACATGGACAGCGAGGACCAGGCAGAGTGCAACCAGCAGCGAGAAGTGCGTCAGCTTGGCGAGGTCTTCCAGGTGCTCGTCCGGGGTCACGATGGCCGGCAGCGGGACGAGCCAGAACACGCTGAACGGCACCGCTGCCGCCGAGTTGATGACCCAGCCGGAAAGCGGCAGGGCTATCGCGAGCGCGTAGAGGAGCACGTGACTCGCATGCGCAGCGCGGCGCTCCCAGGCGGGCGTCTGAGGCGGTAGCGCGGGGCTCGGGTTGGCGAGGCGCCAGGCAAGGCGCGCCAGCATCAGCACCAGGATCAGCATACCGGTCGATTTGTGCCAGACGAACAGCTCGAGCTTCAGCGGCGACAGCCGCCACAGCGCCGCGGCAAACCCGAGCGGGATCTGCAACAGGATGAGAAGCGCGACCGTCCAGTGAAAGAACTTGGCGGGCGCGCCCCAGGCCTCAGCGGTATTGGCCAGCATCGGCCTCACTGTACTACCTCATCCCTGTTCAGCGCGTTGCGCTTTTATTTCAGATTGGTAACTACTCCCACTCGATCGTGGCGGGAGGCTTGGAGGAGATATCGTAGGTCACCCGGTTGACGCCGCGCACCTCGTTGATGATCCGGTTGGACACCCGCGCCAGCAGCTCGTGCGGCAGCGGCGCCCAGTCGGCGGTCATGAAGTCGGTGGTCTGCACCGCGCGCAGCGCCACCACGTATTCGTAGGTGCGCCCGTCGCCCATCACCCCGACCGAGCGCACCGGCAGGAAGACGGCGAAAGCCTGCGCCGTCTTCTCATACCACCCTTCCTTGCGCAGCTCGTCGATGAAGATCGCGTCCGCCCGCTGCAGGAGATCGATATACGTTTTTTCGATCGAACCCAGGATCCGGACGCCGAGCCCGGGCCCCGGGAACGGATGGCGGAACACCATCTCGCGCGGCAAGCCGAGCGCGAGGCCGAGCTCGCGCACCTCGTCCTTGAACAGCTCGCGCAAAGGCTCGAGCAGCTTGAGGTGGAGCGTCTCGGGGAGCCCGCCCACGTTGTGATGCGACTTGATGGTGGTCGCCTTCTTCGTCTTTGCGCCGGCCGACTCGATCACATCGGGGTAGATCGTGCCCTGCGCCAGCCAGCGCGCATTCCGGATCTTTTTCGCTTCTCGCTGGAACACTTCCACGAACAGGCGGCCGATGATCTTTCGCTTCTCCTCCGGGTCGGCCACGCCTTTCAAGGCAGAAAGGAAGTCTTCCGAGGCGTCGACATGCACCACCTTCATGTGCATGTGCTTCGCGAAGGTGTCCATCACCTGCCTCGCCTCGTTCAGCCTGAGCAGGCCGTGGTCGACGAACACGCAGGTGAGCTGCTCGCCGATCGCGCGGTGGATGAGCGCCGCCGCGACCGACGAATCGACGCCTCCCGAGAGGCCGAGGATGACCTCCTCTTTTCCCACCTGGTCCCGAATGCGCTTTGTGGACTCAGAAACGTAGTCCGGCATGCTCCAGTCGCCGCGGCCGCCGCAGATCTCGCGCACGAAGCGCTGCAGGATCTTCGTCCCCTGCCGGGTGTGGGTCACCTCGGGATGGAACTGCACGCCGTAGAAGCGCCGCGTCTCGTCGGCCATTCCCGCGATCGGGCAGGCTTCGGTCGACGCCATGAGCTTGAATCCCGGCGGAAGCTCGGTGACCTTGTCGCCGTGGCTCATCCACACCTTGAGCATGCCGTGGCCTTCCGGCGAGTGCCAATCCTCGATGCCGTCGAGCAGCCTGGTGTGGCCGCGCGCGCGCACCTCGGCGTAGCCGAATTCGCGCACGCTCCCCGCCTCGACGCGCCCGCCGAGCTGCTGCGCCATGGTCTGCATGCCGTAGCAGATGCCGAGGACCGGCACGCCGGCGTCAAAGGCGGCTCCTGGGGCCTTGCCGGTCGACTCCTCGTAGGCCGACATGTGGCTGCCGGAGAGGATGATGCCGCTCGCGCCGAAGCCGCGCACGAAGTCGTCGGAGACGTCGTGGGGATGGATCTCGCAGTACACCTTGGCTTCGCGCACCCGGCGTGCGATCAGCTGGGTGTACTGGGCGCCGAAGTCGAGGATGAGGATCTTTTGGTGCAACGAGCTTATTCCACCCGGTAGTTGGGAGCCTCTTTGACGATCTGCACGTCGTGCACGTGCGATTCGCGCATGCCCGCGGTGGTGATCTCAACGAACTGCGTGCGCGTGCGCAGCTCGTCGACGGTGGCGCAGCCGGTGTAGCCCATGCTCGCGCGCACTCCGCCTGCGAGCTGCCCGATCACCGAAATGACGCTGCCCTTGTAGGGCACGCGGCCCTCGACGCCCTCGGGCACCAGCTTGTCGACGTTCATCTCCGAGTCCTGGAAGTAGCGGTCGGCGGCGCCGCGCTGCATCGCGGCGAGCGAGCCCATGCCGCGGTACGACTTGTAGGAGCGGCCCTGGTAGAGCTCGATCTCCCCGGGCGACTCCTCGGTGCCCGCGAAGAGCGAGCCGAGCATCACGGCGTGGGCCCCGGCGGCGAGCGCCTTGGCCACGTCGCCCGAGTAGCGCACCCCGCCGTCGGCGATCAGCGGCACGTCGGTCTTCGCCAGCGCCTCGGCGACGCTCTGGATGGCGCTGATCTGCGGCACGCCGACCCCGGCCACCACGCGCGTGGTGCAGATCGACCCGGGCCCGATGCCGACCTTGACCCCGTCGGCGCCGTGGTCCACCAGTGCGCGGGCGCCTTCGCCGGTGCCGACGTTGCCGCCGACGACCTCGATGCTGAAATTCTTCTTGATCCACTGGACGCGGTCGAGCACGCCCTGGGCGTGGCCGTGCGCCGTGTCGACGACGATGACGTCCGCGCCGGCCTCGACCAGCGCGGCGACGCGCTCCTCGGTGCCCTCGCCCACCCCGACCGCCGCCCCCACGCGGAGCTTGCCGTGCGGGTCCTTGGCGGCGTTCGGATGCTCGCTTTCCTTGGTGATGTCCTTCACCGTCACCAGGCCCTTGAGATGGAACTCCTCGTCGATCACCAGCACGCGCTCGAGGCGGTGGCGGTGCATGAGCTCCTTCGCCTCCTCGCGGCTCGCGCCCTCGCGCACCGTGATGAGGCGCCGCTGCGGCGTCATGATCGCCTTCACCGGCTGGTCGAGGTTGGTCTCGAAGCGCAGGTCCCGGTTGGTGACGATGCCGATCACCTTGCCGGCCTTCACCACCGGGAATCCGGAGATGCGGTGCTCGCGCTGCAGCGCCATGACGTCGCGCACCGTCATCTCGGGCGAGACGGTCATCGGATCGCGCAGCACGCCCGACTCGAAGCGCTTCACCTTCGCCACCTCGGCCGCCTGCGCCGCCGCGGTCAGGTTCTTGTGCACGATGCCGATGCCGCCTTCCTGTGCGATGGCGATGGCAAGGCGCGCCTCGGTGACCGTGTCCATGGCCGCGGACACGAGCGGCAGGTTGAGCTCGAGCCTCCGGGTAAGCCGGGTTTTCAGCGAGACTTCTCGGGGCAGGACGCGGGAGTGGGCGGGGAGGAGGAGAACGTCGTCGAAGGTCAGCGCCTTCTGGATCACCCGCATGAGAATTCTTTCACGCAAAGCGGCATTATACGCGAGGGTCCGAGACAACCTTCTTTGACCCTTTCCGGAAAAGTCGATAGTGTCGTTCGCCATGAACAAAGCTCTCGTTTTCATGGCGGGCCTTGCATTCGCCGCCGCCGCCGCCGCGCAATCCAAGTGGGTCGACAAGGATGGCCGGGTGACTTACGGCGACGCCCCGCCGCAAGGGGTCAACGTCCAGTCCATGCGCCGCTCGGCTGCTCCCGTGCCCGCGGCCGAGGACGCTTCGGCGGACAAGAAGGAAGACGCCAAGGACGCCAAGAAGCCGCTCACGGCGGCGGAGCAGGACGCGGCGTTCCGCAAGCGGCAGCAGGATGCGGAGAAGGAGAGCCAGAAGCAGGCGCAGGCCGAGCGCGACACCGCGGAAAAGCGCGAGAACTGCGCCCGCGCGCAGGAGAACGTGCGCGTGCTGGAGGCCGGCCGCGTCGCGCGCTACGACTCCAAGGGGGAGCGCTACTTCCTGGACGACAGCCAGATCGCGTCCGAGACCGTCAAGGCACGGCAGGACGCGCGCGAGTGGTGCAAATAGGCGCGCTCAGCGCCTCCTGAACGCGCGCCTGCGGCGCGCCTCCTTCGCGTCGACGGGCAACGGCCGGTAGATCTCGACGCGGTCGCCGTCTCGAAGCGGTGCCTTCTCAGCTACCACCCGGCCGTGGATCCCGATCTTCTGGCGCCCGAGATCGATCTCGGGATGGCGCTCGAGCACGCCCGACGCGCGCACCGCGTCTTCCGCCGTGGCGCCCGCCGCGAGCGTGAGCGCCACCGCGTCCTCGCCCGAGGGCAGCGCGTAGACCACCTCGACGCTAAGGTTGGCCATAGAGGTCGTCGGCGCGCCGGGTAAAGGCGTCGACCATGGTATCGGCGATGTGGTCGAAGAGCGGCTCGAGCAGCCTCGCGAGCGGCCCGGCCATTTCGTACTCGAGCGAGAACTCGACCGAGCAGGCCTGCGCCGAGAGCGGCTTGAAGCGCCAGGTCGCGGCGAAATGCCGGAACGGCCCCTTCAGGAGGCGCATCTCCATGGCCTCGGGCGGGTGCAGCTCGTTCCGCGTGCTGAACGTCTGCTTCACGCCGCGCATGCCGACGCTCAGAGTGGCCTGCACCCACCCCGCGGCGCGCTCGTCCACCTTCGCCGCGCGGCACCACGGCAGGAAGCGCGGGTACGACTCGATGTCGTCGACCAGCGCGAACATCTGCTCGGCGGAATGCTCGACGATCGCGGAGCGGGCCATTCGCTTCATGGGAGAATCGAGGCCAAATGTCGATCGTCGAGAACCGCAAGGCGTTCCACGATTATTTCATCGAGGAGCGCTACGAGGCCGGCATCGCGCTCGAGGGCTGGGAGGTGAAAGCGATCCGCGGCGGCCGCGGCAACATCGGCGAGGCCTACGTCATGGTGCGCGGCGAAGAGCTCTTTCTCTTCGGCGCGCACGTGAGCCCTCTGCCGACCGCCTCCACCCACATAAGCCCGGACCCTACCCGCACGCGCAAGCTCCTGCTGCGCGCCGAGGAGATCCGGCGCCTGATCGGCAAGGTCGAGCAGCGCGGCTATACCCTGGTGCCCCTCAACCTGCACTACAGCAAGGGCCGCATCAAGCTCGAGGTCGGGCTCGGACGCGGCAAGCTCAAGCACGACAAGCGCGCCGACCAGCGCGAGAAGGAGTGGAACCGGGAGAAGCAGCGGCTGCTGCGCAGTAAGTAAAGGGGTCAGAGCCCTGTTTCATGCCGCAGCGGATTTCTTTTCGGACGAAGGCTGTTCGGCGAGCGCCATCCAGGTCGAAACCACGGTATCGGGGTTGAGCGACAGGCTCTCGATGCCCTGCTCCATGAGCCAGCGCGCGAGGTCGGGATGGTCGGAGGGGCCCTGCCCGCAGATGCCGACGTACTTGCCGTGCTTGCGGCAGGCGCCGATCGCCATGGCGAGCATCGCCTTGACCGCGGCGTCGCGCTCGTCGAAGCCCTCGGCGACGAGGCCCGAATCGCGGTCCAGGCCGAGCGTGAGCTGGGTGAGGTCGTTCGAGCCGATGGAGAAGCCGTCGAAGAGCTCGAGGAACTCCTCGGCCAGGATCGCGTTCGAGGGAAGCTCGCACATCATCACGATCTTCAGGCCGTTCTTTCCGCGCTCCAACCCATTCTGGGCCAGTAATCTAATAACTTCCTTTGCTTCGCTGATGGTCCTCACGAACGGCACCATCAGCTCGACGTTGGCGAGCCCGAGCTCGTCGCGCACCTTCTTCATCGCGGCGCACTCGAGCTCGAAGCACTCGCGGAAGTCCTGCGCCACGTAGCGCGAGGCGCCGCGCCAGCCGAGCATCGGGTTCTCCTCCTCGGGCTCGTAGCGCTCGCCGCCGAGGAGCTTGCGGTACTCGTTCGACTTGAAATCGGAGAGGCGCACGATGACCTGCTTGGGCCAGAACGCCGCCGCGATGGTGGCCACGCCCTCGACCATCTTCTCGCGGAAGAAATCCTTCGGGCTGGCGTAGCCGCGCGCCTTTTCCTCGAGCTTGCCCTTGAGGGGCGCGGGCAGCGCCGGGTACTCCAGGCAGGCGCGCGGGTGCACGCCGATCTCGTTGTTGATGATGAACTCCAGCCGCGCGAGGCCGACGCCGGCATTCGGCAGCTGCGCGAACTCGAACGCAAGCTCGGGGTTGCCCACGTTCATGGTGATCTTCACGGGAATGCGCGGCATCTCGCCGCGGGAGCGGCTCGTGACCTCGAAGGGGATCAGGCCCTCGTAGACGTTGCCGGTGTCGCCCTCGGCGCACGACACCGTGACCTGCTGGCCGTCCTTCAGGCGCCGGGTCGCCTCGCCGCAGCCCACCACCGCGGGAATGCCGAGCTCGCGCGCGATGATCGCGGCGTGGCAGGTGCGCCCGCCGCGGTTGGTGACGATGGCGGCCGCGACCTTCATCACCGGCTCCCAGTTCGGGTCGGTCATGTCGGTGACGAGGATGTCGCCTTCCTTCACCCGCGACATCTTCGACGCATCGGCAATCACGCGCACCGTGCCGCTGCCGATCTTGTTGCCGATCGCGCGGCCGCTCACCAGCACGCGCGAGCTGCCCTTCAGCGCGAAGCGCTCCTCGACGTCGCGCTTGCGCGACTTCACCGTTTCCGGCCGCGCCTGCAGCACGTAGATTTTTCCGTCGGCGCCGTCCTTGCCCCACTCGATGTCCATCGGCCGGCCGTAGTGGCGCTCGATCGTGACCGCGTAGCGCGCCAGCTCGAGAATGTCCTCGTCCGAAAGAGAGAACCGGTGCCGCTCGGCTTCGGACACGTCCACGACCTTGGTCGACTTGCCGGTGGCGGCCGACTGCGAGAACACCATTTTCTGGAGCTTCGAGCCGAGCGCGCGCCGCACGACCGCCGGGCGGCCCTTCTCGAGCATCTGCTTGTGCACGTAGAACTCGTCGGGGTTGACCGCGCCCTGCACCACCATTTCGCCGAGCCCGTAGGACGCGGTGATGAAGACGACGTCGCGGAACCCCGATTCGGTGTCGAGGGTGAAGAGCACACCGCTCGCGCCGAGGTCGCTTCGCACCATCTGCTGCACTGCCGCCGACAGCGCGACCGTGCCGTGGGCGAAGCCCTGGTGCACGCGGTACGAGATCGCGCGGTCGTTGTAGAGCGAGGCGAACACGTGCCGGATAGCCTCGAGCACGTTGTCGGCGCCGCTGATGTTGAGGAAGCTTTCCTGCTGGCCGGCGAAGGACGCCTCGGGCAGGTCCTCGGCGGTGGCCGAAGAGCGCACCGCGAACGAGGCCTTGCCGCCTACCTGCCGTTCAAGCTGCTGATAATGTTCCCGAATCTCCTTCTCCAGCGGCGCCGGGAACGGGGTCTTCAGAATCCACGAGCGGATTTCCTTGCCGGCGGCGGCGAGCGCCTTTACGTCCGCAGGATCAAGCGCGGAAAGGCGCTCGGCGATTCGCTGTTTCAAGCCATTTGAATCCAGAAATTCGTGAAAGGCGGCGGCGGTCGTGGCAAAACCGCCGGGCACTTGGATTCCGGCCGCGGCCAGCGCGCCGATCATCTCGCCGAGCGAGGCGTTTTTGCCTCCGACCTCGGCGAGATCCTTGAGCCGCAGATCCTTAAGCCACGCTATGCGCATAGAGCGACGCTAACCGCATTGGGGTATTTTATCGCCATGGATCGGCGCACCGTGTTTTTCGTCTCCGACGGCACCGGTATCACCGCGCAGATGCTCGGCCACAGCCTGATGACCCAGTTCGAAGGGGTCGAATTCAACCAGGTCACGCTGCCGTTCGTCGACAGCACCGAGAAGGCCGAGGAGTGCGTCGCGCGCATTTCCGCCGAGTCGGGCAACGGCCGCGCGATCGTGTTCTCCACGCTGGTCGACAACGACGTGCGCGCAGTGGTGCGGCGCGCGAACGCGCTCGTCATCGACTTCTTCGAAAGCTTCATCGACCCGCTCGAGGCGGGCCTGGGCGTCAAGTCGAGCCATACGATCGGGCGCTCGCACAGCGCCATGGACAAGAAGGAATATGCGCAACGCATGGAGGCTATCAACTTCTCCATGGCGCACGACGACGGGGCGTCGCACCGGGAACTAGGCCAGGCGGACGTGATCCTGGTCGGCGTGTCGCGCAGCGGAAAGACGCCGACCAGCCTATACCTCGCGCTCCAGTTCGGCGTGAAGGCGGCCAACTACCCCCTCATTCCGGAGGATTTCCAGCGCGGCAAGCTGCCCGAGGCCCTGCGTGCGCAGAAAACGCGCCTCTACGGGCTGACTATCGCGCCCGAGCGCCTGCACGAGATCCGCAAGGAGCGCCGGCCGGGCAGCCGGTATGCCGAGCTCGACAACTGCCGCTCCGAGGTCGAGGAAGCGGAAACCATGATGCGGCGCGAGGGCATCCGCAGCATCAACTCGACCACCAAGTCGATCGAGGAGATCGCCACCACCATCCTGCGCGAGCTGCGCATCCACCGGCAGGTCTACTAGGCTTTTCCCCTCAGGTATCCCTCGTACAGGCAGATCGCGGCGGAGGCGGCCACGTTCAGGGACTCGCTGCCCGGCGCCATCGGAATCGTGGCCTTCAGGCGGGCTTTGGCGGCGACGCCGGTGCTGACTCCGCGCCCCTCGGAACCGAAGATCCAGCCGACGCGGCCCTTCAGCCCGAGCTCCTTGAGCGGCGTTCCCCCGCGCGACACCGTGCAGACGGTGGTCCCCTGGAAGTCCGCGAGGCTCGTCGCGAGGTCGGCGACCTGGCGCAGCGCGAGCTTGAAATGCGCCCCCATCGCGGCCCGCAGGACCTTCGGCGCCCACGCGTCGGCGCAGGCGGGATCGAGGAACACTTCCCCCACCTCGAAGGCGGCGGCGCTGCGCAGGATCGCACCGACGTTCGCGGGGTCCTGGACACCTTCCAGGAAAACGGCCGGCTTCGAGCTGGCATCGCCGGGGCGCGGAATGGCGATCTCGGCGGCGATGCCCGGCGGCGTCTCGGCGTCGGCGACGATGCCGAAGAGGCGGTCGCCCAGGACCGCGGGCTGGCGCTGGCCGAGAAGCTCCTGGACCTCGTTTTTTTTCAGACCCGTTTCGCTCACGATCAGCGCGAGCGGCTCGATTCCGGCCTGGAGCGCCTCGGCGACGAGGTGCGGACCTTCGATCAAGACCCGCCCTTCACTCCTCCGGAACCTCGAATCGCTCGCGAGCTTGGCCCAGCGTTTGACCTTTGGGTTATCGCGCGAGCGGATGACGCTCATGGCGCGCAGGTGCGAAAACCCGCGAAGATATCGGCGCGATCCGGCGTGTAGAAGTTGCGAAAGCGCGGCCGTGCGATGCGCGCCGGCGTAGCGAAGCTGCCGCCGCGCAGCACCTTGTGGGTGCCGAACCACGGCTCGGAGTATTCCTTGTACGGATCGCGAACGAACCCCGGGTACGGCAGGAAATCGCTGGCGGTCCACTCCCAAAGCTGTCTGGTATTTTCAAGGTTACGGAGTGCGGCGAATTCCCATTCAGCTTCCGTCGGCAGGCGCCGCCCGGCGAAGCGGCAATAGGCCTGCGCTTCGTGCCAGCTCACGTGCATCACCGGCTCGTCGGGCACGCGCTCCACCCAGCGATCGAAGCGGCGCACCTCGCCGCCGCGCCAGTAGCGGGGCGGCTCGCCGCCGGCCCGCACGAATTGCTCGTATTGAGCGTTGGTGACGCAGCCGCGCGAGATGCGGAAAGGCTGAAGCACGAGCGGGTGGCTCCACTTCTCGTTGTCGAACACGAAGCCGTCGTCAGGCGTCGACCCGAGGCGGAAGATGCCGCCCGGGCATTCAATGTCTCCCGCATGACTCTTCAGCACCGGCCGCGGTGGTCCTTCCGGTTCGGGATACGAGAGGGTCTGGCGTGTGTAGTGAAAGGCTTCGGCGTGCATGTCCTCGTGGCGCACCGCGAGCTGGACGAAATACGGATCCGCATCGCCCGCCTGGAGACGAGCAATGAGGCGCTCGGTGACCTCCTCCCGGTAGGCGAGCGTGTCCCGAAACGGCGGCAGCGGCAGCTCCCAGCGCGTCGCGTGCGCTACGGCGGCCGAGTCATAGAGCCGGTCCGCGTTCGGCAGGATCGAGGGGCGGTCTTCGCGCGCGCCCCGCAGGCACCACCATTCCTGGAACCAGCCGACGTGGCCGATCTCCCAGCGCGGCGGGTTGACAATCGCGAGCCGAGGACCGAGCTCGCGCTCGCCGTCCAGGCCGTCGGCCACGCGGCGCAGGTGCGCGCGCGCGGAGCGCAGCTCCTCGATCAGCGTCTGCGTCACGCGTCCGAGTCTAAATGAGGACGCGGAGGAGGCGCCGGGCCCGCCCACGGGAGATACCTAAGTGCCTGATTCGGCGCTGTAGGTAATTCGCCCGTCGTCGCTGATCGCCGCAAAGAAGCCGCCGACCAGGAACAGAGCCGCGAGCCCGACGACGATCGCGACGATCATCGTGGCCAATAGCGTGAAGCCCCGGGCCGGACGTGCCGGGCCGGGCGCGCTGCGCATTCGTTTCTCCCCCTCCTTCGCAAGAATGGCTTGAGGGAACCTAAGATTGCAATAGGGGAGAAAATCTCACGGTGAGAATTGCGCTTGTGACGCCGGCCGGGCCGGGAATGCGCAACGGCAACCGGCACACGGCGCTGCGTTGGGCTGCCTTCCTGCGCGCCGCCGGCCACGCAGTGGAGGTCTCGGTGCAGTGGTCGCCCGAGCGGGGCGGCGATGCGATGCTCGCGCTGCACGCGCGCCGCAGCCACCCCTCGATCAAGGCGTTTCCCGCGGACCGGCCGCTCGTCGTGGCGCTTACCGGCACCGACCTCTATCGGGACATCCACGAGTCGGCCGAGGCGCGCGAATCGCTCGAGCTCGCCCACCGGCTGATCGTGCTGCAGCCCATGGCGGGGCGCGAGCTGGCGCCGCGGCTGAGGCGGAAGGTTCGCGTCGTGGTGCAAAGCTCGGCGACGCAGCTGCGCCATGCGCCGGTACGGCGCCGCTTCCGGATCTGCGTGATCGGCCACCTGCGCGCCGAGAAGGATCCGCTCCGCGCTTTGGTTTCCCTTTCCCATCTTGCAGACTGGGACGATCTTGAGGTAGTTCACCTAGGTGCGGCGCTCGACCCCGCCCTGGAAGCCGAAGCCAGGGCCGGCATGGCGCGCGAGCCCCGCTATCGCTGGCTCGGGAGCGTGCCGCATGCGCGCGCGCTGCGCTGGCTTGCCTCGAGCCACGCGATGGTGATCAGCTCGCGGATGGAGGGCGGCGCGAACGTGGTGTGCGAGGCGCTGCGCATCGGGGTCCCGGTGCTCGCATCGCGCATCCCGGGCAATGTGGGCCTGCTTGGCGCGAGCTATGCGGGGTACTTCCCGCTGGAGGACGAACGTGCGCTGGCGCTGCTGATCCACCGTGCCGCTGCGGATCGCCGCTTCTACCTGAATCTAAAAGCCCACATGAGGAAACTACGCGCTATGGTCGCGCCGCGCGCCGAGGCGCGCGCCCTGATCGCGGCGCTATCCGCTGCAGCTCTCTGAGCGCACCATCTCGGCCTCGCCGTAGCGGAACGCAGGGCCGGAAGCCTGCGCGCTCGGAATCACCTGGACGCAGTCGCCCACTGCAAACTCGCTGTCGGACTGCGCAATGATCTGGCCGCTCGGCGTGCGCACCACGTATTGGTGCGTTTCCGTGTTGTGGCGTAACGCAGGCCCGAGGACGTTCCCCACCTTGCCCAGGAACTTCATCCCCGGCAGGTCCGCGCCTTGGCGCACCACGCGCAGTACCTTCTGCACCGTGCCGGAGTAGCGGCTGTCGACGCTCGGACCGCCGGCGGGCCTGTCGGCCGGCGCGGAGGCGCACGCGGCAAGCGGCAGGAGCACCAGGCAGGCGAATCGAATCACCCGGCCAGCATGATCCGGCTGCGTGACGGCGGTTACCGGGGGGGACCCTCCGGCGGGTGTCCGGGATTCCCCTATTCCGTGCGCTTTTGCCGCCGGGCGGAGCCGAGCTTCGCCTTGGCCGCCGACAGCACCTGCTCCATGAGGTCGGCGTGCGGCGACGCCTCGGCGCGGGCAAGCACGTCGGCGTAGTCGCGCCGCAACCGGCGCTCCTCGACCCGGAATTCGGCCAGAGTCAGGCCCGGCGCGGCGGTGAGCTTCTTCGCGCTGCAGTACATCCGGTAGCTCCGCACCCGCAGGGTCTCGGCCATCGCGCCCCAGCTTTCGGCGAAAAGGTCCTTCTGGAAGAACACTCCGACGGCGTAGAAGCTGCGCCGGTGGATCTCGCAGGGTCCGAGGCGCCCGAGTGCGTCGAGGTGCTCGGGGGTCCCGTAGCCCTTGTGGCGGTCGAAGCCGTAGTGCGGGTAGCGCGCGGAGAGCGCGCACATCTCTGCGTCGCGCTCAGTCTTCGCGAGGATCGAGGCCGCCGAGATCACCGGATGGAGCGCATCGCCATCCACGATCGTTCTTGTCTTACAAGACAGGCCCGGCGACTGGTTGCCGTCGACCCACGCCTCCGCGGGCGCCACGCCGAGCGCTTGTACCGCGCGGCGCATCGCCAGCAACGAGGCCTGGAGTATGTTGATGCGGTCGATCTCCTCGACCGTGGCGTGGGCCACCGACCAGGCGATCGCCCGCTCCCGGATGCGGCCGGCGAGCACGTCGCGGCGCTCCGCCGTGAGCACCTTCGAATCGGCGAGGCCGTTGATCCGGCGTTTGCGGTCGAGGATGACAGCCGCCGCGTAGACCGGTCCGGCCAGCGGCCCGCGCCCTGCTTCGTCTATGCCGCACACCAGCACGCTATCCATTTTTATTTTTACGTACCCCCTGCTCTTGCAGTACTCCCAATACCGCTTCGGCGGCTTTCTCCGCCGTATTCTGCCGCAGAAGCTCGTGGAACTCGCGGAAGCGCGCGAGCTGGCGCTCGCGCGCAGGCTTGTCGCGCCAGAGCGCGAGCAGCGCGGCGGAGAGCGCTGCGGGGGTCGCCTCGTCCTGCAGGAGCTCGGGCACCAGGCGCTCGCCGGCGAGGATGTTGGGCATGCCCACGTACGGCAGGTAAAGCATCCTGCGCATCAGGCGCCAGGAGATGGGCGACTGCCGGTAGGCGATCACCATCGGGGTCTTGAAAAGCGCCGTCTCCAGGGTGGCGGTGCCGCTCGCGACCAGGGCGAGGTCGGCCGCGGCGAGCGCCTCGTGCGAGTGGCCGAAGAGGAGCGTGAGCGGCAGGTCGGTCCGCTGGTGCTCGTGCAGGGCGCGCTCGACCAGGTCGCGCGTCGCCCGGGTCACCGTGGGGCACACGAAGTGCACGTCGCGGATCTCCTGGCGCAGGCGGTGCGCCGCCAGGATGAAGGCGCTCGCCATGTAATGCACCTCCGAGCGCCGGCTGCCCGGGAGCAGCGCCACGATCAGCTTGCCCCCCGGCAGCCGCAGCTGGGCGCGCGCCTCGTCCTTCTTCGGATCCATCGGGATCACGTCGGCGAGCGGGTGGCCGACGTAGCTCACCGGGATGCCGGCCTGCTCGTAGATCGGCTTCTCGAACGGGAACATCACGAGGATCCGGCTCACCGCGCGCGCGACCCGCTTGATCCGCCCGCGCCGCCAGGCCCACACCGAGGGGCTCACGTAGTGGATGGTCGGAATGCCGGCGTTCTTGAGGCGCTGCTCGAGGCCGAGGTTGAATTCGCTCGAATCGACGCCGATGAAGAGATCCGGCCGCTCGCGCAGCATGTCCCGGGCGAGGCGCCGGCGGATCCCCATGATCTCGGTGTAGCTGCGCAGGACCTCGGCGTAGCCGCGCACCGAGAGCTTCTCCATCGGGTGGTGCGACTCGAAGCCTTCGGCAATCATGCGCGGCCCGCCGATGCCCGCGAAGACCATCGACCGGCGCCGCGCCTTGAGCGCGGCGATGAGGTGGGCGGCGAGCAGATCGCTCGAAGCCTCGCCGGCCACCATGCCGACGCGCAGGAGCTCGGCCATCTATCGAGCGATACCGCGCTTGCTGATCGAAAGAAAGTCGACGATGAGCCTGATTTCCGGGCAAGCCTGCGACTGGACCTCGAGCTCGCGCTTCGCGGCCTCGAGCGACAGGCCGCTGCGGTAGAGCGTGCGGTAGGCGCGCTTGATCGCCTGGATCGTCTGCGCGGAGAAGCCGCGGCGCCTGAGGCCCTCGCTGTTGATGCCGTAGGGGCTCGCCATGTGGCCGGCTGCCATGACGTAGGGCGGCACGTCCTGCGAAATGAAGCTGCCCATGCCGGTGAAGGCATGCGCGCCGATGCGCACGAACTGGTGCACTAGGGTGGTGGCGCCGAAGATCACCCAGTCCTCCACGGTCACGTGACCGGCGAGCTGGGTGCAGTTGGCGAAGATGGTCTTGCTGCCGACCTCGCAGTCGTGCGCGAAGTGGACGTAGGCCATGATCCAGTTTTCGTTGCCGATGCGCGTCACCCCGGTGTCCTGCGCGGTGCCGCGGTTGATCGTGACGTACTCGCGGATGGTGTTGTCGTCGCCGATCTCGACGCGGGTGGGCTCGCCTTTGTATTTCTTGTCCTGCGGAGCCGCGCCTATGGAGGCGAAGTGGAAGATGCGGTTGCGCCGGCCGATGCGCACGTGGCCGTCGATCACCACGTGGGCGCCGACCCAGCAGCCCTCCCCGATTTCGGCGTCCGCGCCGACGACCGAGTACGGGCCGACCTCGACGTCGTCGGCGAGCCGCGCGCCCGGGTGCACCACCGCGCTGGGATGGATGCGGCTCGTCATGGCTCGGCGGGCCGCATCGCCAGCAGGATGGTGGCCTCCGCGGCGAGCTCCGTGCCCACCCGCGCCACGCACGAGAACTTGCCGATGCCGCGTAGCATGCGCTCGACCTTGACGTCGAGCTCGAGCTGGTCGCCCGGAATCACCGGCTTCTTGAAGCGCGCGTCGTCGATGCCGACGTAGTAGTAGATGTTCTGGTGGTGGTCGGTGCCCTTGTCGGCGCTGATGATGAGCACGCCCGCCGCCTGGGCCATCGCTTCCAGGATCATGACGCCGGGCATGATCGGCCGCCCGGGAAAGTGGCCCTGGAAATACGGCTCGTTCGCCGAGACGTTCTTCAGCGCCACGATGCGCTTGCCGATGTCGCAGTGCTTGACCCGGTCGATCATCAGGATCGGGTAGCGCTGCGGCAGGTTCTTCAGCACCTCGAAGATGTCCATCTCGGTCATTTCTTCCTCTCCTTCTCGAGCGTGCGCACCCGGTCGGCGAGGCTATCAAGGTGGCGCACCCACGCGGTATAGCGCGCCCACGACGCGTTGTCCGAAGAGGGATACAGGCCGGTGTACGTGCCGGGCTTGCGGATCGAGTGGGAGATCGTGGTGCAGGACGAGATCTGCACGTGATCGGCGATCTCGAGGTGGCCGAGGATCTGCGCGGCGGCGCCGATCGCGCAGTGCCGGCCGATGCGGGTGCTGCCGGCGACCCCGGTGCAGCCGGCCATCGCCGTGTGCGCGCCGATGCGGCAGTTGTGCCCGACCTGGACCTGGTTGTCGATCTTCACGCCGTCCTCGATCAACGTGTCGTCGAGCGCGCCGCGGTCGATGGTGGTGTTGGCGCCGATCTCGACGTCGTCGCCGATGCGCACCGCGCCGATCTGCGGGATCTTGATCCAGCGCCCGGCTTCGTCCTGGGCGAGGCCGAACCCGTCGGCGCCGATCACCGCGCCGGAATGCACGATCACCCGCTCGCCCAGGGTGCAGCCGTGATAGACCACCACGCGCGGGTAGAGGCAGCTGCCCTTGCCGATCGTCACGCCGTCGCCGATCGCGCAGCCCGCGCCGATGGAAACGTCCTCGCCGAGCTTCACGTTCCTTCCGATCACCGCCGAAGCATGCACTCCCGGTGCCTGCACCGTCTGCGGGTTGAAGAGCTGCGACACCCGCGCGAAGTACAGGTACGGCGAGTCGCACACGATGCGCGGCATCGAGGTCAGCGCCTCCGCCTCCTCCGACAGGATCACCGCCGAGGCGCGCGTGGCGGCGAGCTTGGCGCGGTGCTTGGGGCTCGCGAGGAAGGTGATCTCGCCGGCGGCGGCGTTCTCGAGCGACCCGACCTGGCTCACCCGCGCGCCCGGGTCGCCCGCGACGCGCCCGCCCAGGCGCGTGGCGATCTCCGCGAGCGTCAGCGCCCCCGGCATGGCGTCACTTCGCCGGCGGCTTGCCCGAGTCGAGCGCCTTGATCACCTTGTCGGTGATGTCGATGCGCGGGCTCGCGAACACGGCATCCTGGAAGATGATGTCGAACTTCTCCTGCTCCGCGATCTGCCGGATCACCCGGTTGGCCATCTCCACCACCTGGGCGAGCTCCTCGTTCCTGCGCTGGTTGAGGTCCTCGCGGAACTCGCGCTGCTTCCTCTGGAACTCGCGGTTGACGTCGGCGAACTCGCGCTCGCGGTTGCGCCGCTGCGTCTCGCCCATGGTCACCGAGTTCTTGTCCAGGTCGTCCTGCATGCGCTTCAGCTGCTCGGCGATCTTGGCGAGCTCCTGGTCGCGCTTCTGGAACTCGGCCTCGATCTTCTTCTGCGCGCGCTGCGCCGGGACCGCGTCGCGCAGGATGCGCTCGGTGTTCACGAAGCCGAGCTTGCCGGTGACCGTGGTCGGCTGCGCCGCCTGCTGCGGCTGCTGCGCAGCGAGCGGCGGGGCTGCCGACGCGAGCACGACGGCGGGCACGATGACGAGGAGCGCTATTTTCATGTTCAGAATCCGGTACCGAAGGTGAATTGTAGCCGCTGCACTTGGTCGCCGTCCTTGCGGTTGAGGGGGTTGGCGACCGATAGCCGCAGCGGACCGAACGGCGACAGCCACTGCAGCCCGAAGCCGCCCGCGTAGCGCAGGTCGCCGAGCTGGACCGGGGCACCCGGGCCGTAGACCTGGCCGGCGTCGATGAACGCCGACAGGCGCAGCGACTGCTCGGCGGTCGCCCCCGGCATCGGGAACAGGAACTCGGCCCCGCCGATGACCTTGATGTTGCCGCCGGTCGAATTGCCCTCCAGGTCGCGGGGACCGAGCGAGAAGGGGCGGTAGCCGCGCACCGTGTCCGGACCGCCGGCATAGTACGCCTTGAAGAACGGCACCGGCCGCCCGCCGAGCCCGGCGGAGTAGCCCACGTCCCCGCGCAGGAGCAGCGTATAGAGGCGGGTCAGGCGGAAGTAGTAGCTGTCCTGAAGATTGATTCGGTAGTACTGCAGGTCGCCCCCGGCCACCTCCCCGCTCAGGCGCAGGAAGCCGCCCGCGTTGGGCGTGATGATGTTGTCGCGGGTGTCGCGCTGCCAGCCTGCGGTGAACGCGCCGTACTGGTAGTCGCTGCCGAACTGGTTGACGAAGTCTATGTAGCGCAGCGGGCTGTTGACGAAGGTGGTGAGCCTCACCGACTCGAGATTGACCCCGACATCGACCGAGCTGATCTCCGAGACCGGATAGCCGAACTTGATTCCTCCGCCGACCGCGTTGGTCGTGTAGGCGCCGACCGCGAGGCTCGAGGCGTCGGTCTTGCGCTTGTAGACGTCGAATCCCTGGCTCACCCCGTCGACCGTGTAGTAGGGGTCGTTGTAGGACAGCGCGTAGACCGTGTTCACCTTGCCGCTGTTGATGTTGGCCGAGATGAACTTGCCGGTGCCGAAGGCGTTGGCCTGGCGGATCGACGTGGACACCGCGAACTTCTCCACGCTCGAGAAGCCCACGCCGAGAAGCAGCGCGCCGGTCGGGCGCTCCTTGACGGTGTAGAGCACGTCGACCTGGTCGGCGACGCCCTCCACCGGCTGGGTTTCGACCGTGGTCTCGCTGAAATACCCGGTGCGCTCGATGCGCCGGCGCGAGAGCTGGATCTTCGAGGCGTCGTAGAACGCGCCCTCGAGCTGGCGCATCTCGCGCCTTACCACCTCGTCGCGCGTCTTGGAGTTGCCCGCGACGTCGATGCGCCGCACGTACACCCGGCGCCCCGGGTCGATCACGATGTTGAACGCGACGGTGCGCTTTTCCTTGTCGACGTTCGGGATGGCGTTGGCGTTGGCGAAGGCGTAGCCGTCGTTGCCGAGGCGCTCGCCGATCGCCTTGGTGCTCGCCGCGAGCTTCTCGCGCGAGAACACGTCCCCGGGCTTGAGCTGCACCAGCTTTTCCAGCTGCTCGCGCGGCACCGGCGTCTGCCCCGAGAGCTGCACGTCCGACACCGTGTAGCGCTCCCCCTCGTTGAGGTTCACCGTGATGTAGATGTCGTGCCGGTCCGGGGTGATCGAGACCTGGGTCGACTCGATGGCGAAGTCGAGGTAGCCGCGGTTCTGGTAATAGGAGCGCAGTGTCTCCAGGTCGGCGGAGAGCTTCTCGCGCGCGTAGCGGTCGTGCTTGGTGTACCAGGTGAGCCAGCCGGGCGTGCGCAGCACGAACAGGCTCACCAGCTCGCTCTCGCTGAACGCCTGGGCGCCGACGATGTTGATGCCGCGGATCTTCGCCACCTCGCCCTCGGTGACCGCGATGTTGATGCCGACG
>DATMJC010000052.1:0-78643 GCA_035554435.1 Burkholderiales bacterium | reverse complement strand
TGGTGGGAGTGCGACACCGGGATCGGCTACCTCGTGTCCGGAGTCGAGGGCTGGCGCACGCGCCGCATGACCCAGGTGTTCGACCTTTCCGATCCGGCGCACCCCGTGCTGATCCGCAACTTCGGCCTCGTCGGCCAGCAGCCCGGAGCGAGCGGCGACGTGCCCACCGACCTGCACGGCCCGATCTCGACCGGCATCAAGGGCAACCGCGTCTACTTCGCCTACGGCACCAACAAGGCCGGGGTGCTGCAGATCGTGGACCGGGCGAAACTCCTCGCCGGGCCGCACGAGCCGACCCCGGCGAACCTGCTCGCGCCGCAGGTCGGGCGCATGGACCTCTCCGTCAACAACGGTGTCCACACCGCGCTGCCGGTGCTCGGCCTGGACCTCGCCGAGTTCTCCAAGGACAAGGGCGCCAACCGCCGCGACTTCGCGTTCATCGTCAACGAGGAGCTCTCCAACGAATGCCAGGAGCCGCGCCAGATGGTGTTCGTCGCCGACATCACCGACGAGAAGATGCCGGTGGGCGTCGCTACCTTCAACGTGCCCGAGAACCATCCCGACTCGAAGGGCGGCTTCTGCAGCCGCGGCGGGCGCTTCGGCGCGCATTCCTCCAACGAGAACCAGCCGCCGATGTACGCGCGGCAGTACATTTTCGTCACCTGGTTCAACGCCGGCGTGCGCGCGATCGACATCCGCGATCCATACCATCCGCGCGAGGCGGGCTACTACATTCCGGCAACCACGGCGAAGACCGACAAGCGCTGCGTGAAGACGCCCTCCGGCGAGCGCTGCAAGGTGGCGATCCAGTCGAACAACCTCGAAGTCGACGACCGCGGCTACATTTATGTCGTCGACCGCGCCAACACCGGCATGCACATCCTGCAGTTCAACCGCTAGATGGATCTTCAACTTCGAGGTCGAACCGCGCTCGTCACCGGGGCGAGCATGGGCATCGGCCGCGCCATCGCGACCTCGCTGGCGAAGGAGGGCGTGCGCCTCGCCGTCATGGCGCGCCGGCGCAACCTGCTGGAAGAGCTGGAGAAGGAAATCGGCGCGAAGCTGGTCATCATCGAGTGCGATTTCCTCAAACCAGATTCTGTCGAGAGGATTTCCGCAGCTGCGCTCGCGGGCCTCGGGTCGGTCGACATCCTGGTGAACAACGCCGGCGGCAGCCGCCGCTTCACGCTCGAATCCAACGACGCGCAGTGGGAGGAAGCTCTGACGCTCAATTTCGTGCGCCAGCGCCAGCTCGCCCACGCGCTGCTGCCGCAGATGATCGAGCGCAAGTGGGGCCGCGTCATCAACATCACCGGCAAGTCCGAGCCCGAGGGGCTGAACGGCGCCTTCGCCGCCAAGGCCGCGATGCACTCCTGGGCCAAAGGTTTGTCGCGCGAGGTCGGAAAGCACGGCATCACCGTCAACTGCATCCCGCCGGGGCGCATCATCAGCGAGCAGATCCTGCGCAACTATCCGCCCGAATTTCGCAAGCGCGAAAGCGAGCACGACATCCCGGTGGGCGAATACGGCCAGCCGCAGGACCTCGCGAACCTGGCGTGCTTCCTCGCCTCGCCGCTCGCGCGCTACATCACCGGCGCGGTGATCCCGGTCGACGGCGGGCTCAGGAGATACCAGTTCTGATGCGAAGACCACTTCCGATCGTTTTCTGGCTGCTCTCGCTGTTCCCGGGTATTGCGCTCGGGCAGAACTACCCTTCGAAGCCGATCCGCCTCGTCGTGCCCTTCGCGCCGGGCGGCAGCTCGACGCTGGTGGCGCGCTTCATGTCCGAGGAGATGGCCAAGGGCCTGGGCACCAGCTTCGTCATCGAGAACAAGCCCGGCGGCGGCGGCAACATCGCCATGCAGGAGGTGGCGCGCAGCGAGCCCGACGGGTACACGCTCATCATCGGGCACGTCGGGTCGCTCGCCATGAATCCCTACATGTACGAGCGGCTGCCCTACAACGTCGACAAGGACTTCACGGCGGTGTCGCTGCTCGCGATCGTGCCGAACATCTTCGTCGTCTACCACGAGGTGCCCGCGAAGAACCTGCGCGAGTTCGTGGCGCTGGCGAAGGCGCAGCCCGGGAGAATCAACTACGGCAGCGCCGGCAACGGCTCGGCGGGCCACCTCGCGATGGAGTACCTCAAGCAGGTCACGGGCATGGAGCTGCAGCACGTGCCGTACAAGGGCACCGGGCCGAACGTCACCGATCTCATCGCCGGGCGCACCCAGGCAACCTCGGCGGGCACGCCGCCACTCATGCCGCACGTCAGGTCCGGGAAGCTGCGCGTGATCGCCGTGGGCACATCAAAGCGCCTGCATTCGCTCCCCGACGTGCCCACCGTCGCCGAGCAGGGCTATCCAGGGTTCGAAACCTCGCAGTGGTACGGCCTCAACGCGCCGGCCGGCACGCCGGAGCCGGTCGTGCGTCGCCTCGCCGCGGAGGCGGCGAAGGCGGCGAAGAGCGCGCTGGTGCTCGAGCGCTTCAAGTCGGACGACGCCGAGGCGGTGGGCTCGACGCCGCAGGAATACGCCGCGTTTATCAAGAAGGAGCAGGAGCGGTGGGGCAAGGTCGTGCGCGCGGCGAACGTGAAGGCGGACTGATGTACGACGTGATCATTGTCGGGGGCGGAAACGCCGCGTTGTGTGCAGCCCTGTCCGCGCGCGAGCATTCGAAGCGGGTGCTGGTTCTGGAAAGGGCTCCGGAGGAAGAAGCGGGCGGTAACTCGCGCTTCACCGCCGGGCTGATGCGCATCGTCTACAACGGCGTCGACGACTTGAAGAAGCTGGTCGACCTCAGCGACGAGGAGGTGGCGCGCACCGACTTCGGCGCCTATACCGCCGAGCAGTTCCTCGACGACATGGCGCGCGTCACGGAGTACCGCTGCGACCCGGACCTCACCGAGCTCCTGGTCAAGGAAAGCTTCCCCGCGGCGCTGTGGATGCGCCACAAGGGCGTGCGGTTCACCGCCGCGTGGGGCCGGCAGGCGTTCAACATCGGCGGCAGGTTCAAGTTCTGGGGCGGCCTCACGCTCGAGGCGGTCGGCGGCGGCCCGGGCCTGGTCGAATCGCTCACCCAGATCGCGCGCAAGAACGGCATCGAGATCTGGTACGGCGCGCGCGCGGTCTCGCTCATCGCCGACGACGCGGGCGTTCATGGAGTTGTTGCAAAACGTGAAGGGAAGACCCAGGAGGTTCAGGGCAAATCCGTGGTGCTGGCGGCCGGCGGCTTCCAGGCCAACACCGAATGGCGCACGCGCTACATGGGGCCGGGCTGGGAGCTCGCCAAGGTGCGCGGCACCCGCTTCAATACCGGCGACGCGATCCGTATGGCGCTCGATGCCGGCGCGGCGGCGCACGGCAACTGGTCGGGCTGCCACGCGGTTGCATGGGACCGCAACGCGCCGGAGACGGGAGACCTCGCGGTCGGCGACGGCTTCCAGAAGCATTCGTATCCCTGGGGCGTGTACATCAACGCCGAAGGCAAGCGCTTCGTCGACGAGGGCGCCGACTTCCGCAACTACACGTACGCCAAGTACGGCCGGGTGATCCTGCAGCAAGCGAAGCAGTTCGCCTGGCAGATATTCGATGCGAAGGTGAAGGCGCAGTTGCGCGACGAGTATCGCATCCGGCAGGTGACCAAGATCAGCGGCAACACGCTGGAAGAGCTGGTCGCGAAAATGGACGATACCAACCAGGAAGTAGCTCTTTCCGAAATCAAGAAATACAACGCCGCGGTTCGCACTGACATTCCATTCAACCCCAACGTAAAGGACGGGCGGCGCACCGAAGGTTTGGAAGTGAACAAGAGCAACTGGGCGAACACGCTGGACACGCCGCCGTTCGAGGCCTACGCGGTCACCTGCGGGATCACGTTCAGCTTCGGCGGCCTGAAGATCAACAACCACGCGCAGGTGATGAGCTCGGACGGCCCGCCGATCCACGGGCTGTACGCGGCGGGTGAGCTCGTGGGCGGGATCTTCTGGTTCAACTATCCCGGCGGCAGCGGCCTCACCAACGGCTCGGTGTTCGGCCGCATCGCCGGGGAAAACGCGGGAAAGGCCGCTTCTAGAGCTTAGGCGGCCCGACCTGGATGCGCAGCGCCACGTTCGCGGCGCACTTCGTAGGCGGCGAGCCGAGCACCCGACTCCTTCCTCGACGTAACGCCGAGGAAGTCGCCGGGCTTGATGTCGGCGAGCGTGATCGGCTGCGTGAACACGATCTCGGTTTTTTCATGAACCTGAATCTGAACCGGGGCTCCGCTCGCGCCCTTTACGGACAGAACTTTTCCATCGAAGCCGCTGATGGTTCCGCGCACGCGCGTAGGCTGCGCCTGCACCGAGGCGAAGGCCAAAGCCATCACCACGGCAAGAACCAGGCGCATATCAGTGTTCCGGCTTGACGCCACCCTTGCTCACCTGGACGCGGTTCGCGACCAATTTGCCGTCGCCCTCGACGCGCGCATTGGTCCAGATCGTCTCGCCCTTCTTGAGCGCGGAGCGGTCGCCGTTGTCGAAGCCGACGATCGGCGTGCCGCTGGGCACCATGATCTTCTGCTCGCCGTCCTTGTACTTGAGCGTGATCTCGTTGCCGCCGGCCGCCGCGACCGCGGCCTGCAGGTTGGCGTTGGTCATCTTCGAGCCCGGCACCAGGTCCCAGTCCATGTGACCGGAGGGCGCGGCCGGGGGAATCAGGTGCACTTCCTTGGCGACCTGCTTGCCGCCCTGCGGCACCGATGTCACGCCGACGTACGTGCCGGGCTTGATGTCGGAGAGCGAGAGCTTCTTGGCGACCGCGACCTGCGCGTCGGGCGTGAGGTGCAGCTTCAGGTCCTTGCCTTCGCGCGATTTCACGGAAAGGACATCGCCGTCGAGCGAGGAAATGGTGCCGCGCACGCGCATGTTGCTTTGCGCAAGCACCGCGGCGCTCGACAGCATCAGTGCGAGAAACAGCAGCTTTTTCATCGGTATGCCTCCTTGTGTGGACTAGGTTAACACCCTTATGCTTCGCGGCATTCCAATGTTGAACCCGTTCCAGGAAATCAGGAAGAGCGAGGCCGGTCGCTTCACTTCCCTGCCCGCGAAGTTCCGTAACAAACGGCGCACCGCCTGGTCGGACCCCAATCGGGCCGGCGCGCAGGTGGACAGCTTCCTGGAGGGTCCTTCGTTCGATCGCGACGGCAACCTCTGGTGCGTCGACATCCCCTTCGGCCGGATCTTCCGCATCGACCCGAAGGGAGAATGGGACCTCGCCGCGCAGTACGACGGCTGGCCGAACGGTCTCAAGATCCACCGCGACGGCCGCATCTTCATCGCCGACTACCGGCGCGGCCTCATGGTTCTGGACCCGAAAAGCGGAAAGATCGAGCCGCGCCTCGAGACCGCGTTCAGCGAGGGCTTCAAGGGCCTGAACGACCTGCATTTCGCCGACAACGGCGACCTGTACTTCACCGACCAGGGGCAAAGCGGCATCGCCGACCCCACGGGACGGGTATGGCGGCTGCGAGCGGGCGGAGAACTGCAACGGCTGGTGGCAAACGCGCCTTCTCCGAACGGCATCACGCTGAACGTGAAGAACACCCAGGTGTACGTCGCGATCACGCGCGCGCAGCAGATCTGGCGCCTGCCGCTCATGGAAGGCGGCACGCCGTCGAAGACCGGGGTCGCGATCCAGCTTTCCGGGGGACACGCCGGCCCCGACGGCATCGAGGTGGACGCCGAGGACGGCCTCGTGGTGTGTCACCTCGGCGTCGGCGTGTGGCGCTTCGACTCGAATTGCCTGCCGACGCATCTGGTCCACGGCGGCGACGCGCATCGCCTGATGACCAACATCGCGTTCAAGGGCAAGACGCTCTACATCACCGATTCGCTGAACGGCGAGATCCTGAGCGCAGAAATGCCGGTCGCGGGGAAAAAGCTTTTTTCTTCTCTCTAAAGAAAAATAGGGACTGTCCCTGTTTTTCAGTCGATCTTCGCGCCGGAGCGCTTGACCACGTCTGCCCACTTCGCCGAGTCGCGGCGGATGAGCTCGGCGAACTCCTCCGGCGTGCCGCCGCCGCCCTCGCTGCCGAGCTGCTCGAAGCGCTGCTGCGTCTCGGGCGCGACGATGGCCGCGTTGATCGCCTTGTTGAGCTTGTCGAGGATCGGCCGGGGCAGCCCGGCGGGCGCGATGACGCCGCTCCACGCGTTGACCTCGTAGCCCGGCACGCCGGCCTCGACCAGCGTCGGCACCTCGGGCAGGCTGATCGAGCGCTTGAGCCCGGTGACCGCGAGCGCGCGCACCCGCCCTGCGCGCACGTGCGGCGCGATCGAATTGGTGCTTTCGAACATGAGCTCGACGTTGCCCGCAATCAGGTCTGCGATTGCCGGCGCGCCGCCCTTGTACGGAATGTGGACGATGTCGGTGCCCGTCATGTACTTGAACAGCTCGCCGCTCACGTGTCCCGGCGAGCCGTTGCTCGACGAGGCGTTGGAGAGCTTGCCCGGGTTCTTCTTGGCGTAATCGATCAGCTCCTTCACCGAGTGGAACGGAGTCTTCGGCGAAACCGCGAGCAGCATGTAGCCGGTGGTCACGAGCGCGACCGGCTGCAGGTCGCGCTCGATGTCGTAGGGCAGCTTCGCCACCATGTGGCGCGTAATGGCGAGGGCGCCGACCGGTCCCTGCCCGATGGTGTAGCCGTCGGGCGCGCTCTTCGCCACGATGTCGATGCCGATGGTGAGGGCGCCGCCGGGACGGTTGTCGACCACGACGTTCTGCCCGAGCTGCTTGCTGAGCTCGGGCGCGAGCGTGCGCGAGACGTTGTCGGTCGCGCTGCCGGCCGCCTGGGGAACGACCAGGCGGATCGGCCGATCGGGATATTGGGCCGCCGCGTTGCCGGCAAGGGCCAGCAACGCGGCGTAAAGCAGTAGCGGCTTCAACTCTACGGGGTGAGTTGGCCCCGGACTTCGCCGCCCTTGTTCTTCGCGGTGTGGACGTTCACATACAGGCCGCCATCCTTGAACGCCTTCATCTGCGCATCGTTCAGCTTGGCGCCGGTGGGAACGGTATAGGTGTCGCCGCTCTTGGTGAGTGGAACGATGACCGGCCCGTTCTGCCCCTTCGCGCCCTGGTGGATGTGCGCCATGGTGCCTTCGACGCCCGTCGTGGTGACGCTGCCGCTCACCGCGCCGTCGGAGTTCACCCGGATGGTGCCGCTACCGGACCCCCCGACGTTGACCGGGGGAACCTCCTCGGCGCCGCTAAGCTTCACGCTGACCGCGCCGCTCCCGGGCAGCCAGCTCGGAGCATTGTCCTGGTAGGTGGCGCAAGACGCGAGCAGGCTCGCAGCCGCGACGAGCAAAACCTTTTTCATCGAAAAGTCTCCTTGTTGATCGTGATTTGCAGTGGAACACCCCGTGCCGCGCCATATTCCGGGCGGCTCCGATTTAGAATCGTGCCACACCATGGCCAAAATCTCTGCTTCTTCCGCGCTTGCCCGTTTCCGGGTCCTCGACCTCTCCAGAGTGCGCGCGGGGCCCACCTGCGTCAAGCAGTTCGCCGATTTCGGGGCCGACGTGATCAAGATCGAGTCGCCCCCCGGGGTCGACCCGAACGAGGGGATGGGCGGCCCGCGGCAGGGCCCGGACTTTCAGAACCTGCACCGCAACAAGCGGGCGATGACGCTCAACCTTAAGCTGCCGGAGGCGCGCGAGGTCTTCGCCCGCCTGGTGAAGACCGCCGACGTGGTGGTCGAAAACTACCGTCCGGACGTCAAATACCGCCTCGGTGTCGACTACGCGTCGCTCGAGAAGCTCAACCCGCGGATCATCCTGGCCAGCATCTCGGGATTCGGCCAGGACGGCCCCTACAGCGAGCGCCCGGGGTTCGACCAGATCGCGCAGGGCATGAGCGGGCTCATGTCGGTGACCGGCGCGCCCGGCAAGGGACCGATGCGCACCGGCGCCGCGATCGCCGACGTCGCGGGGGGCCTGTTCGCGGCTCTTGGCATCATGACGGCGCTCCTCGAGCGCGAGGCCTCGGGCAAGGGTCAGTGGGTTCAGAGCTCGCTCCTGCAGTCCGGGATCGCGCTGCTCGACTTCCAGGCCGCGCGCTACCTCATGAAAGGCGAGGTGCCGCCGCAGGTCGGCAACGACCATCCGACCAGCATGCCCACCTCGGCCTACACCACCGCCGACGGCCACATCAACGTCGCCGCCTCGGGCGAGGGCATGTGGACGCGCCTCTGCGAGTCGATCGGGCGCAAGGATCTGTTGGAAGCGCCCGAGTTCAAGGGCCAGGAGAACCGGGCGAAGAACCGTGCGCGGTTGAACGAGGTTCTCAATCAGGCATTGAAAGCGCGTTCGTCCCAGGAATGGGTGGAAAAGCTGAACGCCGCGGGCGTGCCCTGCGGCCCGATCTACAACGTCGACCAGGTGTTCGCCGATCCGCAGGTGCAGCACCTCCACGCGGCCGTCGAGGTCGAGCATCCGAAGCTCGGGCGCTTCAAGGTTGTCAACCAGGCGGTGAAGCTCTCGCGCACCCCCTCCAGCATGGCCGCGGCGACGCCCGAGACCGGCCAGCACACCGACGAGATCCTGCGCGAGATCGGCTATTCGGAGAGCGACATCCGCGGCCTGCGCGAGCGGAGGGTGATTTGAGCGTCGACACGAAAAGCGAAGCGAGGATCGACGCTCGCACGGACGGCGCGATCGGCTGGCTGGTCTTCAACAATCCGGCGCGGCGCAACGCGGTGTCGCTCGGCATGTGGGAAGCGATTCCGCGCGTGCTCGAGGATTTCGGCGCCGATCCCGCGATCCGCGTGGTCGTGCTCGCGGGCGCGGGCGAGCGGGCGTTCGTCTCCGGCGCCGACATCTCGCAGTTCGAGTCGCAGCGCTCGAGCGCCGAGGCCGTGCAGCGCTACGAGAAGATCGGCGACGCTGCGCAGTCCAGGCTGCAGGGCTTCGACAAGCCGACCATCGCCATGATCCGCGGCTACTGCATCGGCGGCGGCCTCGGCATTGCCGCCGCCTGCGACCTGCGCCTCGCGGCCGACGACGCGCGCTTCTCGATCCCGGCGGCGAAGCTCGGGCTGGGCTACCGCGCCTCGTCCATGAAGAAGCTGGTCGACATCGTCGGCGCCGCCTACGCCAAGGAAATCATGATCACCGCGCGCCAGTTCAGCGCCGCCGAGGCGAAGGAGATGGGCCTGGTGCACCGCGTGGTGCCGGTGGCCGAGCTCGAGAAGCTGACTCGCGAGTACTGCGACGCCATCGCGGCGAATGCCCCCCTTACCATGCGCGCCGCAAAGCGCATCATCGGCGAAGTAGTGAAGACCGACTACGACGATGCGAAGTGCGACGCTCTGG
This sequence comes from Burkholderiales bacterium, assembly GCA_035554435.1. Classification (GTDB taxonomy): domain Bacteria; phylum Pseudomonadota; class Gammaproteobacteria; order Burkholderiales; family SG8-39; genus SCGC-AG-212-J23. Next base: position 69,297 of record DATMJC010000052.1, on the reverse strand, counting down.
TCAAGGAGTGCTTCGACAGCGCGGATTACACGGAAGGGCGAAAAGCGTTCATGGAGAAACGCAAGCCCGTGTTCAAGGGGAGCTAGCAGCCCCAACGAGAGGAGGAGGAATGAAGAGGTTGGCGTTTTTCGTCGCGGCGCTTGCCGCAGCCGCGGCTGCGGCCGCGCAGGGATTCCCAAGCCGCGCGGTCACGATCGTCGTGCCGTATCCGCCCGGAGGCTTGATCGACCTGGTCGCGCGCACCATCCAGCCGCGCATGCAGACGGAGCTCGGCCGGCCGGTGCTGGTCGAGAATCGCTCCGGGGCCGGGGGCAACGTGGGCGCGGAAGCGGTGGCGCGCGCGCCCGCCGACGGGTACACGCTGCTGCTTGCGAATCCGTCGCTCGGCATCAGCCCGCACATGTACTCGAAGCTTCCGTATTCGCCGCTCAAGGACTTCGCCTACGTCGGCCTCTACGGCACGGTGCCGAACGTGCTGGTCGTCCACCCATCGCTGCCTGCGAACTCCGTGCAGGAACTGGTGGATTACTTGAAGAAAAACCCCGGACGGCTGAACTACGCCTCGCCCGGCTACGGCACCTCGCCGCAGATGTCGATGGAGCTGTTCAAGGGGATGACCGAGACATTCATCGTGCATATTCCCTTCCGCGGCAGCGGACCGGCGCAGGCCGCGATGCTCGCCGGCGAGACGCAGCTCATGTTCGACAACCTGCCGCCGCAGGTGCCGCACATCAAGTCCGGCAGGGTGCGCGCGCTCGCCGTCACGAGCCTCAAGCGCTCGCCCGTGTTCCCCGACGTGCCGACGCTCGACGAGGCGGGGCTCAAAGGCTACGAGGTGACCGCGTGGTTCGGCCTCGCCGCGCCGGCTGCCACGCCGCGCGAGGCGGTGCTGCGCCTCAACGAAGCGCTCAATCACACGACGCAGGATCCGCAAGTGCGCGCGGCGCTGGAATCGCGCGGCGCCACCGTGATCCAGGGAACGCCCGAAGACTGCCTTGCCTTCGTGCGCCACGAAGTCGAGAAGTGGGGCCCCGTCGTCAAGCGTGCCAACGTCGTTCCGGACTAGTAAACGAGGAAACCAGGAAAAAGCGATGAGATCGATTTCAGCAGCAGTTCTCGGCATGAGTATCGCCCTGGGCGCGATCGCCCAAGGGAACTACCCGAACAAGCCGGTGACCGTCGTCGTCGGGTTCGAGCCCGGCGGCGGCACCGACACGACGGCGCGCATCCTGCAGAAGCCGATGGGCGATCTCCTCGGCCAGCAGGTGGTGGTGGAGAACCGCTCCGGGGCCGGCGGCAACATCGCGGTCGACTATGCGGCGAAAGCGGCGCCCGACGGCTACACGCTGGTGCTCGCCAACGTCGGCGCGCTCGCGGTGAACCCGCACATCCTCAAGACGCCCTACGACCCGCTGAAGGACCTGACGCCGATCAGCATGGCGGTGGTGTTCGCCAACGTGCTCGTGGTGCAGCCGACGCTTCCGGTGAAGTCGCTCGCCGACTACTTGAAGGTGGCGCGCGAGAAGAAAGGATTGACCTACGCGAGCTCGGGCATCGGCGGCGCGGGACATCTCGCGGGCGAGCTCCTCAGCCGCGTCGCCAAGGTGCCGCTCGTCCACGTCCCCTACAAAGGCGGCGGGCCGGCGATGCAGGGCTTCCTCGGCGGCCAGGTGGACTCGTTCTTCGCCACGCCGATCTCGTCGGTTTCGCAGATCCGCTCCGGCAAGGCGCGCGCGATCGCGACCACGGGCCTGAAGCGCGCGGCCCTGATGCCCGACGTCCCGACGGTCGCCGAATCCGGCTATCCAGGCTACGAGGCGCTCAACTGGTACGGCTTTCTCGGTCCGGCCAACCTGCCGAAGGACGTGGTCGAGCGGCTCAATCGCGACATCGTGCGCGCGCTCGGGAACCCCGAAGCGGTCGCGCAGCTCGCGAAGACGGGAGTCGAGCCGCATCCGATGTCGCCGGCCGAGTTCGGCAAGTACATCGAGCGCGAGTACCAGACCTGGGGCAAGCTCGTGAAAGAAGCCGGGATCAAGGCGGAGTGATGAGAGCCTACTTTCTGCAGAGCGCTGGCGACAGAATGAATCTCGAGCTGCGCGAGGTGCCGACGCCGCAGCCTGCGGCGCACCAGCACCTCGTCAAGATCCAGGCCTCCAGCCTGAACCGCGGCGAGCTCATCGCCGGCCACGGCCTCATCGCGGCGGGAGCCGCCAAGGCCGGCGGGCAGGAGGCCGCGGGCGAGGTGGTCGGCTCGGGCGAGCGCGTCATGGGGCGCTGTCCCGGCGGCTTCGCCGAGTTCGGGCTCATGGACAAGAGCGACGCCATCCCGGTCCCGCCGAATCTCTCCTGGGAGGAGGCCGGCGCCATCCCGCTGACGTTCATGGTGGTGCACGACATGCTCGTCGCGCAGGGCGGCCTCAAGGCCGGCGAGTGGCTGCTCGTGACCGGCGTGTCCGCCGGCGTCGGCGTGGCCGCGCTGCAGGCGGCGAAGGCGATCGGCGCGAAGGTCATCGGAACATCGGGTTCAAGGGAAAAACTGGACCGGTTAGGCGCGCTCGGCCTGGACGTGGCGGTCCAGACGCGAAAACCGGATTTCTACGACACGGTCATGAAGGCGACCGGCGGCAAGGGCGTCGACCTGGTGGTCAACAACGTCGGCGGCTCGGTGTTCGCCGAGTGCATCCGCTGTCTCGCCTTCCAGGGACGCCTCGCCACGGTCGGCTACCTCGACCGGGTGATGAAGGCGGAGCTCGACATCGACGCGCTGCATGCGAAGCGCCTGAAGCTCTTCGGCGTGTCGAACAAGCATCGCAACGCCGAGAGCCGCGCGGTGACGGTGCGCGGCTTCACCGCCGATTTCCTGCCGTACTTCGCTTCCGGGCGGCTGAAGCCGCTCGTCGACCGCGTCTACCGTTTCGACGAGCTGCCGCAGGCCAAGGCCTACGTCGAATCCGACGCGCACCTGGGCAAGGTGGTCATCCGGATGTAAGACAAGGCCACGCTCTTTTCGGGAGGAGACATGGCATTTTCTCGGTGCGTCTTGCTGGCGGTGCTCGCGGCCTGCGCGCTTTGCGTTCATGCCCAGGGCTATCCGACGAAGCCGGTGAAGATCGTCGTCGCGACCGGCGCAGGAACGGTCGACGACTTGCCCGCACGCATCGTCGCGGAAAAGCTGAGCCAGATCTTCGGACAGCAGTTCTTCGTCGAGAACCGGCCGGGGGCCGGCGGCAGCATCGGTCAGACCTTCGTGATGAAGTCCCCACCCGATGGCTACACCCTGCTCCTCGCCGGCGGTTCCATGGCGGGCGCGCGCTACGCGAACGCGAACGTCACGTACGACCTGCTGCGAGACTTCACGCCAATTTCACTTCTCCTGACGTCCGAGTTCGCGCTGGTGGCGAACCCGGCCCTGCCGGTGCGCGACGTCAAGGAGCTCGTCGCCTACGCGAAGGCGAATCCCGGCAAGCTGACCTACGGCACCATCGGCGCCGGCCAGATGCCGTACTGGAACGTGATGCTCTTCAACTCCATGACCGGCATCCGCGTCGTCGAAGTGCCGTACAAGGCCACGCCGGAGGTCCTCACCGACATCGTCGCCGGGCGCGTGGACTACTACATTACGGGCCTCGCCTCGAGCCTGCCTTTGAAGGACAAGCTGCGCATTCTGGCGGTGACGACCCGCAACCGCTCGGCGACGGCGCCTGAAGTCCCAACCATGGCCGAAGCGGCGCTGCCGGAGTACGACATGCCATCGTGGGCGAGCATCATGGGTCCGGCGAAGATGCAGCCCGAGCACGTCGCCATCCTGAACCAGGCCATCGGCCAGGCCCTGGCGATGCCGGATGTGCGCGAGCGCTTCCAGAAAGCGGCCATCACGCCGGCGCCGAGCACGCCGGAGGAGCTGCGCAAGCGCTACGAGCACTGGATGGCGATCTTCGGCAAGATCGCCCGGGACGTCGGCCTCAAGCCGCAGTAGCGGAAGACGCCGCGTGAAGCTGGTCCTCGCGCAGATGAAGCACGAGACCAATACGTTCTCGCCGGTGCCGACGCCGCTCGCGCGTTTCGGCCACGGCCGCGAGCTGCCCTGGGAGGGGCGCGCGGCCTACGAGGAGTTCAAGGGGACCGGCACCGCGCTCGGCGCCTTCATCGACCTCGCCGAGCGCGCGGGCGCCGAGGTGGTGCTGCCGGTGGCGGCGCAGGCGTGGCCGAGCGGCCGCGTGGCGCAGGAAGCCTACGAGCACATCGCCGGCCGGATCGTCGACGCGGTGGCGCAGGGCTGCGACGCGGTGCTGCTCGACCTGCACGGGGCGATGGTCAGCGAGCGCTTCGAGGACGGCGAAGGCGAGCTCCTTGCGCGCATCCGGCGCGTCGCTCCCAGGGTCCCGATCGGCGTCGCGCACGACATGCACGCCAACCTCTTTCCGGCGGCCGCCCGCGTGGCCACGTCGCTTGCGGGTTACCAGACCTACCCGCACGTCGACATGTACGAGACCGGGATTCGCGCCGCCCAGCCGATTCTTCAATTGCTAAGAGGCGAAGCGCGGCCTACCTTGATATTCGGACATAGACCGATGCTGCCGCACGTGATGCGCCAGTCGAGCCTCGATTCGCCGAACCACGAGATCCAGGACCGCGCGCGCCAGATGGAACGCCAAGGCGCGCTTTCTGCCACGCTCTTCGTGGGTTTTCCGCACGCCGACGTCCCCTACGCCGGCGTCTCGGCGGTGGTCGTGACCGATGCCGACCCGGAGCTCGCGCGCCGATACTGCGACGAGCTGCTCGACATGGCGTGGCAAAGCCGGGCGCAGTTCGTGTACCGGCCGGAGCCGCTGGAAGTTTCGATTCGAAAGGCGAAGAACCTGGACGCCGGCCCGGTCGTGTTGCTGGACCATTACGACAACTGTGCCTCGGGCGGGACCATGGACACGATGACGGTGCTCTCCGCGATGCTCGACGCGGGGCTCGAGGAAGCGGCGGCGTTCGCCATCTGCGACCCGCAGGCGGTGGCGCAGATGCGCGAGGCCGGGACCGGCGCCCGGGTGAGGCTGGCCGCTCGGCGGCAAGGTAGACATGCCGAGCCTGGCGCTCGAGGGCTCGCCTCGCGAGGTCGAAGGCAGGCTGACCCGGCTCGTCGACGGTCTCTACCGGAACGTTGGCCCGATGGCGCGCGGCGAGCTCATGGACATGGGTCCGACGGCGGTGCTCGACACTGGAGGCATCGAGATTGTCGTGACGTCGCGACAAATCGAACCCTACGACATCGCCGCCTTCCGGGCAGTCGGCATCGACCCGGCAGGCAAGCGCTATCTGATGTTGAAAAGCCGGGTCCACTGGCGAGCGGGGCTCGGCGCGATCGCGCGCGCGGTCGTCGAGTGCGCCGGCAGCGGGGTATGCACTTCCGATTACTCCGGGCTCCAGTTCCGGCATCTGCGCCGCCCGGTTTATCCGCTCGACGCGATGTAGCGAAAGCGCCACGGAGCGCCGCTACTTGGCTGACGCCGGGCGCGCTTTCCATCTATATTTCGCACGTCTCGCCCAGGAGAGAATCGACCATGAGAAAACTACTAAGAACCATCGCAATGGCAGTCGTGCTCGTCGCGCCGCAGGCCCACGCCGGCATGATCGGCGTCCAGGACCCGGAGCGCGAGCGGGTGAAGAGCATGCTCGAGCGCCCGGAGCTCGCCGCGCAGCTCGAGAAGATGGGTGTGAGCGCCGCGGACGCGAAGGCGAGGGTCGACGCGATGACCCCGGAGGAGGTGAGCCAGCTCGCCGGGCGCCTGGATCAGCTCGCCGCCGGCGGCGCGATCTCCAACCAGGACCTGCTGCTGATCATCATCCTGCTGCTGCTTCTGATAATTATTTTGTAGCTAGGCGGTGAGTTCCGCCGGCTCGCCGCGGTCGTTCACGGTGGCGAGCTTGACCGGCCGGCGCCACACGCGCTTGGTGTACTCGAGCACGCGCTTGGCGCGGTTCACGTCGAGGCCCCGGCCGTCGCTCTTGTGCTCGTGCGCGAGCACCAGGCTGCCGTCGTTGTGCATCTCGGTGACCGCCACGCGCGGCGCGCCGTAGTTGAACTTCGGCGCGAGGATCGCCTCGCGGATGGCGTTGACGTCGCGGTTCGCGACCTTGATCTCGTCGCCCGAGGTCGCCTCGAACACGAAAAGCTCGAGCTTCTCGGCGAGCTCGCGGTCGAGGAAGTTGCGGATGAAGCCGAAGTCGTCCTCGTCGCGCATCACCTCGCGCGCGCGCGCGAGGCCGTGCGTGTCGATGATGTGCTCCCACAGCGTGAAGCCGAGGTGGTAGGGATTGATCGCGAGCGCGGTCTGCTGCCCGGCGGCATACGGCCGCACCACGTCGGAGTGCGCCTTGATCGCCGAGAGGTACAGGTTCTGCGGCAGGAAGTCGGCCTCGCGCAGGAGCCGCGCGTGCCAGTACGAAGCCCAGCCCTCGTTCATGATCTGGCAGGCGAACACCGGGTAGAAGTACAGCGACTCGGAGCGCACCATGAGGAAGATGTCGCGCTCCCACTGCTCGAGCTCGGGGGCGTAATGGGCGATGAACCAGAGCAGATCGAACTCGGGGTGCGGCGGCACCGGCGCGCGCACCCGCCCCGGGTCGGCCTTGGCGGCCTCGGCGGCGCCCGGCAGGTCGCGGAAGCGGCGCTGGAACGCGCTCTCGGGCGCGGCGACCTTCTCCGGCACGTACTCCGGGTAGCGCGTGCGATGCAGGTCGCCGTCGACGTCGACGTGCGACTCGAGCGCGAGCGCGGCGTCGAGCACCGACTCGACCTTCTCCATGCCGACCTTGTCGATCGCCTGCTGGATGCGGTGCGCGTGCGCCGCGGCGTGCTCGACGATGTTGCCGCCGGCCATCTCGTGGAAGCGCGCGAAGAGCTGGTTGTTCTTGGAGAAATCGGCGTGGCCGAGCACGTGCGCCGTCACCAGGGTGTTCTCGGCGAGCGAGTTGCCGTCCATCAGGAACGCGCGGCAGGGGTCCCCGGGGAACATGACCTCGAAGATCTTGGAATGGCCCATGCTCTGGCGCACGAGCTGGTGGATGTAGCGCACGCCGAAGGACCAGTGCGGCATGCGCACCGGCAGGCCGTAGACCGCGATCTCGGTCATGAGGCTCGCCGGCGCCACCTCGAAGTCGACGTTGTAGTAGTCGAGGCCGAGGCGCTTCGCCAGCTCCTCGATGCTCGCCGCGTATTGTTCGAGTTCAGTCACGCCGGGCTCAGTCGGTCTTCTCGGTTTCCTTGAAGAACTCGCGGATCGCGCGCCACACGTCGTCCTGGGACGAGAGCTGGCTCATGCCCACCGGCAGGCCGGCGCCCTTCATCTCGCCGAACACCTCCGCCACCTGGGTCTCGCGCGGGCGGAAGGTGGCGACCCCGCCGGTCTCGACGTAGCCCGAGTAGTTGGTCTGCGCGGCCAGCAGCCGCAGCGCCGCGGCCGCGGGCTCGCGGTCCTCGGCGGCGTTCTCGCCGTCCGAGGCGTAGAAGAAGTACACGTTGTAGCGGCTCGGGTCGTAGCGGTTCTTCACCACGTCGAGCGCGAGCTGGAAGGCGCAGGAGGAGACCGTGCCGCCGCTCGAGGACGCCTGGAAGAACTGGCTCTCGTCGAACTCCCAGGCCTGCGCCGCGTGGGCGAGGAACACGGTGTCGACCTTGCTGTACTGCCGGCGGATCCCCTGGAGGGCGAAGAAGAAGAACTGCTTGGCGAGCTTGCGCTGCGCCTCGTCCATGCTGCCCGAGACGTCGAGGGCGAAGATCACCGCCGCGTTCATCGACGGCGTGGCGCGCTTCACCAGCTGCCTGAAGCGCAGGTCTTCGTTGATGATCGGAACCGGGTTCTCTTGAATCGAGCGCCTCTTCACCGCTTCCTTCATGGTGCGACGACGGTCCAGGCGGGAGCGCGCGCCGCGCCGGTCCCAGCCCTCGCGCACGTAGTCGGGCTCGTCCATGGTCGCGGTGCGCTTGGGCTTGAGGTCGGGGAGCTTGAGCTCCTCCCAGATCCAGTCGATGATCTCCTCGAGCTTCATCTCCACCACGAAGCGGATTTCGCCGTTCTCGGTGCCGCCCGACTGCGACTGGGCGTCGCCCTTGTCGCGCCCGGGCTGCAGCACGTCGCCCGGCTGGCCCTGGCCCTGGCCGGCGCCCTGCTGCGAGCTCGGGTCGGCGAGGCGGAAGCGCGAATGCTCGAGGAACTTCACCGGCACCATCACCGTGCGGTTCTTGCTGTCGCCGGTCATCAGATCCTCGCCGGAGAGGATCTCGGGCAGCGTGTTCTTGACCGCCTCGCGGACCTTCTGGTTATGCCGCAGCCAGTCGCGCGCGCCCCTCGAGAAGAGGTCGTACCAAGGGGTTTCGGCTGCGATTCTGATCATGACTGACTGCCTTTTCCCTTTTCTTTCCTTACTCCTGCGCCAGGAGTGTCGTTACGTAATTGAGCGCTTCGCGCGCGCTGTGCGTGTCGTAGCCGTACTCGTCGACCAGCCGCTTCTCGACCACCGAGATCTTCTGGCGGGTCTCGTCGTCGGGCCGGGAGCTCGAGGACACCAGGCGCAGCACGTCGCGGCGCTGCTCGAAGAGGTACTGCTCCACCGCGTCGTGCAGCGGCGCGTGGCTGTCGAGGGTGAACTTCTCGCCGCGCTTGTACGCGCCCATCGCCTTCCTCACCACCTCCTGGCGGAAGGAGAGCTTGCCGGACTCGGAGATGCGGATCTTCTCCTCCACGTTGCGCAGGAAGCGCTCGTCGGGCTTCCTCTCCTCGCTGGTGATCGGGTCCTTGATGGTGCGGCTGTCGAGCGTCGCCTCGACCTCGTCGAGGTACTTGTCCAGCAGCCCCTGGGCTTCCTGCTCGAACGACACGAACAGCGCCTTGTGCACGTCCTCCTTCACCCAGCGGTTGTAGAAGTCCTTGCGCACCGTCACCAGGTAGTCGATCCACTTGCGCTTCTTCTTGCCATCGATGCGCACGTCGGACTCGATCGAGTCCTTGAGCGCGATCAGCACATCCATGGTGGTGAGGCTCTTCGCGCTCGACTGGATGATGGCGTTCGACAGCGCGTTGATCACGAAGCGCGGCGACACCCCGGCGAGGCCTTCCTCCGGGTTCTTCGCGCGGATCTTCTCCACCTCGGACTGCGCCACGCCCTCGACGTCCTCACCCGCGTAGACGCGCACTTTCTTGGTGTGCTCGTTTTCGGCGGCCTCGCCCTCGGAAAGGCGCGTGAGCACCGAGAAAACCGCCGCCGTATGCAGCGCGTGCGGGTCGAGGTGCACCTCGCGGAAAGCCTGGGTGGACGAGGTGAGCTTCTTGTAGATGCGCGCTTCTTCCCGGAAGGAGAGGGTATAGGGCACCTGGATGATCACCATGCGGTCGAGCAGCGCCTCGTTTTCGGCTTCCTGCAGGAACTTGCGGAACTCGGCGAGGTTGGTGTGCGCGAGGATGGTCTCGTCGAGGTGGATCAGCGGGAAGCGCGACACCTTGACGTTCTTCTCCTGCGTGAGCGTGAGCAGGAGATAGAGGAACTCGCGCTTCACCTTGAGGATCTCGATCATCTCGAGCATGCCGCGGCTCGCGGCGAACACCGCGCCGCTCCAGGACCAGGCGCGCGGGTCGCCCTCGTCGCCGAACTCCGAGACCTTCGAAAGATCGACCGAGCCGACGAGATCGGCGATGTCGGCGGTGGTCGGGTCGTGCGGCGCGTAGGTGCCCACGCCGACGCGGCCGGCCTCGGTGATGAAGATGCGCTCCACCGGCATCTGCATGAAGTCGCCGTTGAAATCGTGCTGCAGCCGGCTGACGCAGTGCGGGCAGAGCTCGCCCTGGATGTCGACGCCGTAGCTCGCGCGGAACTGCCCGCGCAGGGTGTGCGGCACCAGGTGCAGGGCGGACTCGTGCACCGGGCAGCCGTGGATGCCGTACAAGGCCCCGGCGTCGGTGTGGCTGTATTCCTCGAGACCCCGCTTCAGCAGGATCACCATGCTCGACTTGCCGCCCGAAGGCGGCCCGAGCAGCAGCAGCAGGCGCCTGCCGACCTCAGAGCCGGCGGCAGCGGCCTTGAAGTAGTCGACTACCCGCTCGATGGTGTCGTTGATCCCGTAAAGTTCGTCCTCGAAGAGTTGACAGCGGAACCGACCCTGGCTGTCGTCGAAGCCCTCGGCCCGCATCATGTCCCAGATGTACTGATGGCTGGTGCGGGCGAGGCTGCGCGCGTCGTTCGGGAAGATCTGCTCGAGGAAGCTGGCGAATGTTCCCGCCCAGTGCGCCGCGCGGTGCTCCTTGGTGAAATCGTTCAGCGACCTGAGGAGGCTCGCCTTGCGCTCGTTGTTGCCATCGCTGAAGCCAGGTACCGGATTGTTCATTGACGCCACCTTTCAGGAGCTCTCAACCCCTCTCGCTACGTTAGATCACGGATCTGCGCGTTCAATCCATCGCGAAGCAATAATCCGTCCAACGGGTGTACATACGAACCGTTGACCGAAAGGCCGTTGAGCGTCAGACCTTTCCCTACGGACGATGCGGTGATTTGGATGTGCGCAACGCGGCCGGACGACCGCTGTCGACGTTCTGTTACAAGTACCCCTGCTGCTTGGTGCTGCTCAGACTCTTTCTTGTTCATTTGCCTTCCCCGCGTGGACGCGAGTGTTTTATGGCGAGTCTTGAGGACTAGAATCCACTCATTGGCGGCTCGGTGTCAACTGGTTTTGGCCGCTGCATTGAAAGAAATCTTGGGCTGTTGCAACCGCCCAATTGCGAAGCTGCGTCGGTTACAAAACAATTTGTGGCGCGCTGTGGTGACGTGTTTTGTCGCCAGAGTGACGCGTTTCGGCGCTGCTGTGGTGCAACGCTCGTTGAACGCGCACCTGCGCGGCGCGCGCTGAGCGAAACGCTGTCATCCTGTTTCGCCAAAAAACGCACGTGGCAAGATCGGCTGCATCTCGCGATCAAGCATCGACTGCCCGGAACCGCCCGCGTGCGGCCGCTCAGGGTGCTGGTTCGGACCGTCCGTCTCCTCCATACCATTGCATTTGGCCGCGAAGGCTCTGACGCTGATCGGTATTTCCGCGCCGCCGCCGGCGGACCGGACCGTCCGGGCCTCTGGGCCGGCCCCCTCTCGCGCGGGCAGTAATTGCCACCGCCGCTCATGAGGCTAGAATCCGGCCATCCAGACAAATGCCAACTAGTTCAATTTCTCCATGCTGAAAGAGATCCTCGGTGTTGCCGACGACCCACCGGCCAAGCGGCGCTGGTTCCACGACGATTTCTTCGATCTCTTCGTGTGGCAATCCGGCGGCGAGGTCACGCTGTTCCAGCTCTGTTACGGCGCCGACGCAGTGGAGCGCGCGCTGGTGTGGGACAAGGCGCGCGGGTTTTTCCACGACGGGCCGCAGGGCGAGGACGTGATCTCGCGCTTCGAGGACGCCGCGGCCGCGCTGCCGGACGACATCCGGCAGGAGATCCGCCAGAAAGTGCACGAGTTCGCCGGCACCCGCAAGGCGGTGACCACGCGGCGCAAGCGCTTCCGCCGCGCTTCGTGGCAGAAGAAGTAGCCTAGCGCGCGCGCCGCGGAAGCTTCTCCGGAGCCCCGATGGCGACGGGCCGGACTTCCGCGCCGGCCGCCCCTTTCTGGCGCGCGGGCAGGATCATGGTGCAGGAGGTCCACACTTTGTCGCGCGCGAGCTCGTCGAGCTTCGCGTTCTCGACGTGGTGGATGCCCATCTGCGTCAGCATGTGGTGGTGCACGGCGAACGGCAGACCCGCCGGCGTTCCCGGCGCGGGCCCGGCGCTTCCGGCGAGCATGCCGCTTGGCACCGGATCGATGAACGGCGTATCGAGCCCGATCGCCACGATCCGGCGCTCCCCGAGGTAGCGCGCGGCGTCGTACGCCAGTCCCGGCGCCTGGCTGTAATACACCTTCTCGGTATCGGGGTCGCGCCATTGGTCGCCCCAGCCGGTGTAGACGTACACCACGTCGCCCGGCAGGATGCCGCGCTCGCCCAGGCCCTGCGCTTTCAGCATGCCGCGGATATGGTCTGCGGTCACCACCTCGCCCGCTTTCATCGCCTGCCCTTTGCCGACATAGGCTTTCGCATCGAGCAGCACCGCGGAGGTGACGATCGCCGGCATCTTCTCCAGACCGAGGCGCTGGAGCGGCGAATCGGGCGTGGGCTTCACGTCCTTCTGCGTGAAGCCGCCGTAGTACGTCGCCTCGTCGGCCGGCAGGGGCGACTTCCCGTCCCAGGGCTGCTTCAGCACGGCGAAGTGGCCCAAGGCGTCGATCTGGGTCCCCTGCTGGCCGGGCTCGGCGCCTTCGTTGAGCGTCTCGCTGTTGAAGGCATGCGCGCTGCCCGGGATGCCCGAGCTCGGCTTGGGCTTGACCACGTAGGGGCCGGCGAACGGCGAAAGCGGCATCGTGTTCGAACGCACCTGGGACAGCTCGAAGGTGCGCGCCCCCGGCTCGGCGACGTGCCAGGCGCAGCGCTGCAGCGTGGCGGGTCCGATCTGGTTCGCCATGCCGCGCTCGTCGCCGGCGGGCCAGGGCGGCGCAGGCACCTTGAGGCGCTGCAGCTTGACAGGCTCGACGGCCTGGAGCGTGAGCTGCGCCGAGCACATCGCGATCAGGGCGATCCATCTGAGATAGGCGGTCATGGGCATGATGGTCGAAGGGGGCTTGGCGGGACGTTCCGCCGACCCGAAGTCTACCGGCGGCGAGTTCATCCGGCCTGACCGCTGTTTCAAAGGCCCAGATGTGCGCTCTCGGCCACGCTGGTAAGGTTCGACGCGGTCTACTACTCAAGTGCAACCTGCGGCGGCTCACCGACTTCTCGTCCTAGCGCTCGGCGTCTTCTTCGCCGCTTCGGCTGCCGGCAACAGCGATCCGCTGTCGGGCTTCGCCGCGCCCGACAGCGCGGCGCTCGGCGTCATGTGGCGCATCGAGCGCTCGCCCTATCGCGACGCGGGCACGCGCCACGACTTCACGCCGCTCTACATCTACGAAGGCGAGCGCTTCTACCTGCGCTCGCCCAGCATCGGCCTCAAATTCGGACCCTCGGAGGAACGGCGCTTCGAAGTCTTCCTCCGGCATCGCTTCGAAGGCCATCCGACCGACGACATCCCGCAGAGCCTCGCCGGGATGGCGCCGCGCGAGCAGGGCATCGACGGCGGCGTGAGCGGGCAGCTCGGCGGCGCCTGGGGCATCGCCTTCGCCGAGCTGCTGCGCGACGTGTCCCAGACCTCGGGCGGCAGCGAGCTGCGCGTCGGATACAAGTATCCGTTCCGGCGCGGGCGCCTGTGGCTGCGCCCGCACGTGATGCTTTCGGTGCGCGACGAACGGCTCAACAACTACTACTACGGCGTGCGACCGGAAGAGGCCCGCGCCGAGCGCCCTGCCTACGAGGCGCAGAGCGGCGTCGTCCCCGAAATCGGCTTCTATGCCGCCTACCAGGTGAGCACGCGCTGGCGGCTGATCGGCGGCGTGACCTTCTCGCGCCTGCCGGACACCGTGGCCGGCAGCCCGATCGTGTCCGAGCGCGTCCTGAACCAGTACTACGTCGGGGCTGCCTACGACCTGTCCTCCGAGCAGGAGCAGTGGCCGCAGGGCCGGCCCCTCATCGTGCGGGCGCTCTACGGCGCCTCGAGCGATTGCGACGTCCTCAAGATCATGACCCTGCGCTGCACCTCGGTCCACACCGTGGACGACACCGGTATCGCGGGCGTCGAGCTGGGCTGGCCGCTCATCGAACGGCTGAACGGCTGGCCGCTCGACGTCGCCGGCTTCGTCGGCGTGACGCAGCACAAGGAAAAAGGGTTGCAGCCCGACTTCCCCGAGGTGAAGGCCTACCTCAAGGCGTACTTCTACGGTTTCCCCTGGGACGCGAAGCTGCGCACGCGCCTCGGGATCGGCGTGGGGTTGTCCTGGGCGAAGAGCATTCCGTTCAGCGAGGCGCGCGACCTCGAATCGAAAGGCCGCAACACCTCGCATCTGCTCGAGGTGCTCGACCCGACCGCCGACATGAGCCTCGGCGACCTGCTCGCGGTGAAGAGCCTCCGCAACACCTTCTTCGGCGTCGGCGTGTCGCACCGCTCGGGCATCTTCGGCAGCTCGCAGCTCCTCGGCAACGTCAACGGCGGCTCGAACTACATCTACGGCTACGTCGAGACCTCGTTCTAGTTTTTTCTAGCCGAGCGAGGAGTAGCCGCCGTCGACCGGGATCGCCGTCCCGGTGACGAAGTCCGAAGCCGCCGAGGCGAGGAACACCGCGATGCCGCCGAGGTCCTCGGGCGTGCCCCAGCGTCCGGCGGGGGTGCGCGCGAGCACGCGCTCGTGCAGGCCCGCCACTTCTTGGCGCGCGCGCTGGGTGAGCGCGGTATCGATCCAGCCCGGAAGCACCGCGTTCACCTGGATGTTGTCCTTCGCCCACGCGGCCGCCAGCGACTTGGTGAGCTGCACCACGCCGCCCTTGCTCGCGCCGTAGGGCGCGGCGAACGACGCGCCGAAGAGCGACATCATCGAGCCGATATTCACGATCTTGCCGCCGCCGGCGCGCTGCATGTGCGGGTAAGCCGCCTGCGAGGCGACGAACGCGCTGGTGAGATTGGTGTCGAGGACAGCGCGCCATTCGTCGACGCCGTAGTCCTGCGGCGCCTTGCGGATGTTGGTGCCGGCGTTGTTCACGAGGATGTCCAGCCGTCCGAGGCGCCTGGCCGCCTCGTCGACCATCGCGCGGCACGCCGCCGCGTCTTTGAGGTCGCAGGCAATGGAAACCGCCCCCAGTTCGACCGCCGCGGCGGCATTCTTGCCCGAGTCGCGGCCGGCGATCGCGAGCGCCGCGCCCGCCTGCGCCAGCGCGCGCGCCATGGCGAGGCCGATGCCGCCGTTGCCGCCGGTGACGAGGGCGGCTTTTCCCCTTAGATCGAAGCTATCCATTGAAACTTGACAAAAGCAACCATGTTTCCGAGCATCCCCGCATGCAGGTCGAGGCCGTGCGCCGGTTCAACCGATTCTACACACGCCGCATCGGCGCGCTGCGCGCCGGCCTGGTCGGCAGCCCCTATCCGCTGCCCGAGGCGCGGCTCATCTACGAGCTCGGCCGTCGCCGGCGCTGTACCGCCACCGAGCTGCGCGCGGAGCTCGACCTGGACGCGGGCTACCTCAGCCGCATGCTCGCAGGGCTCGGCCGGCGCGGCCTGGTGCGCGCCGAGCGCTCGCGCGAGGACGCGCGCGCCCGGCTGCTCACGCTCACGGTACGGGGGCGCGAGGCCTTCGCGCTTCTCGACCGGCGCTCGCGCGCCGAGGTTTCCGCGATGCTGCGGGAGCTTGCCGCGCCCGATCGCGCGCGCCTGGTCGGCGCGATGCGCACCGTGCACTCGCTTCTAGGCAGCCAGGAACAGTTTGAAGTGCTGTTGCGGGCGCATCGCCCCGGCGACCTCGGCTGGGTGGTGCAGGCGCACGGCGAGCTCTATGCGCGCGAGTACGGCTGGGGCGAGCGCTTCGAGGCGCTGGTCGCCGGCATCGTCTCGGATTTCGTCGCTCGCTTCGATCCGCGGCGCAGCCGCTGCTGGATCGCCGAGCTCGACGGCGAGCGCGTCGGCTCGGTCTTCGTGGTGCCTGCGTCCAGGCGGGTCGCGCAGCTGCGCCTGCTGCTCGTCGACCCGCGCGCGCGCGGTCGCGGGCTCGGCACGCGCCTGGTGCGCGAATCGATCGACTTCGCGCGCGCGCAGGGCTACGCGCGCCTCGTGCTGTGGACGCAGTCGAACCTCGCCGCGGCGCGCGCGATCTACCGCGCCTGCGGCTTCGGGCTCCGCAGGCTCGAGCCTCACGCCGCCTTCGGCGTGAAGCTCACCGGCGAATACTGGGAAAGGCGGCTGTAGCTAGACCGGCTGGTAGCGCGCCACGCGGTTCCGGCCGTCCTTCTTCGCGTGGTAGAGCGCCCGGTCGGCGCGCCCGGCGAGCGCGTCGAGAGTGCGTCCGTCCTCGGGAAAGCAGGCGATGCCGATACTCACCGAGCAGGCGACCATGCGGCCCTCGAGCGGCAACGGCGCCGAGGCGATGGCGTTGCGGATGCGCTCCCCCACGTCGAGCGCGCCCTTGGCGGGCGTCTCGGGCAGCAGCACGATGAACTCGTCGCCGCCGTAGCGCGCCGGCACGTCGGTCGAGCGCAGCTCGGCCTGGATCACCGCGGCAAGATGGCGCAGCAGCCGGTTGCCGGCGTCGTGCCCGTAGGCGTCGTTCACGCCCTTCAGATTGTCCGAGTCGATCATCAGCACGCTCGCCGGGCGGTCATAGCGCAGTGCCTGGCCGAAGAGCCGGTTGGCGGCGATGGCGAAGCCACGGGTGTTGAACAGCCCGGTCAGGTCGTCGGTTTCGGAGAGCAGCTTTGCGCGCTGCAGGCCGTAGCGGATGTCGGCCGAGAACATGGTGGTGATGTAGGCGACCAGCACCACGGGGCCGAGCTGGGCGGTGAACCCGGCGAGGAAGCGGAGCGACGCGAGCTCGTTTGAGCCGCTCTGCCCGAGAAACAGATAGCAGCCGGCGATCACCGCGACGTAGACCAGCGTGGTGATCTTGCCGAGCGTCAGCGCCGCGGTGATGACCGCGAGCAGATACGCGTTGAGCAGCGGGCTTGCCAGGCGGTCGGTGTGCCACAGCACCCAGGTGACGAACACGATCATCCCGGCGGTCTCGAGCGAGATCTTCCAGCGCGTCTCGCGCCGGTAGAAGTTGGCATAGCGGAACGTCATGACGAGCGCGGCGTAGAAGAACAGCCCCGCCGACACGGCCGCGGCCTCCTCGGCGTCCTCGCGCACCCCGCCGAACACGAGGTACAGCAGCACCAGGATCACGAGCAGCCAGTGGATCTCGGCCACCGTGCGCGAAATTCCCCGCAGCTCTTCCTGCTCGAGCGAGCGGCTGACCGTGTCGCGCGGCGCGATGGCGGCCGCGGGCTTCCCGCCCAGGATCTCGCTCGATTCGATGTGCGTGGCCATTTTTCTTCGTATTATCCGGGCGTAAGGAGGAGGCTGCCGTGGAATATTCCGCCAAAGGCCTAAGAGTGGTCGTGACCGCGGGCGCCGCGGGCATCGGCCGGGCGATTGCGCGCACGTTCGTCGAGCACGGGGCCCGGGTCCACATCTGCGACGTCGACGACGCCGCCTTGAAGGAGGCGTCCTCGGTCCTGCCGCAGGTGACCCAGACCCGGGCCGACGTGGCGAATGTCGCGGACGTGGAGCGCCTGTTTCGAGAGGTGAAACAGCGGCTTGGCGGCCTGGAGGTGCTGGTCAACAACGCCGGTATCGCCGGACCGACCGCCAAGGTCGAGGACATCCGCACCGAGGACTGGGACCGCTGCATCGCGGTGGACCTGAACGGCATGTTCTACTGCACGCGCCAGGCGATGCCGCTCATCAAGGCGGCGGGCGGCGGCAGCATCATCAACCTTTCCTCGATCGCCGGGCGCTTCGGCTTCGCCATGCGCACGCCGTACTCGGCGGCCAAGTGGGCCGTGGTCGGCTTCACACAGAGCCTCGCGGTCGAGGCCGGCCCCGACAAGGTGCGCGTCAACTGCATCCAGCCCGGCATCGTCGAGGGCGAGCGCGTCGAGCGCATCATCGCTGCCAAGGCCGAGCAACTCGGCGTCTCCTCCGACGAAATCCTCAAGCGCATGGTCGAGGGCATCAGCCTGAAGACCACCGTGACGGCGCAGGACGTCGCCAACACCGCCCTCTTTCTCGCCTCCGACGCCGGCCGCCACATCAGCGGCCAGGCGATTTCCGTTTGCGGCGGCGCGCGTTACCTGGTCTAGAAGCGCGCTGCGCCCGACTTGACGAACGCCCGGAGGCGTTCGACGAACAACTCGACCACTGGCGTCAGCGTGCGGTTCTTCACCGTCACGATCGCTACCGGAAACGTGTGCGGCGCCAGCTTGATCGGCAGCGTCCTCAATCCGACGCCGTCCACTTTCACCTGTAGTAGCGATCGGGGCATGCAGGCGAGGAACTCGCCTTCGACCAGCAGGCGCGCGCGCAGCTGCACCGAGAACGTCGTCACCCGCAGTTTCGGGGCGGGCAATCCCTTGTCGCGGAATGCCTGCTCGAGGAGCCTGGTGGTCAGGGTTTCGCGCGGCGTGGCGACCCAGTCGGCGTCGACCAGGTCGGCGAGCTCGATCCTGCGCCTGCGCGCCCAGCGGCTGTTCGCGCCGGCCGCGATGACCGCGGGGTCATCGAACAGGACCTCCGCGTTCAGGTCCGCGGCGAAGCGCTCCGGTAGCGAACGGGCGAGCGCGATGTCGAGCTTGCGCGCCTGAAGCTCCGGCAACTCGCCGGTGGGCGCCGGCAGATGGTCGATGCGCAGTGCGATCCCGGGATGCTCAAGGCAAAACGCGCGCACCATTCCCGACAGCACTTCCGTGAACGACTCGGGCCAGCCGACGCGCACCTCGCCGACCTTCGGATCGGCGAGGTACGAGATATCGCGCAGGCCTTGCTTCAGCTCGTCGAGCGCGGCCACACCGCGCTTCAGCAGCGCGTGTCCGTAGATCGTAGGCGCGACACCTTGCGGGCTGCGGTCGAGGAGGCGCACGCCGAATGCGCTCTCGAGCGACGCGACCGTCTCAGAAACCGAAGGCTGCGTTACGCCGAGCTGCGCTGCCGCCTTGGCCATGCTGCGGCACTCGACTACGGCGAAGAACATCTCGATGTCGCGGAAGCGCAGCCGCCGGCCGATGCGCGTTAATGGCATAGGCATAGCCTATACCCATAATGGCAGTTAGGGTCTTCCGCCTATATGCGGCAAGGCCTAGGATGAGCTGCTATGAGAAGCCTTGCTCGCTTGTCCGCGATACTCCTCGCCGTCGCCGCCGCGGTGGCGGCGGCGCAGGACAAGTTTCCGACGCGGCCGATCACGCTGGTTTGCCCATTCCAGGCCGGCGGCGTGGCGGACGCGATTTCCCGCGCCGTCGCCCCGATCATGTCCGAAAGCCTGCGCACGCCGGTGATCGTCGACAACCGACCGGGCGCGACGGGCGCGATCGGAGCGTCGTACGTCGCACGGGCCAAGCCCGATGGCCATACGCTGCTTATCGTGCCGAACTCGGTTCTGGCGATCAATCAATGGGTCTATAAGAGCCTGCCCTACAACCCGGAAACCGACTTCACTCCCGTCATCGACGCCGGCACGTCACCTAACCTGCTGGTGGTGCATCCGTCCGTTGCTGCGGATACCCTCGCAGAGCTGATCGCTCTCGCGAGGAAAAAACCGCTGAGCTTTGCCTCGGCCGGCAACGGCAGCCCGCAGCACCTTTGCGGCGAACTGCTGAACGTCAGCGCCGGCATCGATCTGGTGCATGTTCCGTACAAGGGCGCGGCCCCGGCGCTGCAGGATGTGATAGCCGGACACGTGCCGTTGATGTGCAACGCCCTTTCCCTCGTGTTGCCTCAGGTTCGCGCCGGCCGCTTGCGCGCCATCGCGCTCGCCGCGAACGCCCGCCATCCGCAGGCGCCGGAGGTGCCCACTGCGCGCGAGGCGGGATTGCCCGGATTTGAATCCGATGTGTGGTTCGGCTTCGTCGCTCCGGCGGCAACGCCCGCGGCGATTGTCGAGCGATTGAACGTCGAAATCGGCCGCGCGCTGCGCATGCCTGCGGTCGCCGCGCCGCTTCAGGCCAACGGCCTGACCATCGTGGCCGATTCGCCGCGCGAGTTTGGCGCCCTGATCGCCGCGGAGTCGGCGAAATGGCGACGGATCGTCGAGCGCGCCGGGGTGAAGGCCGACTAGCAACCCTCGTCGCCGCGCTCGATCCGGCGAATTTCGATTCTCAGCGCTGATTCCGTGCGGCGAATGTGCCTAGAATGCGCTGGTCCATGTTTCCTCACCGGTAATTACAGCCATGGCAGCAGCGCAAGGCAAAGTCATCATCACGTGCGCCGTCACCGGGTCGATCCACACCCCGTCGATGTCGCCGTACCTGCCGGTCACGCCGGAGGAGATCGCCGAGGCCGCGCTCGGCGCGGCAAAGGCCGGAGCGGCGATCGTCCATCTCCACGCGCGCAACCTGAAGGACGGCAGCCCGACCCAGGACCCGGAGCTGTTCCGCCAGTTCGGCGCCAAGATCCGCGCCGCGAGCGACGTGGTGCTGAACTTCACCACCGGCGGCGCGCCGACCATGAGCATCGAGGAGCGGCTGCAGCCGGCGCTGAAGCTCAAGCCCGAGGTCGCCTCGTTGAACATGGGGTCGATGAACTTCGGCCTCTACGAGATGCTCGGACGCTACCAGGACTTCAAGCACGACTGGGAGAAGCCTTATCTCGCCGGGTCCGACGAGCGCATCTTCAAGAACACGTTCAAGGACATCGCGTACATCCTGCAGTCGTGCGCCGACAACGACACGCGCTTCGAGATCGAGTGCTACGACATCGGGCATCTCTACACCGCGGCGCATTTCCTCGAGCGCCGGCTGGTGAAGCCGCCGCTTTTCATCCAGTCGGTGTTCGGCATCCGCGGCGGCATCGGCCCGCATCCCGAGGACGTGCTGCACATGAAGCGCACCGCGGATCGCCTCTTCGGCGACGCCTACTACTGGTCGGTCCTCGGCGCGGGCCGCAACCAGATGTTCACCGCGGCGATGTCGGCGGTGATGGGCGGCAACGTGCGCGTCGGCCTCGAGGACAGCCTGTGGCTCGGCCGCGGCCAGCTCGCGAAATCCAACGCCGAGCAGGTGGCAAAGGCGCGCCGCATCCTCGAGGAGCTCGGCCTGCAGGTGGCGACGCCGAACGACGCGAGAGACATGCTGAAGCTCAAAGGAGGAAGGAATGTCGGCTTTTAAAAGACTAATAACCATTTTGCTTTTCGCCGTGGGCAGCGCATCCGCGCAGGAATGGCCCACCAAGGTCGTCAAGTTCGTCTCGCCGTACCCGCCGGGCGGATCGGTCGACCCGCTGGCGCGGCTCTTTGCCGCGAAGCTCGGCGATTCGCTCAAGCAGCAGTTCATCGTCGAGAACCGCACCGGCGCCTCGGGGATCATCGGCACCGACTACGTGGCGAAGAGCGCCCCGGACGGCTACACCTGGGTCTTCATCTTCGACACGCACGCGGTGCACCAGGCGCTGAATCCCAAGCTGCCGTTCGACCCGCTCAAGGATTTCGCACCGGTCATGATCGTCGGCACCGCGCCGATGGCGATCACCACCGCCGCGGGCAAGCCGTACAAGAGCTTCAAGGACGTTCTCGCCGCGGCGAAGGCCAACCCCGACAAGCTGACCATCGGCAACGTCGGCAACGGCTCGCTCGGCCATCTCGCCACTATCCTGCTCAACCAGGCTGCCGGCATTCGTCTGGTGCCGGTGCCGTACAAGGGCGGCGGGCCGCTCTCCACCGACGTCATGGGCGGGCAGATCGACTTCGCGATGGCCTCGACCGCGGCGCAGGCGCAGCATGTGAAGGGCGGCAAGATGCGCGCCCTCGCGCTGACCGGCGACAAGCGCTCGCACACCATGCCCGATGTGCCGACCCTGTCGGAGCTCGGCGTTCCCTGGCAGGGGGCCTACGCGTTCTGGGGCATCCTCGCCCCGGCCGGCACGCCGCGACCGATCGTCGACAAGCTGGTCGCGGAGTTGAACAGGACGCTGAAGCAGGCCGACGTGAACAAGACGCTGACCGAGACCCTCGGCATGGACGTGGTGGCGCTCGGTCCGGAAGCGACGCAAAAGTGGATCGCGGACAACATGGCCCGGTGGGGCAAGGTCGTAAAGGACAACAACATCCACGCCGAATAACGGCGTGCTAAGACTTTCTTACCTCCCGCCGCTGATGGTCTACGCGGCGTACGGGGTTTCGGGGCTCACCGGCATCGTCGGCACCTTCTTCGTCAAGGACTACCTCGACCTCTCGGCCGAATTCCTCGCCGCGCTCGCGTTCTGGGCCGGCATCCCCTGGGCGGTGAAGATGCCGGTCGGCCACGTGGTCGACCTGATCTGGCGCTGGAAGGCGGCGCTGGTGTGGCTCGGCGCCGCCATGATCGCGGCGAGCCTCCTCATCATGATCGGACTGATCTCGTACTTCGACGCGATGCGCGGGGTGATGAGCGGCGAGCGCTGGTTCGTGATCTCGGCGCTGCTCGCGCCGACCGGGTACATGATCCAGGACGCGGTCGCCGACGCGATGACGGTGGAGGCGGTGCCGCGCGTCGACGAGAACGGCCGGCCCTACGACGAGGCGGCGCGGAAGAGCATGCATACCACCATGCAGACGCTTGGCCGGGTTGCGATCATCGGCGGCCTCGCACTGGTCGCGCTGGGCAACGTGTTTCTGTTCCATGGCACCGACGCGCTGCCGAAGGAGCGCAAGGCGCAGATGTACGCGCTGGTTTACACGATCGCGCTCGTCATTCCGGTGCTGTCGGTGCTCGGCGTGGTGCTGCACGGTTTCATCAAGATGAGGCAGGCGGCGAGCCTGCGGCGCCAGGGCCGGACCCGGGAAGACATCGAGCGGCTGCTCGCGGTGCACGGCGAAGAGAAAACGCACCCCAACTGGTGGATCCTCGGCGGCAGCGTGGTATTCGTGGTGGTGACGCTCGCGGTGGGGGTCGCCGACGTGCCCTTCGCCCAGGAGCTCATCTTCCTCGCTTCGCTCGCCATCATTCTCTTTCTGCTCTGGCGCCTCGCGCGCGAGCTCGCGCCCTCGGCGCGCGAGACGCTGGTCGCCACCGCGCTCATCATCTTCGTCTACCGCGCCATGCCGAGCACCGGCCCGGGCAGCACCTGGTGGATGATCGACGTGCTGAAATTCGACGAGGCCTTCCTCTCGAAGCTCGCGCTGCTCGCGTATGCGCTGACTCTCGTGGGCATGTTTGCGCTGCGCGGCTACATGGCGCGCAATTCCAACGCCAGCATCATCGTGATGCTCACGATCGTGGGCACGCTGATCGCGTTGCCCAACATCGGCATGTACTATGGACTGCACCAGTGGACCGCCGCGCACACCGGCGGCCTGGTCGACGCGCGCGTGATCGCGCTCATCGACACCGCGCTCGAGTCGCCGCTCGGGCAGATCGCGATGATCCCGATGCTCGCCTGGATCGCCAACTCGGCGCCGGCCAACCTCAAGGCCACCTATTTCGCAGTCATGGCCTCGTTCTCCAACCTGGCGCTCTCGGCGTCTCAGCTCGGCACCAAGTACCTGAACCAGATCTACGTGGTCGAGCGGGAAGTGCGCGACCGCGCGACCGGCGCGATCAAGGTGCCGCAGGACTACAGCGAGCTCGGCGTGCTGATGATCGCTGCGACGCTGGTCGGCCTGCTCGTGCCGCTCGTCGCGGTCGCGGCGGTTCGCGCGCTGCGGCTGAGAACGGCATGAAGCTCACGGACTGAGCGGTTCTTCGTCCATGAGCGCGATCTGTTCCCGCAGTTCGAGGATCCGGTCCTGCCAGTAGCGCTGGGTGTTGAACCACGGAAACGCCGCCGGGAACGCGGGATCGTCCCAGCGCCGGGCGATCCACGCCGAGTAATGCAGCAGGCGCAGCGTGCGCAGCGCCTCGAGAAGATTCAGCTCCCTTCGGTCGAACGCCATGAATTGCTCATACCCCGACAGCACTTCCTTCAACTGGATCGACATGGCTGCGCGGTCACCCGAAAGGAGCATCCACAGGTCCTGCATCGCCGGTCCCATGCGCGCATCGTCGAGGTCGACGAAATGGGGGCCATCCTCTGTCCATAGGATGTTGCCCGGGTGGCAGTCGCCGTGCAGCCGGATGCTTTTTGTTTTTCCCGCGTTTTGAAAACAACCCCGGACTCCTGCGAGCGCCTGCTCGGTTGCCGCCTTCCAGGCCTCCAGCAGGTCCGCCGGGACAAAGTTGTTGCCGAGCAGATAGGCGCGCGGCTCGTCGCCGAAGGTTTCCGCGTTGAGAGAAGGGCGCAGCCGGAATGGCCGTGAGGCGCCGAGCGCATGGATGCGGCCGATGAAGCGTCCGATCCATTCCAGCACCTTCGGATCGTCGAGGTTCGGCGCTCGGCCGCCGCGGCGGGGATAGACCGCGAAAAGGAAACCCCCGTGCTCGCCCGTGTGCGCCGGCGCGACCACCGGGATCTCGCGCTCGGCCAGCTCGCGCGCGAACGCGTGCTCCTCCTCGATCTGGCCGGCGCTCCAGCGCTCGGGACGGTAGAACTTGAGCACGCGCGCCGAGCCCTCCTCGAGCCAGACCTGGTAGACGCGGTTCTCGTAGCTGTTCAGCGGCAGCAGGCGCCCGTCGGGCCGCAAGCCCGCCGCTTCGCACGCGTCGAGCACGACTTCCGGGGTGAGCGCGGCGTAAGGATGCGTCACGGCGGTATAGTAGACGCATGGGCCGCAACCACGTCGAAGTGGAGGGGCTGGGCTTCTCCTACGGCGATCTCGAGATCTTCCGCGGCCTGTCGCTCGTCA
The DNA here is from genome assembly GCA_035554435.1 of Burkholderiales bacterium. Taxonomy (GTDB): domain Bacteria; phylum Pseudomonadota; class Gammaproteobacteria; order Burkholderiales; family SG8-39; genus SCGC-AG-212-J23. The sequence continues at coordinate 44,877 of DATMJC010000052.1, read as the reverse complement.
TCCCCGAGGGAAGCGTGGTGGCGATCCTCGGCGGCAGCGGCTCGGGCAAGTCGACGCTGCTCAAGCTGATCGGCGGCCAGCTCGCGCCCTCGCGCGGCCGCGTCAAGGTCGCCGGCAAGGAGGTCCACAAGCTCTCGCCCGACGAGCTCTACGAGCTGCGGCTCGACATGGGCATGATGTTCCAGACCTCCGGCCTGTTCAGCGACCTGTCGGTGTTCGACAACGTCGCTTTCCCGATCGTCGAGAATTTCGGGCTTCCCGACGAGCTCACCCGGCGCATGGTGCTGATGAAGCTGCATGCAGTGGGGCTGCGTGGCGCGAAGGACATGCGGCCGAACGATCTTTCGGGCGGGATGACGCGGCGCGTGGCGCTGGCGCGCGCCATCGCCACCGACCCGCGGCTCGTCATGTACGACGAGCCCTTCGCCGGGCTCGACCCGATCTCGCTGAACCAGGTCGGCCAGCTCATCCGCCAGCTGAACGACGCCTTCGGCCTGACGTCGATCCTCGTCACCTACGACATCAAGGAATCGCTCAAGGTCTCCGACTACGTGTACGTGATCGCCGACGGCTCGGTGCTCGGCCAGGGCACGCCCGAAGAAGTGAGCCGCTCCGACGATCCCTACCTCAAGCAGTTCCTCAACGCGCTGCCAGACGGGCCGGTGCGCTTCCATTTTCCCGGGCCCGACCTGGCGGAAGACCTGGGCCTCACCACGGAGGCGAAATGAACGACGAAATCCGCGACGCAGCGACGCAATCGGCGCAGCAGGGCGGCGACATCCGCGGGCGCGTGCACGACCTGACCCTGGAGGCGCTGAAGGCACGCCGCTTCGACCGCGACGCGATGCGCGACGTGGTTCGGGCGGTGACCGAAGGCATCAGCCGCGGTGCCGAGGGCAGCCGCCTCGGCGTGCGCCAGACCCTGGCCGAGGGCTTCCGCGGCATGGACGAGGCGCTCACCGCGTCGGTGCAGGCCGGCCACGAGGCGCTGCGCCAGATGGTGGCGGCCGGCCGCGGCCTCTCGGAGAACGAGCTCAAGCAGGCCGCCGCCGGGTTGCGCAAGATCGAGGAGGACTTCGTCGCCACGGTCCAGCAGGTGGCGCATTCGGCGAACGAGCGCGTTCGCCCCGAGCTCTCGGAGCTCGTGCGCCAGGCCGCGCACGCCGGCACCGAGACCGGACGGCGCAGCGCGCGCCTGATGGCCGAGTTCACGCTCGGCGGGCTCGAGCTCGCCGGCGAGTTCGGCGCGCGCTTCGCCCAGCTCGCGGGCGGCGTGCTCGCGGGCATGGCCGACGCGCTCGACAAGCGGGATCGCGCGAAGCCCGGCCCGTAGCCGCGGCCATGCTGCGCGAGACCGCTTTGTAGCGCTAGATGCTGCGCGAAACCTTCGGCATCATGCGGGAGCTGCCGCGCCTGCATGAGATCGCCTCGGTGTTCATCCGCCACGGGCTGGGCGATTTCGTGCAGCGCATCGGCATCGCCGGCCTGCTCGAGCGCGCCGGGCGCATGCTCAACTTCGGCGCCGCCGGAGACTCGCCCAGGCTCGACCAGGCGAGCCGCGTGCGCATGGCGCTGGAGGAGCTCGGCCCCACCTTCGTCAAGCTCGGCCAGGTCATGGCCACGCGCGTCGATCTCTTTCCGCCGCGCTGGATCGAGGAGCTCGAGAAGCTGCACGCCCAGGTACCGCCGGTGCCGTTCGAGGAGCTGCTGCCCGAGCTCGAGCGCGCCCTCGGCCGCTCGCCCTTCGAGGTATTCCGCGACGTCGACACGCGCGCCTACGCCGCGGCCTCGATCGCGCAGGTGCACCGCGCGCGCCTCGCCGACGGCACGCCGGTGGTGCTGAAAATCCGGCGCCCGGGCGTGCGCGACAAGATCGACGCCGACCTGCGCCTGCTGCGGCGGGTGTCGGAGCTGATCGAGGCCGAGATTCCCGAGACGCGCCGCTACCGGCCGGCGGAGATCGCGTCGCAGTTCGCCCGCTCGCTCGAGCGCGAGGTCGACTTCGCCACCGAAACGCGCAACATCCAGCGCTTCACCCAGAACTTCGCCGGCGACCCGCACATCGTCATCCCGCGCATCTTCCCCGAGTGGACCAGCGAAGTGCTGCTGGTGCAGGAGCACGTCGAGGGCGTGTCCGCGACCGATCCCGCCGCGGTCGCGGCGGCGGGGCTCGACCGCAAGGTGCTCGCGGCGCGCGGCGTCGACGTGTTCCTCAAGATGATCCTGATGGACGGCCTGTTCCACGCCGACCCGCATCCCGGCAACGTGTTCTACCTGCCCGGCAACCGCATCGTGATCATCGACTTCGGCATGGTCGGGCGGCTCTCGCCGCAGCGGCGCCGCCAGGTGATCGACCTCCTCGCCGGCCTCGCGCGCATGGCGGAGGAGCCGATGCTGGAGGTGCTGCTCGACTGGGCCGGCGAGAGCCACGTCGACGACTCGAGGCTCGCCGCGGACGTGAACGAGATGGTGTCCGACTTCGAGGGCGTGCCGCTCAAGGACATCCGGATCGGCGCCGCGATCCGCCAGTTCGCCGCCCTGGTCCGCGAGCATGCGATCGTGCTGCCGTCGGACCTGTCGCTCATGTTCAAGACCCTGATCTCGCTCGAGGGCCTGGGACGGCAGTACGACCCGGACCTGCACATCGTCCAGCACCTCACGCCGTTCGTGCGGCGCGCGCTCGCCGAGCGCCACCAGCCGGCGGAGCTCTGGCGGCGCGGGCGCAACGCGCTGGACGAGTTCTTCAACGTCGCGACGAGCGTCCCGCGCGACCTCGCGCGCCTGCTGCGCGAGGCGCGCCGCGGCAAGTTGCGCATCGACCTCGATCTCAAGCGCCTCGACAGCTTCGGGCTGCGCCTGGACCGCACGCTCGATCGCGTGACGATGGGGATCATGACCGCGTCGCTCGTCATCGGCTCGGCGATCGTGCTCACGGTCGAGGGCGGGCCGCGCCTTTTCGGCGTGGCGGTGCTGCCGGTGCTCGGACTAGCGGGCTACGTGGTGGCGTTCCTGAACAGCCTCTGGATCATCTACGGCATCTGGCGCTCAGGACGGGAATAAAGCTTTAGGTCTTGGTGTCCTTCGGAATGAATTTGAGCGCCACGCCGTTGTTGCACCAGCGCTGGCCAGTCGGCTGCGGGCCGTCGTCGAAGACGTGGCCGTGGTGCCCGCCGCAGCGCTTGCAGTGGTACTCGGTGCGCGGATAGACCAGGAAGAAGTCCTTCTTCGTCTCGAACGCGCCCGGGATGGTGGTGAAGAAGCTCGGCCAGCCGGTGCCGGACTCGAACTTCATCGCCGAGGTAAAGAGCGGCAGCCCGCAGCCTGCGCAGGCGAATACGCCGGGCCGCTTCTCCTCGTTCAGAGGGCTGGTGCCGGCACGCTCGGTGCTCTCTTCGCGCAGCACCCTGAACGACTCGGGCGAAAGGCGCTTGCGCCACTCGTCCTTCGAGAGCTTGAGCGGCTCCTCTGCCGAGGGCACGCTGGCGCCCGCCGGCAGCAGGCTCTTCCAGCCTTGCTGCAGGGCCTCGATGTCCTTCATGGTCGCGGGGGAAGCGGCGCGCGCCAGAAGCGGCGCGGCCGCGAGCCCGAACAGAAACGTGCGTCTTTGCATGATTTCCTCATCCTTGGTGTCCCGTGGTCGCGCATTGGTCGGACCGAGGGAGGAAACCTAACACTACCACCCTACAGCGGGAAGTGCAGGCGGATCGAAATGCCGCTCGGCGGCAGCACGGGAACCGGGGCCGCATACACCGGAGCCGGGCGGTAGACCACCGGCGGCGGCGCGTAGTACACCGGCGCTGGCGGCGCGTAGAACACGCGCGGCGGCGGCATTACCACCACTGGGCGCGGATGGACGAACACCGGACGCGGATGAAAGTGGGGGTTGCGATAGTGGCCCCAGCCGTGGCCACCGTCGTGGGCAAACGCCGGGACGGCGAGCGCGAGGCCTGCGGCGGCGAGAATCAGTTTCTTCAGCATTTGCAGTCTCCTTTGGTGTTGACTGATGTGGTGCCTATTACACGCGGCAAGGCCGTTGCAGTGAACCGATAAAGTGCAAGATGTGTAACCACGTGTTAATTTGAGCCGTCCGGAGGAGCTTCATGTCACGCATTGCCTTTCTTGTTTTCGCTTGGTTTTTTTCGCCGTTCGTGGCTGCTCAGGAGTACCCCGCTCGGGCTATCACAATGGTCGTGCCGTTCCCTCCGGGCGGAGTGGCCGACATCGTCGGCCGGCCGCTCGCTGCGATGATGGAGAAATCGCTCAAGCATCCGGTGGTCATCGTGAACCGCACGGGCGCCGGCGGCGCGCTCGGCATGCGCGAGGTCGCCAAGGCTGCGCCCGACGGCTACACGATCCTCATGGGCCTGTCGTCGATCTCGATCTTTCCGGTGTCCGAGCGCGTGAATGGCAAGCAGCCGTCCTACGAGCTCAAGGACTTCGCGCCGATAGCGCTGGTCACCGCCGACCCGACCGTGCTCGTGGTGCGCGCGGACAGCCCGTACAAGACGGTGAAGGACTTCGTCGAAGCGGCGAAGGCGAAGCCGGGCAAGATCAACTACTCCTCCTCCGGGGTGTACGGCACGCTGCACGTTGCGATGGAGATGTTCGCCAACGCGGCGGGGGTGCAGCTCTTTCACGTGCCCTATGGCGGCGGCGGGCCCGCGATCACCGCGCTACTTGGCGGCCAGGTCGAGGCTTCGGCGCAGGGTCCGGCGGCCGCGATCGGGCAGATCCGCGGCGGCAAGATGCGCGCTCTCGCCGGCTGGGGCACCGAGCGCCTGAAGCTGCTGCCGGACCTGCCGACCTTCAAGGAGCTCGGCTACGACGTCGAGTTCTACATCTGGTCGGGCGTGTTCGCGCCCGCGGCTACGCCCGGCCCCGCAGTCTCGAAACTGCGCGAGGCGGTGAAGGCGGCGGCGACTTCAGAGGACTTCAAGCACGCGATGGAGAAGGTCTCCACCCCGGTAAGCTACCTCGACGCGCCGGAGTTCGCGAAGTACTGGGAGCGCGACGCGCGCCGGCTCGCGATCGCGGTCGAGAAGATCGGCAAGGTCGAGGAAGAGAAGAAGTAACCGGGCTCTAGCGGCGCGACTTGCGGCGCTTTCTCGCCGCGAGCGCGCGCTTCGCCTTGAGAAGCTTTTCCTTCTCGATCAGCACGCGCGGCGTGCGGTACTGCGACAGCGCGCCGGCGCGCCGCTCGAACGGGTCGCGGCGCGACACGAGCCTCAGGTGGCGGCCCGCGACCAGCCTGAAATGGCGGATGTCGTCGAGCGCCGCGGCCACCGGCCAGGCGCCCTTTTCCCCGCTGACCCACACGCTCGGATCCATGCGTCGCAGGTCGTAGGGCACCGAGTACTCGCGCAGCGTCTTGTCGCTGCGCCGGTTGGCGTACTCGTGGAAGTACGACATCGCGAGCTCGCGCAGGTCGCGGTAAACCGGATCGCGCGAGCGCAGGAAAATCCCGTTGGTCTTGGAAATCGCGCCCCAGAAGCCATTGCGCCGGTAGAGCGCCACTACATGGTCGAAGTCGTGCACCGCCCTCATGTCGAGAAGCAGCGGCGCCTCGCCGTGCACCCAGAGCGCGCAGGCCGCGAGCATCGCGCCCTCGATGCAGTGCGCTCGCCGCGTCCGCAGCACCTCGCGCACCGTCAGGCAGGTCTCGCCGGCGAGCTCGAAGTTCTGGCTCAGGCCGTACACGAACCCCTGGATCCTGTGCGGCGAATCGAGGCGCCGCAGCACGGCGAATTCGGCCGAAGTGAGGCCAAGATCCTCGCGGCGGGGGAAGCGCTTTCCGAGCATGGGCGGCGGAAAAATATAACGTCGCGCCCCGCCGGGCAATTGCCTCCGCAAGCCTCTGATTTCTCGGACCCCGGCCGTTCGACCGGTGGGCGCGGGCGGGAGGCGGCCGTATCCTGAGCGCTCTCCATATTGCTTTGAGGCACCCGTCATGACCGAGCTGCTAGAACAATTTTCCTCGGAGCTTGCCGCGCGGACCGCGGCGCTGCAGGGGGCGACTGCGGCGATCCGCCGGGCCCGCGAGCGGCATCTCAGCGCGATCGTCTGGCGGCCGGACGTAGTGGTCGCCTCCGAGCAATCCCTGCCCGAACGGGACGAGTTCGAGCTCGTGATGCCAGGCGGCACGCAAGCCGCGGCCAAGCTCGCCGGCCGCGATCCAGGAACCAATATCGCCGTTCTGCGCCTTTCGCAGCCAGCGTCCCCGCCCGTGCTCGTGCCGGGCGAAACGCAAGCCGGCGCACTCGCGCTTGCATTGGGGGCGGACGGCACCGGCGGGGTGAGCGCGCGCCTTGGCCTGGTCAATCTCGCCGGGACGCAGTGGCACAGCGTCGCCGGCGGGCTCATCGACCGGCGCATCGTCCTCGACCTGCGGCTGGGCCGCGCCGAGGAGGGCGGCCCGGTATTCAGCGCCGCCGGGGCGTTTCTGGGCATGTCGACGCTTGGCCCGCGGGCGCGGGTGCTCGTCATTCCGGCCGCGACCCTCGAGCGGATCGTCCCGATCCTCCTCAAGGAGGGCCGTGTCGCGCGCGGATGGCTCGGGGTGGCGCTGCATCCGGTCGCCGTGCCCGACGCGCTTCGCGAAACGGCCGGTCAGGCTAGCGGGATGATGGTGATGTCGCTCGCCGAAGGCGGCCCGGCGGCGAAGGCCGGAATCGTCGCCGGCGACATCGTGCTGAGCGTCAACGACGCCGCGGCGTCGGGATTTCGCCGGATCGCCGGCCAATTCGCTGCCGACAGCATCGGCCGCAAGGCGGCGCTGCGCGTGATCCGGGGCGGAAACCTGCTCTCGCTCGACGCCGTGATCGAAGCGCGCCCCCCCACATGAGCGCTGTCCCCCAAGCGGTGCCCGCCCTCGTCATCCGGGTGCTGGTCCATGTCACCGACCCGGTGCGCCGCGAAGTTCTCCGCCAACTGGTCATCGACGCGGGACACCTGCCGGTGGATTCGCCCATGGACGCCGACGCCGTGCTCTCTGACCAGGTCCATGCCGGATTTGCGGCGATGCCCGAGCACAGCGGGCAGGGCCTGTTCACGCCGCGCGAGCTCGAGGTGCTGGGAGCGATCGGCGACGGCCTCACCAACAAGATGATCGCGCGCCGGCTCGAAATCTCTCCGCACACCGTGAAGTTCCACGTCGAATCGTTGCTCAGGAAGCTCGGCGCGCGCACTCGCGCCGAAGCGGTGGCGAAGGCGCGCGAGCACCGGCTCAGCAACACGGTCGAGCTCTAGCCCTGTTACCCGACGCAGACGGCCTCGACGTTGTTGCCGTCCGGATCGAGCAGGAACGCCGCGTAATAGGTCGGGCTGTAGTCGGCGCGCAGCCCGGGCTTGCCGTGGTCGCGGCCGCCTGCCGCGAGGCCGGCGGCGTGAAAGCGGTTGACCGAGCGGCGGTCTGCGGCGCGGAATGCGACGTGGACCGTCGCGCCGGGCGCGCCGCGGTAGAGCCAGAGCGCGGGCTCGCCCGGCGGGCCGAAGCCCGCGCTTGCGGCGTCGTGGGACGCGAGCGCGTGCCCGAGCGGCTCGAGCGCGGCGCGGTAGAAGTCGACCGCCGCGTCGAGATCCTTGACCTTGAGTCCGATGTGGTCGTACATCACGCCTCCTTTGCACGGTGTGCTACCAGCTCGATCGCCTTGTGCCAGCTCGCGCCTTCGTCGCGCGACACCTCGGCGCGCCAGCGGAACGAGTCGGCCCGCAGATCGCTGAAAATCCAGCGCAGCGCCGCGCCGTCGCTGCCCTTGCCCTCCTGGAAGATCTCGTCGCCGCGTTGCCGGCCGACGAGATCAGCGCGGTAGCCGGCGCAGGGGTCGATCCACGTGACGCGCCAGGCGTCGAGCTTCGCGTCGTAGATCCGCAGGGTCATGCCGTACTGGTTGTCGAACGGTCCCCAGCGCTGCGACTTGCCGACGTTGGGCCCGTCGCGCGGTGGGGTGATCCAGACATCCTGGATCGCGCGGCCCTCGAGCGTGCGGTCGAAGCGAATCTGCCAATAGTGGTGCCGGCCGCTGCCGTCGGGGAGGAAGGCCTGCGCCTCGGCTTCCCAGCGGCCGATGAATCGGTCGTAAGGGTTCATGCCCCGAGCTTAGGGGCGCGCCGCGGCCCCCGCTGTCAGAATCTTGCGCATTTGCTGCGTGCGCGTGCCGCGCCGCATCGCCGAGGGCGTGGCGCCGAAGCTCGCGCGGAAGCAGGCGGTGAAATGGCTGTGGCTCGAGAAGCCGAGCGCGATACCGATGGTGGTGAGGTCGCGCCGCGAATCGAGCACCTCGTCGAGCGCCGCCGCCATGCGCGCGCGCAGCTGGTAGCGGTGCAGCGGCACTCCGGCGAGCTCGCGGAAAGTCCGGGCGAGGTGCCAGGGCGAGCTGTGCACGCGCTGCGCCAGCGCGGCAAGGCCCCAGGTCTCGCCGGGGTGCGCCGCCAGCGTGAGGCGGGTCGCCTCGACAATCTCGGCGCAGCGCGACCTGGGCGCTCGCTGCGGCGCGCGCGGCGCGGGCGTGCGCACGGTACCTGCCAGGAGATGCAGCGCGGTCTCGTCGGCTTCGAGCGCGCTCGCGACGCGCCGCTCCAGCCGGTACCAGAGCATGCGGCGTCGCGCGATGAGCGAGTCATCGAGCGGCACGCACGGTACGCACGCAAGCTGCGCGCCCTGCATCTCGCCGAGCACTTCCGGCGAGGGCTCCAGCACGAGACATTGGTCGCCGCCCTCGACCGGGTGGCTGACGCGGTAGGGCTGGTCCGCCGCGAAGAAGAGCGCGGTGCAGGCATCCGCAACCACGCGGCTACGCGCAGCGTTGTGCTTGACGAAGACGCCGCGCAAGGGGAACACCAGCAAGTCGGCTCGCGCGTGTTCCTCCGGCCCGCAGGCGCCGTCGTGCGGACAGCAGCGCACGAAGTGCACCTGGATGCTTGGGCTTCGATGAACGGTCTCGCGGGTGATCACGCGCCTATTGTCGCAGGCCGGCGCATGCATTCCGGCACCGCATGGCTTGCCCTAGAAAAGCTTGCTTGACTCGAGTGCCATGAATTCGCGCAGCACGGCGAGCCACTTCGCAAAACCCTCGACGAAACTCCTGTTCCCGTCGACCACGGGCGCGACGCGGATCGTCGCTGTGTAGTTGCGCACCGGAAAGGGGGCTGGATCGCAAAGCATGTGTATGTATAGGAGCGCTGCGCGTCGGAGTGGGCGAGCAGAACCTGGCGGATGACTCCGCCTTCGGTGCTGACGCGCCGCACGGCGCCAACCTGATCGCCGGCCTTGCCATCCTCGATGAGGGTGTCGCTGCGAACGCCCGCCCACGCATAGTGATCGAAGGGACGAATGACGGCCCAGACCCGGCGACCGATGCCGCGGCTATCGGGTTCTTGCGGCCAGGTGATCACTGCACTTTCGGTGCCGTCCGGCTGAACGCGTGACGCGATCTCGAAACGGCGGGAACCCCCGGGCGCTTCGGTGTCACAGCTTTTTTGAACCGCAAACCACAGGAGCAAGCATGAAGCCACGCATCGATGTCACGCGGGTGTCGCCGAAAGTCCTGCAAGCCATGTACGGGCTGCAGAACACCGTCAACAGCTCGGGTCTCGAGCGCAACCTGCTCGAGCTGGTCAAGATGCGCGCGTCGCAGATCAACGGCTGCGCGTACTGCCTCGACATGCACAGCAAGGACGCGCGCGCCGCCGGCGAGACCGAGCAGCGCCTGTACCTGCTCGATGCCTGGCGCGAGACCTCGCTCTATAGCGAGCGCGAGCGCGCGGCGCTCGAGTGGACCGAGGCGCTGACGCTCATCGGCGAAGGCCACGTGCCCGACGCGGTCTATGCATCGGCGCGCGAGCACTTCAGCGAGGAAGAGCTGGTGAACCTCGCGCTCGCGGTCGTTACGATCAACGGCTGGAACCGCTTCAGCATCGCGTTCCGGGCCGAGGCCGGCAAGTACCGGCCGGGAATGCACGATCGCAGCAAGGCCGCTTGAGGCAGCAGTTCAGGCCGCGCGCAGGGCGTCGACGATGCTCAGGCGTGCGGCGCGCAGGGCCGGCAGAACGCCGCCGGCGAAGCCCATCGCCGCGGCGAAAGCGAGCGACTGCAGCACAATCTTCGGGGTCAGCTTGAACGAGAACGCGAGCTCGCCGAAGGACTGCCAGTTCATGGTCGAGATGTGCACGAGCTGCATGAGCGAGGCGACCCCGAGCCCCAGGGCCCAGCCGAGCGCCGCAAGCGCGAGCGCCTCGGCGAGGAAGGCCGTGAGGATGGCGCGGCGGCGGAAGCCAAGCGCGCGCAGCGCGCCGATCTCGGCGGTGCGGCCGGCGACCGCCGCGTACATCGTGATCATGGCGCCGATCATGGCGCCGATCGAGAAGATCACCGAGAGCGTGAGCCCCAGGATGCTGATGAAGCCCGACAGCGCCGCCGACTGCTCCTCGTAGAACTGGCGCTCGCGCTTCACGTCCACGGTGAGCCGCGGGTCGGAGTCGAGCCGCCGCTTGAGCGCGTCGAAGGCGCCGGGATCGGCGAGCCGCGCGATCACCGTGGAGTAAGCCTGGCGGCGGAACGATTGCATCATCTGGTCGACGTCGCCCCAGATCTCCGAGTCGAACGCCGAGCCGCCGGCGTCGAACACGCCCACCACCAGCCAGTCGCGCGCGCCGAAGCGCAAGCGTTCGCCGACGCCGGTGCCGGCGAAGCGCTGCGCAATGCTTCGGCCCACTACGATCTCCGTGCTCGCCGGGCGGAACATGCGGCCCGCCGCGAGGCGCACCTGGGGCCGCAGCGCGATGCCCTGCGGCGACAATCCGCGCACGGTGACGTTGCTTACCGTGCCGGAGTCGCGCTTGTGCTGCGCGATCAGCACCACGGTCTCCTTGGAGGCCGCGACGACCTCGGGCTGCGCCTCGACCAGCGCCGCCTGGGGGCGCTCGACGCCGCTTTGCACCTCGCTCCCCGCGGAGCGGCGCGTGACCATGACGTTGTCGGGCTGCCCGGTCGACACCATCGCCTGGCGCAGGCCGGCGTCGAGCATCAGCACCGCGGCGAACACGAACACCACGAGCGCCATGCCGCCCGCGGTGAGCGCCGTGGTGAGCTTCCGGGTCCACAGGTTCCGCACGCTATAGGCGAGCGGGATCGCCTTCACCCTATTGCCCTTAACCCATCGACGATACGGACCCGTGCGGCCCGCTGGCCAGGCAGCAGCGCGGCGGCGATGCCGACCGCGAGCGCGGCGCCCAGCTGCATGGCAGTGGTTGCCAGGCTCACCTCGAAAACCGGAAAGAGCGTGCCGGTCTGGGTGCTGAACCAGGCCGCGACCGGGAAGGTGCAGCCGACGCCGACGAGGCCGCCGACCGCCGCGATCGCGAGCGACTCGCCGAGCACCAGGGCGGCGACATAGCCGGGGGCGAAGCCGAGCGCCTTCAGCGTCGCGTACTCGGAAAGGCGCTCGCGCGCGGTCATCGCCATCGTGTTCGCCATCACCGCGAGGATGATGAACACGACCACGAAAGAGACCACGCGGATGCCCACCACGATCGCCTCGGTCATGGCGACGAAGCCGAGCTGGAACGCCTTCTCGGTCTCGGTCAGGGTCTCGGCGGCCGAGTTCCTGAACTGCGCGTCGAGCGCCTGCGAGATCTCCGCCGAACGCGCCGGGTCGGCGATCTGCACCACGAACACCCCGACCTGGTCGGCGCGCCGCGGCACCCTGCGCTTCATCGTCTCGTTGAGATAGTCCCAGTGGAAGAACATCTGCGAAGTGTCGGTGCGCGCCTCGGCGCCCTCGTAGATCGCGCGCACCGTGAAGCTCCAGTCGCCGGGGAAGATCGTGCCGCGCAGCGGCAGCGTGTCGCCGACCCTGAAGCCGTAGGTCTCGGCGAGCTTGCGGCCGACCACCGCGCCGCGCCGGTCGCGCAGGAACGCGCGCTTCTCTTCCTCGGCGAAGCGGTATTCCGGGTACATCTCGAAGTACTGCGCGGCATCCACCGCGAACTGCGGAAAGAACTTCTTCGGGTCCTGGTAGATGCCGCCGAACCAGTTCGCGGTGCCGACCCGCTTCACCCCCGGCACCGCGCGGATCTTGTCGCGGTAGTGCAGCGGCATCGGGAAGACGAGCGAGATGGCGTTGCGCGTCACGAGGCGGTCGGGCGCCGCGTTGTTCGCCCCGGCATACCAGGCGCCGACCACGGTCTGCAGGAGGCCGAAGGACAGCACCGCGATCACCAGGCCGAGCACCGTCAGGCCGGTGCGCAGCTTGTGGCGCAGCGCGTTGCGCGCAATCAGCTTTAAGAACTGCATTTCAGCGAACCGAGCGCTCGAGCAGATCGGCGCCCTCCGAGAGCTCGCCCTTGTCGAGATACTTGATGGCGTGCGCATGCTCGGCCGCCCGCCGGTCGTGCGTCACCATGACGATCGTCTTGCCGAACTGCACGTTGAGCTGCTCGAGGAGCGACAGCACTTCGGCCGCCGACTGGCGGTCGAGGTCGCCGGTCGGCTCGTCGGCGACGATCAGCTTCGGATCGGTGACGAGGGCGCGCGCGATTGCCACGCGCTGCTGCTGGCCGCCGGAGAGCTCCGAGGGGTAGTGTTCCGCGCGGTCGGCGAGCCCGACCAGGCGCAGCGCCGCGGCGACGTGCTCGCGCCGCTCGCGCCGGGAGAGCGGGGTGAGTGTGAGCGGCAGCTCCACGTTCTCGAACGCGGTCAGCACCGGCATCAGGTTGTAGAACTGGAACACGAAGCCGACCGAGGTGGCGCGCCAGTCGGCGAGGTCGGACTCGGGCAGCACGGTGATGTCGACGCCATCGACGAGGATCGCGCCAGCATCGGGCTTGTCGATGCCGGCGAGCAGGTTGAGCAGCGTCGACTTGCCCGAGCCCGAAGGTCCCATCAGGCCGAGGAAGTCGCCGCGCTGCACGTCGAACGAGAGACCGTGCAGCACCGCCACGACCTGTCCGCCGCGCCGGTACGACTTGGAAACGCCGCGCACCTCGATGAGCGTGGAGCTCACGCGGCGGCTCACTTTACCCGCGCGCCGTCGGCGAGCCGCTCGGGAGGCTTGACGATCACGCGCTCGCCCGGAGTGAGCCCGTCGGCCTGCACCAGGTCGCCGAGCGCGCGGCCACCGTCGAGCTTGACGCGCTGCGCGCGCCCGTCCTTCACGACAAAGACGTACTTCGCGCCGTCGCGCTCGAGGAGCGCCGACTTGGGCACGGCGGGAACGGGCTTGCGCTCCGTCGCGGCGAGCTCGCGTTCGAGGAACGCGACCTTGGCCGCCATGTCGGGCACCACGCGCGGATCGCGCTCGATGAATCGGATCTTCACCAGCACGGTGGCCTTCGCGCGGTCCACCGTCGGCACGACGCGCTGCACCACCCCGGCGACGCGCTGCTCGGGCAGGGCGTCGAGCTGGATCTCGCAGGGCTGGCCGAGCTTCACCCTGCCGAGCGAGGACTCGGCGACGTCGGCCTCGACCTCCAGGGTTTCCATGTCGGCGATCGTCACCACCGCGCCCTTGGTGTCGGCGGCACTGGAGAACGGCGTGATGTTGTCGCCGACGTTGGCGCTCTTCGTGAGCACCACGCCGTCGAAGGGCGCGCGGATCAGCGTCTGGTCGAGCGCCACCTCGGCGGCCTTGAGGTTCGCCTGCGCCGCGGCGAGCGCGGCCTCGCCCGAGCGCACGCCGGCGCGCGCCTTGTCGTCGCGCGCGACCGCAGAGTCGAGCGTCGAGCCGCTGATGTACTTCTTTTCCGCGAGGTCGCGCGAGCGTGCCAGGTTGGCCTGCGCTTCGCGCGCCTCGGCGTGCGCCTGCTCCAGGTTGGCGGCGGCGACGCCGACGTTCGCCTTCGCCTGGTCGCGGCTCGCGGCCACGTCGCGGTTCTCGATGCGCGCGATCACCTCGTCGCGCTTGACGCGACTACCTTCCATCACGCCGAGCCATTCCAGCCGTCCGGTCGCCTTGGAGGCGACGGCCGCCTTGCGCTGGGCAACGACGTAGCCGGTCGCGTTCAGAAGCGTCACCGCCTGCGACGGATAGGCCGCGCTCACCGCTGCGGTCTCGACCGTGGGCGGGCCACCGACGAACCTTCCGTACGCCACGAACCCGACCGCGGCGAGCACCGCAGCGCCGGCGAGCCACGGCCACCAGCGCCTGCGCCGACGCCTCGCGGGGGTGGCGGCGCGATCGATCGCGAGCTTGGAGATATCCGGGTTATCCATTACAAGTGCAACATTACGCGGATTCTCGAAGGTTAGAATCGAACTCCCGCCAGTCATCACCGCGAAGGCCATGCGTTTCAAACATCTCGCAGCGCTGTCGCTCGTCCTGTCGGTCGCGGCCTGCGGGCAGGGCGGGCACGACAAGGGCGGCAAGGGCCACGGCGGTCCAGGCGGCGGCATGCCGCCGTCCGAAGTGAACGTCACCACGGTGCAGCCGCAGACCCTGCCGGTCACGCTGGAGTACACGGCGCAGACGGCGGGCTCGCGCGAAGTCGAGGTGCGTGCGCGGGTCACCGGCATTCTGATGAAGCGCAACTTCACGGAAGGCGGGCCGGTGAAGCAGGGCCAGTCGCTCTTTACGATCGACGCGGCCCCGTTCGAGGCGGCGTTCGCGCGCGCCCAGGCCGACGTCGCCGCCGCCGAGGCGAGGCTCGAGCAGGCGCAGCGCAACGCCGCGCGGCTGAAGCCGCTCTACGCCGAGAAGGCGGTGAGCCAGAAGGAGTACGACGATGCGGTCTCGGCCGAGTCGATCGGCGCCGCCGACCTCAAGTCGGCCCGGGCGCGGCTCACCGAGGCGAAGCTGAACCTCGAGTACACCAAGGTCGAGGCGCCGGTCTCCGGAGTCGCGGGCCGCGCGCTGGTCTCCGATGGCACGCTCGTCTCGGGGCCCAACGTGCTGCTCACCAGCGTGACCCAGGTGGATCCGATCTGGGTGAACTTCGGCATTCCCGACAACGAGCAGTCGCGGCTGCAGAAGGAGGCCGACGCCGGCCGCCTCAAGCTGCCGAAGAATTTCGAAGTCGAGCTGCGCCTCGCCGACGGCAGCGTCTATCCGAGGAAGGGCCGGCTCTCGTTCTCCGATGTGCGCACCTCGCCCGCGACCGGCACGCGCGAGGCGCGCGCCGAGCTGCCCAATCCGGACGGCGCGCTGCGCCCGGGTCAGTTCGTGCGCGTGATCCTGCACGGGGCGACGCGGCCCAACGCGGTCACCGTGCCGCAGCGCGCGGTGCTCGAGGGGCCGCAGGGCAAGTTCGTCTACGTGGTCGACGACAAGAGCACCGCGCAGCCGCGCCCGGTGCAGGCGGGCGAGTGGTCGGGCGACAGCTGGATCATCACGGAGGGCGTGAAGCCGGGCGAGCGCGTGATCGTCGACGGCCTGCTCAAGCTCGGGCCGGGTGCGCCGGTCAAGATCGCCGAGCAGCCGTCCGAAAAACCTTCTGAGAAATCTGTCGTAGGGAAGAAGTAGTGTTCTCCCGCTTCTTCATCGATCGGCCGATCTTTGCCGCGGTGCTCTCGGCGTTTGTCGTCCTCGCCGGGCTCGCCGCGATGCGCGTGCTGCCGGTCGCCCAGTATCCGGAGATCGCGCCGCCGGTGGTCACCGTGCAGGCGGTCTACCCGGGAGCCTCCGCCCAGGTGCTCGAGCAGACCGTGGCCGCGCCGCTCGAGAACCAGATCAACGGCGTCGAGCACATGATCTACATGAACTCGACCTCGACCTCGCAGGGCGTGGTGCAGATCCAGGTCACCTTCGACATCGGCACCGACCCCGACAAGGCGGCGCTCAACGTCAACAATCGCGTCAAGCAGGCCGAGCCGCGCCTGCCGCTCGAGGTGCGGCGGCAGGGCGTGACGGTGGAGAAGGGCTCCTCGGCCTTCCTGCAGGTGCTCGCGTTCTACTCGCCCGATGGCCGCCACAGCGACGTGTTCATCTCGAACTACGTCACGCTGAACGTGCTCGACCTCCTGAAGCGCGTTCCCGGCACCACCAACGTCCAGATCTTCGGCGCCAAGGACTACGCGATGCGCATCTGGGTGCAGCCCGACAAGATGACGCAGCACAAGCTCACGCCCTCGGACCTGATCAAGGTCATCAACGAGCAGAACGCCCAGTTCGCGGCGGGCAAGGTGGGACAGTCGCCCGCGCCTCCCGGGCAGGAGCTGGTGTACACGGTCACCACGCGCGGGCGCCTGTCCGACCCGAAGGAGTTCGAGGACATCCTGGTTCGCACCAACCCCGACGGCTCCTCGCTCAGGCTGAAGGACGTGGCGCGCGTCGAGCTTGCGTCCAAGGACTACGACTTCATCGGCCGCATCAACGGCAGGGAAGCCACGCTGGTGGGCATCTTCCTGCAGCCCGGCGCCAACGCCTTGGGCGTCGCCGGCGAGGTGAAGCGCACGGTGGCCGACATCGCCAAGCGCTTTCCGCAGGGCCTCGCCTACTCCGTGCCCTACGACACCACGCGCTTCGTCGAGGTCTCGATCAAGGAGGTGGTCGAGACGCTGCTCATCGCCATGGCTCTCGTGTTCCTGGTGGTGTATCTCTTCCTGCAGAGCTGGCGCGCCACGCTGATTCCTTTTGCCGCGGTACCGGTGTCGCTCATCGGCACCTTCGCCGGCTTGCTGCTGCTCGGCTACACCATCAACACCCTGACGCTCTTCGGCATGGTGCTCGCCATCGGCATCGTGGTGGACGACGCCATCGTCGTGCTCGAGAACGTCGAGCGCATCATGCACGAGGAAGGCCTCGCGCCGCGCGAAGCCGCGATCAAGGCGATGAAAGAGGTGACCAGCCCCATCGTCGCCATCGTGCTCGTGTTGTGCGCGGTGTTCGTGCCGATCGCCTTCCTCGGCGGCCTCACCGGGGAGCTCTACCGCCAGTTCGCGGTCACGATCTCGATGGCGGTGGTGATCTCGGGAATCGTGGCGCTGACGCTGACGCCGTCGCTGTGCGTCATCGTCCTGAAGCCGGAAAAGCGGGCGCAGCGCGGATTCTTCGCCTGGTTCAACCGCGGCTTCGGCCGCGCCACCGACCACTACGAGTCGGGCGTGGCGTGGATCATCCGGCGTGGCGGCATCGGGCTCGCGCTCTTCGCCTGCATGGTCGCGGCCGCTGCCTGGCTGTGGCACATCACGCCGGGGAGCCTGGTGCCCGACGAGGACCAGGGCTTCTACATCGCGGCGGTGATCCTGCCCGACGGGGCGACGCTGGAGCGCACCGACAAGGTGGTCGCCGAGGTGAACAAGGCGATCGCGTCGAACCCGAACAACCTCGACGTCGTCGCCTTCACCGGCTTCGACTTCCTCGGCGGCGGCTTCCGCAACAACGCCGCGACCATCTTCGTCACGCAGAAGCCCTGGAGCGAGCGCAAGGTCGCCACACCCCAGCTGGTGGGCGACTTCTTCATGAAGACCGGCCACATCAAGGAAGGGCTCGCGCTCGCCTTCGGTCCGCCGCCGATCTTCGGCCTGGGGACCGCCGGCGGCTTCGAGTTCTACATCCAGAACCGCGGCACCGGGGGGTCGGGCGAGATGGCGAAGGCATTGGGCCAGTTCATCGGCGCGGCGCACAAGGAGCCGCAGCTCGGCATGGTGCAGACCCTTTGGCGCGCCACGGTGCCGCAGCTCTCGGTCGACGTCGACCGCGACAAGGCGAAGGCGCTCGGCGTGCCGCTCGAGGATCTCTACGGCGCGCTCGCGGCCACGCTGGGCAGCTACTACGTGAACGACTTCAACAAGTTCGGCCGCACCTGGCAGGTGCTGATGTCGGCCGCGCCGCAATACCGCGACCGTCCCGAGGACATCGGAAAGGTTTGGGTACGCTCCGAGAAGGGCGAGATGATTCCGCTCGATTCGCTCGCCCGGGTGCGCTACAGCTCCGGACCCGATTCGCTCGACCGCTTCAACAACCTGCCGGCGGTGAAGATCTTCGGCCAGGCCGCGCCGGGGGTGTCCTCGGGGCAGGCGATCCAGGCGGTCGAAAATATCGCGAACAAGGTGCTGCCGCAGGACTTCAGCTACGACTGGGGCGGTGTCTCCTACCAGGAGAAGCGCTCGGCCGGGACCTCGAGCCTGGCGCTCGGCCTGGCGGTCGTCATGGTGTTCCTGATCCTGGCGGCGCAATACGAGAAGTGGTCGCTGCCGCTGTCGGTGCTTCTGGCGATGCCGTTCGGTACCTTCGGCGCGCTCGCGGCCGTCTGGGTGAGGGGTTTGACGAACGACGTGTACTTCCAGATCGGGCTGGTCACGCTGCTCGGCCTGGCGGCGAAAAACGCCATCCTGATCGTCGAGTACGCGGTGATGAAGCACGAGCAGGGACTGTCGGCTTCGGCCGCCGCGGTGGAGGCGGCGAGGCTGCGCTTCCGGCCGATCCTCATGACCTCGCTCGCCTTCATCCTCGGCGTGATGCCGCTCGCCTTCTCGACCGGCGCCGGCGCCGGCGCGCGCGAATCGGCGGGCACCGGCGTGATGGGCGGGATGCTGGCGGCGACCTTCCTTGCCATCTTTTTCGTGCCGATGTTCTTCAAGCTGATGACTGACCGGCACCTGACCGAGAAGCGCTCGAGCGCCGACATCAAGCACGAGGCCGAGCAGGCCCGCATCGTCACGCACAAGAGCATCCCGATACCGCACCACGCGCCGCACAGCCATGAGTAGGTTCGCCGTCGTCGCCTGCCTCGCGGTGGCCGGTTGCATTCAGCCGGTGAAATACGAGCGGCCGGCGGTCGAGCTGCCCGAAGCATGGAAGGAGACCGCGCCGCGCTTCGCCGAGGACGGGCGCTGGTGGCGGATCTACGACGACGCGCTGCTCGACGCGGTGGTGGACGAGGCGCTCTCGCACAACGGCGATCTCCTCGTAGCGGCCGCGCGCGTCGACGAAGCGCGCGGGCTCCTCGGCGAGGCGAACTCCTTCTTCTGGCCGAGCGTCAGCGCCCAGGCCTCGAGCAGCCGGCAGCAAATCTCCACGCGGACGGCTACCGCGTTTCCCGGCATCCCGACCGAGTACGGCAACAACCGCGCGACGCTGAACGTCTCCTACGAGCTCGATCTTTTCGGGCGCCTGCGCGCGAACTCCGCCGCAGCGCGCGCCGAGCTCGAGTCGAGCGAAGCCTCGCGCGAGGCGGTGCGCCTCGCGCTCGCCGCGCAGGTGGCGAAGTCGTACTTCGCCTTGCGCTCTTTCGACGAACAGGTGAGCCTCACCCGGCGCAACGTGGCGCTGCGCGAGGAAGCGCTCGGCCTGCAAAGGAAGCGCTTCCAGGGCGGAGTGATCTCGGAGTACGAGCTGCGCCAACTCGAGGCGGAAGCGGCCTCGGTGCGCGCACAGCTTCCGCCGCTCGAGCGCGAGCGCGAGCGCGAGGAGGTCGCGCTGTCGGTGCTGCTGGGGCGCAGCCCGAAACAGGTGTTCGAGGGCACGGTGAGTGTGAGGCAGGCCGCAGACGAGATGCCGGGCCCGGCCGCCGTCCCTTCCGGCCTGCCCTCCGAGCTGCTGCTGCGCAGGCCCGACCTCGTCGACGCCGAGCGCCAGCTCGCCGCCGCCAATGCCCGCGTGGCGGTGGCGCGCTCCGAGATGTTTCCCTCGATCAGCCTGACCGCGTTCTACGGCAGCGAGAGCGCGGCGCTCGCCAACCTCTTCGCGGGTGGCGCGGCCGCCACCTGGCAGGTCGCCGCGGGACTGACGCAGCCGATCTTCCAGGGCGGGCGCCTCCAGGCGCGCACCGACGCCGCCCAGGCGCGCGAGCGCGCTGCGCTGGCCCAGTACCAGCAGGCAATCCGCAGCGCCTTTGGCGAGGTACGCGCCGCCCTGATCGTTCAGGCGCGCGCGAAGGAGAGCTACGACGCCGAGTCGGCGCGCGAAGCCGCGCTCACACAGACGCTGCGCCTCGCGCGCCTGCGCTACCAGAACGGCGTCGCGAGCCAGCTCGACGTGCTCGATGCCGAGCGCGGCCTGCTCTCGGCTCAGACCGCTCGGATCGAGGCGCTGCGCGCCCACCGCGCCGCGGTGGCCGACCTGTTCAGAGCTTTGGGTGGTTGATTAGTTGAAGACGTAGGCGTCCATGGCGAGCACGCCGCTGTCGATGGCGTCGTAGACGCGTTCGGGCCTGGCGTGTTCGGGCGCCGCGCCGAGCGCGAAGAACAACGGCAGGAAATGCTCGTCGGTGGGGTGGGCGCGGACGCCGTGGGCCGAACGCGAGCGGTACTCGACGAGGTCTTCAGTATCCTGGTGGTTGAGCTTGTCGAAGACCCAGGCCTGGAATTCGCGCGCATAGGGCGCCGGGGCGCCCTGGCCGCGCGCCCAGTCGCGCAGGTTGTGCGTCATGTGACCCGATCCGATGATCAGCACGCCTTCCTGGGCGAGCGGGCGCACTGCTTTTCCGAGCTGGACGTGATGGCGCGGTCCGAGCGCCGGCTGCACCGAGATCTGCACCACCGGGATGTCCGCCTCAGGATACATATAGAGGAGCGGCGCCCACGCGCCGTGATCGAGCCCGCGCGTGCCGTCGATCGAGGCGCCGAAGCCGGCCTCGCGCAGCAGCGCCTGGGCGCGCTGCGCGAGCTCCGGGGCGCCCGGCGCCGGGTAGCGCAGGCGGTAAAGCGGCTCGGGGAAGTTGTAGAAATCGTGGATCGTCTGCGGCTTCGCTGCCCCCGTGAGCATCGGAGCATCGGTCTCCCAGTGCGCCGACGCGATGAGGATCGCGCGCGGCCGCGCGAGACGGGCGCCGAGCGCCTTCCACACCTCGCCGGCCGGCCCCGGCTGCAGCGCGTGCATCGGCGAGCCGTGGGAGACGAAGACGCTCGGCGTCGCGCTCATGCCGCCTTCTTCAGCAGGCCCTCGACCTGCATCGCTTCCTGGACCTTGGGCCGCGCGCCGACGCGCTTGTGGAACGCGGCGAGGTTCGGCCATCTCGCGAGGTCGAGGCCGGTGGGCTTGGTCCAGTTGAGCAGCACGAACAGGTAAGCGTCGGCGACCGTGAACGCCTTGCCCATCAGGTACTCCTTGCCGGCGAGCTCGCGGTCGAGCCAGTCGAAGCGGCCGGCGAGGTTTTCCTTGGCGATCGCCTTGTAGTCCTCCGGCGTGTTGGGCTTGAAGAGCGGCGAGAACTGCTTGTGGACTTCCGAGGTGAGGAAGTTGAGCCACTCCTGCAGCCGGTAGCGCTCGAGGGTGCCGGCTTTCGGCGCGAGGCCGGCCTCGGGCTTGCGGTCGGCGAGGTACTGCACGATCGCCGGGCCCTCGGTCAGCACCTGGCCGTCATCGAGCTCGAGGGCGGGCACGTAGCCGCGCGGGTTGACCTTGCGGTAGTCCCCGCCGCCCTCGATCGTCTTGTCCTTGTTGTTGACCTTCTTCAGCTCGACGGGAATGCCCAGCTCGCGCGACACGATGTGCGGGGAAAGCGAGCAGGCGCCTGGTGCGTAGTAAAGCTTCATTGGATTCTCTCCTTTACAAGTTCAAGACACGGCCTGGCTGGCAAGCCGCAAGTTGAGTGCCGGGATGCGATTTGCAAGGGCATAGCGGCCGTCGCCGAGAAGCGCCTGCACCAGCGACGCGGTGATCAGGAACGCGGGGTACTCCCAGCCTCCGTTCTGCGCGTTGAAGACCCATCCGTTGCCGGCATGGACCCAGGTTGCGCCGGCCAGGATCGGAACGAGCGCGAGCGCGACCCAGCGCGTGCCGACGCCGGCAACGAGGAGTCCACCCCCGACGAGCTCCGCCCAGAAGGTGGCATAGGCGAGACCCGCTGGCAGACCCAGGGACTGGAAGAACTGCGCCGTGCCGGGCAGCGTGAAGGTGAGGTACTTGAGGACCAGGGAGTGCGCGATGAACATGACGCCGAGCGACACGCGCAGCAGCGCGGCGGCATAGGGGGCGGTACGGGAGTCGATCATGTCTCTGTTCCTTTCGTAAGTGGGGATTCGCATCGACCCGTGGAGTATGAAAGTCTCATCCAACGGGATAAAGTCGATTTTCCGGGATTGATTATTCCGAGAATCGTTGTAATCTCGCGGCCGTGGACCGTTTTCAGGCCCTCCGGGTGTTCTCTCAAGTCGTCGAAGCCGGCAGCTTTTCAGGCGCCGCCGAGAGGCTCGGGCTCTCCACCACGGCGGCATCGCGGCACATCGCGGAGCTGGAGGCGCATCTCCAGACGCGCCTGCTGAACCGCACCACCCGCCGCGTAAGCCTCACCGAAAGCGGCCGGGCGTTCTATGAGCGCGCGGTGCAGGTCCTCGCCGACCTCGACGAGGCCGAGCAGGAGGCAAGCCGCGCCGCGGTCGTGCCCCGCGGCACGATCAAGCTCACGACTTCGATGAACTTCGGCGTGCGCCATGTGGCACCCGCGGTCGCGGCATTTCTCGCCGCGCACCCCGGAGTACGGTTCGACGTGTCGCTTTCGGATCGCATCGTGGATCTCGTCGAGGAAGGGTTCGACCTTGCGGTGCGCATCGGCGCGCCGGGCTCGGACAAGGTCGTCGCGCGCAAGCTCGGCGAAACGCGGCTGGTGCCGTGCGCGTCGCCGGCCTATTTGAAAACGCATGGGGTCCCGCGCGTGCCCGAAGATCTCGCGCGGCACAACTGCCTCACCTACGAGTACGTGGCACCCCGCAGCGTCTGGTCGTTCCGCGACGCCGGCGGCGTCGAGCGCAGCGTGCGCGTGGGCGGCAGCCTCCACGCGAACAACGGCGACCTGCTTGCCGAGGTCGCCGCCCAGGGCGTGGGCATCGTGTTCGAGGCCGCGTTTATCGTCGGCCCCGAAGTGCGCGCCGGTCGGCTGGTGCCGCTCCTGCAGGAATTCGTTTCCGCTCCGATGCCGATCTACGCGGTGTACCCGAGCCGCAAGCACCTTTCGGCGAAGGTGCGCCTCTTCGTCGACTTCCTGCTGGAACGCTTCGCCCGCTCGCAGGACTGGAGCGCAGCCTGAGGATCCTGCTCGCAAGCTTGCTGCTGCAGGTCTCGCTGTGCCAGGCCGCGGCGCCCGAGTGGCTGATCGCCACCGACCAGCCCGCCGTGGTCGCCGGCAATACCTTCGAGATCATCGTGGCGGGCACGGGCGGGGAGCCGCTCCCCGACGAGATCGAGGTGCGGCTGCGCACCGAGATCGAGCAGCGCGTCCTCGTGCTGCGCGCGCTGCGCCCGGCGGAGAATGGACGGCGCAGCTATGCCGGCGAGCTGCCGGCCAGCATGTCGGGCAACGTGCAGGTCGACCTCGTGGGGCGCGATTCGAGCGTGCTGCAGCTCGCGGTGGCGCGGCCCGGACAGGGGCCGCCGGGCACCGGGCGGCACGCCCCCGGCGAGTACGAGCCGCCGCTCTCCGAGAACGATCCGATGTACTTCATCGTCGGCGAGCACGACGGCTGGACCGCGCGCTTCCAGCTCTCGTTCAAGTACCGCCTGTTCGATCTGGGAACCGGCTTCGGCCGCGAGCAGCCCTGGCTCACCGGCTTCTACTTCGGGTACACGCAGAACTCGATCTGGGATCTCTCGTCCCAGTCCAAACCCTTCCGCGACACGAGCTATCGGCCGCAGCTCTTCTGGAAATGGGACCGCTCCGACGAAAAGACCTTCATCGACAGCGTGCGCTTCGGCCTCGAGCACGAGTCGAACGGCGGCGACGCCGCGAACTCGCGCTCGATCAATACCGTGTTCATCCGGCCCGAGTGGCATCACGGCTTTGCCAACCGCCACGAGATCCAGTTCATGCCCAAGTTCTACAGCTACCTCGACAGGGAGGAAAACCCCGACATCGCGCAGTTCCGCGGCTATGCCGACTGGCAGCTGCGCTACGACGCCGCCGGCGAATGGGTCGCGACGCTGCTCGGCCGCTACGGCACCTCGGGCAAGGGCAGCCTCCAGGTGGACCTGTCGAAGCGCTTGCGCGACCTGCGTTTCGGCCCGGTCGGAGGCTACTTCCACGTGCAGTATTTCACCGGCTACGGCGAATCGATCCTCGACTACAACGTGCGGCGGCCTTCGCAGTTGCGAATCGGCTTCGCGATCGTGCCGTGAATTCCTAGGTGTCTTCGGTGCGCGGCGGGCGCCAGGTATAGGGCACCGGGCCCGGTGCGCGCAGCACGCGCAGCATGCGCAGCGCGCCTTCCTTGCGTCCTTCGCCGCTGCGGTAGTAGCCGGGAACGAGCACCGTCTCGTAGAAGCTCATCGCCCGGTAGAAGCGCCGCGCGGCGTCGTTGTTCGAGCGCAGCTCGAGGTGAATGCTGGCCATGCCCGCGACGCGCGCGGACTCCACCAGCCACTCGAGCAGCCGCTGGCCGATGCCGAGCCGGCGGTGCGAAGGACGCACCGCGAGGAGCACGAGGTGCGCGCGCTCGTCGCCGAACTCCATGATGGCGAAGCCGGTGATGGCGCCGCGCGCGCCGGCCGCCGTAGAGGTTGAGGCCGCCTTGCCGCTTTCGCACGCCACCACGCAGAGGGTCTCGCGGTCGCGGATCGCGCGCATCACGCGCGCCGCGTCGTATTTCCACCCCAGGCCCGCCTCGATGAAGTCGCGCGACATCATCGCGATGGCCTGGGCATCGCGCGGCTCGGCGAGGCGGATGGTGATGGCTCGCGGCGTCACGATTCAAATTGTGCCACGTTCATCCGGAGAGGGCGAATGTCCTCTATGCCCTGAAAAGACTATTGGTATGCTCGCCCGAGGCCCAGAAACGGGGGGGCAAGCATGAACACCGCTGTCGGGCTCGAGCAGTTCGCGCCGGCGGAGATTGCCACTGCGCGCCAGCGGGAGCGCAGCGCACTCTACGAGCACGACGCGATCGGGCGGTTGATGGAGCCGGTGATCGGCGCCTTCACGCCGGAGTGGACCGTGGAGGAAACGGTCGAGGCGCTGCGCGAAAGCGTGAAGCGCAATCTCGTCACCTACGTGTGGGTGGTCGACGGCGAGGGCAGGCTCGCCGGCATCGTCACCATGCGCGACCTGCTCTTCGGAGCGAAGCGCGCCACGCTGGCGCAGGTGATGGCGAGGGACCCGTTCGTGCTGCAGGCGGCGATGCCGCTGCGGGAAGCGATGAAGCAGGTGCTCGACCGGCACTATCCCGTATACCCGGTGGTGGACGCCGCCGGGCGCCTCACCGGACTGGTGCGCGGCCAGGCGATGTTCGAGGCCCAGGCGATCGAGATCTCGCTGCAGGCCGGCAGCATGATGGGCGTGGAAAAAGAGGAGCGCATCGCGACGCCGTGGCACTACAGCCTGAAGCTGCGCCACCCGTGGCTGCAGCTCAACCTGGTCACCGCGTTTCTTGCGGCCGCGGTCGTGGGCCTGTTCCAGGACACGCTCGATCGCCTCGTGATCCTTGCGCTCTTCTTGCCCGTGCTTGCGGGCCAGTCGGGCAACACCGGCTGCCAGGCGCTGGCGGTGACCCTGCGCGGCATGACCCTCGGCGAGCTCAAGCCGGGCGCCGAGCGCCGGATGGTCTCGAAGGAAGCCTGGCTCGGCTGCCTCAATGGCGTCGGCGTGGGCACCGCCGCCGGCATCGGCATGTTCATCACCGCGGCGGGCCAGCATCAGGCGCGACCGTTCATGCTCGGCTTCGTGGTATTCCTCGCGATGATCGGCGCCTGCATCGCGAGCGGCGTTTCAGGCGCGCTGGTGCCGCTCACGCTCAAGCGCCTGGGCTTCGACCCGGCGACCGCCTCGAGCATCTTCCTCACCACCGCGACCGACGTGGTGAGCATGGGAATGCTTCTCGGCCTCGCCACGATTCTCGTGCGCTAGACGTAGATCATCTTGCGCGTCATCCCGCCGTCGACCACGAAATTCTGGCCGGTGACGAAGCCGGCTTCGTCCGAGATCAGAAATGCATGCAGTTCACCCGGATGCGCGGCCCGAGGCTCATGGCAAGCGCGTGGGTGAGCACGACCACGCCGCCCTTGCTCGCCGCGTAGGCCTCGGTGTCGGGCTCCGACTGCAGCGCGCGCGTCGAGGCGATGTTGACGATCGCGCCCGAGGTCTTGCGAAGATGCGGCACGCAGTGCTTGCTCATCAGGAATACCCCGGTCAGGTTGACGCCGATCCTGCGGTTCCACGCCCGCAGCGAGAGCTTTTCCACCGGCGGATCGGCAGGGTCGGCAAGGCCGGCGTTGTTGATCAGGGCGTCCAGCCGGCCGAAGCGGCGCAGCACCGCCCGCACGCAGGTCCTGACCGACGCTTCGCTCGCAACGTCGCAGCGGAAGAACGCGACCGCGCCGCCGGTCGGACGGTCTAGATCCGCCACCGCGACGCGGTAGCCGCGCTGCGCGAGGAGCGCCGCGGTGCCGCGGCCGATGCCGCGGCTGCCGCCGGTGACCAGCACTGTCTTTTGTGTCTGCAGTGGCTTTTTCCTCACGGGTGAAAAGAGTATTCTGAAAGGCCGCTCGCGTGCGCGCTAAGGAGGGCCACCATGCAGGTCCAGGAAATCCTTCGGGTCAAGGGCAACCGGCTGCTGTGCATCGAGCCATCGGGCCAGGCCGCCGAGGCGGTGCGCACCATGGCGCGCGAGAACCTCGGCTCGCTGGTGGTCCTGGAGCGCGAGCGGATGGTCGGGATGCTCACGTTCCACGAGTTGCTGCGCGCGCTCGCGCTGCGTGGCGGCACGCTGGGAGACCTCGAGGTCGGCGACATCATGGATCGAGACCCGGTGACGGCCACCCCCGACATGGAGGTGAACGACCTGCGGCGCACGATGCTCGAGAGCGGCGCCCGCTACCTGCCGGTGATGAAGGAGGGCAGGCTCCTTGGCGTGATCTCGTTCCGCGACGTGGCCAAGGCGGTCCTCGAGGAGCAGGACTTCGAAAACCGGATGCTGAAGGGCTACATCAAGAACTCGCTCGTCTGAGGCCTTCCCGAAGCGCCGCCGTCCGGCGGCCGGGCGCGTCGGTTCTTCGCATAAAATGGCCCGATGTCGGGCAACACCTTCGGCACGCTCTACTGCGTGAGCTCGTTCGGCGAATCGCACGGCCCCGCCTACGGCGGAGTGGTCGACGGCTGTCCGCCGGGTCTTGAGCTCTCCGAGAAAGACATTCAAGGGGAATTGGACAGAAGAAAACCCGGGTCCTCGCGCCACGTCACGCAGCGGCGCGAGTCCGACGCGGTCGAGATCCTCTCCGGGGTGTTCGAGGGCCGCACCACCGGCACCGCGATCGGCTTTCTGGTGCGCAACGAGGACCAGCGCTCGAAGGACTACGCGGCGATCGCGCAGAAGTTCCGGCCCGGCCACGCCGACTACACCTATTTCCAGAAGTACGGCGTGCGCGATCCGCGCGGCGGCGGACGCGCCTCGGCGCGCGAGACCGTGGTGCGAGTGGCCGCGGGCGCGATCGCCAAGAAGTACCTGAGGGAAAAGTACGGCGTCGTGGTGCGCGGCTACCTCGCGCAGTTGGGTACTCAAAAAATCGAATTCCGCGAGTGGGCGGAAGTGGATCGAAACCCCTTTTTCGTGCCCGATCCGGGCGTCGTCCCGCAGCTCGAGAAGTTCATGGACGCGCTGCGCGAGAGCGGCGACTCGTGCGGCGCGCGCGTCAACGTGGTGGCGAGCGGGGTGCCGGTCGGCTGGGGCGAGCCGGTCTACGGCCGCCTCGACGCCGACATCGCGGCGGCGATGATGGGCATCAACGCGGTGAAGGGCGTCGAGATCGGCGCGGGGTTCGCGGCGGTCACGCAAAAAGGCAGCGAGCACGGCGACGAGATGTCGCCGCAGGGCTTCCTCTCCAACAACAACGGGGGGGTGCTGGGCGGCATCTCCACCGGGCAGGACATCACGGTGTCGATCGCGCTCAAGCCCACCTCGAGCATCCGGCTGCCCCGGCGCACCATCGACACCCGCGGGCGGGCGACCACCATCGAGACCACCGGTCGCCACGACCCCTGCGTCGGTATCCGCGCCACCCCCATCGCCGAGGCCATGCTGGCCTGTGTGCTGATGGATCACGCCCTGCGCCACCGCGCGCAATGCGCGGACGTCACGCCGCCGCTCGCCCTCGGGTGACACGGCGGGGTAGCACGGCGGGTCGCGGCCGAAGGTAGAAAACCCCAAGAAAATCAATTAAAGTTACGCTACAAAACCCCCAAGAGAGAAGAACGATGAGCAACAAGGGCCAGTTGCTACAAGACCCGTTTTTGAACACGCTGCGCAAGGAGCATGTCCCGGTCTCGATCTATCTCGTCAACGGCATCAAGCTGCAGGGGCAGATCGAGTCGTTCGACCAGTACGTCGTGCTGCTGCGCAACTCCGTGACGCAGATGGTCTACAAGCACGCCATCTCCACCGTGGTGCCGTCGCGTCCGATCACCCTGGGAGCCGACAAGGACTCCGAGCAGTAGTTTGCAGGAAACCCTCCAGGAAACCCCGCGCCCAACTGCCGATCCGCAGGCGGCGATCATCGTGTGCCTGGATTTCGGCGACGACGCCTACGAGGAGCGCGTCGAGGAGGTCGTGCGCCTGGTCGAGAGCGCCGGAGTGCGCCGCCACCGCGTGCTCCGCGGCAGGCGCTCGAGGCCCGATCCGAAGTTCTACGCCGGCAGCGGCAAGGTGGCGGAAATCGCCGCGGCGGCCGAAGAGCTGAACGCGGCCTTCGTCGTCTTCAACCACGCGCTGTCGCCCGCCCAGGAGAGGAACCTGGAGCGCGAGCTTGGGCGGCGCGTGTTCGACCGCCCGGAGCTGATCCTCGAGATCTTCGCGCAGCGCGCGCAGACCAGCGAGGGCAAGCTCCAGGTCGAGCTCGCCCAGCTCGAGCACCTGGCGACGCGCCTGGTGCGAGGCTGGACCCACCTCGAGCGCCAGCGCGGCGGGCTCGGGAAGACCGGCGGCCCGGGCGAGAAGCAGATCGAGCTCGACCGGCGCTACATCGCCAACCGGGTTCGCGTGCTGAAATCGAAGCTCGAGACCCTGAAAAAGCAAAGAACCGTGCAACGGCGC
Organism: Burkholderiales bacterium; assembly: GCA_035554435.1. GTDB lineage: Bacteria > Pseudomonadota > Gammaproteobacteria > Burkholderiales > SG8-39 > SCGC-AG-212-J23. The sequence goes on along the minus strand of DATMJC010000052.1, from coordinate 15,995 downwards.
GCGCGCGCGCGGGGCGACGTGCTGTCGGTGTCGATCGCGGGCTACACCAACGCCGGCAAATCGACGCTGTTCAACGCGCTCACTGGCGCCAAGGTGTACGAGGCCGATCAGCTGTTTGCCACCCTGGACACGACCACGCGGCGGATATGGCTACAGGATACGGGAAGCGTGGTGGTATCCGACACGGTAGGCTTCATCCGGGATCTCCCCCACGGGCTGGTTGCGGCGTTCCGCGCCACGCTGGAGGAGACGGTGCACGCCGACCTCCTTCTGCACGTGGTTGACGCCGCTTCGGCCACGCGCGACGAGCAGGCGCAGGAGGTGGACAAGGTGCTCGCCGAAATCCCGGCGGGCGACGCGCCGCGGCTGCAGGTCTGGAACAAGATCGACCTGGCTCGCAATAAGAACGGCAAGGCGGGGCTGGAGCCCGGAGTCGAGCGCGATCAGTATGGTAGGATCTGCCGCGTCTTCGTGAGCGCGCGCACCGGCGCCGGACTGCAGGAGCTGCGTGCCGCCATCGCCGAATTCGCGAAACAGCGCTCGGCGGCGCGCCGCGCAGCCGCGACGCCGACGCACCCACTGCAACCGACTTAATCCATGTCACTGAACGACCCCAATTGGGGCCGCGGTTCCCGCGGGCCGCAGGGCCCGGGAGGGGGCAACCAGGGGCCGCCCGACCTGGACGAGCTCTGGCGCAACTTCAACCGGCGCCTGTCGGAGCTGTTCGGCCGCCGGCGCCGCGGCGGCGACGAGCCGCCGCGCCCGCCCTCGTCGTGGCAGATCGGCGGCGGGGCGAGCCTGCTCGTCGTGCTGATCGTGCTGGTGTGGCTCGCGAGCGGCTTCTACATCGTGGTCGAGGGCCAGCGCGGCGTCGTGCTGAGCTTCGGCCGCTTCTCGCAGGAAACCAATCCCGGCCTGCGCTGGCGCCTGCCGTGGCCGATCCAGTCTCACGAGATCGTGAACCTCGCCCAGGTGCGCACGCTCGAAGTGGGCTACCGCAACAACGTGCGCACCAAGGTGCTCAAGGAATCGCTGATGCTCACCGACGACGAGAACATCGTCGACCTGCAGTTCGCGGTGCAGTACCTGGTAGCCGACGCGAAGGACTACGTGTTCAACGTGCGCCGGCCCGACGAGTCGGCGATGCAGATCGCCGAGACCGCGATGCGCGAGACGATCGGCAAGAGCTCGATGGACCAGATCCTGGGCGAGACGCAGGTCGACGTGGCGAACCGGGCGCGCGACCTGATGCAGGTGATCCACGATCGCTACAAGACCGGCATCACCGTCAGTACGGTGACCATCCAGAACGCGCAGCCGCCCGAGCAGGTGCAGGCGGCGTTCGACGACGCGGTGAAGGCCGCCCAGGACCGCGAGCGACAGAAGAACGAGGGCCAGGCCTATGCCAACGACGTGATCCCGCGCGCGCGCGGCACGGCTTCGCGGTTGCAGCAGGAGGCCGACGGCTACCGCCAGCGCGTGATCGCGAGCGCCGAGGGCGATGCGGTGCGCTTCCGCCAGGTGCTGACCGAATACGCCAAGGCGCCGGCGGTCACGCGCGAGCGGCTTTATATCGAGACCATGCAGCAGGTGCTCACCTCGACGAGCAAGGTGATGATGGACTACCGCGGCGGCGGCAACCTGCTCTACCTGCCGCTCGACCGGCTGCTGCAGAGCGCGGCCGCGCCCTCCGGCGGCGAGGCCTCGGCCGTGCCGCGCCAGCCGCCCGCGGAAGCCACCCCGGAAGGCGGCCCGCGCTCGCGCGACACGCTCCGGAACCGCGAGCGGGCCGACCGATGAGAGCGCTCGGCCCGTTACTTGCCCTGGTGGTCGTGGTCGTGCTTCTGATTTCGAGCGCGCTCTACACCGTCGACCAGCGCCAGAACGCGATCGTGTTCCAGCTCGGCGAGGTGAAGGAGGTCGTGCAGAAACCCGGCCTGCACGTCAAGTGGCCGCTGCTCCAGAACGTGCGCCTATTCGACATGCGCATCCTCACCTTCGACGACGCCGAGCCGCTGCGCTTCCTCACCCAGGGCAACCGCCCGGTGCTGGTCGATTCCTTCGTCAAGTGGCGCATCATCGACGTGCGCCAGTACTACGTCTCGGTGAGCGGCGACGAGTTTCGCGCCGCGACGCGCATCAAGCAGACCGTGTCGGGGGTGCTGCGCGACGAGTTCGGCGCGCGCATCCTGCACGACGTGGTCTCGGGCGAGCGCGAGCAGATCATGAGCCGCGTGCGCGAGAAGGTCGACCAGGACCTGAAGCGCATCGGCGTCGCCATCATCGACGTGCGCCTGAAGCGCGTCGACCTGCCGACGGAGGTCTCGGAGTCCGTCTACCGGCGCATGGAGGCGGAAAGAAAGCGCATCGCCAACGAGCTGCGCTCGACCGGTGCGGCCGACGCCGAGAAGATCCGCGCCGACGCCGACCGGCAGCGCGAGGTGCTGCTCGCCGAGGCCTACCGCGACGCGCAACGCGTGCGCGGCGAGGGCGACGCCAAGGCGTCGGCGATCTACGCCGCGGCGTTCAGCCAGAACCCGGAATTCTTCGCCTTCTACCGCAGCATGGAGGCCTACCGCAGCACCTTCCGCGGCCGCAACGACCTGATGGTGATCGAGCCGAATTCGGACTTCCTGCGCTACTTCCGGGATTCGATGGGCAAGCCCTCGCAGCCGCGAAAATGACGCATGGGCACCACGTTCCTCCTGGCGCTCGCCCTGATGCTGATCCTCGAGGGGGTGCTTCCGTTCCTCGCGCCTAATCTCTGGCGCGACACGTTTCGCCGCATCACCCAGATGTCCGACGGCCAGATCCGCTTCGTCGGGCTCTCGTCGATGCTGATCGGGCTGCTCATCCTCTACGCCAAGACCTGGCTGCAGTGATGCGCTGGATCCTGCCCGAGTACATCGACGACATCCTTCCCGCCGAAGCGATGCGCATCGAGATGCTGCGCCGCTCGATTCTGGATCTGTTTTTCAGCAGGCAATACGAGCTCGTGATGCCGCCGCTCATCGAGTACACGGATTCGCTGCTCACCGGCACCGGGCACGATCTCGAGCTTCGCACCTTCAAGGTGGTGGACCAGATCTCGGGCCGGATGATGGGCCTGCGCGCCGACATCACGCCGCAGGTGGCGCGCATCGACGCCCATCTGCTCAACCGCGAGGGCGTGACGCGCCTGTGCTACTGCGGCAGCGTGCTGCATACGCGTCCCGCAGGGCCCGCGGCGACGCGCGAGCCGATCCAGCTCGGCGCCGAGCTCTACGGCGACGCGGGGGTCGAGGCCGACCTGGAGATCCTGCGGCTGCTGTGCCAGGCGCTCGAGCTCGCGGGCGTGCGCAACGCGCGCGTCGACATCGGCCACGTGGCGGTGTTCCGCGCCATCGCCCGCGCGGCGCAGCTCGGCGCCGAGCTCGAGGCGCAGCTTTTTGAAGCCTTGCAGAAAAAAGACAGCCCCTCGCTGCTCGGCCTGACGAAAAAGCTGGATGCGAAAACCCGCGAGGCGCTGCTCGCGCTGCCGGACCTGTACGGCGGCCCCGAGGTGCTCGATCTCGCCGAGAAGAAGCTGCCGAAGCTCCCCGAGCTGACGCGCGCGCTCGGCACGCTGCGCCGGCTCGTCGGCGCCTGCAGCCTGCCGGTGAGCCTCGATCTCGCCGAGCTGCGCGGCTACCACTATCATTCGGGTGTCGTGTTCGACGCGTATTGCGATGGCGTAGCGGGCGCGGTGGCAAGAGGCGGGCGCTACGACGAAGTCGGGAAGGCCTTCGGTCGCGCGCGCCCCGCGACCGGCTTTTCGATCGACCTCAGGAGCCTTGCCGGGGCGGCAGCATGACCGCGCGCAACGTCGTCGTGATCGGCACGCAGTGGGGCGACGAAGGCAAGGGCAAGATCGTCGACTGGCTCACCGACCGCGCTCAGGGCGTGGTGCGCTTCCAGGGCGGCCACAACGCCGGCCATACCCTGGTGATCGGAGGCAAGAAGACCGTTCTCCACCTCATCCCGTCGGGCATCCTGCGAGCCGAGGTCGACTGCTTCATCGGCAACGGCGTGGTGGTCTCGCCGCAGGCGCTGGTGGCGGAGATGGACGAGCTCGAGTCGGCCGGCGTGCGCGGCGTAGTCCCGAGGCTTTCGATCAGCGAAGCCTGTCCGTTGATTCTTCCCTATCACGCGGCGCTCGATCACGCGCGCGAAGCGGCGAAGGGCGAGCGCAAGATCGGCACTACCGGCCGCGGCATCGGCCCGGCCTACGAGGACAAGGTGGCGCGGCGCGCGATCCGCCTGCAGGATCTCTTCGACGCCGCGCGCTTCGCAGAGAAGCTCCGCGAGCTGCTCGAGTTCCATAATTTTGTCCTCAAGAATTTTTACCACCAGGAAGAGATCGGCTTTCAAAAAACCCTGGACGAAACGCTGGCGCTCGCGCCGCGGCTCGCGCAGCTCATCGCCGACGTGCCGCGCGCTCTGTACCACGCGAACCGCGCGGGCAAGAACCTGCTGTTCGAGGGTGCGCAGGGCTCGCTCCTCGACATCGACCACGGCACCTATCCGTTCGTCACGTCCTCCAACTGCGTCGCCGGCGCCGCGGCCGCCGGCGCTGGAATAGGCCCGCATCACCTGCATTATGTTTTGGGGATTACAAAAGCGTATACAACGCGCGTCGGCGGCGGGCCGTTCCCGACCGAGCTGTCCGACGACGTCGGCGAGCGGCTGCGCCAGCGCGGACAGGAGTTCGGCGCCACCACCGGCCGGCCGCGGCGCACCGGCTGGTTCGACGCCGCGGCGCTGAAGCGCTCGATCCAGCTGAACGGCGTCTCCGGCCTGTGCATCACCAAGCTCGACGTGCTCGACGGAGTCGAGGCGGTGAAGATCTGCGTCGGCTACGAGCTCGAGGGAACGTTCTCGGAAATCCTTCCGGTCGGCGCCGAAGAGCTCGAGCGCTGCCACCCCGTCTACGAGGAGCTTCCCGGCTGGATGGAAAGCACCGTCGGCATCAGGTCGCACGAGTCGCTGCCGAGCGGCGCGCGCGCCTACCTCGAGCGCATCGAGAAGCTCGCGGGCGTGCCGGTCGACCTCATCTCCACCGGGCCCGACCGCGAGGAGACCATCGTGCGGCGCCACCCCTTCGACGCGAAGTAACTAGCTCGCCGCTTCCGTAATCAGCGTAAGCAGCCGGTCGATGTCGACCGGCTTGGTGAGGTGGGCGTCGAAGCCGGCCTCGGCCGAGCGCTGCCGGTCGGCTTCGCTGCCGTAGCCGGTGAGCGCGATGAGGCGCACGCCGCCTCCCAGGCGCTCGCGCATCGCGCGCGCGAACTGGTAGCCGTCCATCCCCGGAAGGCCGATGTCCACGACCGCGATGTTGGGCGAGCCGGCTGCGGCGGCTTCCAGGCCGGCGCGGGCGTCGCGCGCGGCGCTGACGAGATGGCCGTCCGCCTGCAGGATGCGCTGCAGCGTGACGCGCGAGTCGTCGTTGTCCTCGACGATGAGCACGCGCGCCTGCCGCGCGGGGCGCGGGGTCGGCAGCGGGCGTGCGTCGTGGTGCGCCACCGGTTCTGGCTCGGGGATCGCGGGAAGCCGCACCGTGAAACGCGCTCCGCCCTGGGGAACCAGGTTTTCCGCCTGGACGCTGCCCCCGTGCAATTCGACAAGGCGGCGCACCAAGGCGAGGCCGATGCCAAGGCCGCCGGGGTCGCCCGCGGCCGCGTCCCTGGAAAAAAGCTCGAAGATGTGCGGCAGAAGATCCGGCCGTACGCCGGGCCCGTTATCCTCGACCGTGAGAACCGCTTCCCCGGCCTGCTCGGCAAGCCGCACGCGGATGCGCCCGCCGGAGGGCGTGAACTTGGCCGCGTTGCCGAGGAGATTGGCGAGCACCTGGTCGATGCGCGTCGGATCGGCGCTCACCAGCACCGGAGCGAGCTCGAGAAGCCACTCGTGCTCGCCTTCGCGCTCGGCCGCGCGCACCGTGGCCACCGCGGCGGCGCTGGCGTGCGCGAGATCGACCAGATTGCGCCGCAGCAGGATCCGTCCGCTCACCAGCCGGCCGACGTCGAGGAGATCGTCGACGATCTTCGCGAGGTGCGCGCTCTGCCGGGCGATGATGTCGCGCGCCGCCTTGTGGTCGCCGCTCGTGGACGGAAGGCGCTCGAGCACGCGCATTGCGCCGCCGATCGCGCCGAGCGGGTTCCTCAGCTCGTGGCCGAGCATCGCGAGGAACTCGTCCTTCGCTCGATTGGCGGCTTCGGCCTGGAGCCGCGCGGCGCGCTCCTGCTGCAGCACGGCATCCACTTCGGCGACGGTCCGCGTGCGATCGGCTTCGGCGGCGGCGAGGCGCGCCGACGCGCGCTCGAGCGCCTGCATGAGTTTCTGCACCTCCTCGACGCGCGAGGGCACCAGAGGCAAGGGCTTGCCCGAGCTCATGGCCGCCGCCGCGGATGCGGCGGCGTGGATCGCGCCTGCGATGCGGCGCCCGATCAGCCAGGCGAACAGGCCGCTCGCCACGAGCACGATGACAAGGAGAGCGGCAAGCGCATGCGCTTCGGCACCGGCGGTCTCTTCGAGCCGCGCCTGCTGCGTGCGCAGGAGGGCGACGAGCAGCACCGTAGCGACGATCGCGAGCGGCACGATGCCTGCGAGCGACAACCCGATCAGGAGCTGGCGCAGGCCGATGCGTGAACCGGGGCTCGCGCGCCGGGGGCGAAGGGAGGCCAAGCGCGGCATTATGGCGGCGCGGCCCCGCTCTTGCATCGCATGCCTCCGGTTTTCCGGAGTCGAGCGCAACGAATGCCGTTCGGAGGCGGTCGCTATCGATTCACGCGCAGCATGGTCGAGGGTGCGCCCGCCGATCCGGGGGTCTACGCCCTGTGGGAGGCTGACGAGCTGATCTACTACGGGCGCGCCTCGGGCAACCTGATCAGCATCCAGTCCGCGCTTCTCGAGCACCTTTCCGGGCGGGCGGGGTTCTGCACGAGTCGCGCGACCCATTACGGCTGGGAGATCAGCCTCGATCCGGCGGCCCGCGAAACGGAGCTGCTCGCCGAGTACAAGGCGGCCTTCGACCGCCTGCCGCGCTGCAACCAGGGTGGCGGCTGAGCAAAAAGCGCCATCCAGCGCAAGTTTTACAGGCAATTCCTGTCACGTCGATTCGACGCGCCGTCGTGCCCGCTCGACCTCGCGAACCGGTTCCGCGCGACTGGAGAAATTGCGCCCGCGGCCGACAATGGCTACCGGGAGGAGCGCAATGACGACGACATCCAACATGGCAGAAGCACGGTGGCTGCACGCTGCGCTGCGGGATTTCTTCACGCGCCACGTCGGCGAATCGCCCGACTTCAGGGCGCTCGCGCGGGTGCTCGGCCTGTGCGAGGCGGCGGCGCGGGCGGTGGACGACGCCTATTGCCGCGAGAAGCTGCGCCTCACTGGCGAATACGCGGCCGAGATGCTGTCGCAGCGCGATCACTCGAAGTGGGGCCGCGACTCGACCTCGGGCGTCGAATTCCTTCGCCAGCAGATCCTGAACGCGCTCGAGCTCTACGCGAGCCGGCTCTACAGCCTGGAAGCGCTGCGCGCCTCGCGCGCGGCCAAGGAGAAGCTTCCATGGATGACGCCCAGCATTGCGCAGAGTTGAAGGCCTGAAAAACCGGGGATCGCGGCCGACCTGACAGGCGCTACGGGTTATATTCCGTTGGTGCCGAGGAAGGGACTCGAACCCCCACAGTGTTGCCACCGCTAGGACCTGAACCTAGTGCGTCTACCAATTCCGCCACCTCGGCAAGGGAGGCGGAATTTTAGTGTCACGACCATACAGTGTCAAAGAAAAAGGCAAGAAAAACAGCGCTTCGCCGACGCGGCCGCGCCGAGCGGCCGACGAGCGCGGCTGCTGAATACACGCGCGAGATCGTCGAGACGCTGAACCGCGCCGGCGCGCCGCTTACGGCCGCCGAGCTCGCGCAGCGCCTCGAGATCAAGAAGCGCGAGCGCCACCCGTTCGACGAGGCGCTCGCCGCGCTCGAACGCTCGGGCGAGGTGATGCAGAACCGCGCCGGCGCGCTGCTCGTCGCGAAGCGGATCGCGCTCGTTGCCGGGCGCATCGAGGGCCATCCCGACGGTCACGGCTTTCTCGTGCCGGACGAAGGGGGACCCTCGGTGTTCCTGCCGGCCGCCGAGATGCGCGAGGTGATGCACGGCGACCGCGCTGCGGTGCGCGTGAGCGGACGCGACCACCGCGGCCGCGCGCTCGGCGCCGTGGTGCAGATCCTCGAGCGCGCGAAGCGCCGCATCGTCGGGCGCATGCACTCCGAGCACGGCGTGCTTTTTCTGGTGCCCGACGACCGGCGCATCGCGCACGACATCCTGGTGCCGCCGGCCGAAGCGGGCCGCGCCAAGGCGGGCCAGGTCGTCACGGTGGATCTTGTGGCGCCGCCGAGCCGCCATGCCCAGCCGATCGGACGCGTCGCCGAGGTGCTCGGCCACCACGCCGATCCGGGGATGGAGATCGAGATCGCCGTGCGCAAGTTCGACCTGCCGCACGAATTCTCGAAGGCGGGCCTGGCGCAGGCGAAGGCCACCCCGGACACGGTGCGCGAAGAGGATCTCCGGGGAAGGAAAGATCTCCGAAAACTCCCGTTCGTGACCGTCGACGGCGAGACCGCCCGGGATTTCGACGACGCGGTCTACTGCAGGAGAGAAGGTAAAGGGTTTCGCCTCTGGGTCGCCATCGCCGACGTGAGCCACTACGTGCGCCACGACGACGCGCTCGACCTCGAGGCGCGCAGCCGCGGCACCTCGGTCTATTTCCCGCGGCGGGTGATCCCGATGCTGCCGGAGAAGCTTTCGAACGGCATCTGCTCGCTCAATCCGGACGTCGATCGCCTTGCCATGGTGTGCGAGATGGCGATCGGCCCAAAGGGCGAGGTGGCGCGCTACGACTTCTACCCCGCGGTGTTCAGGTCCTCCGCGCGGCTCACCTATACCGCGGTGTGGCAGGCGCTTTCCTCGGGAAGCGCGAACGAGGACCTGCAGAATCTCCACGCGGTGTTCAAGGTGCTGCTCGATGCGCGCAACCTGCGCGGCGCGATCGACTTCGAGACCTCCGAGACGCGCATGCTGTTCGACGCGAAGGGGAAGATCGAGCGCATCGTGGCCGAGCCGCGCAACGACGCGCACCGGCTGATCGAGGAATGCATGCTGGCGGCGAACGTGTGCGCCGGCGGGCTGCTCGCCGCGCACGCGCATCCGGCGCTCTATCGCGTGCACGACGTGCCCGCGGCGGAAAAGGTCGCGGCGCTGCGCGAGTTCCTCGCCGAGATCGGCCTCTCGCTCCCGGGCGGCGAGATCCCGCGCCCGCGCGACTACGCCCAGCTGCTCGAGAAGATCCGCAAGCGTCCCGATTTCGCGCTGCTGCAGACGATCCTGCTGCGCTCGCTCAAGCAGGCGGTGTACAGCCCGAACAACGCGGGCCATTTCGGTCTCGCTTTCGACGCCTACGTCCACTTCACCTCGCCGATCCGGCGCTATCCGGACCTCCTCACGCACCGCGCGATCAAGGCGGTCCTTTCGGGCCGTCAGTATTCCGGGATCGACTGGGAGGCGCTCGGGCGGCACTGCTCGGAAACCGAGCGGCGCGCGGACGACGCGAGCCGCGACGTCGAGATGTGGCTCAAGTGCTACCACATGCGCGACCATGTCGGAGAAACCTTCAGCGGCACCATCACCGGCGTAGTGCCCTTCGGCCTGTTCGTCACGCTCGACGGCTACTTCGTCGACGGCCTGGTGCACATCTCGGAGCTCGGCCGCGATTACTTCCAGCACGACGCCGCGCATCACGCGCTCATCGGCGAGCGCACCGGCAAGCGCTTCCGGCTCGCCGACCGCATGAGCGTGAAGCTCGTGCGGGTCGACCTCGATCAGCGCAAGATCGACTTCGTTCCGGCATGAGCCGCCAGGCAGACCGCGAACCGCGTGTGGTCTTCGGCTTCCACGCCGTGCTCGCCCGGCTGCGCGCCGATCCTTCGTCGGTGCTTGAGATCTACCTCGACGAGACCCGCAACGACGCACGCGCCCGGGACCTGGCCGCGCTGGCCGAGCGCACCAAGGTGCACCTGATGCGCGTGCCCACCCGGCGCCTGGACGGTTTCTACGGCGGCGGTCGCCACCAGGGCGTCGTGGCCCGCATCGAAATCAAGAAGACCTCGGATTCCTTGGACGAAATCCTCGAGGGGGTGGAACGTCCGCTGCTGCTGGTGCTCGACGGCGTCACCGACCCGCACAATCTCGGCGCCTGCCTGCGGGTGGCGAACGGCGCCGGCGCGCATGCGGTGCTGGCGCCGAAGGACCGCGCCGTGGGGGTTACGCCGACGGTGTCGAAGGTGGCGAGCGGCGCCGCCGAGTCGACCCCCTACCTCATGGTCACGAACCTGGCGCGGACGCTCTCCGAGCTGAAGGAACGCACTATCTGGGTCGTCGGCGCCGACGAGCGCGCCGACAAGACCCTCTACGAAGCCGACCTGCCGGAGTCGATTGCCTGGGTGCTCGGCGCCGAGGGGGAGGGTATGCGCCGCCTGACGCGGGAATCGTGCGACCTCCTCGTGCGCATCCCCATGCGCGGGGAGGTCGAGAGCCTCAACGTGTCGGTGTCGGCGGGAGTCTGTCTGTACGAATCAGCGCGACGTCGTCGCGCTCCGGCGTGATCTCGCGGAGCTTGCGCGCCACCACCAGCACGCTTTCGACCCGCGCCGCCAGGTAGGCGATCGGGGTGCGCTCGTCGCCGAACGCGATCTCGCGTGCGCCGCCGCGAAACACCCCGCCCTCGAGCTCGGATTCACCGATCTGGCGGAACCGGGCGCTGCGGTAGTTGACCGTGTAGACCGCGGCGAGCGTGGAGATGACGTGGGCGAGGGCGTCGAGCTGGCGCTCGGAGAGCGCCGGCTCAGCGATCGAGTACTGCTGCGGGTAGGCCCGCCGGTGGACCATCCGCGCCGCAACTGCCAGCGAAACAAGGCCCTGCCTTACCAGGCGCTCCGGAAAATGACCGCTTCGATCGAGTCTGGGCATGGGCGGAAAGCGTATCGGGAAAGCCTCGGCGCGGGTGTGGGAAACCCCGCCGTAACCCCCTGTCTAACGAAAGATGACAACTCTGAGGATTGCCCAACCCATGAAAATAGATAGGAATAGCTACGCTCCGCCCGATCCGGCCACGATCGACGCCGACAATCCGGACGCGCTCCAGTTTTGGGCGCGCACCCTGGAGACCAAGGAAGAGAAAATCCGGCAAGCGGTCCGCAAGGTCGGGCCCATGCTCGAGCAGGTCAAGCAGGAGCTCGGCATCGGGGGTGTCGGCTAGAAACGCGTATAATCCGCCCCCTTCCTGGTCACACCGCTCCGCATGGCGGTTGGCCCCATCAGCAACACGAGCCCATAGGAAAAGGAGTCCAACTAGAGCATGCGACATTACGAGATCGTTTTCATCGTCCATCCCGACCAGAGCGAGCAGGTGCCCGCCATGGTCGAGCGCTACAAGGGCGTGATCGCCACCCGCAGCGGCACGGTGCACCGCCTCGAGGACTGGGGCCGGCGCCAGCTTTCCTACCCGATCCAGAAGGTGCACAAGGCGCACTACGTGCTCATGAACATCGAGTGCGACAACGAGACGCTCGGCGAGCTCGAGCACTCGTTCAAGTTCAGCGACGCGGTGCTGCGCCACCTGATCATCAAGATGGACAAGGCGCATACCGCGCCCTCGCCGATGATGCGCGAGGAGAAGTCCAAGTCGATGATGGAGCGCGGCGCCGAGGGGCGGCCGGGAGAAGCGCCGACTGAACCAGGTCGAGCTGAGCGGCCGGCTGCTTGAGCTGAGCGCGCTGCGCTACACGCCGGCCGGCATCCCCGCGGTGGAGTTCAAGCTCCGGCACGAGTCGGAGCAAGCCGAGGCGGGAAGCCCTCGCAAGGTCGAGGCGGAAATCGGCGGCATAGCGTTCGGCGCGCAGGCCAGGCTGCTCGCGACAGCGAAACTGAACACGGAGCTGAAGACGCACGGATTTCTCGCCGCGAAGAGCAAGCGCTCCAAGAAGCTCGTGCTGCACGTGACCAACATCGAATTCGTCGAAGGACGGGAAAAGGAAACCGAAGATGCCTCCGCCGCGCAAAGGTAAAGGAAAGGGCAAAGGGAAGTTCGGCAAGGACAAGAAGGACAAGGGCCAGCGGGCCCTCTTCCGCCGCCGCAAGTTCTGCCGCTTCACCGCCGAGAAAGTCGAGTGGATCGACTACAAGGACGTCGAGGTCCTGAAGGACTTCGTCAACGAGACCGGCAAGATCATCCCGGCGCGCATCACCGGCACCGCGGCGGGCTACCAGCGCCAGCTCTCGGACGCGATCAAGCGCGCGCGCTTCCTGGCGCTGCTGCCGTACACCGATCTCCACTGAGAGCCGAGAGGAAAATGAGATGCAAGTAATCCTCATGGAGAAGGTGGCAAACCTCGGCAACCTCGGCGACGTGGTGAAGGTGAAGGACGGCTTCGCTCGCAACTACCTCATCCCGCACGGCAAGGCGAAGCGCGCCACCCCGGAGAACATCAAGCACTTCGAGGGCCGCCGCGCCGAGCTCGAGAAGGCGCAGAACGAGTCGCTGGCCAAGGCCCAGGAGCGCGCGGCGAAGCTCGAAAACCTCAAGCTCCAGATCAGCCAGAAGGCGGGCGTCGACGGGCGCCTGTTCGGCTCGGTCACGAACTACGACATCGTCGAGGCGCTCGAGAAACAGGGCCACGAGGTCGAGCGCTCGCAAGTGCGCATGCCGCAGGGGCCGCTCAAGCAGGTGGGCGAGGTCCCGATCCAGATCGTGCTGCACACCGACGTGACGGTGACGATCACCGTGGCGGTCATCGGCGAGCAGTAATCACCGCCGTTCTGGTGCACAAGAAGAGCCGCCCTTCGCGGCTCTTTTTTTTGCACTGAGCGGTTCCTCGTCGTCCTCGTCGTCGTCGTCCTCGTCTTCACTTTCCCCATCCTCTTCGCGGCGATCAGGCAGGTCCTCGTCCTCGTCGTCGTCCCAGGGGGTCTCGAGTTTCAGCATCTCGCCGTCTCGCGGCTGGGCTCGTCCGCTTGCGCCGGGCTGACACGGCGTGAGGTTTTCAATCATTGGATATATATACAGTGGCAGAATTGCACTATACAGAGTTGCCTACAGGTTAATCACAAACTGACCACAGGAAATCCACAGGTGGAGGCGAAAGCGCCTTTTGTTCTTAGGCACATGCGCGCGAAGCAAGCGAATCGGGCAGCGCACGCGGGTTTTTTCGGTGGAAGGCCGGAGGTTTCACTTGGCAATCCTGTCGCGCGGTCGGGCTGGGTCATGATCCGGCGCTTGTCGTCTAACAACATGCTGGTTCCTCTGGGGAGGAGTGATCGATGGCACTAGCGCAGATCACGTACGGGCGCGCGGAGAACACCGACCCGCAGCTCCTGGCGCTGAAAGTCCCGCCGCATTCGATCGAGGCCGAGCAGTCGCTGCTCGGGGCGCTGCTCCTCGATAACCAGGCGTTCGACCGGGTGGCCGACCTCGTCACCGGCGAGGACTTCTACCGCGACGACCACCGGCGCCTCTGGCGCCATATCGCGCGGCTGATCGAGGCGAGCAGGCCCGCCGACGTGGTCACGGTCTCGGAGTCGGTCGAGGCGAGCGAGGACAAGGACAAGACCGGCGGCCCGGCCTACCTCGGCGCGCTGGCGCAGAACACGCCGAGCGCGCTCAACGTGCGCCGCTACGCCGAGCTGGTGCGCGAGCGCGCGGTGCAGCGGCGCCTCGCGCAGGTCGCGACCGGCATCGCCGAGGAGGCGCTCAATCCCGGCGGCAAGGAGGTCGGGCAGCTCCTGGACGAGGCCGAGTCGAAGATCTTCCAGATCGCCGAGTCCGGCGCGCGCCGTGACCAGGGCCTGCTCGAGATCAAGCCGGTGCTCGCCAAGGTGTTCGAGCGCATCGACCACCTGTACCACCGCGAGAACCCGTCCGATGTGACGGGGGTCCCGACGGGCTACACGAAGATCGACCAGATGACCTCGGGACTGCAGTCGGGCGACCTGGTCATCATCGCCGCGCGTCCGTCCATGGGGAAGACCGCGCTCGCGCTCAACATCGCCGAGCACGTCGCGGTCGACAACGGCCTGCCGGTGGCGATCTTCAGCATGGAGATGTCGAGCACGCAGCTCGCCATGAGGATGCTGGGCTCGATCGCGCGCGTCGACCAGCACAAGATGCGCACCGGGCGCCTCAACGACAAGGAATGGGGCGACCTCTCCGACGCGATGGCCAAGCTCCACGAGACCCCGCTCTTCATCGACGAGGGCGGCGCGCTCACGGCGCTTGAAGTCCGGGCCAGAGCAAGGCGACTGAAAAGGCAGTATTCGAAGCTCGGCCTGATCGTGATCGACTACCTGCAGCTGATGTCGGCTTCGACGCAGGGCGAGAACCGCGCAACCGAGATCTCCGAGATCTCGCGCTCTCTGAAGGCGATGGCCAAGGAGCTCGACGTGCCGGTGGTGGCGCTATCGCAGCTCAACCGCGCCCTGGAGCAGCGGCCGAACAAGCGGCCGCAGATGGCCGACCTGCGCGAGTCGGGCGCGATCGAGCAGGACGCCGACGTGATCCTGGCGATCTACCGCGACGAGGTCTACAACCACGACACGCCCGACAAGGGCATCGCCGAGATCAACATCCTCAAGCAGCGTAACGGCCCGATCGGCACGGTGAAGCTGACCTTCCTCGGCCAGTTCACCCGCTTCGAGAACTACGCCGACCCCGGCACCTACTAGTCGCACCCCGTAACTCGCTGCTACTTCCGGGTCGCGCTCCAGCGGCCTTCCTGGCCCTTGGCGTCGCGGAACGTGCCCTCCATGCGCTTGCCGTCGACCTTGCCCGTGAACTCGCGGCGCATGCCGCTCTGATCGACATAGGCGAAGGCGATGTCGGGACCGCGCAGGCGCGCCTCGCGCAGGCCGCCCTGGACCGTTTTCGACAGGTTCACCCAGCCGTTGATCTTCTGGAAGGTCTGCTCGATGACGAGCTCGCCGCGCTGGCTGCCAGCCTCGAGGTTCCAACTGCCGCCGACTTGCGCCGGCACCAGCCAGAAGTAGGCCTTGCGGCCGTCGAGGGTCGAGATCTCGTCGGCCTCCCAGTCCTCCATGGTGAAGGAATGCGAGACGACGCGCGTGCCGGGTTTCATCGACAGGATCTGCGGCCGCAGCTTCATGTTGAGCGTCGGCAGCAGGTAGAGGGTGATCACGGTCGCCTTGCTGAAATCGGTAACGAAGATATCCGCCTGGCGGATGATCGCCTTGCCCGGGCCGACGCCGGCGACGCCGGCTGCTTGCGCGCGCTCGTTGGCGTACTTCGCCATGTCCGGGTTGTACTCGATGCCGGTGGCGACCGCGCCACGCTTCGCCGCGGCGATGGCGATCTTGCCGTCCCCCGCGCCGAGGTCGAAGTGGATGTCGTTCGGGCCAAGCTGCGCCATGGTCAGCATGCGGTCCACGACCTCGTCGGGCGTCGGCACCCAGATTACGTCCTTGCCGGCCTGGCCGACGTGGGGCTCGAACTTCTGTGCATACGAAGGCGCTGCAAGCAGCAGCACGGAAACAAGCAGCAGACGGAGCACGGTCATGGATTCCTCGGAGGGAAGAGCGCGGGAATTTAGCAGAAAGGTCAGCCGCGCTGGCGAAACACCAGCGAGGCTGACTTATTCCTGACTATAGAGCTTCGGCGGCGTGGTCGGCGAGGCGCGAGCGTTCGCCGCGGGCGAGGGTCACGTGGCCGGAGTGGGACCAACCCTTCATGCGGTCGACGACATAGGAGAGGCCCGAGCTGCCCTCGGTGAGGTAGGGCGTGTCGATCTGCGCGATGTTGCCCAGGCACACCACTTTGGTGCCGGGTCCGGCGCGCGTCACCAGGGTTTTCATCTGCTTCGGCGTGAGGTTCTGCGCCTCGTCGATGATCAGCCACTTGTTGACGAAGGTGC
>DATMJC010000051.1:0-29604 GCA_035554435.1 Burkholderiales bacterium | reverse complement strand
GCCTGGCCCTCGACGATGTCCGACAGGTTCAGGCTGTGCGACACCATGAGCACGCACACCAGCGCGAACCCCATGGCGATTTCGTAGGCCACGATCTGCGCCGCCGAGCGCATGGCGCCGAGGAAGGCGTACTTCGAGTTCGACGCCCAGCCGGCGACGATCACGCCATAGACCCCCATCGAAGAGAGCGCCATGATGTAGAGCAGTCCCGCGTTGATGTCGGAGAGCACCAGCGTCGGCGACCAGGGGATCACTGCCCAGGCGGCGAGCGCCGGCGCGATCATCAGCACCGGCGCGAGGATGTAGAGCCCCTTGTTCGCGTTGGTGGGGACGATGATCTCCTTCACCAGCAGCTTCAGCACGTCGGCGATCGGCTGCAGCAGCCCGAGCGGGCCGACGCGGTTGGGGCCGATGCGAATCTGGATCCAGCCGATGAACTTGCGCTCCCAGAGCGTGAGGTAGGCCACTCCGAGCAGGAGCGGCAGCACGATGGCGACGATGAAGACCAGGCTGGAACCGGTCACCCATACCACCGGGCCCCAGGTCGGGCCGAACCAGGTGTTCGACTGGCTCTGCAGCCACTCCATCTAGGCCGCCCTTCCCACGTCGACCTTCTCGAGCTTCACCGTGCCGAACATCGGCCCCACTTCGCTGGTCGACGAATGCGCGGCGGCGATGCGCACGCAGCCGTCGGGCACGCCCGCGTCCAGGGAGGCGTTGATTCGCGCGCCGTTCGCGAGGACCGGCTGGCCGGCGGAGATGCCGAGGGTCTGCATCGTGCGGGCGTTCATCCGCGCCGTGGGCGCGCGCGCCTGCTTCGTCATCTGCAGCGGCGGCGAGCGGCGCACCAGCGGGTCGGCAAAGTATGCCGGCACGTCCGCGATCCGTTGAATCCCCGGAGCAGAAAGCGCGGACGGCGCGCTCGACGTGCGCACCCGGTTGGAAAGGCGTGAAGCGATGTCGTCCGGTCCCGGACAGGCCGCGCGCACCTGGTCGATGGTGTCGAAGTCGAAGCCCGCGATTCCGAGAAGGTTGCCGAGCACGCGCAGCACCTTCCAGCCCGGCCGCGCGTCGCCGAGCGTATTCACCGTGGCGTGGAAGCGCTGCGCGCGGCCCTCCATGTTGACGAACGTCCCCGGGGTCTCGGTGAAGGGCGCGATCGGAAGGAGCACGTCGGCGTCGTCCAGCGCCGGCTTCCACGGCGTGAGCATGACCACGAAGCGCGCGCCTGCGAGCGCGCGCGGATCGGCGAGGTCGAGCCGCGGCTCGACGTTGAGCAGCACGAGCGCCTCTTTGCGCGCAATCTCGGGCAGCGGCGCCGTCGGCAGGCCGGCGAGGTAGCCGCCGACCGAGTTGGCGGCCTCGCCGATGAACCCGAACCTGAAACCCAATTTCTGTACCTCGGCGTGGATCGCGCCGGCCTGCGGATGCTGCTGGGCGAAGTTGCCGATCAGCACTGCGGCGTTCTTCCCGGAAGCTAGTGCATCCTTGAACGATGGAATGGCCGCGACCAGGCCCGAGGGGGAAACAACCGTCTTCGAAGCGACCGGCATCAGCCAGTCGTCGTCGACCGAGTGCAGCATGTGGATCTGCGCGCCGCGCTTCGCCGCCTGGCGCAGGCGGTGCGCGATGAGCGGCGCCTCCTCGCGCAGGAACGAGCCGACGACGAGCACCCGGTCGAGCGCGCCGAGCTCCGCGATCGGCATGCCGAGCCACGGGATCCCTTCACGCGCGCCGTCGGCGGAGAAGTCGGAGTGGCGCAGGCGGAAATCCGCCGGGCCGAGCCGCCCTGCGAGGTAGAGCTCCTCGAGCGTCGCGTGCGGCGAGGCGAGCACGCCGAAGTCGCGCCCCTTCAGTCCGCGCGCCACCGCGTCGAAGGCCTGCTCCCAGTCGACCTCGCGCCATTGGCCGGCCTGCTTCACCATCGGGCGCTGCAGCCGGTCGGGCGAGTTGAGCCCCTCGTAGGAGAAGCGGTCCTTGTCCGAGAGCCAGCACTCGTTGATCGCGTCGTTCTCGAGCGGCAGCACGCGCATGACGCGGTTCTGCCTGACCTGCACCACCAGGTTGGAGCCGAGGCTGTCGTGCGGCGAGACCGACTTGCGCCGCGACAGCTCCCAGGTGCGCGCGCTGTAGCGGAACGGCTCCGAGGTGAGCGCGCCCACCGGGCACAGATCGATCATGTTGCCCGAGAGCTCGGACTCGACCGCGCGGCCGACGAACGACACGATCTCGGCGTTCTCGCCGCGGCCGATGAGGCCGAGCTCCATGACGCCGGCGATCTCCTGACCGAAGCGCACGCAGCGCGTGCACTGGATGCAGCGGCTCATTTCTTCCGCCGCGACGAGGGGTCCCAGTTCCTTGCGCAAGACAACTCTTTTTTCTTCGGAGTAGCGCGAGTTGCTGTGGCCGTAGCCCACCGCGAGGTCCTGCAGCTGGCATTCGCCGCCCTGGTCGCAGATCGGGCAGTCGAGCGGGTGGTTGATGAGCAGGAACTCCATCACCCCGTTCTGCGCCTTCTTGGCGTTGAGCGAGTGGGTCCAGACCTTCATGCCCTCGGTGGCCGGGGTGGCGCAGGCCGGCAGCGGCTTGGGCGCTTTTTCCACCTCCACGAGGCACATGCGGCAGTTCGCCGCGATCGTGAGCTTGCGGTGGTAGCAGAAATGCGGCACGTAGACGCCGAGCCGGTTCGCCGCGTCCATCACCGTGGCGCCGGCGGCGACTTCGATCTCTTTTCCGTCGACCGTGAGCTTGGGCATCAGGCCGCCTTCATCTTGATCGCAGGGTCGCCGGCGTGCGGCTCGTGCGGCACGTCGACCCGCGCCCGCCCCCATTTCGGTTCTACGTCCTTCTCAACCAGACATCTCTTGTGCTCGATGTGATGCACGAACTCGTCGCGGAAATGCTTGATGAAGCTCTTCACCGGCAGCGCCGCGGCGTCGCCGAGGGCGCAGATGGTGCGGCCGGCGATGTTGTCGGAGACGTTTTCGAGAAGCGCGAGATCCTCCATGCGGCCGTGGCCCTGCTCGATGCGGTGGACCACCCGGTAGAGCCAGCCGGTGCCCTCGCGGCAGGGCGTGCACTGGCCGCAGGACTCCTCGAAGTAGAAATACGACAGGCGCTCGAGCGCGCGCACCATGCAGGTGGTCTCGTCCATCACGATCACCGCGCCCGAGCCGAGCATCGAGCCCGCCTTGGCGATCGAGTCGTAGTCCATGTCGGTGGCCATCATGATGCCGGCAGGCAGGACGGGCATCGAGGAACCGCCCGGAACCACGGCCTTCAATTTGTTTCCATTGCGAACGCCACCGGCCATCTCCAGCAGTCTTGCGAACGGCGTGCCGAGGCGCACTTCGTAGTTGCCCGGGCGGTTGACGTGGCCCGTCACCGAGAAGAGCTTGGTGCCGCCGTTGTTGGGCCGGCCGAGCGCGAGGAAGGCGTCGCCTCCGTTCCTCACGATCCAGGGAACCGCGGCGAAAGTCTCGGTGTTGTTGATGGTCGTGGGCCGCCCGTACAGCCCGTAGCTCGCCGGAAACGGCGGCTTGAAGCGCGGCATGCCCTTCTTGCCTTCGAGCGACTCGAGCAGCGCGGTCTCCTCGCCGCAGATGTAGGCGCCGTAGCCCGCGTGCGCGTACATCTCGAAGCCGAAGTCGGAGCCGAGAATGTTCTTTCCGACATAGCCCGCGGCGTACGCCTCTGCGAGCGCTTGTTCATATTGTTCGTATATCTCCCACACCTCGCCGTGGATGTAGTTGTAGCCCGCGGTCGCGCCCATCGCGTACCCGGCGATGATCATGCCTTCGATGCAGGCATGCGGGTTGTAGCGCAGCAGGTCGCGGTCCTTGCAGGTGCCGGGCTCGCCCTCGTCGGAGTTGCACACCACGTACTTCGCCCCGACGTAGTTCTTTGGCATGAACGACCACTTGAGACCGGTCGGAAAGCCGGCGCCGCCGCGGCCGCGCAGCGCCGACTTCTTGAGGTCGGCAACGATGTCTTCCGGCTTGATCTTCGATTCGATTATTTTTCGAAGGGCCTGATAACCCTCGCGCGCTTCGTAGTCCTTGAGGCGCCAGTTGGTGCCGTCCAGGCCCTTCATCAGGATGGCGTCGGGTCCGTAGTCAAGCATTACTTCAGTTCCTCGATAAGGCGGTCAAGCTTGTCCACGGTCATGTAGTCGTGCATCTTCTTGTTGTTCACCAGCACCACCGGCGCCATCGCGCAGGCGCCCATGCACTCGCCCTCCTTGAGAGTGAAGCGCCCATCGGGCGTGGTTTCGTTGAAGCCGATGCCCAGGCGGCTGCAAAGATGGTCTGCGGCGTCGAGCGCGCCCTGCAGGCCGCAGGGCAGATTGGTGCAGATGGTGAGCTTGTGGCGACCGACCGGCTTCAGGTTGTACATCGTGTAGAAGCTCGCCACCTCGTAGACCAGGACCGGGGGCATGCCGAGGTAGCCGGCGACGAAGTCCATCACCTCCGGCGAGAGCCAGACCTTCTCGTCCTGCGCGACGATGAGCGCGCTCATCACGGCGGAGCGCTTCTGGTCGGGCGGGTACTTGGCGATCTCGCGATCTATTTTTTTCAGAGAGTCGGCGCTCAGCATTCTTACCGGTCAACCTCCCCGAATACGATGTCCTGCGTGCCGATGATGGCGACGGCGTCGGCGATCATGTGGCCGCGCGCCATCTCGTCGAGCGCCGAGAGGTGCGCGAATCCCGCGGCGCGGATCTTGAGACGGTAGGGCTTGTTCGCGCCGTCGGACACGAGGTAGATGCCGAACTCGCCCTTGGGATGCTCGACCGCGGCGTAGACCTCGCCTTCGGGCACGTGCATGCCCTCGGTGACGAGCTTGAAGTGGTGGATGAGCTGCTCCATGCTCTCCTTCATCTCCAGGCGCGTGGGCGGGGCGACCTTGTGGTTGTCGGTCATCACCGGGCCGGGGTTGGCGCGCAGCCAGGCGATGCACTGCCTTACGATGCGGTTCGACTGGCGCATCTCCTCGACGCGCACCAGGTAGCGGTCGTAGCAGTCGCCGTTGCTCCCGACCGGGATGTCGAACTCCATGCGGTCGTAGACCTCGTAGGGCTGCTTCTTGCGCAGGTCCCAGGCGATGCCCGAGCCGCGCAGCATCGGGCCGGTGAAGCCGAGCGCGAGCGCGCGCTCGGGCGAGACCACGCCGATGCCCACGGTGCGCTGCTTCCAGATGCGGTTCTCGGTGAGCAGCGTCTCGTAGTCGTCCACCGCTTTCGGAAAGCGCGCGGTGAAGTCCTCGATGAAGTCGAGCACCGAGCCCTGGCGGTTCGCATTCATTTCCCGAATCGCCTTCTCATTGTGGAACTTCGAGGCCTGGTACTGCGGCATCTGCTCCGGCAGGTCGCGGTAGACGCCGCCGGGGCGGTAATAGGCCGCGTGCATGCGCGCGCCCGACACCGCCTCGTAGACGTCCATCAGGTCCTCGCGCTCGCGGAAGCAGTAGAGGAAGACCGTCATCGCGCCGATGTCCAGGCCGTGCGCCCCGAGCCACAGCAGATGGTTCAGAATCCGCGTGAGCTCGTCGAACATCACCCGGATGTACTGGGCGCGGATCGGCACTTCGACGCCGGCGAGCCGCTCGATCGCCATCACGTAGGCGTGCTCGTTGCACATCATCGAGACGTAGTCGAGCCGGTCCATGTAGGGCACCGACTGGATGAAGGTCTTGTGCTCGGCGAGCTTTTCCGTGGCCCGGTGCAGCAGGCCGATGTGGGGATCCGCGCGCTGGATCACCTCGCCGTCGAGCTCGAGCACCAGGCGCAGCACGCCGTGCGCCGCCGGGTGCTGCGGGCCGAAGTTGAGGGTGTAGTTGCGGATCTCAGCCATTCTTCGTTTCTTCCGCGTAGTGCGGCTCGCGCACGATTCGCGGCGTGACTTCGCGCGGATCGATGGTGACGGGCTGGTAGATCACGCGGCGCTGCTCGGGGTCGTAGCGCATTTCGACATGGCCCGACAGCGGGAAGTCCTTGCGGAACGGATGGCCGATGAAGCCGTAGTCGGTGAGGATGCGCCGCAGGTCCGGATGCCCCTCGAACATGATGCCGAAAAGGTCGAACGCCTCGCGCTCGAACCAGTTCACCCCGGGCCACACCTCGACGAGCGAGGAAAGCACCGGGAACTCGTCGTCCGGGCAGAAGGCCCGCACCCGCAGCCGCCAGTTGTGCTGAACCGAGAGCAGGTGCACCACCGCGGCGAAGCGCGGGCCTTCCCGCGGCTTGTCGGCGTACGCCCCGTAGTCGACGCCGCACAGATCGACGCACTGCTCGAACTTCACCGACGGGTCGTCGCGCAGTGTGGCGCAGGTCTCCAGGTACTGCCGCGCCTTCACCTCGAGGGTGAGCTCTCCGAGGCGTTCCGTCGGTGCCAGACCCAACTTCGTGAGCGAATCGAAAAGCCGCTGCAGCTTCGGTGTCATCTAGCGATCGTTGCCTTCGAGCTCGGCTTCATCGAGCGATCGTATTGGTTCTCTTGATCTTGTTCTGAAGCTGAACGATGCCGTAGAGCAGCGCCTCGGCGGTCGGCGGGCAGCCCGGGACGTAGACGTCCACCGGCACGATGCGGTCGCAGCCGCGCACCACGGAGTAGGAGTAATGGTAATAGCCGCCGCCGTTGGCGCACGAGCCCATCGAGATCACCCACCGCGGCTCGGTCATCTGGTCGTAGACCTTGCGCAGCGCCGGCGCCATCTTGTTGCAGAGCGTCCCGGCGACGATCATGACGTCCGACTGCCGCGGGCTCGGCCGGAACACGATGCCGAAGCGGTCGAGGTCGTAGCGCGCGGCGCCGGCGTGCATCATCTCCACGGCGCAGCAGGCGAGGCCGAAGGTCATCGGCCACAGCGACCCGGTGCGGGTCCAGTTGATCAGCTTGTCCGCGGTGGTGGTGACGAAGCCCTTGTCGAGCAGCCCTTCTACTCCCATTCCAGCGCCCCTTTTATCCACTCGTAGACGAACCCGACCACGAGGATGGCGAGGAAGATCATCATCGACACGAAGCCCGGCAGGCCGATATCGTTCACCACGGTGGCCCACGGGAAGAGAAAGGCGATCTCGAGGTCGAACAGGATGAAGAGGATCGCCACCAGGTAGTAGCGCACGTCGAACTTCATGCGCGCATCCTCGAACGCCTCGAAGCCGCACTCGTAGGGCGAGAGCTTTTCCGGGTCGGGCCTGCTCGGTCCGATCAGCTTGCCGAGCGCCATCGGCACCACGCCGACGGCGAGCCCGACGAGGATGAAGAGAAGGATGGGAAAGTACTCAGCAAGCATTAGGATCTGGTGCCCACGAGCAGACTCGAACTGCTACGGCTTTTTAGGCCACTAGCCCCTCAAGCTAGCGTGTCTACCAATTTCACCACGTGGGCGAATTCGCAATTATCCCCTAAAAAATCACTGCGGTACCGACTTTTGGGCCGGCGTCGGCGCGCCGGGTTCGGCGCCCTGAGGCTTATCGTTCTTCGGTTCGGGTTTCGGTGCTTCGGCCTTCGGTTGCGCGGCGGGCGTGCGGTCGACCACGCTGCCGGCTTCGCGCGGCTTCGTCGTCGCGAGATACGCGAGCCCGAGGCTCGACGCGAAGAACACCGCGGCGAGAACCGCCGTGGTGCGCGAAAGGAAATTGGCCGATCCGGTCGCGCCGAAGAGGCTGCCCGAAGCGCCGCCGCCGAATCCCGAGCCCATGTCCGCGCCCTTGCCGTGCTGAAGCAGCACCAGGCCGATGATCGCCATCGCGATCAGCACGTGCACCACGATTGCCACGTTCATCCAAGTACTCATTGCGCCGCCCTCACGATTTCCAGAAATTCCTTGGCCACGAGCGAGGCGCCGCCGATCAGCCCCCCGTCGACGTCCGGCATGGCGAAGATCGCCGCCGCGTTCGCTGCCTTGACGCTGCCCCCGTACAGGATCCTGACGCCGGCAGACAGCCTCGCGCGCAGGAACGCGTGTACCGCCTGCGCCTGCTCCGGCGTCGCGTTGCGTCCAGTGCCGATGGCCCAGACCGGCTCGTAGGCCAGCACCGCATTTTCAAAGTCGACGTTTCTCAAGATCGCCCCGAGCTGGCGCTCAACAACCTCTTCGGTGCGCCCGGCTTCGCGCTCGTCCAGCGTCTCGCCCACGCAGAGAATCGGCGTGATTCCCGCCGCGCGCGCGGCGGCGAACTTCGCTGCCACCTGCGCATCGCTCTCGCCGTAGATCTGGCGCCGCTCGGAATGGCCCACGATCGCGTAGCGACAGCCGAATTCCTTGATCATCGCCGCCGACACTTCGCCGGTGTATGCGCCTTGCGCGTGCTCGCTGATGTTCTGAGCGCCCCAGGCGATCGAGGTTCCCGCGAGCAGCGCCGAGACCTGCTCGAGGTAGGGGTACGGCGGACACACCGCGACCTCGACCGCGCTCTTCCGGTCGATCTGCCCGGCGAGCGTCTCCAGCAGGGCGCGGTTGGACGCCCTGCTGCCGTGCATCTTCCAGTTTCCGGCGACCAGCCGGGTGGGCTGCCTCACGACCTGGGAACTTCCCAAATAAGTCCAAAGGGGGGTGCGTCAGAACTCGCTAAACCACTGAATTTTACCGCACTACTATGGGCGGCGCGGTCTCACCCCAGAGGCGGGCTTGCCGCTCACGCGCGGGATGTTCGGCAACCAAGGCGCCTGCATCGCGCTCTTGTTCCGCGCGGCGAAGAGATCGTCCGAATACTGACAGAACCGATTTCCTCTATATGGAACGGGGTGCGACATTTCGTCGCACCGCTTCGCAGGTCCATTGCTCGCCTTGCCGTCATGCGCCAAAGGCTACGGAAGAAATTACGGCGGGCTTTGTCGTTTCAATTTCGAGAACGCCGTGAACAGGACGAGCCTGAAGAACATTCCGGACCGCGGACAAAAACCTCGCCGATGATCTAGAACCTTGAGTTGAAACGAAGCGCAGCTGTCGTCTAAAAAAGGATACGCATTTTTGAAACACGGAAGCGCCGCAAAACACCCCTCCGTATGTTTGACGGAAGTCAACGTGGCGACTAAGGGCGGGGGCCCTGCGAGCCGCGTATCAAGAAACATAGAGGAGGCAAGGCGCAATGTTGCCCGCATGCCGGTCGCGTGTTTTCGCCTTCGCCCCGCTATCGCCGATCTGCGTTTCCCTAGTCGTTCGTTTCCTCAATCACCAGCGGAGGAGGGTTGCGGCATGTGGCATGACAAGAAGTCATCCATTACCAGGCTGAGAGCAGCGCAGAACGCGTTCAGGAATCGCCAGGAGATTCTCAAGGCGTGGTCGCAGGGCCAGATCTCGCGGCGCGATCTGCTGAAGTGGGGCATCTTCAGCGTGGGCGGTGTGCTGGTCGCGAAGAGCGGGCTGAGCCCGTTCGTCGGCGCCGCGCGCGCGGACAATATCCCCACCGGGCTGCCGTCGAGCCCGCTGTTCGGCGTGAAGGACTTCTCCACACCCATGCCGCGCTTCGACGTCCTCGCGCGCAATCCGAATCCCTTCACGTTCTTGAACCCCTCGCCGACGGCGCAGGCCAACCTCACGCAGCAGCCGCTCAACCCGGCGCTGGAAGGCGTGCACGCCGGCGATACGGGGCCGATCGAAGGCCGCCCCGGCGGGCCGATCTGGGCGCACCAGGGATTCACCGACTTCCCGCCGCGCGTCGCGGTCGTCGCGAGCCAGGCGCAGGCGACAACCAACACGGTCTATAACCCGCAGGTTGCGTCGCAATTCAATTCCGGCATCAACCCGGCGACGCCCATTCCGCTCAAGTTCCACCCGGGCCTGCCGACGCAAGCGCCCAATTCGGTGTGGACCTTCAACGGCACGATCCCGCCGAAGCTCGTGATCGGGCGCTACGCCGAGCCGATCCTGTTCCGTCACACCAACAGGCTGCCGTTCGACGTGCGACAGAACAACGGCTTCGGCCGGCACACGATCTCGACGCACGAGCACAACGGCCACCACGGCGCGGAGAACGACGGCTTCACCGGCGCGTTCTTCTTCCCCGGGCAGTTCTACGACTACCACTGGCCGATCGTGCTGGCGGGTTTCCGCACCATCAACACCGCCGCCACCGACCCGAAGGCCGCCACGCCCGATGACAGCGGCGGCAAGATCAACATCCCGGGCGACTGGCGCGAGACGATGAGCACGCACTGGTTCCACGACCACATGTTCAGCTTCACCTCGCAGAACGTGTACAAGGGCAACGCGGCGATGTTCAACATCTACAGCGCGCTCGACCGCGGCAACGAGGCCATCAACGACGGCGTCAACCTGCGGCTACCAAGCGGCACCGCCAAGTCCTTCGGCAACCTCGAGTACGACGTGAACCTGATGCTCGCCGAAAAGGCCTGGGATGCACAGGGCCAGCTCGCCATGGACATCTTCGACTTCGACGGCTTCATCGGCGACCGGATGACGGTGAACCTCACCTACAAGCCGTTCTTCGAGGTCGAGGCGCGCAAGTACCGCTTCCGCATCCTGAACGCGAGCGTGTCGCGCTTCTTCAAGCTCGCGCTCTCCGACGGCTCGACGATGATCCAGATCGCCAACGACGGCAACCTGCTGCCGAGCCCGGTGCCGCTCACCCAGCTAGACGAGCAGGGCATCGCGGAGCGCTACGACATCGTCATCGACTTCTCGCGCTACACCCCCGGTCCCAACACCAAGGTCTGGCTGGTGAACCTGGCCGAGCACCAGGACGGCAAGCGGGTGGCGAACGATCTCACGCTCGCAGAAGCGCTCTCGGGCAACTCGGCCGACCCGTGCGTCGGGAAATTCCTCGAGTTCCGCATCGTGCGCAAACCGGCCAAGCCCGACAACAGCCAGGTGCCGCCGGTGATGATCCCGAATCCCGACCTGTCGAAGATTCCGGTCGCGCGCCAGCGCACCTTCGAGTTCGGACGCGGCGCCAACCAGAACACCAACGATCCGGTTTCATCGTTCTTCGGCCCTTGGGGCATCAAGACCGACGACGGCGACATGCTAGCGGCGGATTTCGGCCGCATCTCCGCGGCGCCCAGGTTCGGCACGCGCGAGATCTGGACCCTCAAGAACGGCGGCGGCGGCTGGGATCACCCGATCCACATCCATTTCGAGGAGGGACAGATCCTCGCCCGCGACGGCAGTCTCAACAACGTCCCGGCGGCGGAACGCGGCCGCAAGGACGTCTACCGGCTGCGCCCGGGCGGAAGCGTGACGATCACGATGCAGTTCCGGGATTGGGGCGGAATGTTCATGGAGCACTGCCACAACACTGTGCACGAGGACAACGCGATGCTGCTGCGCTGGGAAATCGACGACAACGGGGCGCCGTTCCTGCGGCCGCTGCCCACGCCGATCCCGTTCCCGCAAGGGGTGCAGTTCCGCCCGCCGACCCAGATCCTGCCAACCGCATTCAAATAGAGCGAAGGAGAGAAACCATGATGCGTAGATCGCCGTTCTCTTCCGTGCCGCTATCGGTCGCTCTTGCGATCAGCGCGGCGCTTTGCTGGACCGCACCTGCGGCCGCGCAGTCCCAGGCGCTGAGCGCTGGCGCGACGTTGAGCGCGAGCACCACGGTCGCCACCTCCACCTCGTCGACCACGACCACCACCAGCACCTCGGCCCTCGTGCCGGTGACGGGCGTCGTGACCGGCGGGGCCGAGAGCGTCTCGTTCTCCGGAAAGGCGATAGTCAGCGCCAACGTAGTGACCGATCCCGATTTCGGCAGCACGCCCACGGTGGTGCTTTCGATCGACCTGAGCGGGCTCTCCGGCGTCGGCGCCTCGACGAGGAAGAAGTACGTCACCGCCGACGGAGAGGTCATAAACCGGCGGCTCGCGGCCGGGGACATCGTGCAGTACACCTTCCCGTTCTACGAGAGCGGCGCGAGCGCCCTGTCGGCGCGCGTGGGCTCGGTGTCGCTCAACCTGAGCTTCGACGTGAACACGCTGAAGCTCACGGGGGCGACGGGAAGCATCGGCAGCCCATAGCAGTCGCATGATGGGTCAGCGCCGGACCACCCGCGAGGTGGTCCGGCGCTCGTTGCGCCGTTCCAAGTCGAAAGGAAAGCTGATGCACGCCCTAGGAGCAGTGTTTGTCGCCATGTCGCTCGCCCCCTGCGGCCTCGAGGCGCGTGCGCACGGCACGGAAGACCACGCCGCGCACTCCGCAGCCGCTCCGCCGGCGCCACCGGCCCCGGTTGCCAACCGCTACGGCGCGGGCTACTTCCCGAACGTTCCGCTGATTACCCAAGACGGAAAGACGGTGCGCTTCTACGACGACCTGCTCAAAGGCAAGTCGGTCGCGGTCAACATCATCTACACGAGCTGCACCGACGAATGTCCGCTCGAGACCGCGCGGCTGGCGCAGTTGCAGCGCCTGCTCGGCGCGCGTATGGGCAAGGACATCTTCTTCTACTCGATCAGCATCGACCCCGCGCACGACACCCCTGCTGTCCTCAAGGCCTACATGGAGAAGTTCGACGTGGGGCCGGGCTGGACCTTCCTCACCGGTAACGCCGCCGACATCCGCGCGGTGACCAAGAAGCTCGGCCTCTCGCGCTACAGCGACAGCGCGAACAAGGACGGCCACACCGCGATCCTCATGGTCGGCGACGTGCCCGGCGGGCAATGGGTGCGCCATTCCGCGGTCGACAATCCCGAGTTCCTAGCCTCGAGCCTCGCGACGTTCTTCGGCTGGCGCGACCTGCAGGGACGAAGCTATACCGAGGCGCAGCCGCTCAACGTCGGGCAGGGAGAGTATCTCTTCGCCAGCCGCTGCAGCGCCTGCCACAGCCTCGGCCAGGGCGACAAGATGGGGCCGGACCTGCTCGGCGTGACCGCGCGGCGCGAGCGCACCTGGCTGCTGCGCTACATCCAGGTTCCCGACCAGGTGCTCGCCTCGGGCGACCCCATCGCGAAGGCGCTCAACCAGAAGTATCAGAACGTGCGGATGCCCAACGTCAGCCTCGGCGGCGCGGACGCGGCCGCGATCGTGTCGTATCTGGAGGGGCACATCAGTACGTCAGCGCCAGCGTCGCCCGGAGGGCCCGCGGTTCGACCGGATGGAAGTGGACGTCGCTGACGCCGCCCGCGGGCTCGCCCGGCAGACGCGACGCGTAGAAGTAGTCGATGTCGCTCGCCTTGCGGTCGAACAGGTTGTAGACGTCGACGTATGCACGAACCCGCTTTGCGACGGCGTAGCCTATGCGCGCGTTGACCAGTGAAGTGGACTGCGATCGCACGCTGTTGTCTTCGATGAGCGGTCGCGGCCCGAAGTAGCGCCAGCGCAGCGACCCGAACCACCCGTTCAGGCTGTCCACCGTAACTCCTGCCGAGGCGACCGACTCGGGCGCACCGGGAACCCGGTCCCCCAACGGGTCGGCGCTCGTGAACCGCGCCCGCGTGAACGCTGCGGTGACATCGAGCGCGATCCAGGGCTTCGGCAGCCACTGCGCGAGCCACTCGAGCCCGGCACGCTTCGAGGGGCGGCTCGGCTCGCTGGTGCCAGCGTCACCGATGAAGAGCAGCTCCGAATCCTGCTTCAGCTCCCAGAGCGCGAGCGAGGTGGTGACATTGCGTATGCGCTGGCTGCGCAGTCCGGCCTCGTAGCCGCTCGTACGCACCAGCGGGCTCACCTGCCCGGCCGGATCGCCGGTCTTCGGATCGAACGTGATGGTCGTGCCGCGCGCGTCGTTGCTGTGAAAGCCCCGGCCCCAGTTGAGGAAATACTCGGTCTTGGCCCAGGGGCCGAAGATCGCGGAGAGCTTCGGCGAGACGATCGAGTCGCGACTGCCCCCGGAGTTCTGCGGGATGTTGCTGTCGACGTCGAAGCGGTAGAAGTCGGCGCGCAAGCCTGCGACGGTCCGCAGCGATCGGGTCCACTCGATCGTGTTGGAGAAGTACGGTCCCGCGCTCTCGACGGTCACCCGGTCCTCGCGCGTGGTCGACAGGCGCTCGCGCGCCGCGGTGCTGTAAAGCGCGACCGGGTCGATGCGGTCGCGGCGCAGCTGCAGCCCGAGCGTATTCAGCATCAAGCGCTCCCCCAGGCGGCCGGACCACGTCTGGCTCGCCTGGCCGCCGAGCGTGACGCGGCTCTCGGCCTGCTCGAACTGGTCGCCGTTCACCGGGTCGTCGAGGAAGAAGGTGAAGTTGGAGAAGAGGTTCAGCCGCGACTTGATGGCGTAGACGCTGAGCGCGCGGCTCGTCTCGCCCTCGAGGCTGCGCCATTCGCCGGAGAGGCTGTAGCGGCTCGATCTGCCGCCGTCGCTCGGGTCGATCGCGCCGAAACGTCCGATCAAGCCCTCATCGACCGCGCGCCGCGGGATCTGGTCGGTCGAGTTCCAGTCGGCCTTATACGCCATGCCGGTGAGGGCAAACCCGTTGGCGGCAGTGCCCTGGGCATAGCGCAACACGCCGTTCCATTTGGTGAAGTCGTTCGGGTTGTCCCACGGGCCGTCGTTCTGCAGGTACTCGAGGCCGTAGGTCAGGGCTCCGGATCCGAGCTCGGGCGAGCCCGCGAAGAGGACGCGCCGGTAGTCGAACGCGCCGGCGGAAAATGCGGCGACATTGAACGGCAGCTTGTCCGCGTACGCGATGCGCGCCGAGCCCGCCGACCCGAAATCGCCGTCCTCGGCGAAATACGGCCCCTTGTTGTAGGTGATGCGCGAGATGAGCTCGGGGATGACGAAGTTGAGGTCGGTGTAGCCCTGGCCGTGCGCGTGGGTCGGCATGTTGACCGGCATGCCGGCGACCCAGGTCGCGAAATCGGTGCCGTGGTCGAGGTTGTAGCCGCGCAGGAAGAACTGGTTCGCCTTGCCCTCGCCCGAATGCTGCGTGACGATCATGCCGGGCACCGCCTCGACCACCTCGCCCGCCCGCAGCAGCGGGCGCTTCTCGATTCCCTGCCGCGTCACCACCCCCTGGCTCGCTGCGTCGGAGACGCCAAGCGAGTCGTCGTAACGCCCGATCACTTCCACCACCGGCGCGACCAGTTCCTGCGCGTGGCCGGGACAGGCGAATGCAAGCAGGGCCGCGGCGAGCGCGCGCCGATTCATAGTGGGTGTTTACGGGCGAAGCGCCGTACCGGATTGCCGGGCTACTCAGGGCGCGCCGCGAACCGCGACTCGGCGCTGCAGCTCAGTCGTCCTTGATGCCCATCCGCGCGAGCGCCACCATGGCCTCGGTGCGCGAGGAAACGCCGAGCGCGCGGTAGGCCGCGTGCGCGTGCTGCTTCACGGTGTTCTCCGCGAT
Organism: Burkholderiales bacterium; assembly: GCA_035554435.1. Lineage (GTDB taxonomy): Bacteria > Pseudomonadota > Gammaproteobacteria > Burkholderiales > SG8-39 > SCGC-AG-212-J23. Next base: position 14,365 of record DATMJC010000051.1, on the reverse strand, counting down.
GCTGAGCTGGCGCGCGATCTCGTTGTTGGAAAGTCCCTTGGTCACGAGCTTCAGCACGTCTGCCTGGCGCTCGGTGATGCCGAGATCGGCAAGCGTGGCGGTGACCTTGACGTGCGGCACTGCGCCCAAGGCTTGCGGCGGCACGTAGGTCCCGCCCTGCAGCACGGTCTGCACCGCATCCGCGATGACCTTGGGGTTCGAAGTCTTGGGCAGGTAGCCCACCGCCCCCGCGTCGAGCGCCGCGCGCACGCTGTCGGAATCCTCGGTCGCCGAGATGATCAGGATGCGCAGCCGCGGCAGCACCTTGAGGAACTGAATCAGCGCGTCGATGCCGTTGCAGCCCGGCAGCATGAGATCGAGCAGCACCAGTTGCACGTCCTTCAGCTGACGCGCCCTGGAGATGCCGCCGCCGAGGCTGGTTTCGCCGTGGAACTGCGCTTGCGGGGCGACCGAGCCCACCACCACGCGCAACGTCTCGTGGAGGATCGGGTGGTCGTCGACGAGCAGGACGTCCATGCAAGGAAAATCCTACCCCGGAAAGCGGCGTGCTAGAGCCAACCCGCTCACGGGTTCAGCTTCCCTTCGACGGATTTGTGAACTATTTCTCGGTCAGGGCCGCGCCGCAGCGGCCGGCGGCGTGTACATGCCCCCGTCGAGGATCGTGCGCAGCGCGTCGACCATGGCCTTCGGCCGGAGGGTTTTGGGCACGTAGCTTGCCGCGCCCTCGCTCAGCGCCTCGCGCACGCGCTCGTCATCCTGGTCGGCCGAGATGACGACCACGCGCGCGTTGGGCACGGCGCTGCGAAATTTGACGAGCGCGTCCATCCCGGAGCATCCCGGCAGACCGAGGTCGAGCAGCACCAGCTCGAGCCGCTCCAGCCGCCGCGCCTCGCACAAGCCTGCGTCGAGGTCGAACTGGCTGTGAAAGTCCGCCGCGGGGCGCAGCGAGCGCACCATCGCGCGCAGCGTTTCGTGGATGATGGGATGATCGTCTACCAGCAGCACGTCCATGGCGGAAAATGCTAGCCAAAATCGCCCGCCGGACAAATACCCGTCCGCAGCGCCACACAGAGGTTTTAGAGTTGTTCTAGAACGCCGCCGGCTCGGCCGGGCATTCAGCCGAATCTGCCGGTGATGTAATCCTCGGTCTGCTTCTTCGTCGGCTTGATGAACAGATCGTCGGTGCCGCCGTGCTCGATCAGCTCGCCGAGGTACATGTAGGCGGTGAAGTCGGACACGCGCGCCGCCTGCTGCATGTTGTGCGTCACGATCACGACCGTGTAATCGGACTTGAGCTCGTGGATCAGCTCCTCGATCTTGGCGGTGGAAATCGGATCGAGCGCCGAGCAGGGCTCGTCGAGCAGCAGCACCTCGGGCTTGATCGCGATGCCGCGCGCGATGCACAGGCGCTGCTGCTGGCCGCCGGAGAGGCTGTCGCCGTTCTGGCGCAGCTTGTCCTTCACCTCGTCCCAGAGGGCCGCGCGCATCAGCGCCCACTCCACGCGCTCGTCCATGTCGCGCATCGACAGGCGCTCGAACAGGCGCACGCCGAACGCGACGTTGTCGTAGATCGACATCGGGAACGGCGTGGGCTTCTGGAACACCATGCCGATGCGCGCACGGATGAGCGACACGTCCTGCCGCGAGTCGATCAGGTTCTCGCCGTCCATCAGGATCTCGCCCTCGGCGCGCTGCTCGGGGTAGATGGCGTACATCTTGTTCAGCGTGCGCAATAGCGTCGACTTGCCGCAGCCCGACGGGCCGATGAACGCGGTGACCATGCGCTCGGGGATGTCCAGGCTGATGTTCTTGAGCGCGTGGAACGCCCCGTAGTAGAAGTTGAGGTTGCGGATCTGCAGCTTGGGCCGCGCCGCCGGCGCGGCGCCGCCATTGCCCCTGACATCCGGGCGCGGAGTAAGTACGCTAGCCATGTTTTCTGAAGACGACTCGCGCGGCGATGTTGAGGGCGAGCACGGCGAGCGTGATCAGCGCCGCGCCGCCCCACGCGAGGCGATGCCAGTCCTCGTAAGGGCTCATCGCGAACTGGAAGATCACCACCGGCAGGTTCGCGAGCGGCTTGTTCAGATCGAGCGACCAGAACTGGTTGTTGAGCGAGGTGAAGAGCAGCGGTGCGGTCTCGCCGCTGATGCGCGCGACCGCCAGCAGGATGCCGGTGACGATGCCGGTGCGCGCGGCGCGATAGGTCACCAGGGTGATCACCTTCCAGCTCGGGCAGCCGAGCGCGAACGCCGCCTCGCGCAAGCTGTTCGGCACCAGCTTGAGCATGTCGTCGGTGGTGCGCACCACCACCGGCACCACCAGCAGGCCGAGCGCCACCGACCCGGCCCAGCCGGAAAAGTGGCCGACGCGCGCCACGTAGACGGAATATACGAACAGGCCGATCACGATCGACGGCGCGGAAAGCAGCACGTCGTTCAGGAAGCGCGTGCCCGACGCAAGCCAACCCGAGCGGCCGTATTCGGCGCAGTAGGTGCCGGCGAGAATCCCGACCGGGGTTCCGATCAGGGTGCCGGAGGCCACCATGATGAGGCTCCCCACGATCGCGTTGGCGAGACCGCCGTCGGCGCCCGGCGGCGGCGTCATCTGCGCATAGAGCGAGGCGCGCACGAGGGCGCTGCCGCCTTCGTAGAGCAGGGTGGCGAGGATCCAGACCAGCCAGAACAGGCCGAAGGCCAGCGCGAGCGACGATACGGCGAGCATCAGCACGTTCACGCGCTTGCGCGTCCGGTACGTGGGGTTGGCCGCGTTGATGGCGCTCATGGGCTCAGGTGCGGACGCCCTCGCGGCGCGCGAGGCGCGAGAGCAGCAGCTTGGAGGCCGCGAGGACCACGGTCGTGATCGCGAACAGAATCAGGCCGAGCTCGATGAGCGACGCGAAATACAGATCGCCGACCGCCTCGGTGAACTCGTTGGCGAGCGCCGAGGCGATGCTGTTGCCCGGCGCCATGAGCGAGGCCGAGAGCCGGTGGGCGTTGCCGATGACGAACGTCACCGCCATCGTCTCGCCCAGGGCGCGCCCCAGGCCCAGCATGATGCCGCCCACGACGCCGACCTTGGTGAACGGCAGCACCACGCGCCATACCACTTCCCAGGTGGTACCGCCGAGCGCGTACGCCGACTCCTTCAGCATCGGCGGTACCAGCTCGAACACGTCGCGCATCACCGCCGTGATGAACGGTATCACCATGATGGACAGGATCAGCCCCGCGGTCAGCATGCCGATGCCGAGCGGCGGCCCCTCGAACAGGACCCCCAGGCCGGGCACGCCGCCCAGGGTGCCGATCAGCCAAGGCTGCAGGTGCGCCTGGAACAGCGGCGTGAACACGAACAGGCCCCACATGCCGTAAATGATCGATGGGATCGCCGCCAGCAGCTCGATCGCGGTTCCGAGCGGGCGCTTGAGCCACGGCGGCGACAGCTCCGTGAGGAACAGCGCGATGCCGAAGCTCACCGGGACGCCGATCGCGAGCGCGATGAACGAAGTGAGCAGCGTCCCGTAGATCGCCACCAGCGCGCCGAACTGCTCGCGCACCGGGTCCCAGTCTTCGCGCCACAGGAACGCCACGCCGTATTTCTCGAGCGAAAGCGTGCTGCCCGCGAGGAGCGAGACCAGGATCGCGCCGAGGATGCTGAACACCAGCAGGGCGAAGACGCGCGTCAGCCACTCGAAGGCCCGGTCCTTCCAGCGCCCGAGCGCGTCCCGGCCGGGCGGCGTGACGCCGTTGCGCGGCAAAGCCACTGCGATGTCGTAATCGGCTGGCGAGCCAGGCACGGCGCTCATCCGGAAACCACCCCCCGCGGATTCTAAAGAAAAAGCGTGCGATCGCGGCCCGCTCCGCTGTTTCGCCCCGCGATCAGTACACCGGCCTGCCGGCGGCGTCCTTGATCCGCTGCTTCCACGCCGCCTTGATGAGCGAGACCACGGCGTCGGGCATCGGCACGTAGTCGAGCTCGCTCGCCATGGCATCACCGTTCTTGAACGCCCAGTCGAAGAACTTGAGGACTTCCTTCGCCATGTCGGGCTTCTCCTGCTGCGTATGCATCAGGATGAAGGAGGCCCCGGTCATCGGCCAGCTCGCCTTCCCGGCCTGGTCGGTCAGCACGAGGTACATGCCCGGCGCCTTCGCCCAGTCCGCGCTGGCGGCCGCAGCCTTGAACGACTCTTCTCCAGGCGCGACGACCTGGCTGTCGCGGTTGACCATCTTCGCCACCGCCACCTTGTTCTGCTTGGCGTACGCGTATTCCACGTAGCCGATGGCCCCGTCGATCCGCTGCACGTACGAGGCCACGCCCTCGTTTCCTTTGCCGCCGACGCCGGTGGGCCAGGCCACGGAGGTGCCTTCACCGACCTTGGATTTCCATTCTTCGCTCACCTTCGACAGGTAGTTCGCGAAGATGAACGTGGTGCCGGAGCCGTCGGACCTGTGCACCACCGAAATCGCCTGGTCGGGCAGCTTGACCCCGGGATTGTGCTTCGTCAGCGCCGGGTCGTTCCATTTCTTGATCTTGCCCAGATAGATGTCCGCCACTTGCGGGCCGGTCAGCGTGATGGCGCCCGAAGCCACGCCCTTCACGTTGTACACCATGACGTCGCCGCCCATGATCGCGGGGAACTGCATCAGGCCGTTCTTCTCGAGCTCCTCGGGCTTCATCGGCATGTCGGAGGCGCCGAACTGGACCGTCTTCGCCGTGATCTGCTTGATCCCGCCGCCCGAACCGATCGATTGGTAGTTCACCCCGACACCGGTTTCCTTCTTGTAGGCGTCCGCCCACTTGGCATAGATCGGATAAGGAAAGGTTGCGCCGGCTCCCGTAATGTCAGCAGCCAATGCTGAAGTGGAAAAGAGCGCCGCGGCCGCGATGGCGAGCGCGCGGGACCGTCTGACGTTGAGCATGTCCCTGAAACCTCTGGCAGTCGAGATGGAGAGAGCACTAAACGACGGCGAACGATAGGCGCGCAATGTTGCCGTTTCATGACAAGTACTTGCGGGGCTCGACGAGCGGTTGCTGAACGTTCACGTGCAGTCACCACCGCGATGGAATCGTCGCGCGCAGTTGCACGGCGGATCGACGACGTCGGGCGAGATATCCACAAAAACTGTGGATAACGGCGACGCCGTGTGGCGACACGCGAAGCGCGCATCTCGCGGCGATCGGATTGCCTAAATTTTGTGCAGCAAATTCGGCTGCTGCTGCCGGCACTTACGCGCCGGAATCGGCACGCGTGCGCCGGTTCGCGCGCGAGCTAGGCGTCGCGCAGAAACTGCGGCAAAGTACGCAGATGACTCCGATCGATTTCGAGCAGGCGCGTGCGGCACATCGCGCCCTTGAGCAGTTCTTCGCGGCCCATCCGAAGGGCAGGCTCGGGCCGGACGCTCTCGTCGATGTACAGGCGCTCTGCCGCGCGGCAACGCATGCTGCGCCCGATGTCGAATGCCGTCGCGCCATCCGCAGCATCGAGAATTACAGCGAGCTGCTCTCCTCGGGCGACACGGGGCGAGTGCGCGGCGCCGATTTCGTGCGGCTGCGCGTACAGAACGCGCTCGCGTCATTCCGCAGCAAGCTGAAAGCGATCGAGGCGACTGACACCGCCACGGCGGCGTAGAGCGTCGTATCCGCTCGAGGCTAACTCAGTGCTTGTCTTCTAGCCCGCGCTCCCCCAGCGTTGGCGCAGGAGCCGTCTCGTATACCAGTCTTGCCACGCCTGGTTCAGCTTCTCGGACAGGTCCTCGCGGTCGACGAGATTGATGAGACGGATGGGATCCGCCCCCGCCTTGTAGGCCTCGCGCGCGGGATGATCCTCAGGGAGCTCGTACAGAATCGCCTGAATCGCAGCCCTTGCTCCGTCGTCGCGGACCTCGTGTGATCTCGCCATGCCTGCCCCCAAGCCTTTTTTGATGACCGTTAAGTTACTCGTGGGCCTTCGTCACAGGGTTTCACATTGGCGTATTGCAGATTTGTGACAGAGAGCTTGCGCTTTCAGGGTCGCACCGGCAGTCCGCCCAAACCTGCGGTTTCCGGCTGTCCAGTCATGAGGTTGGCGTTCTGCAGCGCCTGTCCGGCCGCGCCCTTGCCCAGGTTGTCGATGGCGCCAAGCGCGACGACGAGGCCGGTGCGAGCATTGATCGCGTAGGAAAGAAAAGCGAAGTTGGATCCTGTAGCCCAGCCGGTGTGCGGACCAGCGCCGGCTTGCATTCGCGTCAGCCGGATGAAAGGCTCGTTCGCATAGAGCGCAGCGGCGGCGTCATGCAGTTGCTCTGACCTCACGCCATCGCGCGGCCGCGCATAGCAAGTCGCAAGCAGCCCGCGCGACATAGAGACGAGGTGCGGCGTGAAGGCGACGCTCGCTTTCGCGCCGCCGGCCTGCGTCAGCGCGGTTTCGATTTCGGGCACGTGCGGGTGCGAAGCCATTCCGTAGGCGAAGAGATCCTCGTTCGTCTCGGCGTAGCCGAACGCGCTGGCACCGCCGCGGCCGGCGCCGGTGACGCCGCTCTTGGCGTCGATGACGACGCCTTCGAGCTCGATCAGGCGCTCTTTCGCGAGCGGCGCGAGCGCGAGGAGCGCGGCCGCGGGATAGCAGCCGGGATTCGCGAGCCGCGCCGCGCGCGCGATCTGCACCCGTTGTCCTGGGAGCTCGGTGAGCCCATAGGTCCAGCCATCGACGAAGCGGTGATCGCCGCCGACATCGACGATCTTCACCTTCTGCGGCACGCGCGCAAGCGGGTCGCGCGACTTGCCGGTCGGCAGCGATACGAAGAGCAGCTCGAGCGCCGGCACCTTCTGCGGCTCGAACGGCTGGATGACGAGCGCGCCTTCGTCGCGTCCCGCAAGCCAGGGGAAGCGCTGGTCGAGCGTCTGCCCGGCGCTCGACTCTCCGGCGACGTACGCGAGCTCGAAGCTCGGATGGCCCGCGACCAAGCGCAGCAGCTCGCCTCCCCCATAGCCGCTCACGCCTACGATGCCTACGCGCACCACTCAGCCCTCCTCTCGCTATGCGCCGAATGTTACAGCGCCGGTGCGCGCCGCATCGCATTCGCCGCACGACCCGCTGGCGTGCAGGAATACAGTTTCATTCCCGCGCAGGCGCTCGAGCGCGGCCGCCACGATGTCGCGCGAGCGCGCAAGGCGCGCCTCTGCGTTGCCGACGCGGCCACGGCGCTGGCGGCCCTCGGCCTCCAGCCATGCATCGAGCAGGCGGAAGTTCTCGCAGCAATGGTCGGTCTCGCCGTACTCGTAGCGCGTCAGCCGTCCTTCGCGCATCACGGTGGCGTGCTTGGGCTGTCGGTAGCGCACACCCGCGATGTTCTCGGCGACGTGGATGGTGGTATCGGCGTCGTGTGCTACCCCGAGCAGAAGGACTTGGCCGCCGAGCTCGTAGACCCGTCCCGGCGGGCTATCCAGGCCGTGCGGCACATCGACCGGATGCGGCAAGGTGATCCGCTCGGCGTGCGGCCCGATCGCTGCGAAGGCATGCGGGCTGTCGCTGCGCAGGACACCCGGCATTCTCCAGAACGTGTCGGCGACGATGCCGACGGTCCTGCACGGCATGCTGCGGCGGTCGAACGGCGTGTCGTCGTCGTCCGCCATGCTCGGCATGACCAGCGTTCCGCGCTCGCCGAGCGCCGCGAGCAGTGCTTCGATCAACCCGCGCGGCCCGCCCTCCACCGGCGCGATCTTCGAGAATGACGAGTGCACCAGCAGCACGCCGCCCGCCTCGACGCCCAGCTCGCAGAGCTGTCGTATCAGTAGGCTTCTTGACACCTGCAGGTCATATTGCACGTGTAGCGGGCACCGCGCAAAGTGAAACCGATCCGTGCGCGCGTCCCGCTAACGTGCCTGCGCTCGACCCAACATCCTTCAACACTCTCACGTACTCGAAAGGAACACACCATGAGGAAAATCGCAGTCATTCTCCTGTCGGGCTTTGCCCTGTCGGCGTCGGCCTATGACCTCGGACGCGACACTGTCCAGAACCCGCAAGACTGTCCCGCAGGCACCGAGGCCAGCGTAAATTACAAATGGCAGGGCGGCCACCTCGTTCGCGACGGCTGGGCGTGCGAGATTACTTCGAGCAACTAAGACGAGGCGCTGCGCGCCGCCAAGTCGGGGCCGCCGCTTCGGCGGGCCCCCGCTCTTCCTGCATCGCGTGATTCGATCGCGTTGTACCATTGCGGCGAACCTACAAGGAGCACGCGATGGAAGTCAACGAGGAAAAGCCCGAAGCCCCTGAACGAACGGATGCGATCGCCGATCGCCTGGCCTTCAAGTCGCGCTTCGTCATGCTGTTCGGCGAGATCAACCACGCGGTGGCGCGCGCCACGTGCACGCGCCTCATCGCGCTGGCGGAGGATTCCGACGCGCCGATCACGGTGCTGATCTCGTCGCCGGGCGGCCACGTCGAATCCGGCGATTCGATCCACGACATCATCCGTTTCGTGCGCGCGCCGGTCACCACCGTGGGCACCGGGTGGGTGGCGAGCGCCGGCACGCACGTCTTCCTCGCGGCGTCCCGGGAGCGGCGCCTGTGCCTGCCGAATACGCGCTTCATGATCCATCAGCCCGGCGGCGGCGCCGGCGGCCCCGCCACCGACATCGCCATCCAGGCGAAGGAAATCCTGCGCACGCGCGAGCGCATCGCCAAGGTGATCTCCAAGCAGACCGGCCAGACGCTCCAGAAGGTGCTCACCGACATGGAACGCGACTTCTGGATGAGCGCCGAAGAGGCGATCGGCTACGGCCTGGTGTCGAAGATCATCGAGAGCTCGCGCGAGCTGGGATAGTCCTCGGCCATGCGATACCTGTCGATGATCCGCGTCGACGAGACACGCGGCGTGGCGCCGAGCGAGCAGCTCATGCAGGACATGGGCAAGCTCATCGAGGAGATGACGCGCAAGGGCCACCTGATCAGCACCGCGGGCCTGCGTCCGAGCGCGGAGGGCGTGCGTATACGCCTGCGCGGGGGCAAGCTGTCGACGACCGACGGACCGTTTGCCGAGACCAAGGAGGTGATCGGCGGCTATGCGATCCTCGAGGCGAAATCCATGCAGGAAGCGGTCGAGCTGACCAAGCGCTTCCTGCGGATCCACGGCGACGAATGGGACATCGAGTGCGAAGTTCGCCAGCTCGACGGGCCCGAGCTCGGCTAGGCGCGCAAGCGAGGACCCGCTACAAACTGGCAACAAAAGGTTTCCAACGCGACGCTCTCGGGTAATCGCGACGCGGCATTGTGCCGCGATGAACTTCTATAGATCACTCTTCGCAGCGGCGGCGCTCTTCGCCGCAACCACGGGATCCGCCCAAGACCGGTGCCGCGCGATGCTCAATGGCGCGCCGGAGAACGTCCTGCAGCTCGAGGCGGTGCGTGACTGCCGCGGCACCGACGCGGCGTGCGGCTACATGGGCTCGGCAAGCGGCCATGGCGCGCTCACGCTGATATGCCCCGTCTCGGGCGTCAGCCAAGTGCTCGGCGCCGACCGTTTGAAGTCGCTGCGCGTCCGCAACGGCACGCTCGTGGGCGAATGCAGCTCCGGGTCGTGGGGGCGGGACGCGAGCCTACCGGGTTGCTACCGGTAGACTCTCCTCGATTGTCGTTGGAGCTACGACGCGTGAGCGACGTTAGGGCGCGCGCGTGACGGCACGATGAAGCGCTTCGCCGCAATGCGGGCTTTTTCATTTTGTGGATGGATTGAAAACCTCCGAGCGGTAGCGGATCCAGGCGCCGAACTCGCGGACGATTTCCGCGGGCTCGCGCGCCCAGGAGAAGTGGCGCTTCCAGGGCCCGTGCGCCACCACGCCGGTGACTGCGATGCGCGTAACCGGCACGGACGGCGCCTTGGCGAGAAGCTGCTCGCGCGCTCCGAGCGGAGCGACCGGGTCGCCGTGCACGCTCAACGAAAGGATCGGCACGCAGAGCGTGCGCAGCGCGCTCTCGTAATCGAATTGCGAGCCTTCCGGCTGGTAGCGCCCGTGCTGAACGACTCGGCCCCAGTCACGCATCAGCCGCCGCGGCTGGTCGCCGCCGAATCCCAGGCGAGTACCTGGGTACCACGGCAAGAGTGCCGCGGCGAACCGGATCGCCGACAGATACAGCCAGGTGCTGGCAAGGCTGCCGCTCGGCCAGGCACGGTAGTGGGCCGTGCCCGCCGCGATCAGCGCCAGGCCCTCGAGGGTTGACGGATTGCGCGCTGCGTAGAGCAGGCCGAGCTGCCCGCCCAGGCTGTGCCCGGCCAGATAGAGCGCGCGTCCGGGAAACGCGCCGCGCAGCGCGGCGAAGGCGGCCGGCAGGTCGAGCTCCAGGATCTCGCGGTATCCGAAGTCGTCGCCGCGGCGAGCGGAAGCGCTGCTGCGTCCCTGCCCGCGCAGGTCGAGCAGCACCGCGGTGCCGGCGCCCATGCGCGCGATGCCTTCGCCGAAAGGCTCGTAGTAGTCCGCGGCAACGCCCATTGCCGGCAGGCAGAGGACGACCGGCGCGTCATCGCGATGCGCCTGGAAAACCTTCGCCGTGTGCCGTACGCCGTCGGGCGAGTCGATTGCAAGCTCGGCGGTCATCGCGTTCCCAGACAAAACAAGAGATCGCAATGTTGCTTCGAGGCGAATGCGGACGTATTGCTGTCCGGTGGCGGTTTGTTCTCCTCTTGTAACCGTCTGCCAATCCGTCCGCCGGCGCGCCTCGGGCGCCGCCCCTGTCCTCCGCCCGAAGCGCCTAGCGCATCAGGTCACGCCTCAGTCGCCGAGGTCCCTGAGCCGGCGCCGCAGGGCTTGGGCGCGGGAGTCAGCGATGGCGTCTGCGGTCATCGTCATCGTCGTCGCGATCATCGCGACAATCCGCGAGACCGACGCCGGGGTCCACGAACAGCGCGAGCAACTGTCCGCCCTCCACCAGCTCGGGGTCGGCGGTGTTCACCTTGTGCGCCTGCACATCGAGCAGGAACCAGCCCTCGCCCAGGATGTGACCGACGTCGAGGACGCCGGAGGTCTCTTCGTCCTGCGTGATGAAGTTCGGGTTGTTCGGAGTGGAACCGTCGAAAAATTTCGGGTTGTGGGCGGCGACCTGGATGAACTGGCGCGTGTCGATCGCGTACAGCCAGACCTTGGAGATGCGGGCGCTGTTGCCCGGATCCTCGTCCATCAGGATCCGGCCCAGACGGTCGATGGTGACGTTGTCGAGCATCTTGTGGCCTTCGTCGCCGCGCAGCAGGATCTCGACGGACCCGCCCATCTCGGGACTTTCAATGTCGTCAAAGCGCAGCCGCCACAAGCGGCAGTTTTGAGTCTCGCTCGCGGTGGTCACGAAGTAGAAGTCGTTGTGGCGCTTCTCCCGCGGGTCCCACGCGCCGTCTTCGGGGCGTTGCAGGCGGGTTACTCCGGCCTGAATCGATGCCTGCTCCAGCTGCAGCGCGTTCAAAGCCGAGACGTCGCCCTGGTCGCCGAGGCTGACCAGGTTAAAACGGCCTTTGCCGACATAGCCGGTCGTGGCGTCTCCGAGCCCGAAAAGATCGCTCTCGCCCCCGACCGCATGGCCATCTACCGACATGGCGACACCGAAGAGCGAGCCGTTGGTCAGTCCGGCCTGCTCGATGACGTTGCCGCTGCGGTGCTTCTTCCCGACGTAGACATAGACCTCGCTGGGACGGTTGGTGACGATCGGCGCAGTGTTGATCGAAGAGTCGTCGGTGCACATCACGATCGTCTTTTCCTGGGGATGAGGACACGCGACGGCATTCTCGAAAGACATCTGCCCCAGCCTGGGCAATTGCCAAGCTTCGCCGGCATGCGGGCCGGTAGCGATGCGCGCCCAGGCACGGCAGTTGTCGGTGACCTCCTCGCCATCCATGAAGATGCGCTCGCGAGTACCAAGGCCGTGGGCAAAAAAGGCGCTCTCCGCCGCCAGGTCGGCCGAGCATAGCCGCTGCCACTGCGTGGTGCCCTGAAAGTAGCGCTTGTTGACCGGGTCCCACTGGAACACCTGGTTGGGCGATGACGTGTGGTCCTGCCCCCTGATGACCTTGAGCGTGTCCGCATCGATCGTCCAGCGCGAGACGAAGGCGCCGTTGCTGCCGTGCGCCCGGACGATGCCGGCCGGGTTGGCCGTGATCTCGTGGTTCATGAGCAGCGTGAACTCACCGGGCCCGCTGCGGAACGCGCCGAGCCCGTCGGGAATGCCTACCATTCGATAACCGCCCACTGAATCGCCGACAGTCAAGATCGCGACGGTCCTTGCGCCGGTGATGCTCGGCAGGAGATAGGGTTCGGTTTGCGTGCTCGGGCCCATGGCCTGCCCCGGCACGCCGTGGGTGGAGGCGAGCGCGGTCGACGGCGACTGCGCGACGAGCAGGATCGGGCTTGCGGCAACTCCCTTGAGAAACGAACGGCGGCTGCCAGGCTTCGTGCTTTGCATTCAGGGTCTCCCTTGCGTGGTGTTGAAGCTCGAAGGGAGCGTAGCGGTGCCGCATGACCAACGCGTGACCGCGAGTTTTGCAGGTGCTTGCACCCCGAAATAAATGAAACGGCCGGCGCAAAGCCGGCCGCTTATCCTTCGCTGCGCCAGTGCGTCAGTCGCTTGCGCAGTCGCGCCGATGGCGCTTAGGCCCGGTCTCGTCGCATCCCTGCTCCAGCTCGAGGAGGAAGCGCGCGGCGACCGCGGTGTCGGCGAAGTCCGAGAACACGCCATCGATGCCGAGCCGATAGAACTGGAGATATTCGTTCACCGGGTTGCCGGCGTAGTCCGACAGCAGGCGTGGCTGCTCGTTGCGGAAGGTCCAGGTGTGGATGAGGAGCCCGACTCGGTGCGCACGCTCGATGAGGTAGGTCGGCGCCAGCGCGCGGCGGCTCGCCTCGCCCGGCGCGGTCGAGCCGGGGATGGGAACCGAGCTGACGATGTAGCGCTTCCAGGGGCCGATGCCGTCGGCGTACGTCTTGATCTCGCGCAGCCCGGCGTCGGTGACGAAGAAGCCGAAGGTACGCGCGAGCAGCCGCGGGTCGCCCGAGGCGGTCCAGTCGAACGGCCGGTCGAACGGCGCGGTGAAGTCGAGGCTGCCGTCGGGATTCACGTCGTTCGCGTCGACCAGCTGGATCAGCCGGATCGGCGTCATCTTGCGCAGCTCCTTGAGGCTTCCCTGCTCGAAGGACTGGATGAAGACCGGCGCATCGCGCCGGTTCCAGCCGGCGCGGGCCAATGTCTCCACTAATCTTTTTTCCAGAGGAAGACCTATGGAGCGGTGGTAGGTCGGATGCTTGGTCTCAGGATAGATGCCGATCACGCGGCCCTTCTCCTCGGACTTGCGCTTGGCGAGCGCGATGATCTCCTCCAGGGTCGGAACCTCGAACTTGCCGTTGAACTGCTGCGGGCGCTCGGGGAAGTCCTGCACCCGGCGCAGGCGCTTGATCTCGGCGAGCGTGAAGTCGGAGGCGAAGAAACCGGTGTCGGCCGCGCCATCGACGATGACGGTGCGCCGGCGCGCGGCGAACTCGGGGCGGCTCGCCACGTCGGTGGTGGCAACTAGGTTCGGCTCGTGGCTCGCGATCAGATGCCCATCCCTGGTCGCGACCAGGTCGGGCTCGATGTAGTCCGCGCCGAGCTCGATGGCGAGCGTGTAGCCCTCCAGCGTGTGCGCCGGCAGATAGCCGTGCGCGCCGCGGTGGCCGATGACCAGCGGCCGGTTTCCTTCGCGTTTCGATCGTCGTCGTCCCGCGCATGGCCGGGCGTCGCGACCGTGCTGCAAAACACCGCCGTCCCGAGCAGTGCCGATGACCGGGTTTGGGACATCCTGGCGTCCGCCCGCGCCGGGCACCATGATAGGCACGCTCCTTGCGTCCCGGCGCAATGCCATGGACCGCGAGCTGCGCATGACGGTGCTGCGTCGGGCGGCGGACATCACGGGCGGATCCTCCGCACTGCAGCAGCGCCTTGGCGTGGAGCCGCACGCTCTAGAACTTTGGCTGTCCGGACGCGCAACCGTCCCGGAATGGGTCTTCATGCTCGCGGTCGACCTGGTGGTGCGCGACGACATCGCGCGCGCCGCGCAGGACCGCCGCGCGACGCCGCGCGAAGAGCGCGAGCCGCCGGAGAATGAAATAGCGCGGTCATAACCGCGCTGCAAAATTCGCACCGGTGAAGCTTTGCGCCCTGCTCGTGCTCCTTTATGCGCCCGACGCGCACGCGTGGGGGCTTCAGACCCATGTCTTCCTCGCGCACTACGCGCTTGCAACGGTTCCGCTCGGAGATCCCGAATGGCGCGCCGCGGCGCAGGCGCTGCCGCGGTTCGTGCTCGCCGGCGCCTGCCTGCCAGACCTTGCGATCGTCGGCCGATTTTTTCTGCATAGCCCTGCGTTCCGGCGCTCGCAC
>DATMJC010000050.1:0-15753 GCA_035554435.1 Burkholderiales bacterium | reverse complement strand
AGCCCGTTCCGCTTCTCCCGCGCGTTCACGTCCGCGCCGCGCTCGAGCAGCAGCTTCACCACTTCGGTCTGCCCTCGATAGCTCGCGAGGATAAGTGGCGTTACGCCTTCGCCGTCGACCGCATCTACCTTGGCACCTCGGTCAAGGAGCAGCGCCACCGCCTTCAGGTGCCCTCGCGATGCCGCCCGATGCAGCGCGGTCTCGCCATCCTCGCTCAGCCGCGCATCTACGTTCACCTTGTCGACAAGCTCACTCATCCGGCCGACGTTGCCCTGGCTAGCGGCAGTCAGAAAATCACGTTCCCTACTTTGACGGCGCTGATCGGCGCCCAGCCAAAGAAGCACCGCGATGGCGGAAAGGACTAGCACTGCCACGAAAACCGACAGCGGGGATAGCCTAGCGACGCGCATCCGGACCTTGCACGGCCGGATGCTACAAGAAAGGGTTTCCGAAGGGCCTAGCGAGGCGCGAGGCGCCAGATCGCGTTGCCGACATCGTCGGCGACGAGAAGGCCGCCCCGTTTGTCGAAGGCGACGCCGACCGGGCGGCCGTAGGCTTCGTCCTTCGGTCCCAGGAAGCCGGTGAGCACTTCCTGAGGCTGGCCCGAAGGCTTGCCGTTGCTGAAGGGAACGAATACGACGTTGTAGCCGGAGAGGGGCTTGCGGTTCCAAGAGCCGTGCTGGCCGATGTAGGCGCCGTCGTTGGTCACCGCGAGTCCGAGCGCGGCGACGTGGGAGCCGAGGGCGTAGTCGGGCTTGATCGCCTTGGCGACGAGGTCGGGGCGCTGAGGCTTGACGCGCTTGTCGACGTTCGGGCCGTAGTAGCTGTAGGGCCAGCCGTAGAAGGCGCCGTCGCGGACCATCGTGAGGTAGTCGGGCACGAGGTCGTTGCCGAGCTCGTCTCGCTCATTGACTACGGTCCACAGCGCGCCGGTCTTCGGCTCCCAGGCGAGGCCGTTCGGGTTGCGCAGGCCGGAGGCGAAGATGCGGTGCTTGCCGCTCTTCGTGTCGACCTCCCAGATCGCTGCGCGACCTTCTTCGACTTCGATGCCGTTCTCGGCAGCGTTGCTGTTGGAGCCGACCGTCACGTAGAGCTTCGCGCCGTCGGGACTTGCGATCAGGTTCTTGGTCCAGTGGTGGTTACGCGTCCCGGCGGGGAGATCGACGACTTTCTCGCCTTGGGTCGCGATCTTCTGTTCACCTTCCTTGTAGGGAAAGCGGACGACTGCGTCGGTGTTCGCGACGTAGAGCGTGTTGCCGACGAGCGCCATGCCGAAGGGAGAGTTCAGACCTTCGAGGAACGTCGAGCGTGTCTCGGCGACACCGTCGCCGTCGGCGTCGCGCAGCAGGATGATGCGATTCGGGCTCGGCACGGCTGCGCCCGCCTTGGTCTGCATCATTTTCATGACGCGGCCCTTCACGCCCTTGCCTTCGTCGGGGCGCTCGGGCGCGTTGGTCTCGGCGACGAGCACGTCGCCGTTCGGCAGCACGTAGACCCAGCGCGGATGCTCGAGGCCGGTGGCGAATGCGGTCACCTTGCGGCCCTCGGGCGACTTCGGCGCAATGTCCGTCGGCCAGCCCTTCGCGGGAGCGACATGGATCGTGGGAATCGCCGCGCTGCTCGGTGCGGGCAGCACCGGATCAGGGCCGACCGTCTGTTCGTGGGTCAACTGCGAACGCTCGGCGCAGGCTGTCGCAGCGAAGAGACAGGTGAGAAGGGCGACAGGGTAGATAGCGCGCATGGGGTTGACCGGTCAGATACCCCATGGCGGGCAAGGTTCGTGCCGCTAGTGCTGATTTACTTGCCGGCGCGGTTCCGCTTGAGTCCCAGCCGCGCGCCAGCGAGCACGGCGCCGATGCCGGCGAGAGTGAGGCTGATGGACGTGCCGAGTTGCTGTCCGTCGTCTCCGGCCATGAGCAGGCCGAGGGTTGCGGAGATCGCGGCGAGGATGGCGCCGAGCTTGAGCTCGGAGCGCCGTGCAATGCGGGCGCAGACGTATCCGCCGAGCACCGAGAAGCCGAGGCCGACTCCCGTCATGGCATAGAAGAACCATGAATCGGTCGCCGAAACCTGCATGGCGGCGGCAATTTCCTCGCGCCGGACGCCGGCGGCGCCCAGCGCCGCGCCGTAGATCAGCGCGAGGATGACGGTGGCCACCAACGTGCCGCCGATGTCCGTCGCAAGGCCGAGCGCGACGGCCTTGAATGCGGAGCCCGGCTTCACGGGTAGGTCGTGGACCGCTGCTTCCGGCGGCGCGTAGGGATTCATCTAGGCCTGCATGCTCTCACGCGCGAGCTTCAGCCAATCGCGCTGCGCGTCGCGGTAGTGAGGCGGCTGGCGCTCGGCGTTGCGCAGCATCCTGAGAAACACCGCCTGCGCATCCGCGCTCCGGCCCAGGCGCTTGAGCAACGCGCCGTAGCGCCAGCGCCCTTCCTCGCCGGGGTAGGTGTCGGCGAGGACGCCCAGCTCGGCGAGCGCCTCGTCCAGGCGGTTCGCCCCTTCGAGCGCGCATGCGAGGAGGAGTCCGACATCGGCCGGCCGGAAGCCGGGATGCGACGCGCGAAGGCGCCGGGCAAGCTCGACCGCCTCTTCGTGCTTGCCCTCCATGAAGAGCGCGCCGGCGAGGCCATAGCGGATGTCCGGATCGGTTTCGTGCACGCCGGCGAGACAGCTGCGGTAGAGGGACGCCGCTTCGGCGTGCATGCCCTGCTCCATGCATTGGCGCGCCAAGTGCATGCGGTTCTCGACGCTGCCGCACGCTTCGACGTCGGCGACGCGCGCGCGCAGGTCCTTGTCGGGGTCGAGCGCGCGTGCGATCGCGCGCGCCGCCTTGTGCGCGCTGCGGCTCTCGCGCGAAGACGGGAAGACTTCGATGAAGTAATAGAGCACGCAGCCCATGACCGGGAATCCCATGATGACGAAGATCCACCAGTATGGCCGGCGCGTCTTCAGCGCGTGATAGGCAAAGCTAAGCTGGATCAGCAGGACGAGTCCACCTACGAGCGGCATGGTTCCCCCCTTCGCCGTCTTTTCTTGTGCGCACACCTTACCGCCCGGCCGCCGCGGCGGCAATTTCGAAGTGCACGGCAATGAGAAATTGTTCCGCTACTCGAGCTTCACGCCTGCGTCGTTCACCACGCGGCGCCACAGCTCGATCTCCTTCGTGATCGCGGCGAGGAATTCTCCCGGCGTGCTGCCCGCGGGCGACACGCCGTCGCTCTGGAGCTGCTCGGCCGTTTCCTTGAGCTGCAGGACCTTCGACACCTCTGCGTTAAGCCGCTCGACCACCGGGGCGGGCAGGCCTTTCGGCCCGATCAGCCCGTGCCACAGGACCGTCTCGTATCCCGGCACGCCGGCTTCGGCCACCGTGGGAAGGTCGGGCTCGGAGGCGATGCGCTTCGACGTAGTCACGGCGAGCGCGCGCAGGCGTCCGGCGCGCACGTGCGGCAGCGTTGAAGCGGTGCTGCCGAGCGTGGCATTCGTTTGCCCGCCAAGCGTGTCGGCGAGCGCGGGCCCGGTGCCCTTGTAAGGCACGTGATTCAGCTTGAATCCTGCCATGCTGGCGAGGAGCTCGGTGGCGAGATGGTTGATGCTGCCCTGTCCGGAAGAAGCGAAGAAGACGCGCCCGGGCTCGGCCTTCGCCAGCGCGATCAGCTCGCGCAGGTTCTTCACCGGTAGCGAAGGATGCACCACCACCATGTACGGCCCGCTCGAGATCTGGATCACCGGGGTCATGTCGGCGATCGGATCGAAGCGCAGCTTGTAGAGGCTCGCGTTCGCCGCGTAGCTGTTGGAGACGATCGTCAGCGTGTAGCCGTCGGGCGGCGACTTGAGGCCGGCCTCGGTGCCGATCGTGCTGCCCGCGCCGGCGCGGTTCTCGACCACGAACTGCTGTCCCATGCTCGCGGAGAGCCGCTGCGCCATGAAGCGCGCGATGAAGTCGGTGCCGCCGCCCGGCGCGAACGGCACGATGATGCGCACCGGTTTTGCTGGGTAGGTCTGGGCAACGGCGGTGAAGCTCGCAACGGCCAGGAGAGCTACAAGAAGTTTTTTCAAGATCATCGTATCGGGGGAGCGTACATCAAGCCGCCCTGGGTCCAGAGGCGGTTCAGGCCGCGCTCGAAGCCGAGCGGCTTGAGGTTCGTTTCGAAGCTCTCGCCGTAGTTGCCGACCTGCTTCACGATGTTGAACGCCCAGCGATTGTCGAGGCCGAGCATTTTGCCGAGCTCGCCGGAAGCGCCGACGAAGCGCTGGAGCGAGGGGCCGGCGCCCTTCGCCTGCTCCTCGATGTTCTTCGAGGTGAGGCCGAGCTCCTCGGCCTCGATCATCGCGAAGAGCGACCACTTCACCACGTCGAACCAGCGGTCGTCGCCGTGGCGCACCGCGGGACCGAGCGGTTCCTTCGAGATGATCTCGGGCAGCACGACGTGGTCTTCGGGCTTGGGCACGCGCGAGCCGCGCAGCGCGACGAGGCCCGAGTGGTCGGTGGTGTAGGCGTCGCAGCGGCCGACGAAGTAGGCGTTCAGCACCTCTTCGAGCTTCTCGATGACCACCGGCCTGAATTTCATGCCGTTGGCGCGGAAGTAGTCGGCGAGGTTGAGCTCGTTGGTCGTCCCCGGCTGCACGCACACGGTGGCCCCGTTCAGCTCTTTCACGCTTTTCACGTTCAGCTTGCGGTGGACCATGAAGCCCTGGCCGTCGTAGTAGTTGACGCCGGCGAAGTTGAGCCCGAGGCTCGTGTCGCGCGTGAGCGTCCAGGTGGTGTTGCGCGCGAGGATGTCGACCTCGCCCGATTGCAGCGCGGTGAAGCGCTGCTGCGAGGTGAGTGGCGTAAAGCGCACCTTCCCGGCGTCGCCCAGGACCGCGGCCGCCACCGCGCGGCAGAGGTCGACGTCGATCCCGCGCCATACGCCCTTCGAGTCGGGCAGCGAGAACCCGGCGAGGCCAGTGTTGACCCCGCATTGCACGAAGCCCTTGCTGCGCACCGCGTCGAGAGTGGATTGCGCCGCGGCCGGAAGTGCGCCGAATGCGAGCACCAGCAGAAAACCTCTGCCCATCAGGTGCCCTGGAGGAGAAAATCGCGCACGACGGCGATCTGGTCGGGATGCAGCAGCGTCGGAGCGTGCCCGACGCCACGGATCTCGGCCAGCTTCGCGCGCGGGCCCCGCCGTGTCATCTCGTTCGCGGTCTCGCGCGTCAGGAGATCGGAGAGCTCGCCGCGAAGGAGCAGCGTCGGGCAGCGCACGGCGTCGTAGAAGCTCCAGAGCTCGAGGTCGCCCTGCGGCACCAGGCGCGGCTCGCCGATGCGCGGGTCATAGTGCGCGCGCCAGGTGCCGTCGTCGTTGCGCCTCAGCCAGGTCTCGGTGAGGAAGCGCCACTGGGCGTCGCTGTGCGGACCGAAAGGCGCCGAGATCGTCCGGATGTAGCGCTCGGCGTCGTCCACGCTCGCGAAGTTGGGCGCCTTGCCGACGTAGGAGGAGATACGCTCGAGCGAAGCCTTAGTGATGACCGGACCGACGTCGTTCAGCACCATGCGCTTGATCGGCGAGCCGGCCTGAGCGGCGAGCGCCATGCCGATCAGGCCGCCCATCGAAGTGCCGACCCAGCTCGCGGACTCGACGTCGAGCCGCGCGATCAGCGTGACCATGTCGGCCGCGTACTGCGGCACGCCGTAGAGCATCGGGTCGGCCAGAGGCTCGGAGTCGCCGCGCCCCGCGACGTCGGGACAGACCACCCTGAAGCGGCCGCACAGCGCGCGCGCCAGCTCGTCGAAATCTCGGGCTGTGCGCGTGAGCCCGTGGACGCAGACCACCACGTCGCGGTTTCGCGCGTCGCCCCATTCGAGATAGGCCATCCGGTGCAGCCCCTTGGGCGAGGCGCACTGCACCGAGCGGCGACGCGGCTGCGCGGCTAGGTCCGCTTCAGCCATTGCTCAATGAGCGCCGCGCGCGCTTCGCGGGCGTCGGCCGCCTCGGCATCGAGCGAGGAGAAGCGCAGCCCGCGGTCGCGGACGAGGTGCAGCTTCTCGGCGCGCAGGTTCGCGCCGCGCACCGGGTAGCCGTAGTTAGCGTAGCGCGCGCGCTCGAGCACCGCGTCCTCCTCGTCGTACCAGATCCATTCTTCGACGAAGGCGAAGGCCACTTCCTCGAGCGCCTCGTCCGGCGAATCGGGGCCGACCAGCTCGAGCCCGCCGTCGCGGTATCGGAAGTAGGTGTGCCGGTCGGCGCTCGCGGCATAGCCGACCAGCGCGTCCTCGCGCCGGGTGCAGGCAAAGGCGAGCTCGAGCCTGCCGTCATGCTCGATCGAAACGTCGAGCAGCATGCCCGCCACGAGCTCCGGCGCCTGCTGCACCAGGCGCCCGTTCTCGATCAGCGCGCGCCCGCGCACGCCGTCGTGCTCCCATTCGGCCTCGACCTGCAGCTCGGGAAAGTCCGCCGACGCGGCGGTAAAGGCCGGGAACGGGATGCCCTTCTGCGGCGTGAAGCGGTATTCGAGCACCCCTTCGGCGTGGTGCTCGCTGTACTCCTCGGCGTCCTCGTCGCGCACCATCAGCCAGCGCAGGCGCTCGCGGAAATCCGCGAGCCGCCCGGCGCCGGTGACGCGCACGACCGCGGTGAACATCAGCCCTCGTACTTGAAGGAGAGGGACACGCGCGCGCGGAACTGCACGACCTTGCCCGCGTCGTCGAGGCGCATGTCGAGCTTGGTGATCTCGGCGATGCGGAGGCTCCGCAGCGTGCCTGCGGCAGTCTGCACCGCGTTCTTCGCCGCGTCTTCCCACGAGTTGGTGCTGGTGCCGATGACTTCGGTGACGCGATAAACGCCGGTGTCGCCCTTCTTGGCCATGGCTCTCCTCTTTCCTCGGTAGTGGTAATTCCGGATGCGGGGTCCCGCGAGACCATTCTATACGGGAGGCGCGGTCCGCCAATAGCGGGGCCGCAGGCTGCGCTCGCCCTCGACCCGCACCCCGGCGCTCCTCAGCAGGACGTGGATCGCGCCGTCCCGGTCGGTCCGGAGAATGCCCGTCCCGGCGCTCGCATAGCGCTCCATCACTTCCGCGTTCGGATGCCCGAAGCGGTTGCGATAGCCCGCGGCGACGATCGCCCAGCGCGGCGCGACCGCCTGGATGAACTCGGCGCTGGAGGAGGTGCGGCTTCCGTGGTGTGGGACCAGCATGACCTCTGCTTTCACCACCGGATGATGGAGAAGCGAAAGCTCGGCGAGCCGCTCGATGTCGCCCGTGAGCAGCATTGCCGCGCCGCCGGCCTCGATCCTCATCACGCAGCTCTGGTTATTGCGGCGCACAGGAGCGTCCTCCGGCCGAGGGTGCAGGAACGTAAAGCGCACGCCGTCCCAGTCCCAGCTCTCGCCGGCCAGGCAGCGCCGCGGCGCGGGCGTGAGCGCGTTCAGCGCGTGCGCCTGCGGCAGCGACGAGGCGAGCTCCTGCACCTCGAGGCTTTCGAGCACGCTCAGGGCGCCGCCGATATGGTCGGTGTCCTCGTGGGTGAGCACCATGAGGTCGACGCCCCTCGCCCCAGCCGCACGCAACTCCGGCACGAGGATGCGCCCGCCGCTGTCGGCCTCGGCACCGAACGCCGGTCCCGCGTCGTAGACCAGCGTGCGTGTCGCGGTGCGCACCACGACGGCGAGGCCCTGCCCGACGTCGAGTGCAGTGATCCAGGCCTCGCCCGGCGCAGGCGCCCCCGGCGGCAGCAGGAACGCGGGCGCCATCAGCGCAAGACCGCAACCGCGGCCGGGCACGCCGCGCGGAGCGAGTACCCAGACCGCGCCGGCGAGCGCGAGCGCCACCGCCCAGGGCGCGGGAGCGTGCTGCTGCCACAGGGCGCCCGGCAGCGCCGCGCAAAGCTCGAGGAACTGGAGCAGCCATTCGACGAGGCGCGCCGCGAGCTCGAGGATGAAGTCGGCCGGAATCACCGCCGCGAGAAGCGCGAGCGGCGTCACGATCACGGACACCACCGGAATCGCGACCGCGTTGGCGAGCGGGCCGGCGATCGAGACCTGGCCGAAGAGGAGCAGCACCGCCGGCGCGAGCCCTACCGTGATCGCCCACTGCACGCGCACCCATTGCGCGACCCGGGGATCGCGGCCGGTCCAGCCGGCCGCGACATAGAAGATGAGCGCCACCGCCGCGAAGGAGAGCCAGAAGCCCGGCGAGAGCGGCGCCCAGGGGTCGGCGACAAGCACCACCGCGGCCGCCAGCGCCAGGGTGCGCACCGGCGAGGCGATGCCGCCGGTCCAGAGGGCGATCGCGACCACGGTCACCATGTAGCAGGTGCGCTGCGCCGGCACCGCGAAGCCCGCAAGCAGCGTATAGCCGAACGCGCCGAAGATCGCCGCGGCCGCTCCCGCCTTGCGAGCGGGCAGGCGCAGCGCCAACCATGGAACGCGTCGCCAGATCGCGGAGACGAGCCATCCCACGAGGCCCGAGACGAGCGTCACGTGCAGGCCGGAGATGCTCATGAGATGGGTGACGCCGGTGCGGCTGAAAAGGCGCCATTCCTCGGCCGCGATCGCGCGCTGATCGCCTACGGCGAGCGCTGAAAGGATCCCCGCCGCCGGAGTCGCGCCGAGCACCGCGTGGAAGCGCTCGCGCACGGCTTCTCTCACCTGCTCTACCCGGTCCAGGGCTGAATCGCGCCGCCCCAGCAGGCGCTGCTCGCCGCGCTGGCGGACGTAACCCGTCGCGCCTATGCCGCGCTCGAGGAGCCACGCTTCGTAGTCGAACCCGTTCGGATTGAGGTTGCCGTGCGGACGGCGCAGGCGCACGGTGA
Source organism: Burkholderiales bacterium (assembly GCA_035554435.1). Classification (GTDB taxonomy): domain Bacteria; phylum Pseudomonadota; class Gammaproteobacteria; order Burkholderiales; family SG8-39; genus SCGC-AG-212-J23. The sequence continues at coordinate 6,962 of DATMJC010000050.1, read as the reverse complement.
ACATCCAGCGCTCGCCGGGGTGCACCGCTGCGGCGAGGAGCGCGGGCTCGGCCTCGGGTTGCGAGCTGGGCTGCGTGCTGCGGTACCACCACAGGAGGACGCGGCCCGGCACGCGCTCGCCGCGCGGCGCCGATTCCACGTCGAACTCGAAGCGCACCCCGCGCTCGCCCTGCGCCGGTAGTCCCGACACCACGCCTAAGACCTCTATATCGCGCCCTTCGAGCTGCGGCGCGAGCCACTCGTCCATGCGCAGAACGGCGCAATATGCCGCCCAGAAGAAACCCACTCCGATCGCCAGGACGGGCAGCACAAAGCGGTATCTCACGCCGATTACCGCCAAAGGGAGAAGCAACAGCGCCCAGGCGAGCGGAGGCAGCGCGGCCTGCATCTGCAGGAGGACTACCCCGGCTGCAAACGCGAGGAGCGCGCAGGTCATCTAGAATCAACGCGTGCGGCGGCCTTGCGGCTGACCCGCGCGCACCATGCCGCGAAAGTTTCTCCGCAAGCATCTTCCCGACGTCGCCACGGTGCGCTCGTACCGGCTTGTGTCGATGTTCGGCGCCTGGCTGCACCACCCGAACCTGTGGTGCCTCAACCGCCGCTCGGTGCCCGGGGCGGTGGCGATCGGGCTCTTCTGCGGGCTCATCCCGGGGCCGCTGCAGATGCTCGGCGCGCTGCTCATCGCGGCTCCGCTGCGCAAGAACATCCCGGTGGCGCTGCTCGTGACCCTCTACACCAACCCGCTCACCATCGTCCCACTCTACATCCTTGCCTACGGCTACGGGCAGCTCCTGCTCGGCATGCCGCTGGGCACCATGCCGCAGGAGCCTGTCCTCTGGGACTGGGCCAACCTCGGCGCGTCGCTGCGCGAGTTCGCCCACTGGAGCATGGCGCTCGGCAAGCCGCTCGCGCTCGGCCTGGTCGCGCTCGCGGTGACGCTCGCCGTCGCTGGCTACTTCGTCACGGAGTACGGCTGGCGCGCCTATGTGGTGCTCGCCTGGAAAGCACGCGCGCGCAAGCGGCAGGAAAAATAGGGACTGTCCCCATTTTCCCCTAGAGCCGCGATTCCTCGTAGTCGAGTTCTTCCTCGAGGTGGTGCAGCACGTCGTCGCTGATCGCTCCCTCCTGCCAAAGCCGGATCAGCTCGTCGCGCTCGGCGCGGACCGCGGCGAGGCGCACGCGGGTGGCGTGGGCATGGCTGCTGTCGGAGAGCTGCGCGAGCGGCGAGGCGGAGGCCACGCGCTCGCCGAACTCGGCGCGGATGCGCTCGATCACGTCGGGCAGCACGCCGCCTTCTCCCGCGGCACGGTCGACCGCGGAGAGCGCCGCCTTGCCCATCGCCACCCGGGCGAGCCGGTGCTCATCCCTCGCACTGTGGTCGGTGCCGAGCTTCAGGCGCCGGATGAGCGGCGCGAGCGTCAGGCCCTGCAGCACCAGGGTCACGAGGATCACCGCGAAGGTGAGGAAGATCAGGAACTCGCGATACTCGAGATCGATCGGCAGCGCGAGCGCGGCGGCGAGCGACACGATGCCGCGCATCCCGCACCAGCTCACGATGAAGGCCTCGCCGGGGAGCGGCGGGGTGGTCCTGACGCCGAACGGGCGGCCGAGCCACGCGGGAAGGTACTCGGCGAAGTACACCCAGCCGAAGCGCACCAGGATGGCCACCATGCTGACCGCCAGCGCCGCCGCGGCGAGTTCCCCGCCGGTAAAACCTTCCAGGCGCGCGACGATGCCCGAGAGCTGCAGCCCGATCAGGATGAAGATCAGGCTGTTCAGCAGGAACACGAGCAGGTTCCACACCGAGCGCGCGAGGATCCTCATCTCGGCCGAAACCATCCTGGGCGAATAGCGCCCGCGCAGCAGTCCCGCGGCGACCACCGCGAGCACGCCCGAGACGTGCACCGATTCGGCCGCAACGTAAGCGAGGTAGGGAATCGAAAGCGACACCAGCACCTCGATGAACGGATCGCCGAGGAAGCGGTGGATGACGACGAACACGCCGGCGAGCAGCATGCCGATCGCGATGCCGCCTACCGCCACGAGCACGAACTGGACCGAGGCGTCGAAGAGCGAGAACGCGCCCGAGAGCGCCGCGGCCACGGCGAACTTGTAGAGCACCAGGCCCGAGGCGTCGTTCACTAGGCTCTCGCCCTCGAGCACCGTCACGATGCGCCGCGGCATGTTGAGCTTCGACAGGATCGCGGTCGCGGCCACCGCATCGGGCGGCGACACGATGGCGCCGAGCGCGAACGCCACGGCCCATGGCATCTCGGGAAGGAGGAACCGCATGGTCGCGGCGACCACCAGCATGGTGACGATGACGAGGCCGATCGCGAGCAGGCCGATCGGCCGCAGGTTCGCCTTGAAGTCACGCCACGAGGTGAGCAGCGCCGCCTGGTAGAGGATGGGCGGCAGCACCAGCACCAGCAGGTACTGGGGGTCGAACTGGAGCGGCGGCAGCTTGGGGACGAAGCCGAGCGCCCCGCCGCCGAGCACCAGCGCGATCGGATAGGGCAGGCCGGCGCGGCGCGACACCCAGCCCAGCGCCACCGCGCAGAGCAGCAGGAAGATGACGATTTCGAGAACGCTCATGCCGCGCGCGGGCGCAGCAGACCATCCTGAAGCTCGAGCACTCGCTCGGCGCGCGCGGCGAGATCGGCATCGTGGGTCACGATGACGAAGGCGGTGCCGTGCGAGACCGACAGCCGCAGCATGACCTCGAACACCTCGTCAGCGGTGTGCGTGTCAAGGTTGCCGGTCGGCTCGTCGGCCAGCACGCACGCGGGCTCGGTGACGAGCGCGCGCGCGAAGGCGCAGCGCTGGCGCTCGCCGCCCGAGAGCTCGCCCGGCTGGTGCTCGAGCCGCGCGCCGAGGCCCACTTCCTCGAGAATCTTTCTGGCCTTGTCACGCGCATCTGCGGGGGACGAGCGCCGGATGATCAGCGGCATCGCAACGTTCTCGAGCGCGGTGAACTCGGGCAGCAGGTGGTGGAACTGGTAGATGAAGCCGAGCGTGGCGTTGCGCACCCGGCCGCGCTCGGCCTCGCCCATCGCGCTCAGGCGGCGGCCCTGCACCAGCACCTCGCCGCCGCTCGGCGAGTCCAGCCCGCCGAGGACGTGCAGCAGCGTCGACTTGCCGGAGCCCGAGCGTCCCATGATGGCGATGCGCTCGGCGCGGCGCACCTCGAGGTCGATGCCGCGCAGGACCGGCACCGGCGTCGGCCCCTGGTAGGTCTTCCTGAGGTCGCGGCACGCGAGCACCGCCCCAGGCGCGGCGTCACTCATACCGCAGGGCTTCGGCGGGGTTCACCTTCGAGGCGCGCCAGCTCGGATAGAGCGTGGCGAGGAACGCGAGCGAGAGCGAGATCAGCGCGATTGCGGCCACGTCGTGGGACTGGACCTCCGAGGGCAGGTACGGGATGAGATACACGTTCTTGTCCATGAATTGCACGCCGAAGGTCTTCTCGATCGCGCCGACCACCGGCTCGACGTTGAACGCGAGGATCACCCCGCCGATCACCCCGAGCAGCGTGCCGAGCACGCCGATCACCGAGCCCTGCACCATGAACACCTGCATGATCGAGCCCGGCGCCGCGCCCAGGGTGCGCAGGATGGCAATGTCGGCCTGCTTGTCGGTGACCAGCATCACCAGCGTGGACACCACGTTGAAGGTCGCCACCGCCACGATCAGCGTCAGGATGATGAACATCATGCGCTTCTCGATCTGCACCGCGCGGAACAGGTTCGGGTTCGAGTTGGTCCAGTCGTAGCCGTAGAGCTCGGGGTTCTTTTCGACGAGCTCGCGGCCGACCTTGCGCGCCTCGAAGAGGTCGACGAGCTTCAGGCGCACGCCGCTCACCCGGTGGTCGAGCTGGTAGAGGCGCTGCGCGTCCTCGAGGTTGATCAGCGCGAGGCCCGCATCGGCGTCGTTGAAGCCGACGTCGAAGGTCCCCACCAGCGTGAACTGCTTGAGCCGCGGCACCACCCCGGCAGGGGTGACTACGCCCTGCGGCGCGATCAGCGCCAGCTTGTCGCCGGGCACTACGCGCAGCGCGCGCGCGAGGTCGGCGCCGAGCACGATGCCGAAGGACCCGGGCTGCAGGGCGTCGACCCGGCCGCTCACCATGTGCTGGGAGAAGTCGGCTACCTTGTCCTCGGCCTGCGGCAGCACGCCGCGCACCGCGACGCCGCGCGCGGTGCCCTCGCCCGTCAGCATCGCCTGCGCCTGCACGAACGGCGCCGCGGCCACAACGCGCGGATGCTGGGTAGCCATGCGAACCACCGCCTCCCAGTCGGAAAGCGAGTTGCCGGGCCCCGTAAGCACCAAGTGGGAGGCCACGCCGAGGATACGGGTGCGCACCTCGGTCTGGAAGCCGTTCATCACCGAAAGCACTACGATCAGCACCGCCACCCCGAGCGCGATGCCGACCATGGAGATGAGCGAGATGAAGCTGATAAAGCGGTTGCGGCGCTTTGCGCGTGTGTAGCGCAAGCCGATCATGAGCTCGTAACGCACGATCGCGCAGAATACTACAATCGATTAGGCTGGCCGTTTCGTTCCGCTTGGACTCTTATTCCGCTTAGGACTTTTGTTCCACTTAGGACTTTCGTCCCGGTCAGGACCATGGATGCCGAAACCGCCGCTGCACTAGCGAACCTGTTGCGAAACGAGCGTATCGCCCATCTCGCCACCCTGCGCGCCGGTGCGCCCATGGCGTCGATGACGCTCTACCTCCCCGAAGCGCGCTTCGACGCCTTCTACGTGCACGTGAGCCGCCTCGCCTGGCACACCCAGGACATGCTGCAGGACCCGCGCGTCGCGCTCTCGATCGCCGAGACCGACGACGGCCGCGCCGACCCGTTCACGCTGATGCGCGTATCGATCCGCGGCGACGCCTCGCAGCTCGCCCGCGACAACCCGGCGCTGAAGGCGCGCTGGCTCGAGCGCTTCCCCGAGCAGGCGATCAACTTCGAGCTCGCCGACTTTTCGTTCTGGCAGATCACGCCGCGCGACGCGCGCTTCGTCGCCGGGTTCGGCCGGATTCACAACCTTTCGGCTGCCGACCTGGGGCAAGTCTCATGAAGACAGAAGAGCTGAAAGCGCTCCAGGCACCGATCAAGGACCGCTACCGCAAGGAGCCGCAAGCTGCCCTGGTCACCCTGCGCGCGCAGGGACGCATCGGCGAAGGCATCGCCTGCCGCGTCGACACCGGCCGGGCGCTCGTCGAAGCGGGGCTCCACCCCGCGACTGGAGGAAGTGGCCTGCAGGCGTGCTCGGGCGACATGCTGCTCGAGGCGCTGGTCGCCTGCGCCGGAGTCACGCTCAACGCTGTCGCGACCGCATTGGGAATTGATTTACGAGATGGGAAAGTCGTCGCCGAAGGCGACCTCGATTTCCGCGGCACGCTGGGGGTGGCGAAGGATGCTCCGGTCGGGTTTCGCGAGATCCGGCTGCGGTTCGAGCTCGATACCGACGCGCCGCCCGAGCAGCAGAAGAAGCTGATCGAGCTCACCGAGCGCTACTGCGTGGTGCTGCAAACGCTGCGCCAACCGCCGCCGGTGCGGACCGCCGCTTGAAGCGGCTGGTATGAACCTGCTCATTAACATCGATGTGGACAACCTCGAACGCGCCACGCGCTTCTACTGCGATGGCCTCGGCCTGAAGGTTGGCAGGCGCTTCGACGGCTGGGCCGAGCTCGTCGGCGGCTCCTCGCCGATCTACCTCCTGCCGAAGCCGGCCGGTTCGCGTGCCTCAGCAGTTGCAGACGGCAAGCGTGACTACCGCCGCCACTGGACCCCGGTGCATCTCGATTTCGTTGTCGAGGATATCGAAGCCGCCATCGCAAGCGCAGTCGCCGCCGGCGCCTCGGTCGAGCAGGCGGCGCAGGACCATGCGTACGGCCGCCTCGCGCTGCTCGCCGACCCGTTCGGCAACGGCTTCTGCCTGCTCCAGTTCACCGGCCGCGGCTACGACGAGATAGCGCTCTAGCGCCGCGTGAGGATCTACGGCGTCGACTTCACCTGCGCGCCGCGTCGGGCAAAGCCGATCACCGCGGCTTCCGGTTTCCTGAAGAACGGCGAGCTGGAGGTCGAGGAAGTCGAAAGGCTCCACACCTTTGGCGAATTCGAGGCGCTCCTCGCGCGTCCCGGGCCCTGGGTCGGTGGCTTCGACTTTCCGTTCAGCCTGCCGAACGAGCTGGTGCGCGATCTCGCGTGGCCAGACGACTGGCAAGCGCTCGTGCGCCACTGCGCGGCGATACCGCGCCAGGCGTTCCGAGACATCCTCGATGCGTATCGCAACACGCGAGCCGCGGGCCGGCGCTACGCCCACCGCGCCACGGACCTGCCCGCCGGCTCATCGAGCCCGATGAAGCTCGTCAACCCGCCGGTCGGGCTGATGTTCCACGAGGGCGCGCCGCGCCTTCTTGCTTCGGGGGCTAGCGTTCCACTGCTCACAACCGGAGATGCAGAACGCGTTGCACTAGAAGCCTATCCTGGCCTGCTCGTGCGGAAGCAGCTCGGAATCCGGGAATCCTACAAGAGCGACACACGCAGCGAGCAGACGCCGGCACGCGCCGCCGCGCGCCGGCGCATCGTCCGCGCGTTGAAGGCGGGCCGCCCGCTTGGCGTCAAGCTGAAGACCAGGGTCGCGCTCGCAGCCGACGGCTCGGGCGATACGCTCGACGCCGTGATCTGCGCTGTGCAGGCCGCGTGGGCGGCCGGGCGGCCCGGTTACGGCATTCCAGACGACGTGCCGGACGCGGAAGGCTGGATCGTCACGGCTTGATTTTCCGGCTTGAGCGGGACGAGCTCGTAGCCTTTTACGCGCATGCAGAAGTTCGCCAGGCGCGACTCCTCGATGTAGGAATCGCCGAAGGGATAGCCGAATGGGGAAAACGGGACCACGATGGGACGACCGTGAGGATCGACGACCGTGGTGGCGCCGTAGGTGCGGTTCAG
>DATMJC010000049.1:0-5632 GCA_035554435.1 Burkholderiales bacterium | reverse complement strand
CCTCGAGCGGCTTGCGCAGATACGCCGTGGCGCCCGCGGCGAGGCACTGCTCGCGGGTCTCGGGGGCGTCGTGCGCCGTGATGATCACGATCGGCAGCGTGCGTCGCGCCGCCTGGAGCGCGCGCAACACCTGCAGCCCCGTCATGCGCGGCATGTGGAGGTCGAGCAGCACGCAGTCGGGCTCGCGCAGCGCGCTCGCCTCGAGGAAGTCCTTGCCGCTCGCGTAGCTCTCCGCGTCGAGGCCCGAGGCGCGCAGCAGCCGCATCAGCGCCTTGCGGACCGGCTCCTCGTCATCGACGATCGCGACATACGCCACGGTCCGAGCATTGGATCAGTTCGCGGCGCGGGGAGTAATTGGACCAAGGTCCAATGCCGACGCGGGCGCTTACCGGCTCACCGGCCGCTTTATCGGCCCCTCGGGGCGGGCAGCACCATATGGAAGCTCGCACCCTTGCCGGGAGTGGAGCTGCCCCAGAGGCGGCCGTGATGGGCGCGGATGATGGCGCGCGAGATGGACAGCCCCAGGCCGAGGCCGCGCGGCTTGGTGGTATAGAAAGGCTCGAAGAGCTTGGCGTACTGGTCCGGGGTGAACCCGGGGCCGCAATCGCTGAAGCTGATCTGCACCGCGCCGTCCTCCACGTCCACCTTGCGGGTGCGCACCGTGAGCCGGCGCTGCTCCGGGGCAATCCCGGCCATGGCATCGCAAGCGTTGATCACGAGGTTCAGCATCACCTGCTCAAGCTCGACCCGGTCGCCGTGGATCCTGGTCAGGGTGGCCGCAAGCTCCGGCACGATCTCGACCGAGCGCGTGACGAGGTCGCCGTGCACGATGCCGAGGACCTCGTGGACGAGCTCGTTGACGTCGAGCGGCTGGAACTGGGTTTCGCCGCGCTTGAACAGGGTGCGCAGCCGCCGGATCACTTCGCCCGCCCGCTGGTCGGCGGCGATGATGTCGCGCAGGATCTCCACCAGGATCTCCGGATCCGCCGACTTGTTGGCGATGAGGTGCTGCGCCGCCTGGGCGTTGCTGAGGATCGCAGTGAGGGGCTGGTTCAGCTCGTGGGCGATGCCCCCGGAAAGCTCCCCCAGCATCGCCACGCGCGAGAGGTGCGTGAGCTGCAGGCGCTGCTCGCGCGCGTCGAGCTCTACCCGCGCACGGTCGTGGAGCACCACGGCGAGGAGCAGCATCGGCACCGCGACCGCGCTCAGGAAAAGCTGCATTTCGCGCGCCGTCTCCTGCGGCGTGCTGCCGGCGAACGGCCCCAGGCCGTTGACCGTGCCGAAGATCGTCGCCACCACCATCACCGCGATTGCGCTCGCGGTGCCCGCCGGCCCGAAGCGCAGCGCCGCCCAGACCAGGAAGGGCAGCGGCGCGTAGAAGAGCGCCGGCGCGGTGTGGTTGCTGAATTGCGGCAGGTCGAAGACCACCAGGCAGGTCGCAGCCAGTCCCGCGAACAGCGCGGCCGCCTCGGCGAAGCGCACGGTCCGCGCCGCGCGCAGCCGCGGGATCTCGATCGAGGCCAGCGTCAGGATGAGCGGTGCCACGGTGAGCGCCGCGAGGGTGTTCGAGAAAATGCGGGTGCCCACGAGGTCCCAGTAGCCACGCTCGCCCCAGCCGATGAGGCTCACCAGCGCGGCGTCGAGGAAGGATGAAACGAGCGGGCCCGCGAGCGCGCCCCCGAAAAGGAAGATGCCGGCGTTGCGAAGAGAGTCGAGCCGCAGGGGCCAGGGGACGAAGGCGCGCACGAGCCCCGCGCCGATCAGCGCCTCGCTGCAGTTGCTGATGTACCAGCCGAGCACCATCACGACCGGCACGCCGCTCTGCAGCTCGACCAGCAGGTGGGCGGGCAGGGCGGCTGCGAGGAGCCACCACCACGCACGCGTCGGCGCAAGGAGCAGCGCGGCGAGAAGCAACGCGTTCGGCGGCCAGAGCGTCGAGATCGGGTACGGCTGGAGCGTGAAGGCGAAGCCGATGCGCGCGGCGAGGTAGTAGCCGACGGCGACGAGCAGCGCCGGCGCGGCCCAGGTCGCTCGCGGGCTGAACTGCCAGCCCGCGTGGGTCAGGCCTGGGGAGGCGCCGGCGGAAGAGGCTGAGTGACTGTCCATGCGCGCACCAGCTCGGCGAGCGAGTCGAACTGCATTTTCCGCATCATTCGCGCGCGGTGCACCTTCACCGTTTTTTCCGCGGTGCCGAGCTCGGCCGCGATCTGCTTGTTCAGCTTGCCCGCCACCACGCGGCTCAGGACGTCGCGCTCGCGCGGCGTCAGCGTCGAGAGGCGCAGGTTGATCGCGGAGCGCTCGGCCAGGCCTTCGCGCGAGGCGCGGTCTTTCTCCAGGGCGGCGCTCACGGCGGCGACGAGGTCGGCTTCGTCGAACGGCTTGGTGAGGAAGTCCACCGCACCGGCCTTCATCGCCCGTACGCTCGCTTCAACGCTGCTGCGGCCGCTGATGAACACGACCGGCCGTCGGTCGGCCGAGTGCGCGAGCGCCTGCTGCAGCTCGAGACCGCTGAGGCCAGGCATGGACAGGTCCATCACGATGCAGCCGGGGGTACTGGCATCGTGCTGCTCGAGGAAGGCCTGCGCCGAGGAATAGGTATGTACCTCGAATCCGCGCGATTGCAGCAGGCGGTCGAGCGACCTCAAGACTAGCGCGTCGTCATCGATGACGCTGACGCACGCCCTCATTCCCTGCTCCTTTTTATTTGTTCGAACTGACTGAAGGAGTCAGGCTACACCAAAAGCGCACTCCTTAGCGCGGGAATGGACAAAAAGCTAAGAAAGCCACCTATTCCCGAGTCCGGGAAATCTTCTTTACGTCGGGCAGGCGCCGCAGTGCGCGCAGCACCCGCGCCAGGTGTTGCCGGTTCGCCACTTCTAGAACCAGATGCATCGTTGTAAATAGTGCCCGGTCCTCGTCCATGCTGATCGCGTCGATGTTGGAGGCAGCGGAGGCGATCTCCGAGGCGACCTTGGCTAGAACTCCGCGCTGGTTTTCGACCGTCACGTTGATCGCCGCCTGGAAAAGGCGGCTGGTGCGCGGGTCCCATTCGACGTCGATCCACTGCTCTGGCTCTTTCTTTCGCGAGCGCTCGATCACGGTGCATTCGGACACATGCACCACCAGCCCTTGCCCTTTCTTGATGGAGCCCACGATCGCGTCGCCGGGGATCGGCCGGCAGCACGAGGCGAGCTGCACCGCCATGCCCTCGGTGCCGCGGATGGTGACGCTGCCGGCGCTCTTCAGTTCCTCCTTCGAGTCGCTCCGCTTGAGAAGCCGGCGCGCGACTACCGCCGGCAGGCGCTTGCCGAGGCCGATGTCGGCGAGGAGCTCGCCGCGCGAGCGTGCGCCGGAATCGCGCAACGCGCGGTCCCAGCCCGCGTCGTCGATCTCGGCGAGCGAGCCCTTCAGTGCTTTCAGCGCCTGCTCGAGCAGGCGCTCGCCCAGGCTCGCCGATTCTTCGTACTGCATGGTCTTCAGGAAGTGGCGGATATTCGAGCGCGCCTTGCCGGTGCGCACGTACTGGAGCCACCCGGGATTGGGCTTGGCGTGGCTCGCGGTGATGATCTCGACCCGGTCGCCGTTTCGAAGATCGGTGCGCAGCGGGACGAGCTCGCCGTTCACCTTTGCCGCCACGCAGCGGTTGCCGATGTCGGTGTGCACGGCGTAGGCGAAATCGACCGCGGTCGCGCCACGCGGCAGCGACAGGATCTTGCCTTTTGGCGTGAACACGTAGACCTCGTCCGGGAAGAGGTCGACCTTGACGTGCTCGAGGAACTCCTGCGGGTCGCCCGACTGGTGCTGGATCTCGAGCAGCGACTGCAGCCACTGGTGGGTCTGCTTCTGCAGCTCGGAGAGCCGGTCGGAATCGTCCTTGTACATCCAGTGCGAGGCGACACCCGACTCGGCGAGGCGATGCATCTGCTCGGTGCGCGTCTGGACCTCGACCGGCACGCCGTAGGGCCCGATGAGATCGGTGTGGATCGACTGGTAGCCGTTCGCCTTCGGGATGGCGATGTAGTCCTTGAACTTGCCCGGGATCGGCTTGTAGAGCGCGTGCAGCGCGCCGAGCGCGAGATAGCAAGAGGGCACGTCCTTGACGATCACGCGGATGCCGAAGATGTCGTGCACCTCGGAGAACGACAGGTGCTTGTCGATCATCTTGCGGTAGGTCGAGTAGACGTGCTTTTCCCGTCCCTGCACGACCCCCTCGATGCCGCTGTCGGCGAGCTTCTTCTTCACCGCCTCCAGCGTGCGGCCGATCATCTCGCGGCGGTTGCCGCGCGCCGCCTTCGTCGCCTTGGCGAGCACCAGGTAGCGCAACGGGTGCAGGTGCGAGAACGCGAGCTCCTGCAGCTCGTGATAGAGCGTGTTCAAGCCCAGGCGCAGGGCGATCGGCGCGTAGATCTCCATGGTTTCCCTGGCGACCCTTTTTCTCTTCGCCGGAGGTACGGCCCCCAGGGTGCGCATGTTGTGCAGCCGGTCGGCGAGCTTGATCAGGATGATGCGCACGTCGCGCGCCATCGCGAGCAGCATCTTGCGGAAGTTCTCGGCCTGCGCGACCTCGGCCGACTGGAACTCGATCTTGTCGAGCTTGGAGACGCCGTCGACCAGCTCGGCGACGGGTTTGCCGAAGGTGTCGGAAATCTCGTCCTTGGTGACCGAGGTGTCCTCGGTCACGTCGTGCAGCAGCGCCGCAATCAGCGTCTGGCCGTCGAGGTGCCAGTCGGCCAGGATCTCGGCCACCGCGAGCGGATGCGAGATGTACGGGTCGCCCGACTGGCGGGTCTGCCCGGCGTGAGCCGCCTCGGAGAAGCGGTACGCCTCGGCGAGGCGCGCCACGTCCTTCGGCTTGAGATAGCCGAAGCGGCCCTGCTCGAGGTTGGGTACGACCGCCGTCGCCATGGGGCCAGATTACCTGACCCCGTATGCTTCTTACAGGCTCAGAGCGTGGACGCGGGCGGGGTGGGGTTTTTTTTCAGTACCTCGGTGCCAACTTTTCCCGCCGCGATCTCGCGCAGCGCGATCACCGTCGCCTTGTCGCGGTTGGGCTCGACCATGGGCGAGGCGCCGGCGCTGAGCTGGCGGGCGCGGTAGGTCGCGGCGAGGGTGAGATGGAAGCGGTTGTAGATGCGTTTCAGGCAATCGTCGACTGTGATTCGGGCCATGTAACCTTTCCGGAAATTCAGCTGTTGCGGCGACGCTCGCGCACGATGCGCTCGAGCTCCGCCTTGGCGGTATCGAAGTCTTTGTTAATTATACGATATTCGAAGTCGCCGGCGTGCGCCATCTCGGCTTGCGCGTTGGCGAGCCGGCTCGCGATGACCGCCTCGGAATCCTGGCCGCGGGCGCGCAGGCGCCGCTCGAGCTCGCCGACCGACGGCGGCAGGATGAAGATCCCGACGCAGTCGGGATAGAGCCTGCGCACCTGCGCCGCGCCCTGCCAGTCGATCTCCAGCACGAGGTCCTGCCCGCGCTCGAGGGTTTCGGCGATGACCTTTTTCGAAGTGCCGTAGCGGTTGCCGTGCACCAGCGCGTTCTCCAGGAACTCGCCGCGATCGCGCATCGCGAGGAACGTCGGCTCGTCGACGAAGTGGTACTCGCGTCCGTTCTGCTCGCCGGGCCGCGGCGC
>DATMJC010000048.1:0-34686 GCA_035554435.1 Burkholderiales bacterium | reverse complement strand
GGACATGCCGATCGGCTCGCGCACGTCCTCCTGGCCGTCGATGATGAATTCCTGGCGCAGGACGTGCAGGATCTGCTGGTCGGTCGGGATGTTGACCGCGCGCGCGGTGTCGATCGCGCGCTCGACGTCGAGCGCGCTCACCTCGCGGTCCTTGATCGCGACCATCCCGGTGGAGTTGAAGCTGCGGATGTGGCTGCCGGCGATGCCGACGAACGCCGAGCCGATCTTGCAGTCGGCCATCAGCTCGGCTTCCTCGAGCGCGCGCTGGATCGCGGCCACCGTGGCCTCGATGTTCACCACCACGCCCTTCTTCAGCCCCTTCGACTCGTGGCCCCCCATGCCGAGGATCTCGAGCGAGCCGTCGGCGCGCAGCTCCGCCACCAGGCACGCGACCTTGGAGGTCCCGATGTCCAGCGCCACGATGAGGTCCTTGTTATCTCTCGCCATGGCCTAGCCGTGCAGCTCCGGCACCCGCAGGGCGAAGCCGTTGGGATAGCGCAGGTCCACGTACTCGTGCCTGCGCGCGATCCGGCCGAGCGTCGCGGGATAGGCCTCGACGAAGCGGGCGAGGCGCGCCTCGGCGCCGTCGGCGTCGCGTCCGAGCATGAGCTGCAGGCCATTGTCCAGCCTGAGCTGCCAGGCGCGGCGCTCCGACAGCACCACGCGCTCCAGCTTCGCGCCAAGCGGCGCTACCGCTTCGGCGAAGCGCAGATAGCGCTGCGTCATCTCGAGCTCGGTGCCGGCGGGGGCGAAGAACACCGGCAGCTGCGCGTCGGTCGCGCCGTTGAAGCGCTCGCCGTAGGTGTTCACCAGTCCCTGGCCGCCCCAGCGCGCGAACGCGACGTGCTCCTCGAGGCTCACTTCCAGCCGGTCCGGCCAGACGCGGCGCACCGAGGCCCTGCGCACCCAGGGCAGCGCCTCGAGTCCCGCGCGCACCTCCGAAGGCGATACCGCGAAGAAGTTTCCGCGGATATGCGCGCGCGCGGCCGACTCGACCTCCGCCCGCGTGGTCCTGCCGAGCGGGTGGGTGAGCTCGATCTGGGTCACCGGAAAGAGCGGCGAGCGCGCGAGCAGCGCGACGCCGACGATCGCGAACACGAACACCGCGATGCCCACGAGCGTGCCGGCGGCCAGGTTGAGCAGGCGCGGGTTATCCCACATGAGCCCCTTCCAGGATCTTGACGCACAGGTCTTCGTACGAGAGACCCACGGCACGCGCCGCCATCGGCACGAGCGAGTGATCGGTCATTCCCGGCGCGGTGTTCACCTCCAGGAGGAACGGCCGGCCGCGCTTGTTGAGCATGAGGTCCACCCGGCCCCAGCCCTCGCAGCCGAGCGTGCGGAAGGCGGCGAGGCAGAGCTCCTGCAGCTCGCGCTCCTTCTTTGCCGGCAGCCCGCTCGGCAGGATGTAGCGCGTGTCGTCGGTAAGGTACTTCGCCTCGTAGTCGTAGAACTCGCGCGGCGTCTCGAGCTTGATGAGCGGCAGCGGCTCGCTCCCCAGGACGCCGCAGGTGAGCTCGATGCCGTCGATGAACTGCTCGGCGATCACCACGCGGTCGTAGTTCACCGCCAGCGCATAGGCCTCCTCGAGATCTCCCGCCGCGCGCACCTTGGACATGCCGATCGAGGAGCCTTCGCTCGCCGGCTTCACCATGATCGGCAGGCCGAGCCTGCGCGCCACGATGCGCAGGTTCGTGTCCTTCGTCAGGAGCTCATAGTCCGGCGTCGGCAGCTTCTCCGCGGCCCAAATGCGCTTGGTGCGCAGCTTGTCCATCGCGAGCGCCGAAGCGAGCACGCCGCTCCCGGTATAGGGGATCCCGAGCCATTCGAGGATGCCCTGCACCGTGCCGTCCTCGCCAAAGCGGCCATGGAGAGCGATGAAGGCCCGCTCGAATTTTTCTTTTTTCAGAATGTCGAAATCACGTTCCGACGGATCGAACGCATGCGCGTCGACGCCGCGGCTGCGCAGCGCCTTCAGCACCATGCCGCCGCTCTTGAGCGATACCTCGCGCTCGGCCGACTTGCCTCCCAGCAGCACCGCAACCTTGCCGAAGTTCATGCCGGCTCTCCCACGATGCGCACTTCCGGGACGAGCTCAACCCCGGTCCGCTCGAGGACGGTCTTCCTGACCTGAAGAATCAGACCCTCGATGTCGGCGGCGCTCGCCGCGCCGTCGGGGTTGACGATGAAGTTGGCGTGCTTCTCCGACACGCGCGCGCCGCCGCGCGCGAGGCCTTTCAGGCCGCAGGACTCGATGAGGCGCGCGGCGTGGTCGCCCGGCGGATTGCGGAACACGCTGCCGGCATTGGGAAGCTGCAACGGCTGCGAGGCGATGCGCCTGGCGAGCAACTCCTTGATGCGCGCGCGCGATGCTTCGCCGTCGCCCTTCTTCAGCTCGAACCATGCGGCGACGAACCACTCCTCGTTCGCGGGGCGGAGCCGGCAGTGGCGATAGCCGATTTCGTATTCCGCCTTCTTCCTCTCCCTGAGCTCGCCGTTCCTGTCTATGGTCAACACCTGCTGCACGATGTCCCAGGTCTCGCCGCCATAGCAGCCCGCGTTCATCGCGAGCGCACCGCCCACCGTACCGGGGATGCCGGCGAGGAACTCGGCGCCGACGAAGTGATGCGTCGCGGCGAAGCGCGCCACCTTCGGGCTCGCCACGCCGGCGTCGGCGTAGATCCGGCCGCCGTCCATGCGCGCGTTTTTCTTCGCCGAGTGCGTGAGGATCACGGTGCCGCGGAAGCCGCCGTCGCGCACCAGCAGATTCGAGCCCAGGCCGACAAACAACAGCGGTTCTCCTTTCGGGAGTGAGCGCAGGAAGGCGGCGAGGCCTTCGAGATCGGGCGAGGCAAAAAGCCGGTCGGCCGTTCCGCCGGCCCGCCAGCTGACATGCCGCGCCATCGGCTCGCGGAATTGGAAGGTGTCGGCCATGTTCATGCGAGCTGAGCGGCCACGTTGCCGATCGAGCCCGCTCCCATGGTGACGACGACGTCGCCGTCCTGGGCGACCCGGCGGATCGCCTCCGGCATCTCGGCCACGTCCTCGACGAAAACCGGCTCGACGCCGCCGGCGACGCGTAGCGCGCGCGCGAGCGCGCGGCCGTCGGCTGCGACGATGGGCGCCTCGCCCGCGGGATACACGTCGGCGAGGAGCAGCGCGTCGGCCGTGGACAGCACCTTGACGAAGTCCTCGAAGAGATCGCGCGTGCGCGTATAGCGATGCGGCTGGAACGCGAGCACGATGCGCCGCCCGGGGAAGGCGCCGCGCGCCGCCTCGAGCGTCGCCGCCATCTCGGCGGGATGGTGGCCGTAGTCGTCGATCAGCGTGAAGCTGCCGCCGCTCGCGAGCGCGACGTCGCCGTAGCGCTGGAAGCGCCGGCCCACGCCGTGGAACTCGGCGAGCGCCGTAAGGATGGCCTGGTCCTTGATGCCGAGCTCGCTCCCGACCGCGATGGCGGCAAGCGCGTTCAGCACGTTGTGCCGCCCGGGCAGGTTGAGGGTCACGTCGAGCGCGGCCGCGCCTTCGCGCCGCGCTCGAAACCGCATGCGGCCGGCGTCGTGACGGATCGCCTCGGCGCGCACGCTGGCGTCGTCGCTGGCGCCGTAGGTAATCACCGGCTTGGTCACCACCGGCAGGATCGAGCGCACGTGCGGGTCGTCGGCGCAGAGGATCGCGGCGCCGTAGAAGGGAAGGTTGCGCAGGAACTGCACGAACGCGCCCTTCAGCTCCTCGAAGTCGTGCTCGTAGGTGTCCATGTGGTCGGCGTCGATGTTGGTCACCACGGCGATCATCGGCTGCAGGTGCAGGAAGGAGGCGTCCGATTCGTCGGCCTCCACCACGATGAATTCCCCGGCGCCCAGGCGCGCGTTCGAGCCCGCCGCGATGAGGCGCCCGCCGATCACGAAGGTCGGATCGAGGCCGGCCTCCGCCAGCACGCTGGCGACGAGGCTGGTCGTGGTGGTCTTGCCGTGCGTGCCCGCGATCGCCACACCCTGCTTGAGCCGCATCAGCTCGGCGAGCATCAGCGCGCGCGGCACCACAGGGATGCGATGCTCGCGCGCGGCGAGCACCTCGGGGTTGTCCTGTTGGACCGCGGTCGACACCACCACGACGTCGGCGCCCTGCACGTTGGCGGGCTGGTGCTTGAGCAGCACCTTCGCACCGAGCTCGGCGAGGCGCCGGGTGGCCGCGTTCTCGGCGAGGTCCGAGCCGCTCACCTGGTAACCCTGGTTCACCAGCACCTCGGCGATGCCGCTCATCCCCGAGCCGCCGATGCCGACGAAGTGGATGCGGCGCACCTTGTGCTTCATCTGGCTATTTCCATGCAGCGCTGAGCAACGATGCGCGCGGCGTCGGGCTTGCCGAGCGCGCGCGCCTTCCGCGCCATGGCGAGGAGCGTCGCTCGATCGAGCGATGCAATGAGCGCGGCGAGCTTCTCGGCCGTCATCTCGTGCTGCGGCACCAGGACCGCCGCGCCCTTGTCCGCGAGGAAGCGCCCGTTGGCGGTCTGGTGATCGTCGACGGCGTGCGGGAACGGCACCAGGATGCTCGCCATGCCGCCGGCCGAAAGCTCCGCGATGGTGACCGCGCCAGCGCGGCAGATCACGAGATCGGCTTCGGCGTAGCGCCGGGCCATGTCGTCGATGAAGGCGACGAGCTCGCCCTCGACCCCGGCATCCGAATAGTTCTTCCTGAGCACCTGCAGGTGCTTCTCGCCGGACTGGTGCACTACCGACACGGGCGCCGCGAGCAGGGCGAGCGCTCTCGGCACTGCCTCGTTCAGCGCCTGGGCGCCGAGACTGCCGCCGACCACCAGGATCCTGATCGGCCCGCTCCTGCCCCGAAAGCGATCCTCCGGCGGCGCCATGGCCGCGATCTCGTCGCGCACGGGGTTGCCGGTCCATTCGGCCGAGCCCAGCGCCTGCGGGAACGCGACCATCACTTTGTCGCTCACGCTGGAGAGGACCCGGTTCGCGAGCCCAGGCACCGCGTTCTGCTCGTGCAGCGCAAGGGGCCGATTGAGCAGCGACGCCATCATCCCGCCCGGGAACGCGACGTAGCCGCCGAGGCCCAGCACCACGTCCGGCTTGAGTGCGCGGATGAGGAGCGCGCTCTCCCAGAACGAGTAGAGGAGATTCGCCGGCAGCAGCAGCTTCTGCAGCAGTCCCTTGCCCCGGGCCGCCTTGGCGCGGATCCACGCCGTGCGGTAGCCGCGCGGCGGGACGAGGCGCTCCTCCATGCCGCCGCGCGCGCCCATCCACACGACTTCCCAGCCCGCCGAGCGCATCTCGTGCGCCACGGCAAGGCCGGGAAAGATGTGTCCGCCGGTGCCCCCGGCCATGATCAGGATGGTCTTCAAGCAGGCAACCCCCTGGCCAGTTGACGGCTCTCCCAGTCGATGCGCAGGAGAATGGCGAGCGCCACGCAGTTCACCACCAGGCCCGAGCCGCCGTAGCTCATGAGCGGCAGCGTGAGCCCCTTGGTCGGCAGCAGGCCCACGTTCACCCCCATGTTGATCAGCGCCTGGAACCCGATCCAAGCGCCGATGCCCTGGGCGGCAAGCGCTGCGAAATGCCGCTCGTGAAGCGTCGCCTGCCGTCCGATGGCGAAGGCGCGCGCGACGATGCACAGGAACAGGGCAATGACGAGCGCCACGCCGACGAAGCCGAGCTCCTCGGCAATCACCGCGAGCAGGAAATCGGTGTGCGCCTCGGGAAGATAGTGCAGCTTTTCGAGGCTCGCCCCGAGTCCGACGCCGAGCCACTCGCCGCGGCCAAAGGCGATGAGCGAATGCGACAGCTGGTAGCCCTTGCCGAACGCATCGGACCAGGGGTCCATGAAGCCGAAGATGCGCTGCATGCGGTAGGGCGAGGAAACGATCAGCACCACGAAGCCGGTGGCGAGCATGCCGAGAAGCGCCATGAAATGGCGTCCGTTCATGCCGCCGAGAAACAGGATGCCGAACGTGCTGAACGCGATCACCACCAGCGCGCCGAAGTCGGGCTCGCGCAGCAGGAGCCACGACACGAGCAGCATGACCGCGAGCATCGGCAGCAGGCCTTTCCTGAAGCTCTTCATCACCGCATGCTTGCGCGCCGTGTAGTCGGCCGCGTAGAGCACCGCGCCGAGCTTGACCAGCTCCGAAGGCTGGACGCTGACGAACGGGATGTCGAGCCAGCGCCGCGCGCCGTTCACCTCGCGGCCGATTCCCGGCACCAGGACGAGCGCGAGCAGCGCGACGCCGGCGGTGAAGAGCCACGGCGCGACGCCCTGCCACAGCTTCACCGGCACGAGGAACACCATGAGCGCGGCCGCAAGCGCCGCGGCAAGGAACAGCCCGTGGCGCGCGAGATACCAGGCGGCGTTGTGGCCGGTGTAGCGGCTCGCTTCCGCGGTCGCGATCGAAGCCGAGTACACCATGACCAGGCCCAGCGCGGCGAGCAGCAGCGCCGCCCACGCGAGCGAGCGGTCGTACTCTGCGCTCGGCGCGCTGCGCGCGAAGACATACGTGCGGCTCACGCCGGCAGGTCCCGCACCGCGGCCGCGAAGACTTCGCCGCGGTGCTTGTAGTCGCGAAACATGTCGAAGCTGGCGCACGCCGGCGAAAGCAGTACTGCGTCTCCGGGCTGCGCGAGGCGCGCGGCGCGCTGCACCGCCTCCTGCAGCGAGGCGCAGCGTTCTCCGGGAACGGCCTTCTCGATGATCGGGGCATCGCGGCCGATCAGCAGCACCGCGCGCGCGAATTGCGCCGCCGGCGCGGCGAGCGGAGAGAAGTCCTGACCCTTGCCCTCGCCGCCCAGGATGAGCACGGTCGGCTTTGCCAGGCCCTTCAGCGCCGCAATCGTGGCGCCGACGTTGGTACCCTTGGAGTCGTCGTACCACTCGATGCCATGGCGCGTGCGCACCAGCTCGAGCCGGTGCGGCAGGCCGCGAAATGTTTTCAACCCCGCCCGCAAGGCCTCGATGGGTACGTTGAGCGTGGAAGCGAGTGCGCAGGCGGCGAGCGCGTTGGCCGCGTTGTGCCAGCCGCGGATCGGCAACGCCGCCCCTTCGAGCAGTTTTCTTCCGCCGGCGATCAACGCACCGTCCCGGATGCAGAAGTCGGCAGAATCGGAAAGGCTGAAAGTCGTTTGCTTGCGCCCCGGCAGCGCCATCGCGAGAACGCGGGGGTCGTCGCGGTTGAGGACCTGCACGCCGTCGCCCTGGAAGATGCGCGCCTTCGCCGCCGCGTAGTCCTCGAGCTCCGGATAGCGGTCGAGGTGATCCTCGGTAATGTTGAGCACCGTGGCGGCGTGCGGCGCGAGCGACCACGTGGTCTCGAGCTGATAGCTCGAGAGCTCCAGCACCCAGACTGCGGGAGGTTTGTTTCTCGATAACAAAGCGTCCAGAACCGGGGGCGAAATATTGCCCGCGACCTCGCAATCGATGCCGGCGCTGCGCAGCAGGTGGCCCGTCAGCGCGGTGACGGTGCTCTTGCCATTGGTGCCCGTGATCGCCAGCACCTTGGCGGCGTTTTGCCAGGCAAAGAGCTCGACGTCGCCCACCACCGGGATGCGCCTTTGCCTTGCCTCGACGATCAGCGGCTCTTCGAGCGGCAGGCCCGGGCTGATGCAAAGCAGCTCGACACCCTCCAGCAGGGCGTCGCCGAAAGGCCCGGTGTGGAGGTCGCCTTTGAAGTCCGTCTTCCGAGGCGGCGATTGCCGGGTGTCCGCGACCCGCGGCGTGCCGCCGCATCGCTCGACCCAGCGTGCGACCGAAAGGCCGGTGTCGCCGAGCCCGAGAACCAGCACGCGCCGGCCGCGAAGCGGCATCGGGATGGGTTTCTCGAGGAGCGAGAAGGCGGGCTCTCGCATCATCTGAGCTTGAGCGTCGAAAGCCCGAACAGCACCAGCATCATGGTGATGATCCAGAAGCGCACCACGACCTGGCTCTCCTTCCAGCCCTCGAGCTCGTAGTGATGGTGCAGCGGCGCCATGCGGAAGATGCGCTTGCCGCCGCTGTACTTGAAGTACAGCACCTGGATCATCACCGACAGGGTTTCGGCGACGAACACGCCGCCCATGATGAAGAGCACGATCTCCTGGCGCACGATGACCGCGATCGTGCCGAGCGCGCCGCCCAGCGCGAGCGCGCCCACGTCGCCCATGAAGACCTCCGCCGGGTAGGCGTTGAACCAGAGAAATCCCAGGCCGGCGCCGGACAGCGCGCCGCAGATCACGGCCAGCTCGCCGGCCCCAGGTATGTAGGGCAGGCCGAGGTACTTGGAGAACAGCGCGTGGCCCGCGACATAGGCGAAGATGCCGAGCGCGCTGCCGACGAGCACGGTGGGCATGATCGCCAGCCCATCGAGGCCGTCGGTCAGGTTGACGGCATTCGACGTGCCGACGATGACGAAGAAGGTGAGCGCGACGAAGCCGATGGTCCCCAGCGGATAGGCGACGTGCTTGAAGAAGGGCACGATGAACTGGTTCAGGGCCGGCATGTTCTGCGACAGGAAGCCGAGATAGACCGCGGCGGAGAGCCCGATCACCGATTGCCAGAAGAGCTTCGCCTTCGGCGAGAGGCCCTTCGGATTGCGGTGCACCACCTTGCGATAGTCGTCGACCCAGCCCACGGCCCCGAAAGCGACCGTGACGAGCAGCACCACCCACAGCAGCCGATTCGAAAGATCGCCCCAGAGCAGCGTGGTGATGCCGATCGAGACCAGGATCAGCGCACCGCCCATGGTGGGCGTCCCGGCCTTGGTGAGGTGGGTGCGAGGCCCGTCGTCGCGCACCGCCTGACCGATCTTGTAGGCGGTCAGCTTGCGGATGAAGTAGGGGCCGAGGATGAGCGACACGGCGAGCGCTGTGAGGCAGGCGAGCACCGCCCGCAGCGTGATGTAGTTGAAGACGTTGAACAGCCGCACGTCCTTCGCCAGCCACTGCGCGAGCTCGAGCAGCATCAGTGACCTCCCTCGGCGGGCGCGCCGGTGAGCGCCGCCACCACGCGCTCCATCTTCATGAAGCGCGACCCCTTGACGAGGATGCTGCTGCCGCGCACCTCGGCAACCAGCTCCTCCACTTTGTCGAAGTGGCGGCCGCCGGCGCCGAACGCCTGCACCGCGTCGCGGGTCGCCTCGCCCAGCGCGAGCAGGCTGGCGATGCCCTTGGCGCGAGCGTAGGCGCCGACCTCGCGGTGAAAGTCCGCACCTTGGGCGCCGACTTCGCCCATGTCGCCGAGCACGAGCACGCGCGGCCCCGGGCAGGAGGCGAGCACGTCAATCGCCGCGCGCACCGAGTCCGGGTTCGCGTTGTACGTATCGTCGATCAGCGTGGCGCCGCCGCGCGCCTGCTTCACCTGCAGCCGGCCGGTGTAGGGGCGGAACGAAGTCAGACCTTCTCCAATGGTTCTGGCCTCTATTCCAGCGGCGTGCGCGGCGGCAGCGGCGGCGAGCGCGTTGCGCACGTTGTGCACGCCGGGAATCGCAAGCGTCGCCTGAGCTTCGCCCTGCGGGGTGCGCAGCCACAGCTCGCTGGAGAAAGGCCCTACCGCATGGCGCGCCGTCACTTGCGCCGGCTGGTCCAGGCCGAAGTCGACCACGCGGCGCGCGCCCGCCCGGCTGCGAAAGAATGGCGCATGCGGGTCGTCCGCATTCACGACCACGACCCCATCGGCCGGGAGCGCTGCGTATGCCGCGGCGTTCTCCGCCGCGACCTCCTCGACCGAATTCATGAATTCGAGGTGCTCGCGCTGGGCGTTGTTGACCAGGGCGACGGTCGGCCGCGCGATGTCGGCAAGGTAGGCGATTTCGCCCTTGTGGTTCATGCCGAGCTCGATCGCGCACCAGCGGTGTCCCTGCCGCATGCGCAGCAGCGTGAGCGGCACGCCGATGTCGTTGTTGAGGTTGCCCGCGGTGGCGAGCACTGCCTCGTCGCCAGCGTGGCAGCGCAGGATCGACGCCAGCATCTCCTTCACCGTGGTCTTGCCGTTCGACCCCGTCACCGCGACGAGCGCCGGGCGAAACCGCGCGCGCCAGTGCCGCGCGAGCACGCCGAGCGCAAGGCGCGTGTCGTCGACCACGGCCGCTGGCAACGGCAGGTCGCCTGGGAATTGGGAATCGACCAATGCCGCGGCCGCCTTGGCCGCCGCGGCGTTTTGCAGGAAGCCGTGCCCGTCGAAGCGCTCGCCGCGCAGCGCGACGAAGAGCTCCCCTCTGCGCAGCGTGCGGCTATCGGTGGATACGCCGCTGAAGCGCGCGTCGCCGCCGCGCATGCGGGCACCCAGGACCGCCGCCGCTTCGGTGAGGCTCATCATGCGCGCCCGCCCCGGCGCAATGCGTCGCGCGCCACGGCGGGATCCGAGAACGCATGGCGCCGGCCGGCGATTTCCTGGTAGCTCTCGTGGCCCTTGCCGGCGATCAGCACGACGTCGGCATCCGATGCGCCCGCAATCGCCGCCTCGATCGCGCGCGCCCGGTCGGGCTCGACTTCGCAGTCGCCGGAGATCCCGGCCTTGATGGCCTGGATGATCTTGAGGGGGTCTTCGCTGCGCGGATTGTCGGAAGTCACCACCGCCCGGTCGGCGAGACGGGACACCACTGCGCCCATGGCGCGACGCTTGGCGGGATCGCGGTCGCCGCCCGCGCCGAACACGGCCACGAGCCTGCCGCCGCGCTGCGCCGCCACCGGGCGCAGCGCCTGCAGCACCTTCTCGAGGGCATCGGGCGTGTGCGCGTAATCGACGACGACCAGCGGCTTCTCGCCCACCTGCTGCATCCGCCCGGGGACGGCGGGCAACGCCGACAACATCGCCACGGCATCTTCGAAGGCAATCCCGTGGGCAATCAGGCAGCCCAGCACGCCGAGCGCGTTCGCCATGTTGAAGCGGCCGAGCTGGTTCACCGTCGCCGTGGCGCGCCCCCAGGTCGATTCGATCTTCATCTCGCCATGGCGGATGCGGGTTGCGGCGAGGTACTCGCCGCCGTTACGCGCTCCCGAGACGCTGTAGCCGATCACGCGCACGCCGCCGCCTTCCAGGCGACGCGCGAGCTGCACGCCGACCACGTCGTCGAGGTTGAGCACCGCGCACGCGAGACCGGGCGTCTCGAACAGTTTCGACTTCGCCTGCGCGTAGGCCTCCATCGAGCCGTGATAGTCGAGGTGGTCGTGGGACAGGTTCGTGAAGAGCGCGCAGTCGAAGGCGACGCCGTTGACGCGTCCTTGCGAAAGCCCGTGCGACGACACCTCCATGGCGACGGCACTTGCGCCCTCGGCCAGGAATTGCCTGAGCAGACGATGGATCTCGAGCGCATCGGGCGTGGTGTTGGGCGAGTCGACCAGGGCGCCCGGAAAGCCGGTGCCCAGGGTGCCGATCACGGCGGCGCGGGTACCGCGGGCGGCAAGCGACGCCGCGATCCATTGGCTGCACGAGGTCTTGCCATTGGTCCCGGTAACGCCGCACACCCAAAGGCGATCGGAAGGGCAGCCGTAGAACTCGTGGGCAAGGCCGCCTGCCCGCGCCTTGAGGTCCAGCACGCCGACGTTCGGCACGCGCCACTCGCTGCGCCAGGCGAATCCTTCGCTCTCCCAGAGGACTGCCGACGCGCCGCGGCCGAGCGCGTCGCCGATGTGGCCGCGTCCGTCCGCCTTTTCCCCGGGATAGGCGAGGAACGCGACGCCAGGGGCGCAACGCCGGCTGTCCGATGAAAGCGCCTCGATCATCGCGCCTTGTGCCGCCAGTTCGCGCATCGGCTCCACGTCACGTGTTCTCCTTCGCCTCCTCGCCTTCGCCGGGCACGGCGAGCGGCTCGAGCGGAGCGTCGTGCGCCACCTCGAGCATGCGCAGCGCGCCCTGCATCACCTGCGCGAAGACCGGCGCCGCGACCGCTCCGCCGTAATACTGCCCCAGCGGCTCGTCGATCATCACCGCGACCACCAGGCGCGGCGCGGACGCCGGCGCCAGGCCGACGAACGAGGAGACATACTTGTCGGCAGCATAGCCCCCGTGGTCGGGCTTGTGCGCCGTGCCGGTCTTGCCCGCGACGCGCCATCCCATGATGCGGGCGCGCGGCCCCGTGCCGCCCGGCTGCACCGCGAGCTCGAGCATCGAGCGCACCGCGCGCGCCGTGTCCGGTGAAATCACCTTCTCGCCGCCCACCTGCACGCCGCGTTTGACCAGCGTCAGCGGCACCAATTCCCCGTCGCGCGCGAACACGGTGTAGGCATGCGCGAGCTGCGCCAGGCTGACCGAGATGCCGTGCCCATAGGCCATGGTGGCCTGCTCGATCGGGCGCCAGCTACGGTAGTGGCGAAGCTTGCCGCCGGCGGCGCCCGGAAACTCCAGCTGCGGCGGCTGGCCGAATCCGACGCCGTGGTACAGGCGCCACAGGGACTCAGGCGGCAGCCCGAGCGCAAGCTTGGCCGCGCCCACGTTGGACGACTTCTGGAGGATTTGCGCCACGCTCATGGCGCCCGCCGGATGCACGTCGCGAATGGTGTGGCGGGCGAGCGTCAGCGTGCCCGGCGCCGTGTCCACCACTGTCGCCGGGGTCGCGGCCCCGCTTTCGAGCGCCGCAGCGATGGTGAATGGCTTCAGGGTCGAACCCGGCTCGAACAGATCGGTGATCACGCGGTTGCGAAGCTGCGCGCCGGTCAGCCGGGCGCGGTTGTTGGGATTGAACGAGGGTACGTTCACGAGCGCGAGCACCTCGCCGCTGCGCGCGTCGACGACGATCAGGGCGCCGGCCTTGGCGCGGTGCTGATCGACGGCGGCTTGCAGCGCGCCAAAAGCGAGGCTCTGCAGCTTGCCGTCGATCGACAGGACGAGGTCGTGCCCGTCCTGCGCCGAGCGGATCGATTCGACGTCCTCGACGACGTGCCCCAGGCGGTCCTTCAGGACGCGGCGCGTACCGGGCGTTCCCGCGAGATGCGACTGGAAGGCCAGCTCGACGCCTTCCTGGCCGGCATCGTCGACGCCGGTGAAGCCGACCAGATGCGCGGTCAGTTCGCCGCCCGGGTAGTAGCGGCGGAACTCGCGATGCTGATAGATGCCCTTCAGGCCGAGGGCGCCGATCGCATCCGCCGTGTCCGGCGACACCTGGCGCTTCAGATAAACGAAGTCGCGCGCGGATTCGTCGAGCCTCTTCTGCAGCTCGCGTGTATCCAGGCCGAGCAGCGCGGCGAGCTTGCGATGCTGCGCGGCGGACAGCGTCACGTCCCCGGGGATCGCCCAGATCGACTTCACCGGCGTGGAGATGGCCAGCGCGTCGCCGCGGCGGTCGACGATCCTGCCGCGCGTCGCAGGAACCTCGATGAGGCGCGAATAGCGCGCGTCGCCCTTGCCCTGCAGGAACTCGGTTTCGAGCGCCTGAAGATAGAGCGCGCGGGCTCCGAGCAGCGCGAAGCCTGCGGCGAGCGTTGCAAGCACGAGCCGCGCCCGCCAGACCGGGAACCGGACCAGCCCTTGGCTCGCCGCGCTCACCTGGACGGCGCGACCAGCCTAACCCGGCGCGGATCCGGCGCGCGCATGCCGAGGGTCGAGGCGGCGATCCTCTCTACCCGCTGGGACAGGCCCCAGGTGCTCGCCTCGAGCTGCAGCTGGCCGCGCTCGATATCGAGCTCGCGCGCCCGGTTCAGCTCGCGCTCGAGGTCGGAAAACAGCTTCCTCGCCCTGTGCTGCGAAGTGACGAGCCCGAGCGCGCAGGCAACGAGAACCGCGAGGAGGAGGAGGTTCAGTTTCGCCACCGCGCGCCGGGCTCGATTCGAAAGTGCTTCGCATGGAAAGGGCCCGCGGTGCGCTCGGCCACCCGAAGGATGGCGCTCCGCGCCCGCGGGTTTCTTCTTGTCTCTTGCGCCGACGCTCGCACCGCACGACCGACCAGCTTGAGCGCAGGCTGTGGCATTTCGCTGGCGCGCAGCGGCAGGCCCCGGGGCACTTCGGGACGCGCGAGCGACTGCATGAACCGCTTCACGATGCGGTCCTCGAGGGAATGAAAGGCGATCACGGCGAGCCGGCCGCCGGCGGCGAGGTGCGCCGTCGCCTGTGGCAGCATCAGCGACACTTCCTCAAGCTCCCGATTGAGGTGAATCCGTAAAGCCTGAAAGGTGCGCGTCGCCGGGTCCTGGCCCGGCTCGCGTGTGCGGACCGCGCCCGCCACGAGATCGGCAAGCTCGCGCGTACGAAGGAGGGGCCCGCGCGCCCGAGCAGCAACAATCGCCGCTGCAATCTGTTTAGCAAACCGTTCTTCGCCATAGTCGCGGATGACCTGCCGGATTTGTTGTTCTTCTGCGGTCGCGAGCCACTGCGCCGCGGTGGGGCCGGCGGTGGGGTCCATTCGCATGTCGAGCGGCGCGTCGCGCCTGAACGAGAAGCCGCGCGCAGGGTCGTCCAGCTGCGGCGAGGACGCGCCCAGGTCGAACAGCATGCCGTTCACGAGCTCGCCCTGCAGCACCTGCGCGAGGGCGGAGAACCGCGTGCGGAAAAACGAAAAGCGGGGATCGGAAATGCCGTGCGCCGCGCGCTCGGCGTCCGGGTCCCGGTCGAGCGCGATCAGGCGGCCGCGCGGGGCGAGACGCTCGAGGATCGCGCGGCTGTGGCCGCCGCGCCCGAAGGTGCCGTCGACATAGGTCCCTTCGGGGTCGACGGCCAGTGCGTCCACTGCTTCCGAAGCGAGCACCGGGATGTGCACGGCCGGCCCTCATAGCGAGAAATCTTCCATGCCTGCCGGCGGAGTTGCCGACCCGGCGAGCGCCTGGCCAAGCTTGGCGCTCCAGACGCCGGAATCCCAGAGCTCCAGGTAACGGCCCTGGCCCACCATCATCGCCTCGCGCTCGAGTTTCGCGTGCAGGCGCAGCGCCGGGGAAAGGAGCACGCGCCCCGAGGCGTCCGGAGCGACGTGCTCCTCGAAGCCGAGCAGCACGCGTTTCCACCAGCTCGCCTGCGGATGGAATGCGGGGAACGTGTCGACCCGGGTGCGCACCGGCTCCCAGGCGGATTCGGGATACACGAGAACGCATCCGTCGGGGTGCGCAGTGAGCACTAACGTTTTGCCCCCGTCGAGCAGCGCTTCGCGATGGCGAGTCGGGATAGCGACGCGTCCTTTTGCGTCGAGCGTAATGACCGCCGCTCCGTGAAACGCTCCACCCATATGGTTTGTCTTATGGCTTGTTTTGCCACTTTTCGCTACCTTTTGCCACTCTAATGGCAAAACCACACAGGGGTCAAGCCTTCTTTTCTTTTGTCCTACAAGTACTTAGCTGTTCTTTTGCAAGCGCAGCATTTCATGAATATTATCTCATGTTTTCATATGTTTATGATGAAAAATCAAAGTCGATTGTCAAGACAAGAGGTAACGCGGCCCGGTGCCATAATCGGCCCACCCATGATCAACAAGATCGTAGCGAGCCCGGAGGCGGCGCTTGCGGACGTGCCCGATGGGGCGGCAGTCATGATCCATGGCTTCGGCAACGCCGGAATGCCCTCCGCGCTGATAAACGCCCTGATTGATCAGGGGGCGCGCGACTTGACCATCGTCAACAACAATGCCGGCAACGGCGATACCGGCCTCGCTGCGCTCATCAAAGCGAAGCGCGTACGCAAGATCCTGTGCTCGTTCCCGCGGCAGGCGGACTCGTGGCACTTCGACGCGCAGTACCGCTCGGGCGAGATCGAGCTCGAGCTCGTTCCCCAGGGCACGCTCGCAGAGCGCATTCGCGCTGCCGGCGCCGGAATCGGCGCCTTCTTTACGCCCACCGCGTATGGCACGCGGCTCGCCGAGGGTAAGGAGACGCGGCGCATAGGCGAGCGCGACTACGTGCTCGAGTATCCGATCCACGCCGACTACGCGTTGATCAAGGCCGACCGCGCCGACCGCTGGGGAAACCTCACCTACCGCAAGAGCGCGCGCAACTTCGGGCCGATCATGGCCGCGGCGGCGAAAACCACCGTGGTGCAGGTTCGCGAGATCGCCGAGTTGGGCAGCCTCGACCCCGAGACGATCGTGACACCCAGCATTTTCGTCCAGCGCGTGGTGCGCGTCGCACCCGCGATCATGAAGGCCGCATGATGAAAAAGCGAGATCGCAAGCAGATGGCCGCGCGGGTCGCGCGCGACATCCCGGAAGGCGCCTACGTGAACCTCGGCATCGGCCTGCCGACGCTGGTGGGCGATTACCTGCCGAAGGGACGCGAGATCATCCTGCACAGCGAGAACGGCATTCTCGGCGTCGGACCCAAGCCCTCCGAAGGCGAGATCGACGAGGATCTCACGAACGCCGGAAAGGAGCCGGTCACGCTGCTTGCGGGCGGCGCGTATTTCCACCACGCCGACTCCTTCGCCATGATCCGCGGGCGCCATCTCGACTTCGCCATTCTCGGGGCGTTCCAGGTATCCGCGGACGGCGATCTCGCCAACTGGCATACCGGCGGCGCCGACGCGATTCCCGCGGTCGGCGGCGCGATGGACCTCGCGGTCGGTGCGAAGAGAGTGCTCGTGATGATGGAGCACCTCACGAAGGACGGCAAAAGCAAGATCGTCGAGCGCTGCACCTATCCGCTCACCGGCGCGCGCTGCGTCGACCGCATCTACACCGACCTCGCCGTGATCGACGTGAAGGCCGACGGCCTTCACGTGATCGAGACGGTCGAAGGACTGTCGTTCGAGGAACTTCAGCGGCTGACCGGCGTTCCCCTGAAGAAACTGGCTACTGCAGCGTAGAGGCCCGCCTAACTACTGCAGCGTAGAAGCCCGCCTAACTACTGCGGCTTGACGCCGGCGGCGCCGAGCAGCCGCCTGTTCTCGTCCGTTTCTGTGCGAACCAGCTTGGCGAATTCGGCCGGGGACATGACCATGGTCTCGTTGCCGAGGCTTTCCAGCTTCGACTTCACCCCCGGATCGGCGAGCGCCTTGCGCACGTCGCCGTTGATCTTGTTCACCAGCTCGGAGCTCATCCCAGCCGGCCCCCATAGCGCGATCCAGAGCGAGGAATCCGCGCCTTTCACGCCGGCCTCCGCCGTGGTCGGCACCTGCGGCAGCGTCTGGTTGCGCTTTGCGGTGCTGGTCGCGAGCGGCCTGAGCTTGCCGTTCTTGATGTTGGAAAGCGCCGCGGAAACGGGCGCCCAGTAGGCGTCGACGTTTCCGCTCAGGATCGCCGCGACCACTTCCGGCGTACCCTTGAACGGCACCTCGACGACCTTGATGTGCGCGGCGGCGATGAATTTCTCTGTGTTGAGATGCGTGCCGCTGCCGATGCCGGCGTGGCCGATGTTGATGGCGCCAGGCTTCGCCTTCGCGGCGCTCACCAGGTCCATCATGCTCTTGTACGGCGAGTTCTCGGCAACCACCAGGATGTTCGGCTGCTCCGCGAAGGGGGCAATGCTGGTGAAGTCCTTCAGCGTGTCGTAGGGGAGCTTGGCGAAGATCGCCGGATTCACCGTGTGCGCGTTCGAGGTGACGAGCAGCGTGTACCCGTCGGGCGCCGCACGCGCCACCACCGCAGAGCCGATCGAGCCGCCCGCACCGGCCTTATTCTCGTTGACCACCGGCTGACCCCAATATTCCGAGAGCTTGGCCGAGACGATGCGGCTGACGATGTCGACCGCGCTGCCAGGGGTGAAGGCCACGACGAATTCCACCGGCTTGGTCGGATAGCTTTGCGCCGCGGCGTGCAGCGCAAGGCCGGCGAGCACGGCGCCGGCGAACAGCTTGAGCACTTTCATGACGATCCTCCTCGTTTTGGTTTCGACGTCTTTTTGGTGCGAATGTTCAACGCCCGAGCGCGCTGGCGCGTTGACCCGGGCAACTGCTTCAACCAACCCTTCTACTGTGGCGTCAGCCCGGCGTCGCGCATGACCTTGCCGAGATCGTCGTGCTCGCGCCGGATGAAGGCGTCGGATTCGGCCGGCGTCATCGGCATCGGCTCGGTGCCGAGCTTCGCCAGGCGATCCTTGACCTCGGCAGATTGCAGCGCGCGCAGCACCTCGGTGTTGATCTGGCCGACGATGGCCGGCGGCGTCTTCGCCGGCGCGAGCAGCGCCAGCCAGAAGGTCGACTCGCCTTCCGGCAGGCCGGCCTCGCCCAGCGTCGGCACGTCGGGCAGCGCAGCGATGCGCTTCCCCGTGCTCACCGCGAGCGGCTTCACCTTGCCGTCCTTGACCAGGCCCATGCTCGAGACCGCGGGCACGAACGCGTACTGGATGCGACCGGCCATCGTTTCGGTGAGGATCGGCGGCGTGCCCTTGAGGGGCACGTGGAGCGCCTTCACACCGGCGGCGACGTTGAACTTCTCGACGTTGACATGCGCGCCGCTGCCGACGCCGGCGGTGGCGTAGTTGAGCTGTCCGGGCTTCGATTTGAGCATCGCGACCAGCTCCTTCACCGAATTGACGCCAAGCGACGGAGGTACGATCAGCACGCTCGGCAGGCTGCCCAGCATGGCGACGGCCGACAAATCCTTCAGGCTGTCGTAACCCAGGTCCTTGTAAAGCACGTGGTTCACCGCGTGTCCCGAGGACACGAGCACGAGCGTATAGCCATCGGGCTCGGCGCGCGCGGTCTCGCGGATGCCGATGGTGCCGCCGGCGCCGGGGCGGTTGTCCACGATCACCGGCTGGCCCCACGCGGCGTTGAGGCGCTCGCTCACGATGCGCCCCATCACGTCGGTTGCGCTGCCGGGCGTAAAGGGGACGATGATCTTGATCGGCTTCGTGGGATAGCTCTGCGCGCATGCAGCACCGATCCACAGCAGCGCGGCGAGAAGGAAGAGCCTTTTCATCCGCGCTTCTGCCTGGCCCAGTACTGCGGATCGGACTTGGAGCGCCTTAGCGCTTCCTCGCTCTCGTAGCCTGGCGCCATGGACGCCGACGTTCCCGCGAGCACCTGGTGATGATCGATGTTCAGAAGCCTGAGCCAGCTCTGCTGGCCGAGCGTGAGGCCAATCATGCAGCCGAGCTCGACCAGCTCGGGCTCGCTGAAATGGCGATGCATGCGCTCCCAGAATGCATCGTCGCTGTCGAGGTGCCAGGCAATCGCCTCGGCGTACGCCAGCGCCGCCTTCTGGCGCTCGGAATAGCGGGTGGACTTCTCGAAATTGAGCAGATCCCTGACGTCGTCCTCGATCATGCCTTGGCCTGCCGCCTTCACTGAGCGCTGGTTACCGCAGTAATCGCACTGCACCGAGCGCGAGATGTAGAGACGGCACAGCTCCTTGATGGAGTGATCGAGGACGCCGTTCTTGAACAAATCGCGCCACGAGTTGGCGAAGAACCAGAAGCATGCCTTGACGTGGGCGCGGACCGCCGAGCTCTCCGGACGCGGCGTGCCTTCGCGCTGGCAGCGCTCCATTTCCTTGCGCATGTCCGCGTCCATCTGCTCGAGCGGGACATAGCTGATGCGTTGCTTGGCCATCTTTTCTATCCTCCAAACTCCGACTATAAACTGCTTCCATGTATCAGGACCATACGCCGCTGCAGATGGCCGGCCAGCTGCTGCTTGCATTCGCGTTCTTGGCTACCGGCGTACGCAACGCAGGCTGGAAGTTCCGCCAGCACCTGGACCGCATGCTCGCGTACCGGGTCCCCGCGGCGCGCGTGGCGCTGACGGCGGGTCTCGCGCTGCAGTTCGCTGGCGCTACGCTGCTCGCAGTCGACCTCTGGCGGGCGCTTGCCGCGGCGCTGCTCATCGCGTTTACCGTGGCTGCGAGCGCCATCTTTCATCGGTGGTGGTCGATTCCGGACCCGTTGCTGCGCCACCTCCACCTGTCCAACCTCATCGTCAACTGCGGCATCATCGGCGGCCTGCTGCTCGTGGCTTCGATTCCCTAGCCTGCCTTCATCGGCGGCCAGTCGCGCGAATACACCGGCTGCCTGAGAAACTCCTTGGGATCGTAGGTCCAGAATTGGCTGACGTTCGGATAGGTGTAGATGTTCGTGTTCACCAGCCGACCGTCCTTCTTCTCGACCTTGCGGATGTAGATGTTGCCCACCACGTTGCCGTAGTCGTCGAACGCGATCGGGCCGCGCAGCGTGTCGACCCGCACCGCGCGCAGGGCCTTGATGAAGGCATTCTTGTCCTCGATCTTGCCCTTCAACGCGCCGATCGCGGCGGCGAGCACCTCGCCGTAGAGGTAGGTTCCGGAAGCGTACTGCCCGGGGTCGTAGCCGTTTTCCTTGTTGTACGTGGCGACGAAGCGCTTGTTGATCGGGTTGTCGAGCTGTGCCGTGTACCAGCAGCTCGAGAGCGAGCCGAGGGCGTAGTCGCCCATGTTGCGTACCGCCACTTCGTCGAAGGCGGTCATGCCGCCGACCATCGGCGTCTTCAGGCCGTACTCGTTGACCTGCTTGAAGAAGCGGAAGCCGTTCGAGCCGGCGAAGCCGAGGAAGACGCCATCGACGTCGGGCTTGAGCTGCGCGATGTAGCTGCCATAGTCGGGCGCATTGAGCGGCGAGAACAGCTTCTGCACCAGCGTGCCGCCCGCGTCCTGGTACACCTTCTGGAAGCCGCCGAGCATCTCGTGGCCGTAGGCGAAGTCGTCGGCGATCGCCGCCATGCGCTTGTACTTGAGATGCTTCGCGCAGTAGTCCGCCATCGGGTGCGCGCATTGCGCCGAGGTGGAGGTCGCGCGCAGGAACCAGGGGTTAGCCTTGCGCTGAGTCATGTCTTCTGCGCCCGCGACCGGCAGGGTCGGCATCTGCGCCGTGCGGATATAGTCGTCCATCGCCAGCGCCTCGAACGCGGCGAGCGGCCCGACCACCGCCTGCACCCGGTCGCGCTCGACGAGCTCCTGCATCTTGGTGCGCGCCTGCGCCGGCACCCCGCCGCTGTCGGCGACGGTGAGCTCGACCCTGCGGCCGCCGAGCGTGTAGTTCTTCTCCTTGAGGAAGATGGTGAGCCCGCGCTCCATGTCGATGCCGCCGGAGGCGAGCGCGCCGGTCTTGATGGTAAGCAGGCCGATCCGGATCGGCTGCCCCTGCGAGCGCACGATCGCCGGAAAGCCTAGCGCCGAAGCCGCGGCGGTCGCGCCCGCGGCACGTACGAACTTTCTGCGGTTGAAGCTCATTTCGCCTCCTCCACCATGGAAAACCGCTCGTCGGCGGCGAGGCAGGCTGCCTCGGGCAGCTTGCGCTCGCGCCGCACCAGATTCGTCCCCTGCACGATCGAGACCATCTTGTAGAACGCGTGGCGCCGGCTCATGCCCTCGCGTCCCATGCCGCAGTCGGAGCCGAGGATCAGGCGCTCGGCAGGGATGTGCTCGAGCGCCTTGCGGATCAGCGCAGCGACCTGCTCGGGCGTCTCCACCTGCAGCGTGTGGTGATCGACCACGCCGATGCAGACCTTCTTGTCCTTGACGCGCCCGCCGATCGCCTCGAGGTCCATGCCGGCCGAGCTACAGGTCTCGAACGTGATCACGTCGGCGTCGATCCGCGAGAGCGGCTCGAGCGCCGGAGCGTAGCTCGGTGTCTTCGCGAACAGGCGCTGAGCGGCCGGGTTGCCCCAGCAGGTATGGCACCACACCTCGGTCTTCGCGCGCAGGCCGCGCACGGTGTTGTTGAACACCTCGACCATGAAATCCGGGTTGAGCACCTTGTCGACGAGCCCCTTGGCGGCGAGCAGGTGGATCTGCGGCTCCTCCATCTGGATCACCTTGCAGCCCGCGTCGGCAAGCTCGTGCAGCTCCTCGTTCAGCGCGTCGCTGATCGCGAGGATCGCCTTCCTCAGGTCCCTGTAGTGCAGGTCGCGCACCGCCATCGCGATCAGCTCGGGCATGATGGTGCCGAACTTCACCGGCCGCGTGGAGAGGCGCTGGGCCGCCTTCCACACCGCGGTGTACTGCAGCGCGCCGCGGCCGACCGGGCCGGTCAGGTCCGGCATCATGCGCGTCTCGAGCACGTCGTGCAGGATGTGCCCCGGCTTGTGGGGAAAGCCCGCCTTGCCGCCGCCCTTGTAGAACGACGCGCCCGAGAAGCCGCTCATGCGCAGCGGCGCGTACGAAAACCAGTTGTGGCCGGCGACGTCGGCATCGAAGCGGCAATCACCATCCGTGACGATATCGAGGCCGGCAACCTCCTGGTCGCGCAGGTAAGTCGACACCGCGTCGAGGTACTGCTCGCGGTAGGCGCGGTCGATCATCGCTTCGCGGAACTCGCGCCGGCCGAGGTTGTGCGTGTACCACGACGGCCGAGGCAGCGAGCCGATGATGGTCGTGGGCAGGACGACGTTGGCAGTGGCGGTGTACATCAGGTTCTCACTTCCTTAGCTGAGCCCGTCTCCGACCTGGACATTTTCCGGCTGCAGATCCAGGCCCGAGGCCTCGGCCTGCATCAGCAGCAGCGTTGAGAAATCCTGCTCGGTCATTCCCCGGCCGATCATCTGCTGCAGCAGGTCGCGGGTGAGCGAGGTCAGCGGCATCGGCACCTCGAACTCGCGCCCGGCGTCCAGGCCGAGGTCGAGGTCCTTGCGCAGCAGCTTGGGCGTGAAGGTGACGTGGAAGTCGAGGTTTACCAGCGCCGGCGTCTTGTAGCGCGTGAACATCGAGCCCATCACGCTCTTGTTGAGGAAGTCGAGGAACGCGTGGCGCGGCATGCCCGCCTTCTGCGCGAGCACGGTGATCTCGCACAGGTTCTGGATTACGACCCCCAGCATGACGTTGTGGCAGATCTTCGCGATGCGCGCGAGCTCGCCCTCGCCGACATAGCTCGAGCCGGTTCCCATCATGTCGAGGTACGGCCGCGCCGCCTCGTAGGCGGCCTTCGGCCCCGAAACCACAAAGGTGAGCTTGCCGGCCTTGATGACCTTCGCGTTGCCGCTGACCGGGGCCGCCAGGTATTCAACGCCCTTCGCAGCCAGGGTTTTTCTGAGTTCGGCAGACCCCTCCAGCGAGATCGAGGAGCATTCAACGACCATCTTGGGCTTGCGGCCCGAGGCAAGCGCCTTGCCGATCACCTCCTTCACGTCCTCGTAGGTGGAGACCATGACGAAGAGGATGTCCTTCGTGGAGAGCTCTTCGAGCTGATTCACCACCTTCGCGCCGTACTTCTCAAGCGGCTGCGCCTTCTCCTTCGTGCGATTCCAGACCGCGATGTCGCAGCCGGCCTTGGCGAGGCGCTCGGCCATGGCGTAGCCCATGCGTCCGGCACCGATCCAGCCAAGGGTCTGTTTAGTAGGGGTTGGCAATCGGTAGATCCTCTGCGGGATAGAGCGAAATGATCTTGGCGCCGCTCGGGGTGAGGATGACCTCTTCCTCGATGCGAGCGGCCGACACGCCATCGCTCGCCGGACAGTAGGTCTCGACCGCGAACACCATGCCGGCCTTGAGCTCGATCGGCTCGCGGAACG
The DNA here is from genome assembly GCA_035554435.1 of Burkholderiales bacterium. Lineage (GTDB taxonomy): Bacteria > Pseudomonadota > Gammaproteobacteria > Burkholderiales > SG8-39 > SCGC-AG-212-J23. Next base: position 11,373 of record DATMJC010000048.1, on the reverse strand, counting down.
AGTTGAGCCGCGAAATGAGCGGCCGCTCGTGCAGCCCCAGGCCCAGGCCATGGCAGAAATTGAGTCCGAACGCGTCCATCTCGGTTGCGAAACCGGCATCCTGAGCCTTGGGCAGCTTTGCCGCCACCTTGTCGGTGCTCATCCCGGGTTTCAAAAGCTCGATCACCCGGTCCATCCATTCCCGGGCCTTCTTGTAGGCGGTACGCTGCGCCGGCGTCGCCCGGCCGACGTTGAAGGTCCGGTAGTAGCAGGTGCGGTAGCCCATGAAGGACTGGATGATGTCGAAGAACGCCTGGTCGCCCGGCCGGATCAGGCGGTCGGTAAAGTTGTGCGGGTGCGGCGAGCAGCGCTCGCCGGAGATCGAGTTAATCGCCTCGACGCAGTCTGAGCCCATCTCGTAGAGCCGCTTGGTCGCGAGCGCGACGATCTGGGATTCCTGCACTCCCGGCTTGAGCGCCTCGGCGATGTCCTGGTAGACGCCATCGACCATGGCGGAAGCCATGTTGAGCAGCGTCAGCTCGTCGATGTTCTTCACTTCCCGCGCGTGCAGCATCGTCTGCTGCCCGTCTCGAATCTCGATGCCCGCCTCCTGCAATGCAAAAAGCATCGGCGGCTCGACCACGTCCACTCCGAGCGGCAGGTCGCCCACGCCCTCGGCGTCGAGGATGCCCTTGATCTCCTTCGCCGCCTCCTTGAAAAGCGTCAGGTCGCCGCCGGTGGCACCGCGCAGTCCCAGCAGGCCTGCGCGACAATGGTCGGTGGCGAGCCAGGGCGCGTAGAGCTTGTGATGCCGCGCCGCACTGCCGAAATCCCAGATGTAGGGATCGCCGTTTCCGGTGAGCAGCGAATAGCGCGTCAGCTTGTCGCGCGCCCACTCGCCGATTACGGTGCTGGTCGTATAGCGGATATTGTGCTGGTCGAACGAAAGCAGCGCGCCCAGTCCCGATTGCGCCAGGGCCGCGCGTACCCGCGCGAGGCGGTATTCGTGCAGTCTGCGGAAGTCGACGCGCTCCTCGAAATCGACCTGCGTGCGCCCCGGCGCCTGCAGCGGACGGTCCCAGCGGTGCTTCGGGTCGATGTCGTCCGGACGCACGACCTTCGGCTCCGGCCGCCGCGTGCTCTTCGCCATTCAGCCTCCTCGAGCGGGCGATTCTAGCCGGAGATGAGATCGATGCGCCGCCGGATGCGCGCCGCTGTTTCGCTGTCGCCGGCGCCGGCGGCGCGCTTTTCCTGAACGCCGAGCCACGCGAGCAATGGCCGCCGCCAGCCCTGGTCGGAAGCGATGTCGACGGCGGCGCTGATTCCCCCGGGAGTGATGGCACCGCTTCGCAACGAGACCGCTTGGGCCACAAGGCGCGATAACGGATCGTCTCCTCCCCGGTGGGAACCCTTGCCGGCAAGGTAGTCGGCGTATGCCAGCTCCTCGGCGCGCGCGCCGTAGCGCAGCGCTTCGAAGCCCGGGCAATCGTCGAACTCGAGGCTGGCCGTGCGCACGGCGCAGCGCACGAGCTCCGCGCGGGCGACCAGATCGGCGCGGCCGGTGCGCGCCAGCTCGGTGCGCGCAGACTTGAATTCGGCCTCGGCGGTCGCAGTTTCTCCGGACAGGTAGTGCCGCTGGAACGATTGCATGGCCGAGGCGGCATTCGCCTGCCACTCGAGCGGTTGCGTGCCACCGCACCCCGCCGCAAGCAGGATCAAGGCAAGCGAATCTCGGAATCGCGCTGGAAGGGCCATTTGCGGTTGACCTCGTCGATGAGTCCGTTCACCTTGCGCAGGCTCGCGTCGACCTCGGCGCGCAGCGCGCCGAGGTCCTGCGTCGCCGCCTTGGCGTTGCCGGCCACGGACTGGGCGTCGGCGAGGATCTTGTCGACGCGCTTGAGGCTCTCGCGCAGCTCGCCGAGGATGGCGTTGGCCTGGTCGACCGCGCGCTGCGTTCCTTCCACCACGCCGCCAGGGCCCAGGACTCGCTGATCGGTCTTGGCGACGACGCCGCTCATGGACGCTAGCAGCGCGTTCGCGCGCTCGATCGCCGCGACCACCTTCTTCGCATCCTCGTCGTTGCCGAGCACTGCGCCGAGCGCGCCGTGGCGGCCGCTAACGCGCTCGGTCGCGGCGCGCAGGTTGGCGAGGCTCGCCTGCAGGCTGCCGCCCGGCCCGGTCAGCTGCTCGATGTTCTCGAGCGTGCTCCTCAGGGTCGCGACCATGCGCGGAATCTCTTCCTGGGTGTCGCCGCGCAGGACCGGACGCTCGGCGCCGTCGGGCAGCGGCGGGTCCTGCAGATTGCCGCTGAATGCGCGAATGCGCGCGCCGCCGACGATGCCGCGCTCCAGGGTGAAGATGCTCGTGACGCGCAGCCATCTCGCATCCTTTCGCGGTACCTCCAGCTCGATGCGCGCGCGGCCGTCGTCGGCGAGCGAAATGCGCACCACCCGTCCGATGGGAAACCCGGAAAAGGTGAGATCCATGCCCAGGCTTACGCCTTCGGCGTTGTCCGACACCAGCGTGAGGCGCTGGGTAGCTTCGAACGTGCCGCGCGCATAGAGCGCATAGAGGATGAATCCCCCCGCGACCATGATGGCGAGGCCGAGCAGCAGCCCGACGCGGAACTGCAGGTTCTTGGGGATCGGCGAGAAGCCATCGCGCTCCATCTAGCGATACTCTATCAAGGTACTAAACGTACTTGGCCACGAGCGAGAGCAGCTCGATCAGCGCGAGCGTGACGAACAGGCGCACCATGCCGCCCATCACGGCGTCGGACACGGATTCCCGCTCGCGCGTGGCGTCCAGGCCGGCGGCGATCGGGATCACCGCGACCGCGGCGCCGAAGAGGAACGACTTCAGCATGAAGCCGGCGATCGCCCGGGGGCCGAACACCCTCGCGACGGTGCGCGCGAACTCGTCCAGGCCGGACGGATTTGCGCCGTAGGTCACGAGGTAGGCGACGCACATCACGACCGTGCAGCTCACGATGGTGAGCGCGAACACCGAGATCGCGGCCGCGGCGATTCGCGGCACGAACTCGCGCTCGTACGGATCGATATGCGCGGCGAACAGCTCGTCGAGCTCGCCCGAGACGCGCATCATCGCCACTTCGGTCACCATCGCCGACCCGGAGCGCAGCGCGACGTAGAACGCCGCCATCAGCGGGATCAGCTCGAGCACCACCGCGCGGAATACCAGCTCGAGGGCAAACTGCGCGAGCCCATAGTCGCGTGCCAGGCCGATCGTGACCCGTATTACGACGAATCCGAGTAGCGCCATGAAGAGGGTGAATCCCGGCAGTACGTGCCAGGCGTTGAAGTAGATCTCGCGCATGGCGAGGGCGCGGGTGCGCGCGGTGTACGCGGAGAGCGACAGCGCCGCGGCCGCGGCGGCAGAGGCGAACAGCGCCGCGCGCCCCCAGGCCCTGAACCAGGCGAACGTGTCCCCCAGCGCGCTCATCTACAATCGATCCATGACTGAGACATCGGTTTCCGCCGCGAAGCTTACCGGGTTCGCCGCCGCCTGCCTCGAGAAGCTGGGGCTCGCTGCGGCGGACGCCCGCCTGGTCGCCGAGACGCTGGTCGAGTCCAACCTGCGCGGCGTCGACAGCCACGGCGTGGTGCGGTTGCCGCACTACGCGAAGCGCCTGCGCAACGGCACGGTCAATCCGCGGCCGAGGATCTCGGTGCAGCGCACCGGCGCTTCGACCGCGGTCGTCGAAGGCGACCGCGGGATGGGACAGCTGGTGGCCGTCCGGGCGATGCAGGAGGCGATCTCGCTGGCGAGGGAGAGCGGCGTCGGCGCGGTCGGGGCGCGCAACAGCTCGCACTGCGGCGCGTGCGCCTATTTCGTGGAGCTCGCGGCGCGCGAGGGGATGGCCGGCATCGCGCTCACCCACACCGACTCGATCATGGTGCCGCCGGGCATGAAGCGCATCTTTCTCGGCTCCAACCCGATCGCCTTCGGTGCGCCTACGGCCGGCGGCCCGCCGCTCGTCATCGACATGTCGACCACGCACGCCGCCTGGGGCAAGGTGATCGTGGCGCGCGAGGAAGGCAAATCCATCCCGCCCGACTGGGGCGTGAACGCAGAAGGCAGGCCCACCACCGACCCGCACAGCGTGGTCGGGCTCGCGCCGAGCGGGGCCCACAAGGGCTATGCGCTCGCGCTGATGGTGGAGGTGCTCTGCGCGCAGCTCATGGGCCTGCCCTTCGGCCGGCACGTGACCAAGATGTACGGCGAGCTCGACAAGCCGCGCAATCTGGGTCACTTCATGCTCGCGCTCGACGTGGGCCGCTTCGTCGACCCCGTGTTGTTCGGGTCGAAGGTGAGCCAGCTTCTGGAGGAAGCGCGCGCGGAAGAGCCCTCCGATCCGGCGCGGGCTCCGCTGGCGCCGGGCGACCCGGAGCGCCTGACCGCGGAGCGGCGCCGCCGCGTCGGCGTTCCCCTCGGCGCGGCGGTGTTCGCCGAGCTCAACGCCCTCGCGACGGAACTGGGCGTTACGCCCCTTTAGCGAGGGAATCGATCCGATCCGGCGCGATGCCGAGCTTCCCGGCCGCCGCGCGGATCTCGCTCCAGGTTCCGTCGTCCACCGGGACGCCGTCGCGTTCGCGGATTGCTCGCGTCTCGCGCTCCGGCTCACCGGCGATGCGCACCCGATCGAACCCCGGCGCCGGCGGCGACTTGCGGATCCAGTCGAGATACTCGCGCGCCTCGCGCTCGAACGCATCCCGGGTTCCCAGCTTCGCCGGATCGATCATGATCGAGAGCATGCCGTTCAGCACGCGGCGTTTGGCGCCTTCCGGGTAGTGCCAGGTCCCGCCCGCGGTGAGCGCGCCGCCGAGCAGCTCGCATGCCACGGCAAGGCCGTAGCCTTTGTGCCCGCCGAAAGTCTGCATGGCGCCGAAAGGCTGCACCACGCCCCAGCGCGGGTCGTCGGTCGGATTGCCCTCGCGGTCGAGCAGCCAGCCGAGCGGAATCTTCGCGCCCTTGTTGTGGGCCACGCGAAGCTTGCCTTGCGCCACCGCGCTCGTGGCCATGTCGAGAAGGAACGGCGGCTCACCCGGCAGCGGAATGCCGATGCACACCGGGTTGGTGCCGAAGCGCCCATCGGCGCCGCCGTAGGCCGCGACGCGGGCGAACGAGATGACGTTGACGAAGTGCAGCGAAACGAGGCCTTCTGCCACCGCCATCTCGGCCCAATGCCCGATCCGGCCAAGATGATGCGAATTACCGAGCGCGGTAAGCGATAGGCCGTGCTTCTTCGCGCGCTCGATGGCCATGCGCGTCGCCTGCAGGCCGATCGATTGCCCGTAGCCGGCGCGTCCGTCGAGCGTGAGGAGCGCGCCACCGTCGAGCTTCACTTCCAGCTTGCGGTTCGGATGCAGCCCGCCCTCGAGCAGCGCCTCGACGTAGCGCGGCATCATGCCAATGCCGTGCGAATCGTGGCCGGTCAGGTTGGCGATGACCAGGTTTTCCGCGACGAGTTCGGCTTCGGCGGGCTCGCTGCCGCCTGCGGCGGCAATCGCGGCAATGGCCCGGATCAGGCCCTGCTTCTTGAAAATCAGATTCATCACTCCGGCTTGATGCCGCCGCGCTTGACGACCTCGGTCCAGCGGTCGACCTCTTGCTTCATGAAGCGGCCGAACTCGTCCGGCGTGCTGGCCACGACGTCGAAGCCGATCTGGCTCATGCGCTCGCGCACTTCGGGCGAGCGCAGCGCCTTCACCGCAGCGTCGTTCAGCTTGGCGACGATCTCGCGCGGAGTCTTGGCGGGAGCGGCCGCGGCCTGCCAGGAAGTCACGACCAGGTCGGGATAGCCGCCTTCGGCGGTCGTCGGGACGTTCGGCAGCTGCGGGTTGCGCGCTTTGGCGGTGACCGCGAGCGCCTTCATGCGATTGCCGCGGATGTAGTTCGTGACCGCGCCGAGGTTCTGGAACGAGATGTCGACCTGCCCGCCCATGATGTCGGTCTGGCACGCGGCGCCGCCCTTGTAGGGCACGTGGACCGCGGAGATGCCGGCGACCTGGTTGAGGAGCTCCGCGGTCAGGTGGTCCGAGGATCCCGTGCCACTCGAGCAGTAGGAGAGCTTCCCCGGATTCTTCTTCGCGTAGTCGACGAGCTCCTTCATCGAATTGGCGGCGAGGGCGGGCTTGGTGATGAGGACGTTGGGCGTGGTGACGGCAAGCGTGATCGGAGCGAAGTCGCGCAGCGGGTTGTAGCGCAGGTCCTTGAACAGCGCCGAGTTGATCGAGAACACGCCGATCGACCCGACCAGGATGGTGTGGCCGTCGGGGTCGGACTTGGCGACGAACTCGGCGGCGATGGCGCCGTTGGCGCCGGGCTTGTTCTCGACCACCGCGGGCTGGCCGAGGAACTCCTGGAACTTCGAGCCGATGGCGCGGCCGACGATGTCGGAGGAGCCGCCGGCGACGAACGGAATCACCACGCGGATCGGCTTGGAAGGAAACGCTTGGGCAGTTGCCGCGCCGCAGAAAGCAAGCAGGCAAAGCGTTGTCAACAGACGGTTCATTGGCTCGGTATCGCGGGAAAGGGCAGGCAGTTTAGCCAGCGCGTACGGAACGCGCTAGAGTTCGCTTCACGACCCCTCCGGAGGATCCCACGTGAGAACCCTGCTTGTCCTCGCTGCGGCGCTATCGCTGTCGGCTGCGCACGCGCAGCCGTACCCGGCGAAGCCGATCCGCATCATCGTTCCCTACGCGCCGGGCGGAACGTCGGACATCCTCGCGCGCCAGATCGGGCCGAAGCTCACCGAGGCCTGGGGCCAGCCGGTGATCGTGGAGAACAAGCCCGGCGCGAACGGCAACGTCGGCGCGGATTTCGTGGCGAAGAGCGCGCACGACGGCTACACGCTGCTGCTCACCGACCTCGGCGGCCTGGTGATCAGCGCCAGCGTGTATCCCAAGCTGCCGTTCGATCCGTCGAAGGATTTTTCAGCGGTCGTGATGGTGTCGTATTCCCCGCACGTGCTCGCCGTCCACCCTTCGGTGAAGGCGAGCAACGTGAAGGAGCTCATCGCTCTCGCCAAGGCGAATCCCGGCAAGCTCAACTTCGCCATCTCCGGTCTCGGCGGCGCGCCGCAGCTCGCCGGCATCGATTTCGCGCAGCGCACCGGCGTCAACTGGACCTACATCCCCTACAAAGGCGGCTCCGATGCGGTGGCGGCGGTCGCCGGGGGCCAGGCGGACGTGCTCTTCAACGGCATGCTCGCCACCTGGCCGTCGGTGCAGGGCGGCAGGCTCAGGGCCATTGCGATCTCGAGCGCGAAGCGCATGCCGAGCGCGCCCGACACGCCGACCGTCGCCGAACAGGGCTTGCCGGGGTTCGAGACCGGCTCGTTCCAGGGCGTGGTGGGACCCAAGGGCATGGCGCGCGACACGGTGGCGAAGCTGAACGGCGAGCTCGTCAAGGTCCTGAACACGGAGGAAATGAAAGAGCGCTTCGCCAAGCAGGGAACCGAGGTTCGCACCGGCACGCCCGAAAGCCTCGGCCAGTGGCTCTCCAGCGAGCAGGCGAAGTGGGCGCGGGTCGTGAAGGAGTCGGGAGCCAAATTTGAATAGACGAAAAGCACCGGAGGAGCTGCGCAGCCATCGCTGGTTCGGGGTGAACGACCTGCGCTCGTTCGGCCATCGCTCGCGCACCGCGCAGATGGGCTACGACCGCAGCGACTACGCCGGCAAGCCGGTGATCGCGATCATCAACACGTGGTCGGACATCAACACCTGCCACACCCACTTCAAGCAGCGCGTCGAGGAGGTAAAGCGCGGCGTGTGGCAGGCGGGCGGCTTCCCGGTCGAGATGCCCGCGATGTCGCTTGCCGAGGTGATGCAGAAGCCGACCACGATGATGTACCGCAATTTCCTCGCCATGGAGACCGAGGAGTTGCTGCGCTCCTATCCGGCCGACGGCGCGGTGCTGATGGGCGGCTGCGACAAGACCACGCCCGCGCTGCTGATGGGCGCCATCAGCATGAACCTGCCCTCGATCTACTTCCCGGCCGGGCCGATGCTCTCGGGGCACTGGCGCGACACCACGCTCGGCTCGGGCTCGGACACCTGGAAATACTGGGCCGAGCTGCGCGCCGGCAACATCACCGAGCGCGACTGGCAGGAGATCGAGGACGGCATCGCGCGCTCGCCGGGCACCTGCATGACGATGGGTACCGCGGCGACGATGATGTCGCTCGCAGAGAGCCTGGGCTTTACGCTGCCCGGCGCGGCCTCGATTCCCGCGCCCGATTCCAACCATGCCAAGCTCGCAACGCTGACCGGCAAGCGCGCCGTCGAGATGGTTTGGGAAGACCTCAAGCCGAGGGACTTCCTCAGGAAGGAGTCGTTCGACAACGCCATCGTCACGCTGATGGCGATGGGAGGCTCGACCAACGCGCTGATTCACCTCGTCGCCATCGCCGGACGCGCCGGCATCAAGCTGCCGCTCGAGCGCTTCAACGAGTTCTCGGCGAAGGTGCCGCTGCTTGCGAACGTCCGTCCTTCGGGCGACCGGTACCTGATGGAGGACTTCTACTACGCCGGGGGCTTGCGCGCCCTGCTCGCCGAGCTCAAGGATCTTCTTCATTTGGAAACCAAGACCGTCAACGGGGCGACCCTGGGCGAAAACCTGGCCGGCGCGCGCATCTACAACGGCGAAGTGATCAGGAGCAGAAAGAATCCCCTGAAGGAGTCCGGCGGTCTCGTCGTAGTGCGCGGCAACCTGGCCCCGAATGGCGCGGTGATCAAGGCTTCGGCCACGAAAATCGCCAAGCACGTCGGAAGAGCAGTCGTCTTCGACGACTACAACGACATGGCCGCGCGCATCGACCGCGAGGATCTCGACGTCGACGCCGGCTCGGTGCTCGTGCTGCGAAACGCGGGGCCGCTCGGCGGGCCCGGAATGCCCGAATGGGGCATGCTCCCGGTACCGAAGAAGCTTCTCAAGCAGGGGGTGCGCGACATGGTGCGGATTTCGGACGCACGCATGAGCGGCACGAGCTACGGCTGCTGCGTGCTGCACGTCGCGCCGGAGTCCTTCGTCGGCGGCCCGCTCGCTTTCGTCCGGAACGGTGACCTGATCGAGCTCGACGTCGACAAGCGCGTGCTTGACCTGAAAATTTCGCCTGAGGAGATGGAGAAGCGCAAGAGCTCGTGGAAGCGCCCGGTTCGCAAGTACGAGCGCAGCTATGGCGCCATCTTCTCCGGCCACGTCAAGCAGGCCGACGAGGGCTGCGACTTCGACTTCCTCGAAGGCACTGCGCCCACGCCCGAACCCGAGATCCACTGACATGGAGCTGCCGCAAAACCGCTTCAAGCGCGCGCTGAAGGCAGGCGCGCCGCAAATCGGCCTGTGGTCGAGCCTGTCGTCGAACTACAGCGTGGAAGTCATCGCCGGAGCCGGCTTCGACTGGATCCTGCTCGATACCGAGCATTCGCCGGCCGACCTCGAGAACCTGCTCACCCAGCTGCAGGCGGCGGCCCCGTACCCGGCGCATCCGGTGGTGCGCGTGCCGTGGAACGACATGGTGACCATGAAGCGGGTGCTCGATATCGGTGCCCAGTCGCTGCTCGTGCCCTACGTCTCGACTGCTGAAGAAGCAGGTAAGGCCGTTTCGTACACGCGGTACCCACCGGGGGGCGTGCGCGGAGTCGCGGGAACGACGCGCGCGACGCGCTTCGGCCGCGTGAAGGACTATGCAAAGCGCGCCCACGAGGAAATCTGCGTGCTGGTGCAGGTGGAGACTGAGGCGGCGCTGGACAACATCGAAGCGATCTGCGAAATAGACGGCGTCGACGGCGTGTTCATCGGTCCGGCGGACCTGCACGCCTCGATGGGCCATACCGGCGAAATCGCCAATCCCAAAGTGAAACCGCTGATCGACCAGGCCATTCGCCGCATCCGCAAATGCGGCAGCGCCCCCGGCATCCTCACTCCGAACGAGGCCGACGCGCGCCACTGGCTCGAGTGCGGCGCGCTGTTCGTCGCGGTGGGCGCCGACGTGGGCATCCTCGCGCGCGGCGCCGAGGCGCTCGCGGCAAAATTCAAGTCATGAAACCCGAGATCATCATCACCGCGCGCGGCCACGCCGGCACCATGGCCACGCTGCAGAATGAATTCACCGCGCATCTTCTATCCGACGCCGCGGATCGCAACGCCTTTCTGAAACAGCACGCAGCCGCTGTGCGCGGCCTGGCGACCTTCGGCCCGATGGCGGTGGACGGCAAGCTCATGGATGCGCTGCCGAAGTTGGAAATCATCTCCAACTTCGGCGTCGGCGTCGATGCGATCAACCTGGAGGATGCCAAGAAGCGGAAGATCATCGTCACCAACACGCCCGATGTACTCAATGAGGCGGTGGCCGACACGGCGATCGCCCTGGTGTTGAACACGGTGCGCAAGTTTCCCCAGTCCGAGGTGTATCTGAGGGGCGGCAGCTGGGCCTCGCGCGGTCCCTACCCGCTCACCGTCGACATCGGCGGCAAGATTCTCGGCGTGCTCGGCCTGGGCCGGATCGGCGAGGCCATCGCCAAGCGCGCGCAGGCGTGCGGCATGAAGATCCGTTATCACAATCGCAACCGCAAGGACGTGCCGTATCCCTACGACCCCGATCCAGCGACGCTGGCAAAGAACTCCGACGTGCTGATCGTTGTGACTCCGGCCACCGCCGAAACCGCTCGCATCATCAATGCCAGGGTGCTCGACGCATTGGGATCCGACGGCTACCTCGTCAATATCGCGCGCGGCTCGGTCGTCGACGAGCCGGTCCTCCTGCGTTACCTCCAGGAGAAGAAGATTGCCGGGGCGGGCCTGGATGTTTTCGCCGACGAGCCGCGCGTGCCGCCGGAATTCTTCAGCCTGGACAACGCCGTGCTTTTCCCCCACGTGGGCAGCGCGACCGTCGAAACGCGCAAGGCGATGGGCGACCTGCAGATCGAGAACCTGCGGCGGCACTTCGCCGGCAAGCCAGCGCTGACGCGAGTGGCTTGAAAGACTAGGCGGGACTGAGGGCCTGCGTCTCAACGCAGGCCTGCAGGCACTGGGCGGCGCACTCCCTGCAGCGACCACAGCCGGCGCCGACGCCCAGCTCCAGAGCGAGCTCGTCCACCGTGCATACGCCCGCCTGAGCGCACTCCTGGACTTGGCGCTCCGTTACCGAGTTGCAGATGCAGACGTACATCCCAGCTCCTCAATGCGAACTGCTTTCAATTGCCAGTTTTTCATGCGAGTGGTCACTAACAGTCATCGTTTTGAAAAAACAGGCTAAAAATCATTGACACCTTAGATGAGAATAATTATCGTTCATTGGTGGACTTAAAGCAAGCCCCAGCGCAAAAGGCCGGCGAGGACACCGAGTGCGCTCCAATACGCACCACCAGCGAG
>DATMJC010000047.1:0-10410 GCA_035554435.1 Burkholderiales bacterium | reverse complement strand
ACCGGCTTCGCGAGGTAGTCGCTCGCGCCCGCCTCGATGCACTTGTCGCGGTCGCCCACCATCGCCTTGGCGGTGACGGCGATGATCGGCAGCGACTTGTAGCCGTCGAGCTGGCGCACGATGCGCATGGTGTCGAAGCCGTCGAGGCCCGGCATCATCACGTCCATCAGCACCACGTCGATGTCGCGCGCGCGCTTGAGCACCTCGATGCCTTCCTTGCCGCTCTCGGCGTGCATCACCCGCATGCCGTGCTGCTCGAGCGCGCTGGTGAGCGCGAACACGTTGCGGATGTCGTCGTCCACGACCAGAACCTTCTTCTCCGCTAGCTCGTTGGCGGCCTGCGGCGCGACCTCCTCGGCCTCCACGGTCGACACCGGCGCGGGCGCCGGCGTGAACGCGGCGAGCTCCTCGGGCGAGTCGGGCTCGAAGCCGGACTCGGCCACCGCCGGCTGGTAGGCGAGCGGCAGGTACAGCACGAAGGCGCTGCCTTCGCCGGGGGTGCTGGTGACGCGGATCTCGCCGCCGAGGAGCCGCGCCAGCTCGCGGCTGATGGACAGGCCCAGGCCGGTGCCGCCGTACTCGCGGCTGGTGGTGCCGTCGGCCTGCTGGAACGCTTCGAAGATCAGGCGCTGCTTGCTGGGCGGGATGCCGATGCCGGTGTCGACCACGGCGAACGCCACCACGGTGCCCGCGCCCGAGAGCACCGGATGGCCGGGGCTCCAGCCCGAGTCCGCCGCGCGCACCTCGAGCGACACCCTTCCCTTGCTGGTGAACTTGAAGGCGTTGGAGAGCAGGTTGGTGATGATCTGCTGCAGGCGCTTCGCGTCGGTCTCCATCGCGGCGGGCAGCTCGCGGTCGACCGAGACCACGAACTCGAGGCCCTTGTCGCTCGCCATCTGGCGGAAGGTGCGCTCGACGTACTCCGTGATGTCGGCGAAGCGCTCGCCGGCGATGTTGAGGGTGACCGTGCCCGACTCGATCTTCGCCAGGTCCAAAATATCATTAATTAAGGCAAGTAATTCCGCACCGGATGAGTGGATCGTCCTGGCGAACTCGACCTGCTTGGGCGTGAGGTTGCGCCCGACGTTGTCGGCGAGCAGGCGCGCGAGGATCAGCAGGCTGTTGAGCGGCGTCCTCAGCTCGTGCGACATGTTGGCGAGGAATTCCGACTTGTACCGGGAGGAGAGCGACAGCTGCTCGGCCTTCTCCTCCAGCGCCGAGCGGGCCTGCTCAATCTCGCGGTTCTTGAACTCGACCTGGCGCATCTGGTCGGAGAGCTGGCGCGCCTTCTCCTGCAGCTGCTCGTTGGCCGAGCGCAGCTCGTCCTGCTTGGATTTCAGCAGCGACTCCGACTTCTGCAGGTTGAGCGCCTGCTGCTCCAGGCGGTCGTTGGTCTTCTTCAGCTCCTCTTGCTGCGCCTGCAGCTCGGCGGTGAGCGACTGCGACTGGTGCAGCAGGTACTCGGTCTGCATGTTGGCCGCGATGGTGTGCAGCACCACGCCGATCGACTCGGTGAGCTGGTCGAGGAAGCTCTGGTGGATGTCGCTGAAGCGGCTGAACGAGGCGAGCTCGATCACCGCCTTCACCTGGCCCTCGAACAGCACCGGCAGGATCACGATGTTCACGGGCGCGGCCGAGCCGAGCGCCGAGCTGATGCGCACGTAGTCGGGCGGCGCCTGGTTCAGCACGATGCGCTTCTTCTCGAACGCGCACTGCCCCACCAACCCCTCGCCGAAGGCGATCTTGCGCGGCAGGCTCTTGCCGTGGCGCTGCGCGTAGCCCGCGAGCAGCTCGAGCTGCGAGTCGCCGCTGCGGTGGTCGGCGACGTAGAAGGCCGCCTGTTGCGCATTCACCAGAGGGGTTAACTCACTCAAGATCAATCGGGAAACGGTGACGAGATCCCGGTGCCCCTGCAGCATGCGGGTGAAGCGCGCGAGGTGCGTCTTCAGCCAGTCCTGCTCGGTGTTCTTGCGCGTGGTGTCCTTGAGGTTGCGGATCATCTCGTTGATGTTGTCCTTCAACGAGGCCACCTCGCCGCTTGCCTCGACCGCGATCGAGCGCGTGAGGTCTCCCTTGGTCACCGCGGTCGCGACCTCGGCGATGGCGCGCACCTGCGTCGTGAGGTTCGCCGCCAGGCGGTTCACGTTGTCGGTGAGGTCCTTCCACAGCCCCGCGGCGCCGGGGACGCGCGCCTGGCCGCCGAGCTTGCCTTCGCTGCCGACCTCGCGCGCGACGTTGGTCACCTGGTCGGCGAACACCGCCAGCGTGTCGATCATGCCGTTGATGGTCTCGGCGAGCGCGGCCACCTCGCCCTTCGCCTCGACCGTGAGCTTGCGGTCGAGGTCGCCGTTCGCCACCGCGGTCACCACGTTGGCGACGCTGCGCACCTGGCTGGTGAGGTTCGCCGCCATCGAGTTGACGTTGTCGGTCAGGTCCTTCCACACGCCGCCGACGCCCTTCACCTGCGCCTGGCCGCCGAGCTTGCCCTCGCTCCCCACTTCCCTGGCCACTCTGGAGACTTCACCTGCAAAAGCATTGAGCTGATCGACCATCGTGTTGATGGTCGACTTGAGCTCGAGCATCTCGCCCTTCACGTCGACGGTGATCTTCTTCGAGAGGTCGCCGCGCGCCACTGCGGTGGTGACGTCGGCGATGTTCCTCACCTGGCCGGTGAGGTTGGCCGCCATCGAGTTCACGTTTTCGGTCAGGTCCTTCCATACCCCGCCGACGCCGACCACCTGGGCCTGGCCGCCGAGCTTGCCCTCGGTGCCCACTTCCTTCGCCACGCGCGAGACCTCGCCCGCGAAGGCGTTCAGCTGGTCGACCATGATGTTGACGGTGGACTTCAGCTCCAGGATCTCGCCGCGCACGTCGACGGTGATCTTCTTGGAGAGGTCGCCGCGCGCAACCGCGGTGGTGACCTCGGCGATGTTGCGCACCTGGCCGGTGAGGTTCGCCGCCATCGAGTTCACGTTGTCGGTGAGGTCCTTCCAGACGCCCGCGACGCCCTTCACCTGCGCCTGCCCGCCGAGCTTTCCGTCGGTCCCGACCTCCCTCGCCACCCTGGAGACTTCACCCGCGAAAGCATTGAGCTGATCGACCATCGTGTTGATGGTGCTCTTCAGCTCGAGGATCTCGCCCTTGACGTCGACGGTGATCTTCTTCGACAGGTCGCCCTTGGCGACGGCGGTCGTCACCTCGGCGATGTTCCTCACCTGGCCGGTGAGGTTCGCCGCCATCGAGTTCACGTTGTCGGTGAGGTCTTTCCAGACGCCGGCCACTTCGGGGACGCGCGCCTGGCCGCCGAGCTTGCCTTCGGTGCCGACTTCCCGCGCGACGCGCGAGACTTCGCCGGCAAATGCGTTCAGCTGGCCCACCATCGTGTTGACGACGGTGGCGAGGCGCAGCGCCTCGCCGCGCAGCGGCCGGCCGTCGGTCTCGAGCACCATCGTCTGGGAAAGGTCGCCTTTCGCGACGGAGCCGATCACCCGCGCCACCTCGGTGACCGGGTACATCATGTCGTTCACGAGCATGTTCATGGAGTCGACCACCTCGGCCCACGAGCCCGAGGCGCCGGGCACGCTCATCCGCTGGCCGACCTGGCCTTCGCGCACGACCTGGTCCGCGACGCGCCCGATTTCCGCCGCTTTCGCCTCCTCGAGCTCGACCACGTCGTTGAAGGTCTGCGCGATCTCGCCGTCGATGCCGGTCAGGTTGAGCGGCATGCGCACGGAGAAGTCGCCGCGCTTGAACGCGCGCAGCGCCCTGAGAAGCTCGCCGCGGTCGAGCACCATGTGAAGGCCGGGCTGGATCGTTTCCATAGCAATTCTTCTGAAGAGAAAGGGAAATCCAGCAGGATCGTAGGGGCGATCCCGACAGAGGGATATCCCAATTGGCTGCTGGATTTTGTCGTTGTTTCGACTACACGGAGAAACCAAAAAAATCGGGGTCAGACCCGATTCTTTTCCGATTCCTTTGGAGGAAAAAGCCCGCTAGTCCACCAGGTGGTGGGCGATGGCGTAGTGCATCAGCTCGGCGTTCGACTTCATGTTCATCTTGCGGAGGATGCGTGTGCGATGGGTACTTACTGTATTTGGACTTAAAAATAATTCATCCGCAATCTGTCGCACCGTCTTCCCCGAGGCGATCATCCACATCACCTGGTACTCGCGGTCGGAAAGCGTCTCGTGCAGCGGCTTGCCGCGGTTGTCCTCGAGCTCGAGCGCGAGCTTCTCGCCCAGCGTGGGCGTGACGTAGCGGCCGCCGCCCGCGACCTTGCGGATGGCGCTCACCAGCTCCTCGGGCGCGCTTTCCTTGGTGAGGTAGCCCGACGCGCCGGCCTTGAGCGCGCGCACGGCATAGCGGTCCTCGGGGTACATGGAGAGGATCAGCACCGCCCGGCCCGGGTAGCGCTGGCGCAGCTCCTTGATGAGCTCCAGCCCGTTCTTGCCCGGCATGTTGTAGTCGAGCACGGCCACTTCCCACGGCACGCGTCGCGACAGGTCGACCACCTCCTGGCCGTTGCGGGCCTCGCCCACCACGGTCAGGTCGGATTCCACTGCCAGCATCTGCCGTAGCCCCTGGCGGACTACGGGATGGTCGTCTGCGATGATCACTTTCATGGCGCCGCCTCTATGCCCTGTTTCTGGTTGGAATGACGACGGCCACGCGAGTTCCGTGCCCGGGGGCGCCGGTGATGTTCACCTCGCCGCCGAACAGCAGGGCCCGCTCGTGCATGCCCAGTAGTCCGAGCGACTTGCGGCCGTGCAAGTCGCTTTCGGCGATGCCCACGCCGTTGTCCTGCACCTGCATCCGCACCTCGGCGTCGCTCACCTCGAGCTCGATGTCCACCCGCGTGGCGCGCGAATGCCGCGCCACGTTGGTGAGGATCTCCTGGAAGATGCGGAACGAGGTGGTCGAGACGTCGATGTCGGGCTTCACCGTCTCCGGCGGCAGCTTGACCCGGCAGCGGATGCCGGTGCGCTTCTGGAAGTCCTTCGCCTGCCAGCCGATCGCCGCGACCAGCCCCATGTCGTCGAGCATCTCCGGCCGCAAGCCGGTGGCGATCTTGCGCACCGTCTGCACGGTCGAGTCGATCAGCTTCGACATCGACTCGGTCTTCTCGAGGAGCTGCGGCTCCTTCAGGCGCTTCTGCAGCCAGCCCACCTCCATCTTGATGCCGGTGAGCACCTGGCCGAGCTCGTCGTGGATCTCGCGCGCGATGTGCGCCCTTTCCTCCTCGCGCACCGAAATCAGGTGCGCGGCGAGGCGCCGCAGCTTGTCCTCCGACTCCTTCAGGCGCTCGCTCTTCCTGTGCAGCTCGACGAACACCGAGACCTTCGACTTCAGGATCTCCGGCACCACCGGCTTCATCAGGTAGTCGACCGCGCCGACCTCGTAGCCGCGGAACATCGAGGTCATCTCGTCGGCGGCGGCGGTGAGGAAGATGATCGGCGTGAGCCTCGAGCGCTCGCGGTTGCGGATCAGCCGCGCGGTCTCGAAGCCGTCGATGCCCGGCATGCGCACGTCGAGCAGGATCACCGCGAAGTCGTTCTTCAGCGCGTGGCGCAGCGCCTCCTCGCCGGAAGCCGCGGTGAGCAGGTTCTCGCCGAGGGTCGAGAGCAGCTCCTGCAGCGCGAACAGGCTCTTCGGCTCGTCGTCGACGAGCAGGATGTTGGCCGCGGAGGTCTGCGCGACCGCGCCCTCGTGGGGCCGCAGCGCGGCGACGGGGTCGACCGCGCTCGTCACGGACTCGGCGACGCTGCTCACCCGACGAGCTGGTGGCGCACGGCGTAGTGCACCAGCGCCGCGTTGCTCGTGAGCCCGAGCTTGCGCAGGATGCGGGTGCGGTAGGTGCTCACCGTGGAGGGCGAGAGGCCCATCTCCTTGGCGATCTCGCTGATCTGCTTGCCCGAGGCGAGCAGCCACATCACGCGGTACTCGCGGTCGGAGAGCTTCTCGTGAAGCGCCTTCTGCGGATCGCTCGAGCACTCGGAGGCGAGGATCTCGGCGAGCGAGGCCGACACGTACTTGCCGCCGTTCGCCACCTTGCGCACCGCCGTGGAAAGTTCCTGGGGAGCGCTGTCCTTCGTGATGTAGCCAGCGGCTCCTCCGCGCAGCACGCGTGAGCCATGCACATCTTCCGAATGCATGCTGAGGATGAGCACCGGACGCCCCGGAAATTCCTTCTTCATGTCGCCGAGGAGATCGAGCCCGCTCCTGCCCGGCATCGAGAAATCGAAGATCGCCATGTCCCAATCGACCTTGCGCGCGAGCTCGAGCGCCTCGTCGCCGTTTGTCGCTTCACCAACGACGGTGGCCGACGGATCGTTCGCCAGCATTTGCTTGAGTCCGTGTCGCACGATCGGGTGATCGTCCGCTATGAGGATTCGCATAAGTGTGTCTTCTGCCCTCTTTTAGAGTTTGGCCGCCCGCATAGGACTTCCCTGAGCGGAAAAGTATAGGCACGCCGACCCGAAAAGAACACCCCCGCGACTACAACTTTTTCTCGGAAAAATCAGGCATGTAGCGCAATCTCTACACGCTTGTCAGTCCCGTCCCTACATGTGCAGAAATTACCTAGGCGAAGACGATCTTGTCGACGGCGAGGGCCTCGGCGTAGTCGACGCCCACCATGCGGCCGTTGACCCGGGCGAGGTCGCGGTAGAACTCGAACGCCAGCCCGCGAGAGTAGAACTGGCTCTTGTGCGCGGCGATCGCCTCCAGCTTCCTCTCCATGGTGCTCGAGATGTCGACGTAGGCGTTCGGCTCGAACGGCACCGGTACCGGGCGCGTCATCGTGGGCACGTAGCTGAAGAGGTCGAACTGCGTAACGCGCTGCGCCGCGACGGTCGCGTGGTAGACGGTGACGTGGTCGTGGTGGAAGTCGGTCGGGCCGTGGGTGAGCACCGCCGCGGGCTTCGCCTCGCGCACCAGGGCGTCGAGCAGGCCGACGAGCTGGTAGTTCTTCAGGTCCTCGATGCGCCGGCATCCGCCTTCGAGCAGGATGCGGGGCTCGCTGCCGAGAATCGCCGCCGATTCCTTGGCCTCGGCCGAGCGCAGCTCGTATTCCGCGGGGACCGAGACGATGGCGGTGACCACGCGGATGCCCGCGGCTGCGAGCAGCGCCACGGTGCCGCCGATGCCGAGCTCGATGTCGTCCGGATGCGCGCCGATGGCGAGCACCGTGCGCCCGAGATAGCGGGCCGCAAACGATGGCGTCGGCACACGGTCGGCTGCGCGCTTGAAGTGGCGGGAAGCGTCCACTACGTTCATTGCTTTTCTCCGTAGGCGCTGCGAAAGAGCGCCGCGAAGGCGCTTGCGTGAGCGTCGAGCAGCATGTCCGAGCCGTCGGCCCTGTCGGGACCGAAGTAGGTCTCGGCGTGCGCTACCAGCGTGCACCAGCGCATCGCGCCGACGCCGGAGCGCTGCCACTCGACCCCCGGCAGGAAGAGCTTGACGCGGCCCTCGAAAGGCTGCGGCCGGTAGCGGCGCACCGCCGCGAGCGTGGTGCGCTCGACCAGCGCGCGCCGCGCGAGCACCGGGTCGGCGGCGCGCTGGCGCTCGGCGTCGAGGCGTGCGCGGCGCTCTTCGAGCTCCCCGGCGAGGTAGCGCCGGCGCTCGTGCCAGGACTGCGCCGCGAGCTCGCGGCCGTGCCGGCCAAGGCGCTCGAGCTGCCGCGCGACACGGCTCCAGAGCTGCGCGCGGCGCGTGAAGTAGGCCGGATAGGGAGAGCCGAAGAGGGCGAGGAAGCGCACGTCGGTGCCGCCGCGCGCGAGCTCGCGCGCAAGCTCGAACGCGACCGTGCCGCCGGCGCAGAAGCCTGCGACGATGCACGGGCCCTGCTCGCCCGAAGCGCGGATCTGCGCGGCGAAGTAGCCGGCGAGATCCTCGATGCGCGTGAACGGCGCGCGCTCGCCGTCGAGCCCGGGCGGCTGCAACCCGAAGAAGGGATGCTCGCCGGCGAGGGCTCGCGCCAGCGCGCGATAGCAGAAGACGTCACCGTTATGGCCGGGCACCCCGTAGACCGGGGCGCGGCTGCCGCCGCGCTCCAACGGGACCACGGCCTGCGCCTGCCCGGCGAGCGCCTGCACCGACGACAGAAGCTCGAGTACGTCGTTCTTGTGGCGCTGCAGCTCGGCGCGCAGCTCGGGCGTCAGCGCCCCGGCCGGCGCGCTGCAGCGCAGCTCGCTGCCGACGATCCGCACCTGGATGTCGCGGCGGCGCAGCTCCGAAAGCAGGGCCGCGGCGCTCACAGCACGAATTCCTCGCGCTCGCCGCCGCGCCGCGCCGGCGGCGCCGCGAGCGAGGCGAGGCCGTCGATCAGCGGCGCGAGCTGCGCCACGCTGGGCTGCTCGAAGAGGTTGCGCAACACGAGATTCACGCCGAAGGCTTCCCGGATGCGCGTGAGCGCCTTCATCGCGAGCAGCGAATGGGCGCCGAGGTCGAACACGTCGTCGTCGACGCCGACCTGCTCGAGCCCGAGGAGCTCGCCCCAGATGGCCGCGAGCGAGCGCTCGGTCTCGGTGCGCGGCGCGACGTAATCGGTCGTGCGCTCCGGCGCCTCGATTTCAATCGCCGCGAGCGCCTGGCGGTCGATCTTGCCGTTCGCGGTGAGCGGGAGTTTCTCCAGGAGCACGACGGCCGAGGGCACCATGTATTGCGGCAGCCTCGCCTTCAGCTGCTCTCTCAAAATCGAGACATTCAATGCCTCGACGAACGGGCCCGCCGGTGTAGAGCCGACAAAGGCGACAAGCTGCTCGTCGCGCAGCAGCACCACGGCGTCGTGCACCCGGTCGTCCTCGCGCAGCGCGGCCTCGATCTCGCCGAGCTCGACCCGGTAGCCGTGGACCTTGACCTGATGGTCGCCGCGGCCGCAGAACTCGATGTCGCCCTCGGGCAGCATGCGGCCGAGGTCGCCGGTACGATACATGCGCGCCTTCGGGTCCGAGCTGAACGGGTCGCGCACGAAGCGCTCGGCGCTGAGCTCGGGGCGGTTCAGGTAGCCGCGCGCGACCCCGAGGCCGCCGATGCAGATCTCGCCCTTTTCCCCTGTGGCGACAGGTTGCCCCGCTCCGTCCAACAGGTGGATCTGCGTGTCCGGCAGCGGCTTGCCGAGGGGCAGGTTGCGCGACGGCGTGCCCGGCAGCTCGGCGCCGACCCGGTAGGTCAGCACGCCGACGGTGGTCTCGGTGGGTCCGTAGTGGTTGTAGATGGCGCAATGCGGCGCCGCGGCGCGCAGGTGCTCGATCCATTCCAGGCGCGAGGCCTCGCCGCCCAGGACGAGGCGCCGCGCGGGCATGACCTCTTCGGGCCGGCCGCCGCTTTGCAGCGCGGCGAGGTGCGACGGCACGATCTTCAGGACGTCGATGCGGTTCGTCCGCAGGTACTCGGCGAAGAGCGCCCGGCTCTCGGCGCGCTCCTGGGCGACGACGTGCAGGCAGCCGCCGGTGGCGAGCGCGGGAAAGAGGACCGTGTTGCCGAGGTCGGCCGCGAGGGTCGACACCGTCGCGTGCGCCATTCCCGGCTCGAGCTGCAGGCGCTCGGCCACCGCGCGCACGTAGTGGACGATATTGCGATGCTCGATGCAGACGCCCTTCGGCTGCCCGGTCGAGCCGCTGGTGTAGATGACGTAGGCGAGGTTCTCGGCGCTCACGCCGGTATCGCCGGGCGCGCCATCGGCGTTCGTCCAATCGAACTCGTCGAGGCACACGAGCTCGGCAGCGCTCGAAGGAAGTCTGCTCACCATAGCGGACTGCGTGAGGACGAGCTTCACCCCTGCATCCGACAACATGAACGCGAGTCGCTCGCGCGGGAAGGCGACGTCCATCGGCACGTATGCCGCGCCGGCCTTCAGCACCGCGAGGAGCGCAACCACCATCTCGAGCGAGCGCTCGAGGTAGAGCCCGACGCGTGCTTCCGGCCCGGCGCCGAGGCAGCGCAGGTGCGCGGCGAGCGCGTTCGCACGCCGCTCGAGCTCGCGGTAGGTCAGGCGCTCGCCTTCGAAGGCGAGCGCGTCGGCGTCCGGGGTGCGCGCCGACTGGGCCTCGATCAGGTGGTGCAGGCAGTTCATAGCGACCAGGCGATCAGCTCCTTCATGATCTCGTTGGAGCCGGCGTAGATGCGCTGCACGCGGCTGTCCGCCCACATGCGCGCGATCGGGTACTCGCTCATGTAGCCGTAGCCGCCGTGCAGCTGCAGGCATTCGTCGACGATCTGGCACTGGGTCTCGGTGAGCCAGTACTTGGCCACGGCGGTGCTCGGCTCGTCGAGCTCGCCGGCGAGGTGGCGCACGATGCAGTTGTCCACGAACACGCGGCCGATCTGGGCCTTGGCGCGGCATTCGGCGAGCTTGAAGCGCGTGTTCTGCAGGTCGAAGAGAGGCTTGCCGAAAGCTCTGCGCTCCTTCGT
>DATMJC010000046.1:0-15912 GCA_035554435.1 Burkholderiales bacterium | reverse complement strand
GAGCAGTTGACCGGCCTCGACGAGGCCGCGTCCCGCCACGACGGTGTAGCGGTAGGCCTCGTCCTGCTGCCAGTAGACGTCCGCCGACATGGCGGCGAGATCTTCGGCACGGGGCACCGAAGCGGATCCGCCCGGATGGGCAAACCCTTTGATTGTAGATACAGCTCTCATCGCATCCCTTGACCTGGCGGTCCCGCTGTCATGGGGCGCGAGCGCCCGTTAGACCGGTGACTTTGCGTCCGCGCCTTTCGGCACGTTTGCCTTTTTCAGGACGGCGATGCGCTGTGGCGCCTTCCGCCCCGCGTTACTGGTACGCGAAAGATAGCAGCATCCGGGCCGGCGAGGAAATGAACAAACGTCAAAGCAGGAACTTAGGCGTGTCTCGGGTGAGAAAAATCACACGCCGAGCCCCCGCCGGAAGCCGCCTTTCTCCGTCGTCAAACCATCAGCGGCACGACCAGCAGGGCGACGATGTTGATGATCTTGATGAGCGGGTTGACCGCGGGGCCCGCGGTGTCCTTGTAGGGATCGCCCACGGTGTCGCCGGTGACCGCGGCCTTGTGCGCGTCGGACCCTTTACCGCCGTGGTGGCCGTCCTCGATGTATTTCTTGGCGTTGTCCCAGGCGCCGCCGCCGGTGCACATCGAGATGGCGACGAAGAGGCCCGTGACGATGGTTCCCATCAGCACGCCGCCGAGCGCCTGCGGCCCCAGCACCAGGCCCACGACAATCGGCACCAGCACCGGCAGCAGCGACGGGATCATCATCTCCTTGATCGCAGCGCGCGTGAGCATGTCCACCGCAACACCGTACTCCGGCTTCGCCGTACCCTGCATGATGCCCGGGATCTCCTTGAACTGGCGGCGCACCTCCATGACCACCGCGCCCGCAGCGCGGCCGACCGCCTCCATTGCCATCGCGCCGAAGAGGTACGGCACCATGCCGCCGATGAAGAGCCCGATGATCACCATCGGGTTGGAGAGATCGAAGCTGAAGCTCTTGCCGGCGGACTCGAGCGCGTGCGTGTAGTCGGCAAACAGCACCAGCGCGGCGAGGCCGGCGGAGCCGATCGCATAGCCCTTGGTGACCGCTTTGGTCGTGTTGCCGACCGCGTCGAGCGGGTCGGTGATGTTGCGCACCGAGTCTGGAAGGTCGGCCATCTCGGCGATGCCGCCGGCGTTGTCGGTGATCGGACCGTAGGCGTCGAGGGCGACGATGATGCCGGCCATGGAGAGCATCGACGTGGCGGCGATTGCGATCCCGTAGAGGCCGGCGAGCGAATAGGAGGCGAAGATCGCCACGCACACCGCGAGCACCGGCCACGCGGTGGACTTCATCGACACGCCCAGCCCCGCGATAATGTTGGTAGCGTGCCCGGTCACGCTCGCCGACGCCACGTGCTGCACCGGCTTGAACTGGGTGCCGGTGTAGTACTCGGTGATCCAGACGAGGAACCCCGTGAGGGCCATGCCGACCACCGCGGTGCCGTAGAGGTTCCACACGGTCAGGTTGCGGCTCTGTCCCCAGACATCGAAGGGCACGGTCTTCACCACGTCGTTCATGAGGATCAGGGTGATGGGATAGAACGCGATCAGCGCGAGCACGCCCGCCACGGCGAGCCCCTTGTACAGCGCGGGCATGACGTTCAGGTCGGTGGGCTTGGCCTTCACGAACCAGGTGCCGATGATCGAGGCGATGATGGCGAAGCCGCCGATGGCGAGCGGATAGATGAGCGCCGCGGGCGAGGTGGTTTTCACGAGCAGCGCGCCGAGCAGCATGGTGGCGATGATGGTCACGGCGTAGGTCTCGAACAGGTCGGCCGCCATGCCGGCGCAATCGCCGACGTTGTCGCCGACGTTGTCCGCGATCACCGCGGGGTTGCGCGGATCGTCCTCGGGAATGCCCGCCTCGACCTTGCCGACGAGGTCGGCGCCGACGTCGGCGCCCTTGGTGAAGATGCCGCCGCCGAGACGCGCGAAGATCGAGATGAGCGAGGCGCCGAAGCCAAGCCCCACCAGCGGGTGGATGATGTGCGTGAGCTGGGTCTTGTCGACCGCGTTGGCGTAGAGCAGCGTGAAGTAGCCCGCCACGCCCAGGAGACCCAGCCCGACCACGAGCAGCCCCGTGATCGCGCCGCCGTTGAAGGCGACCTGGAGCGCCTCGTTCAGGCCGACCCGCGCCGCCTCCGCGGTGCGCACGTTCGCGCGCACCGAGATGTTCATGCCGATGATGCCGCAGGACCCCGAGAGCAGCGCGCCGATGAGGAAGCCGAAGGCCGTGGGCCAGCCCAGGCCCGGCACCAGGCCGATGACGAGGAACAGGACCACGCCGACGATGGCGATGGTCTTGTACTGGCGCCAGAGATAGGCTATCGCCCCCTCGCGCACCGCCGCCGCGATCTCGCGCATGCGCGGATTGCCGTCGGGCAGGCGCAGGATGCGGGTGATCTGCCAGAGGCCGTAGACGATGGCGAGTAGCGCGCAGACGAGCGCGAAGACGAGACCGCTTTGCATTTGCTTGCTCCCCTAGAGCCCTGCGGGCAGAACCGGTTTTGGCGGGCGAATTCTATCAGTTCAGCGCAGCGAAGGCCCGCTTGCGGACCTCGTCGACCGATCCGGTGCCCGAGATCCTGTGGTACCTGGGCGCCTTCGCATCGCCCGCGGCCGCCCACTTCCTGTAGTAATCGACGAGCGGGCGCGTCTGCGCCCGATACACCTGGAGGCGCTTTCGCACCGTTTCCTCGCGATCGTCGTCGCGCTGTACCAGCAGCTCGCCGGTCGGATCGTCCCTTCCCTCGGCGCGGGGCGGATTGAATTTGAGGTGATAGGTGCGGCCCGAAGCGGGATGCACGCGGCGTCCGCTCATGCGCGTGATGATCTCATCGTCGGGCACATCGATCTCGAGCACGTGGTCGATCCTCACATCGGCCCGCTTCATCGCTTCGGCCTGCGGAATGGTGCGCGGGAAGCCGTCGAAGAGATAGCCCTTCGTGCAGTCGCCGTGGCCGAGGCGCTCCTCGACGAGGCCGATGATGATGTCGTCCGACACGAGCTGACCCGCGTCCATGATTTTTCCGGCTTCGATTCCCAGCGGAGTTTTCGCTGCGCGCGCGGCGCGGAGCATGTCGCCGGTGGAGATCTGCGGGATGCCGAACTTCTCGCGGATGAAATTCGCCTGGGTGCCTTTGCCCGCCCCGGGCGGACCGAGAAGAATCAAGCGCATGACGGCGGCCTCATGCAAGCATTCTACGGACGGCCTCGAGGTCCTGGGGCGTGTCGACGCCCGGGGGGACGTCGGTTTCGCTCACGGCCACGGCGATGCGATAGCCGTGCCACAGCACCCGCAGCTGCTCGAGCGCCTCGGTTGTCTCGAGCGGCGAGGGCGCGAGCGCGGCGTAGCGCTTCAGGAAATCGACGCGGTATCCATAGATCCCGGCGTGCCGGTAGCAGGCACCGCCCTCCTCCCTCGGATGCGGAATTCTCGAGCGCGAGAAATACAGGGCGTAGCCCTGCGCGTCCATGACGACCTTCACCACGTTCGGGCTCGCGAGCGAGCGCTCGTCGTGGATCGCGTGGCAGGCGGTGGAGACGGACGCGTCCTTCAGCCTGTCGAGAAGTGCCGCCACCTGCGCGATGAGCTTGGGCGGGATCAGCGGCTCGTCGCCCTGCACGTTCACGACGATGGCCCGATTCTCGAGTTTGAGAGTCGAAGCAGCTTCCGCGATGCGGTCGGTTCCCGAAGGATGATCGGCGCGCGTCATGACGCAGCCGTGGCCTGCGGCCCGCACCGCGGCAGCGATGCGCTCGTCGTCGGTGGCGACATGGACCGACGCCGCGCCGCTTTGCCCTGCCCGCTCACAGACCCTCACGACCATGGGCCGCCCGGCGATGTCGGCGAGCGGCTTTCCCGGAAACCGGCTCGACGCGTAGCGGGCCGGGATGATGACGTGGAAGCTCAAGCCACTTCTTCTTCCGGCGGGAGCTTGCGCGCCTCCTCCTCGAGCATCACCGGAATGCCGTCCTTCACCGGATAGCCCAGACGATCCGCCCTGCATACGAGCTCGTCGGCGGCTTTCCGGTAGACGAGCTTGCCCTTGCACAACGGGCACACCAGGATCTCAAGCAGCTTTGGATCGACGCCGGCCATCGAGCTCCTTCAGCAGCCAGTCGCCGAACGCTGGAGCGAGGCTCGCGGTGACCGGCAGGACCCACCAGTTGGGGCGTGCATGGCGGCGCAATTTTACCGCGTCCTTCTCGGTCATCAGCACGGGCAGCTCGTCGCCGAACTCGAGCTCGCCGGCGCCAAAGCGGTGATGATCTGGGAACGGATGCGGCACCACCCTCGGGCCGAGCTTGCCCACGTGGACGAAGAAACGGCTCGGGTTGCCGATGCCCGCGACCGCGTGGACCGCCTGGCCGCGCCAGGCCTGGAGCGGCTGCCTTTCGCGCGCGTCGCTCATGCGGTGCGCGACTTCGCCTTCGAGCCGCATTTCAAAAGTATTCAAGTTCCCGGGTCCGGGGTCCGGGGCCTGATGAGATACGACGGCGTGAACGCTGCGAAGCCTCCGCGGCGGCTCGCGCAGGGGTCCGGCGGGCAGCAGCCATCCGTTGCCGAAGCCGCGCGAATCGACCACTGCTATCTCGACGTCGCGCCGCAGGCGATAGTGCTGCAGGCCGTCGTCGAGCACCACCACATCGGCCTCCGGGTGCTGCGCGCGCATCGCCTCGATGACGCTCACCCTGTCGGCTCCGATCCAGACCGGGCAGCCGCCGCGACGCGCGAGGACGATCGGCTCGTCGCCGACGTCGTCCGGCTCCGAGGCCACCGTGGCCGCGCGCGGCGCGCCGCCCGCGCCGGCATAGCCGCGCGAGACGATCGCGGGCGACCAGCCATGCGCCTTGAGGAATTCGGCGATCCACAACACGAGCGGCGTCTTGCCGCTGCCGCCGACGGTGATGTTGCCGACCACGATCACCGGGATGCCTGGATGCATGCTCTTCAGGATCCGCAACCGGTAAAGAACGCGTCTGGACCAGGTCAAAAAACCGAAGGCGAGGCTGGCCGGCCACAGCAGCCACGCGATGGCGCCGCGGCGGTACCAGTGGCGCACTACTTGTTCGACTGCGTGGTGAAGGTGATCTGCGACAGGCCGGCGACGCGCGCCGCTTCCATGACGCGCACCACCGACTGGTGCGTCGCGGCGGCGTCGGCGCTGATCACGATCACCGGATCCTTGAGCGCGCCGCCGGCGCGGCGCAGCTCCTCGGCAAGCTGCTCAACGCTCTTGAACGGCACCGGGTTGCGGTTGATGACGTACTGCCCTTGGGCGTTCACCAGCACCGCGATCTCGTTCTGCCGCTCGGGCTGCTTCTCTGCCTGCGCCGTAGGCAGGTTGATCTGCAGCTCGGTGTATTTCGAGTACGTGGTGGTGATCATGAGGAAGATGAGGATCACCATCATGACGTCGATGAGCGGCACGAGGTTGATCTCGAGCGGCTCGCGCTGCCTGCCGCGCTGGAAGTTCATCGCCGCTCGCCGCCGAAGTCGACCCGCTCGCCGTGGACGATGTCGACGAGCTTCGAGGCCTGCTGCTCCATCTCCACGACGTAGGTATCGACCTTGTTGCGGTAGTGCCGGTAGAAGATGAGCGCCGGGATCGCGATGGCGATGCCGAAGGCGGTGTTGTAGAGCGCCACCGAGATGCCGTGGGCGAGCTGCTGCGGGTTGGCGCCGGTGGGCGCCTGCGAGCCGAAGATCTCGATCATGCCGATGACCGTGCCGAAGAGGCCGAGCAGCGGCGCCGCCGCCGCGATTGTGCCGAGCGTGGTGAGGAAGCGCTCGAGCTGATGGCCTACGCCGCGGCCCGACTCCTCGATCG
This sequence comes from Burkholderiales bacterium, assembly GCA_035554435.1. Taxonomy (GTDB): domain Bacteria; phylum Pseudomonadota; class Gammaproteobacteria; order Burkholderiales; family SG8-39; genus SCGC-AG-212-J23. The sequence continues at coordinate 10,034 of DATMJC010000046.1, read as the reverse complement.
CCTCCTTCATCACGTAGCGCGAGCTTTGGTGGTTGCGCAGCCCGGCCGCGAGCACCGCGCCGAGCGGCGAATCACTCGCCAGGCGCTCGAGCACGTCGTTCGACACGCCCTGGCGTTGGTATACCGAGACCACCTGCTCGAGCAGCGTCGGCGGCAGGATGTTGCCCCGGCGCAGCGTGATCGAGCGCTCGATGATCAGTGCCACCGCGATGACCGACGCGAGCAGCAGCGGCCAGATCGGCCATCCCGCTGCTTGAATGATTGCGAACACCCTTTTTTCCTATGCGTTTTTTTGGAGACGGGCGCGGCCGACTTTACCACCCACCGCCGCGAAGGCAAGTTTCCGCGGCGCATCAAACGCAGCTTGTGTAGTGGATGCCGCGATATCCACAAAAATCTGTGGATAAGTTTGTGGATTGTCGCTGAATAGGGCGACACGCGCCTGTCACATTGGGGCCGGAGTCGGTCCAGGTCAAAATTTGAGCAGGGTTTTCCGGAGAACTTTCATCCTCTTAGCCCAAAGAATCGGGCTCCGCGCGCGTACCGCTCGGCGGGCGCCGGGAAGCCGGCCCGAATGTGGATTAGTGTAGGCTCGCTCAGCCAGTCGAAGCCGATGCAATACGAACTTCCCAGCGGTCCCGCAACGCGCGCCGCGGCCGTAGTCACCGTCTCGCAGCTGCTGCGCAACGTGCGCGACACGCTCGAGCGGCGCTTTCCGCTCATGTGGGTGCGGGGCGAGCTCTCGAACCTGTCGCGCGCGCCGTCCGGACACTGCTACTTCACCCTCAAGGACGACGGCGCGCAGGTCGATTGCGTGATGTTCAAGAGCCGCCTCGCCGCGCTCGACTGGGAGCCGGCCAACGGCGCGCAAGTCGAAGTGCGCGCGCTGGTTTCGCTCTACGAGCCGCGCGGCCGCTTCCAGCTCACGGTCGAGGCGATGCGCCAGGCCGGGCTTGGTCCGCTCTACGAGCGCTTCCTGCGCCTGAAGAAGAAGCTCGGCGACGAGGGCCTGTTCGATGGCTCTGCAAAACGCCCGCTTCCTCCGCACCCGCAGACGGTCGGCGTGCTGACCTCGCCCGCCGCGGCCGCGCTGCGCGACGTCCTCACCACGATCGCGCGGCGCAATCCCGCGATCGCGGTGATCGTGTACCCGGTGCCGGTCCAGGGCGAAGGTGCGGCGGGGCGCATCGCCGCGATGCTGCGGCGGGCAAGCGCGCGCGCCGAGTGCGACGTGCTGCTGCTCGTGCGAGGCGGCGGATCGCTCGAGGACCTGTGGCAGTTCAACGAGGAGGCGCTCGCGCGGGCCATCCGCGCCTGCGCGATTCCGGTAGTGGTCGGCGTGGGACACGAGACCGACTTCACGATCGCCGATTTCGCCGCCGACCAGCGCGCGCCGACCCCCACCGCGGCGGCCGAGCTGGTCAGCCCGTCGCGCCTGCAGCTCGCGGCGCTGCTTGCCGACTGCGCGCGCCGGCTGGCGCGCGAGATGCGGCGCAAGCTCCACTATGCGGCGCAAGGCGTGGACGCCTGCACTCGGCGGCTGGTGCATCCGCGCGAGCGGCTGCGCGCCCACGGCAGCCTGGTCGGCCAGCTTTCCGCCCGCCTGGGCTTCGCGTTCCTGCACCGGCTGCGCGCCGGCGAAGCGAAGCTCGCTCGCCTGCAGGCAGGTCTCGCCGGCCTCGACCCGCAGGCGGTGCTCAATCGAGGCTACAGCATCACCTACGGCGCGAACGGCGCGGTGCTGCGCGACGCAGCCGAGGTGACGCCGGGCGACTGGTTGCGCACACGCCTTGCGCGCGGCGAGGTGGACAGCGAAGCGAAGCGGACTTCCTGATGGGCCATCGCCTCTCGAAGATCACCACCCGCACCGGCGACGCCGGCGAGACCGGACTCGGCGACGGTGCCCGGGTAGCGAAGGACAGCGCGCGCATCGCAGCGCTGGGCGACATCGACGAGCTGAACAGCGCCATCGGCGTGGTGCTCGCGGAAGAAGTTCCCACCGACGTGAAGAGCGTCCTCGAAGCAGTGCAGCAGGATCTTCTCGACCTCGGCGGCGAGCTTTCCATTCCCGGACACGCCCTGCTGACCGAAAAACAAGTGAAGGACCTGGAGACCGCCCTGGAACGGTGGAACGGCGCCCTGCCGCCGCTCAAGGAATTCATCCTGCCGGGCGGCAGCCGTGCCGCGGCGGCGGGGCACCTTGCCCGCACCGTGTGCCGGCGCGCCGAGCGCACCCTGGTCGCGCTCGGCAGGCGCGAGCCAGTGGGCGACCTCGCGCGGCGCTACCTCAACCGCCTCTCCGACCTCCTGTTCGTCGCCGGCCGAACCCTGAACCGCGCGGCCGGGGGCGGAGACGTCCAGTGGAAGCACAAGAGGAAATCCTGAAATGCCGGACATCAAGATCTACAACGTCGAAGCCCTGGGAAAGCCCCTCGGACAGTACTCGCATGTCACGCGGGTCAAGGCGAACGAGCACCTCTTCATCGCCGGGATGCTCGCCGCGGGCGAGACCTTCGACGCGCAGTGCAGCGGCGTCTTCGCCCAGATCGAGGCCGCGCTCAAGTCCGCGGGCGCGGGCTGGGCGAGCGTGGTGCAGTTCACCACCTACCTCGTGCACTCGCAGGAGATCCCGAAGTTCATGCAATGGCGCCTGCGCGAGTTTCCGCGGATGTTCCCCGATGGCCGCTACCCGCCGAACACGCTCCTCATCATCGACCGGCTCGTAGGCGAGCAGTACCTGATCGAGGTGCAGACGGTCGCCGCGCTCTAGGCTGCGCTCCTGAGATAGGGCAAGCCGGCCCGCTTCACATAAAGCGTGCAACCGCGCTCCGAGCGCGGATGGTGCACCGAGCCCGCAGGCAGGCGCAGCCACCACCCCTGCGCGTACGCGCCGGCCTCGTCGGCAAACTCGCCCTCGAGGACGAAAAACTCCGCTCCCTGCTCATAGGGCGTCGCCCCCAGGTCGGCGCCGGGAGCCCAGCGCTCGACGCTTGTCACGTCCGAGAAACCGGGCTGCTGATAGAGGGTTTTCACATCGACGTCCGGGGTGGCGCTTGCCGTCCAGGGAAGCTTTGCTGTGTCCAGAACCACGTGCTGCCGCTCGCGGCTGGGATACTGGCGGAGCTTCACGAAAAGCACGCAGCCCGGCTCTGAGAAAGGGGAATGGCGGAAGCCTTCGGGGTTGAGGAGGTAGGTACCTGCGGGCCAGTCGCCGTGCTCGTCGGAAAATACGCCGTCGAGCACCAGGATCTCCTCGCCGTCGGGATGGTCGTGCGCCGGGAAGCGCGAGCGCGGCTCGTAGCGCACAACGGAAGTGACCTGCCCGGACTCGACCTCGCCCACCAGGTGAACGCGCTTGCGCCACACGCTGCCGCTGGGGCTCGGCGCCCACACCATCCGGGTCGTGTCGGCCACGGCCCGGATGGAGAGGTCGCCGTTCACATTACTTCGACTCTTCGACGAACGCCTCGTCGCGCTTCTTGCGGATCGTCGGCAGCGCCACGATCACGAGCAGGATCGCCGAGGCGACCATGAAGCCCAGGCTGATCGGCTTCTGGAAGAAGACGAACGGGTCGCCGCGGGACAGGAGCATCGCGCGGCGCAGGTTCTCCTCCATCAGCGGGCCCAGGATGAAGCCGAGGATCATCGGCGCCGGCTCGCACTCGAGCTTGACGCAGACGTAGCCGAGCACGCCGAACACGGCCATGATCAGCACGTCGAACGGGTTGTTCGACAGGCTGAACACGCCGATCGCCATGAACACCAGGATCGAGGGATAGAGGTAGCGGTAGGGCACGGTGAGCAGTTTCACCCACATGCCGATCATCGGCAGGTTGAGAACCACCAGCATCAGGTTCCCCACCCACATCGAGGCGATGAGCCCCCAGAAGAGCTGCGGCTTCTCGTTCATCACCTGCGGGCCGGGCGCGATGCCCTGGATCATGAGCGCGCCGATCATCAGTGCCATCACCGCATTGCCGGGGATGCCGAGCGTGAGCATGGGGATGAACGAGGTCTGGGCGCCGGCGTTGTTCGCCGACTCCGGCCCCGCCACGCCCTCGATCGCGCCCTTGCCGAACTGCTCCGGATGGCTGGAAACCTTCTTCTCCAGCGTGTAGGCGCCGAAAGAAGCGAGCAGCGCGCCGCCGCCGGGCAGGATGCCGAGGCACGAGCCGAGCGCGGTGCCGCGCAGGATCGAAGCCCACGAGCGCTTGAGGTCTTCCTTGGTCGGATAGAGGTGAGTGACCTTGGAGAGGAACACCTCGCGTTTGTCCTTCAGGTCGAGGTTGGCGATGATCTCGGCGGTGCCGAACATGCCCATCGCGACCACCACGAAGCCGATGCCGTCGGACAGCTCGGGGATGCCGAAGGTGAAGCGCAGCACCCCGGAGTTGACGTCGGTGCCGATGATCCCGAGGAGCAGCCCGAACACCACCATGGCGATCGCCTTGATCAGCGAGCCGCGCGCAAGCACGGTCGCCGCGATCAGGCCGAACACCATGAGCGAGAAATACTCCGACGGGCCGAATTTCAAGGCGATCTCGGCGAGCGGCGGCGCGGCGACGGCGATGAGCAGGGTGGCGACGCATCCGGCGAAGAACGAGCCGATCGCGGCGATGGCGAGCGCCGGCCCGGCACGGCCCTGCCGCGCCATCTGGTAGCCGTCCAGGCAGGTCACCACCGAGGAGGACTCGCCGGGGATGTTGACCAGGATCGCCGTGGTCGAGCCGCCGTACTGCGCGCCGTAGTAGATCCCGGCAAGCATGATCAACGCGGACACCGGGTTCAGGTTGAACGTGATCGGCAGCAGCATCGCGATGGTGGCGACCGGGCCGACGCCGGGGAGGACGCCGATCAGCGTGCCGAGCAGGACGCCGATGAACGCGTACAGCAGGTTGATCGGGGTAATCGCGACGCCGAAGCCGAGGATCAGGTTGTTGAAGAGTTCCATGCGCGCCTCAGCTCCAAGCCGCCGGCCACATCGGGAAGGGCAGCGTCAGGCCCTTCACGAAGACGAAGTAAGAGAACAGGATCAGGATCACGAAGAGGATGGCGACCTCCTTCCACTTGAACTCGTGGCCGCCATATGCGCTGATGAACACCAGCGCGGCAGTCGCGCCCACCAGGCCGAGCGGCTTCATGGAGTAGCCGTAGACCAGACAGGCGACGCTGATGAGAACCAGCGCCTTGGCGTTCGGCCGGTACAGGACCGTGAGCACCGACACCACCAGCGATGCGGCCAGCATGCCCCAGTCCGGGGAAAGTCCGATCCTCGGCGCCAGCTCGAGCAGCACCGCGAAGATCGCGATGGCGATCACGAGATCGACGATGTTGAAGGGCAGAACGAGTTTCTCGCCCTCGAACGCGAAGCCCTCGAGGAACACGAGCAGGCCCAGAAAGGCGAGCAGCCCGCCGAGCAGGAACGGGAAATAGGCCGGCCCCATGCGCACCGCCGTGCCCATCTGGTAGTTCGCGTAGGCGAAGACCGCGAAGAACACGCCGGTGCCGATGAACATCAGCCCCGCCCAGAAATCCTTGGGATTCTTGATCCTCATTAATCTCCTCCTACGACGCCGCCGCCCCCCAGGACGATCTTGTGCGCGCAAAAGTGTAGCATGCGCTTCGAAGTCAACACCTTGCGTTGCCCGTCAGGCCGGGCCCGCGCGTGTGCTCTCCCGCGCTTGCCGCGCTGCCGCGGAATGCCCCAACGTGGAGCGCGAGTCGCGGCCAGCTCAACCGCTCGAGATCCTCGGGCCGGTCGACGTCCCAGACCCGGTCGAGCGCCCGCCATCGATATCCCAGCGAAATTAGTTTTCGCATAGTCACTTCGTAGACGTCGGGCCCGCCCCACGCAATGCCGCTGAAAAGAAGCGGCGAGACGCGCCTCGCGGCGATGAGCGCGTACCCGCCGTCCTCCGCCGGCGCCAGCACCACGTCGCAGCCGCCGGCGAGCCAGCGCGCCGCGCGCCGCAGCTCGCGCGGCCGCAGCACGGGGCAGTCGGCGCCGATGACGATCGCGCCGCGGTGGCGGCGCAGCACGCGCGCCAGCGCCCGGTGCATGCGCTGGCCGAGGTCGGCGCCGCGCTGCTTCGAGGTGTCGAAGAGCTCGACCGGGCCGCAGGCCGCCGCCCGGGCGACGCAAAGCGCGTGCCGTGTAAGGCGTGCATGCAGCCGCGCCGCGCGCCATTCGCCCAGGCGAGGCACGAGCCGCGTCTTCACCCGCCCGGGCACCGGGGTGCGAGCAAACACGAGCACCGCCGTGTCAAGGCTCGTAGAGTCGCGCAAGGCGTTCCGGTCGTGCCCCAAAGTAATAGAGCAGGCGCAGCCGCCACATGAGCACGACCGTGCGAAGCACGCCGCGCTTCTCCCAGCGCCGGCCCGAGGTCCGCACCCGCCCGCGCAGGCAGGCCGGCGCGCCGCGGCGCTTCATTTCCCGGCTGAAGGCGATGTCCTCCATCAGCGCGATCGGCTCGAACCCGGGAAATGCGTCGCGACGCACGAAAATCGCCTGGTCGCCGGTGGCGATGCCGGAGAGCCGCGAGCGCAGGTTCATCGCCCAAGCGACCACCTTGAGGAGGCGATGGCGCCCCTCGATCTCGACGTCGAAGCGTCCCCACAAACGGTTTTCCAATGCCTTGTCGATAAGAAGATCGCTGTCAGGGGGGAGGAGCGTATCCACGTGCAGGAATAGCAGCGCGTCGCCCGAAGCGTAGCGCGCGCCGCAGTTCATCTGCGCCGCGCGGCCGCGGGCGCTCGACACGACCCGGTCGCACAGCGGCCCGGCGAGCTCGCGGGTGCGGTCGGCGCTGCCGCCGTCGACCACGATCACTTCGCAGCCGCGGCTGCGCAGCGGCGCAAGCGCCTGGAGCGCCGCGCCGATGCGCTCTGCCTCGTCGAGCGCGGGAATGACGATCGAGAGCCTCAGCCGCGCCTCCACGCGTGATAGCGCTCCAGCACGCGCAGCACGCGCTCGGGGGCGTGCGCCTTTTTCCACACCCCGGCGGCGTACTTGTTCGCCTCGGCGAGCGTCGGATAGATGTGGATCGTGCCCAGGATCTTGTTCAGGCCGACGCCGTGCTTCATCGCCGAGATGAACTCCACGATCAGCTCGCCGGCGTGCTCGGCGACGATGGTCGCGCCCAGGATCCGGTCCTTGCCGGGAACCGTCAGCACCTTGACCATGCCGTAGGCGGCATCGTCGGCGATGGCGCGGTCGAGCTCATCCATGCCATAGACCGTCGTCTCATACGGAACGTTCTGCGCTCTTGCGTCGGTTTCGTTCAGCCCGACGCGCGCGACCTCCGGATCGGTGAAGGTGGCCCAGGGAATCACCGAATAGTCGGCGCGGAACCTGCGGAGGCCGCCGAAAAGCGCGTTGACCGCGGCGAACCAGGCCTGATGCGAAGCGGTGTGGGTGAACTGGTAGGGGCCGGCCACGTCGCCGCAGGCGTAGATGTTCGGGTACAGCGTCTGCAGGTACTCGTTCGTCTCCACGGTGCGCGCGGCGGTCACCGGAATGCCGAGCGCTTCCAGCCCAAAACCCGAGGTATTCGGAATCCGTCCCACCGCGCACAACAGGGCGTCGAACTCGACGCGCTTCTCGCGCCCGGCGTGCTCGCAGACGAGCACGTGCGGCCCCTCGCAGCGCGCGGCGCGGTGCCCGGTGAGGACCTCGATGCCCTCGTCGGCGAAGCGCGCGCGGACCATCTCCGACACGTCGGGGTCCTCGCGCGCGAGCAGGCGCGGCAGCATCTCGACCTGCGTGACCTTCGAGCCGAACCGGCAAAAGGCCTGCGCGAGCTCGCAGCCGACCGGCCCGCCCCCCAGCACCACCAGCCGCTGCGGCAGTTCGCGCAGCGACCAGAGATTGTCGGAGGTGAGCACGGTCGCCGCCTCGAGGCCAGGTATGGGCGGCACGATGGGGCGCGCGCCGGCGGCGATGACGATGCTCCTCGTGGTGAGGACCTTGCGGTCGACCTCCACGGTCCAGGGCGAGGTGATTTTCGCCTCGCCGCGGATGCACTCGACGCCGAGGCCGGCATAGCGCTCGGCCGAGTCGTGCGGCTCGACCGCGCGGATCACGCGCTGAACCCGCTCCATCACGTCGGCGAAGTCCGCCTCGACACTCGCCTGGCGGATGCCGTACTTGTGCGCGTTCCTGATCTGCCAGGCGAGCTTCGCCGAGCGCAGCAGCGCCTTTGAGGGCACGCAGCCGGTGTTGAGGCAGTCGCCGCCCATGCGGTGCTTCTCGATCAGCGTCACCTTGGCGCGCACCGCGGCGGCGATGTATGCCGACACCAGGCCGGCGGACCCGGCGCCGATCACCACCAGGTTGCGCTCGAAGCGCGCCGGCCGCTGCCAGCGCGCGTAGACCCGGCGCGCCTTGTAGGCGTCGACGACTTTCTTGGCGACCAGCGGAAAGATCCCGAGCGCGAGCAGGGCGCCGATCAGGCCGGGCGAGACCACGTCGCGCACCGAGGCGATCCTGCCAAGCTGGGTGCCGGCGTACACGTAGACCAGCGTGCCAGCGAGCATTCCGAGCTGGCTCACCCAGTAGAACGTGCGCACGCGCATCCGGGTGAGGCCCATCGCCAGATTGATGACGAAGAAAGGCACGGCCGGGATGAGCCGCAGCGTGAAGAGATAGAACCCGCCATCCTTCTCCACGCCGCGGTCGATCGCGCGGAGCTGCGCGCCGTAGGCGCGCTGCACCCAGCCCCGCAGCACGAAGCGCGAAGCGAGAAACGCGAGGGTGGCGCCGAGAGAGGAGGCGAACGAGACAAGCACCGTTCCCCACAGCAAGCCGAAAAGCGCGCCGCCAGCCAGCGTGAGCAGCGTCGCGCCGGGAAGGGAGAGCCCGGTCATCGCGACGTACGCGGCTAAAAACGCAGCCGCGGTGCCGACGGGGTGGGCGGCGCGCCATTGCTCCAGCGCCGCTTGCTGCGCTTTCAGGTTCTCGAGCGAGAGGTAGCGATGCCCGCCGACGGCGAAGAACGCGGCCGCCGCGGCTGCGACCAGCAGCACGACGGCAAGCCGGCCACGGCTCACGGGCCCGGGACGTTGCCCGGCAGGCGCTGCGGCTGCTCGTCGATGAGATCGAGCAGCCTGCCGCTGGTGGCGCGCAGACGCTGGGACAGCATGAGCACCAGCTCCATCAGGAGCTTCGCGCCGAGGAGCGGCTGCTCGACGATGATGCGGGCGAGGTTCTCGCGGTTGAGCACCGCCACCAGCGTCGGCTCCACCGCCACGCAGGTGGCAAAGCGCGGCTCGCCGTCGATCATCGACATCTCGCCGAGGGTGCGGCCGGGCTCGACCTGGGCGATGAGCTGCGGGGTGTTCCAGCGGTCGCGCTTGGCCACGTCGACGCGCCCCTCGATCACCAGCATCATCAGGTCGCCGCCCTCGCCTTCGCGGATCATCTCCACGCCCGGCAGCGCCCGGTACACCTCCATGAAATGCGCGAGCAGGCGCACCTCGCCGTGCGAGAAGTTCTCGAGCAGCGGGCATTTCGGAATCAGCGAGTGGATGCGGCCGGCGAAGCGGATCGCATCGCCCATGTACTCGAGGCCCGCAAGCTGCTGCGCCGGTTCTGCCATCGTGCCCGGCATTATGCCGAACTTTCTATTTGCGTCGCTTTCCGACCGCGTCGGCGAGGCCGGCGAGGAGCGCGGTCGAATCGCTCCAGCCGAGGCACGGGTCGGTGATGCTCTGGCCGAATTCGAGCGCCTTGCCCGGCTCGAGCTCCTGGCGTCCCTCGACGAGGTGCGACTCGATCATCACGCCGACGATGCGCCGCTCGCCCGCGGCGAGCTGCGCGCCGATGTCCTGCGCCACGTCCATCTGGCGCTTGTACTGCTTCGCGGCATTGGCGTGCGAGCAGTCGATCATCAGGCGCTGGTGCAGCTTCGCCTTGGCGAGCTCCTGACAGGCGGCCGCGACGCTCGCGGCATCGTAGTTCGGGCTCTTGCCGCCGCGCAGGATGATGTGGCAGTCGTCGTTGCCGCGCGTCTCGACGATCGCCACCTGGCCGCTCT
>DATMJC010000045.1:0-10300 GCA_035554435.1 Burkholderiales bacterium | reverse complement strand
GTCTGGCCCTTGATGTCCTGGTCGAGGTTCTTCGCCACCACGCCGGCGAGGTAGACGGTGTCGCCGTACTGCACCGCCTGCGAAAGAATGGCGGTCTGGTCGCTTCGCTGGATGCTCATCGCTTGCGGTCTCCTTTGTTTGCTTCGATCTTGCGGTCCTCGCGCTTCGCGTCCTGCATGGCCTCGGGCTCGAGCTGCTCGGCGCTGCGGTTGAACCAGATGAATACGCCCCAGGCGGCAAGCAGCAGCGCCGCGGTGATGCCGACGCTCGCCGCGTAGGGCAGGTGCTCGGGCTTGTCCTGGGACATGCGGAAGGTGAGCACCACCGTCTCGATCGACAGCGACACCACCAGCACGACCATGAAGCGCGACAGGAACCTGCGCACCCGCGTGGGCGCGCTCATGTGCGCCTCGCGCTGCACCTCCTCCTCGAGCAGGGTCTGGCCGAGCTCGAGCGCCGCCACCGCGACCGTCAGCACTGCGATCGACTCGAGCACCGAGTTGAGGCGCGCCGTGAGCGGGCCTTCGGCGAAGAACTGGATGCCGTGCCAGAACTGCAGCGCCGCCACCACGATGAGCGCCGCCGAGCTGAGCAGGAACATCACCCCGATGATGAAGTGGCCTGCGGGAAAGAGGCGATAGAGGAATTTCATCGCTGCAGGCTCGTCCTGTCGTGCCCCGCGACGACCTTGTAGCGCTCGGAGATCGCCTTCAGCTCCTCGGCCGAGATCACCGCCTCGATGCGCTCGAACGGGCGGTCGCCGGTGCGCTCGTAGATCTCGCGCAGGATCGCGTCGGGCGGGTTGCGCCGGTTCTCGAGCACCACGCTCGCGGTCGGCACCAGGCGCTCCTCCTCGTAGGCCTTGAGCGCGCGCGCGACGTCGGCGTCCTCGTCGAGCGCCTGGGCGAGCGCCTTGGCATCCAGAACGGCCTGGCCCGCGCCGTTCGAGCCGCGCGGGTACATCGGGTGCGCGGCATCGCCGAGCAGCGTGACGCGGCCGAAGCTCCACGCCGGTAGCGGATCCTTGTCCACCATCGGGTACTCGAGCACCACGTCGGCGGCGCGGAAAAACGCCGGCACGTCGAGCCAGTCGAACTTCCAGTCCTCCACCCCGGCGATGAAGTCTTCCAGCCGCGCGGGACGGTTCCAGTCCCAGCGCTTGTAGTCCGGGGTCTCCAGCTCCCAAAGCCAGTTCACGAGCTGCCTGCCCTCCGCGTCGATCCGGTTGCGGATCGGATAGTGCACGAGCTTGCCGCCTTTCAGCCACCCCGCCCGCAGCATGGTCGCGCCCGAAAGAATCGGCTTCCAGCGCGTCACGCCGCGCCACATGTTGACCCCCGAGTAGCGGGGCTCGCCTTCGTTCGGGTAGAGCTGCCTGCGGATGGCGGAATGGATCCCGTCGCAGGCGATGGCCGCAGCCCCCGTTGCCGGCGGTTGACTCTTGAACCTGAGGGAAACTTCAACTTCGGTCTGCGCGACCCCCTCGCAATGAAAGCCCAGGTGCAGCCGGTCCTCGCCGAGGCGCGCCTTCGCCGCATCGAGCAGCACCGAGTGGAGGTCGCCGCGGTGGATCGAGAACTGCGGCCAGCGGTAGCCGGCGCGCCGGCCGAGCGCCTCGCGGTAGATGAGCTGGCCGAAGCGGTTGAAGAACGCCGCCTCGGCGGTCTCGACGGCGACCGCGGCGAGCGCGTCCTGCAGGCCGAGGTCGGAGAGCACGCGGCACGCGTGCGGCAGGATGTTGATGCCGACGCCGAGTGCCTTGATCTGCGGCGCCGACTCGAACACGCGGCAGCCAATGCCGCGCTGGTGCAGCTCGAGCGCCAGGGTGAGCCCGCCGATTCCGGCGCCGATGATGAGAATGTCTTCGATTCTTCTAGTTTACTGCGAGGTACGCCTTTTCCAGGGCTCCATCGCGGACGATTTCATCGGCCGAACCGCTCGCCGCGATGCGGCCGCCCTCGAGCACGTACGCGCGGTCGGCGAGCGAGAGCGCGAGCGCGCTCATCTGGTCGACGAGCAGGATGGTCGCCGCTTCGCGCCGCAGACGCTCGAGCGTGGCGAAGAGATCCTGGATCACCGCGGGCGCGAGGCCGAGCGAAGGCTCGTCGAGCAGGAGGCATTTCGGCCGCGCCATCAGCCCGCGCGCGATCGCGAGCATCTGCTGCTCGCCGCCGGAGAGCAGCCCCGCGCGCTGGTGCAGCCGCTCGCGCAGGCGCGGAAAGCGCTCGAGCATCGCTTCGATGTCCGGCGCGGGATCGTCTTTTCTGCGGAAGGCGCCGAGCTCCAGGTTGTGCAGCACGGAGAGCTCCGGAAACACCTGCCGCCCTTCCGGCACGAGCACCAGCCCGCGCGGCACTACGCCGTGCGCGGGCAGTCGCGTGATGTCCTCGCCGCCGAAGGCAATCCCGCCCTGCACCGGGCGCAGCAGCCCGCTGAGCGCTCGCATCAGCGTGGACTTGCCGGCGCCGTTCGCGCCGAGCACCGCCACCATCTCGCGCTCGCGCACCTCCAGGTCGACCCCCTTCAGCACGGGCTCGGCGCCGTAGCCGGCCGCGAGCTTGCCGACGACGAGATAGGGACGCCCGTCGGGAGCGGCGCGCGCGCCGCTCGGCTCGAGCGCATGCTCGCCGAGATACGCATTGCGCACTGCCGGGTCGCGCTGCACGTCCGCAGGGGCGCCGGCCGCGATCACCACGCCGGCATCGAGCACCACCACCGTGTCCGAGATGCCCATCACGACATCCATGTCGTGCTCGACCAGCACGACGGCGATGCCGCTGTCCGCGATCCGGCGCAGGAGGGCCGCCAGGGTTTCCTTGTCCTGCTTTGATAGACCTGCGGCCGGCTCGTCGAGCAGGAGCACCGAAGGCCGCGTTGCGAGCGCCCGCGCGATCTCGACAAGGCGTTTATCTACGTGCGGCAAATCCGCGGCGCGCACGTCGAGCTCGCCGCGATAGCTCACGAACGAGAGCAGTGCTTCCGGGCCGCCCGCGATGGCGAGGTTCTCCGCCACCGTCATCGAGCCGAAGAGCTGCGTCGTCTGGTACGTGCGTGCGATGCCGGCGCGCGCACGGCGCCACGCCGGCATGCCTTGAATCTCAATATTTCCAATACGAATCGTACCGGTGTCCGGCCGATAGAAGCCCGACAGCATGTTCAGCACCGTCGTCTTGCCGGCGCCGTTCGGTCCGATCAGGCTCGTGACCTTGCCAGGCGCGGCGCGCAGCGAAACCTCGCTCGCCGCCCGCACGCCACCGAAGGCGATGCCGATCCGTTCCGCTTCGAGCACGGCGCGCCTGGGCTCTGCGAGCGTGGCATCGCCCGCGACGGCAAGCCGCGGCTTGCGCCGGCGCGCGAGCCAGTGCTCGACCAGACCGACCACGCCGTCCGGCGCGAGCCACAGAACCACGAGGAGCAGCGCCCCGAAGAAAAGCAGCCGGTACTCGGCGAGCCCGGCGAGGAACTCCGGCAGCAGCACCACGATCGTCGCGCCGACGAGCGGGCCGGCGAGCGAGCCGGCACCGCCGATGACGACGACGAGGACGAAGAGGATGGACTGCGAGAACGCGAACGTCGACGGCGTGACGAAGCCGGACAGCGCGAAGAAGAACGCGCCTGCCACCCCGGCGCAGAACGCGGAGATGGCGAAGGCCGCGGTCTTGATGCGCACCGGGTCGAGGCCGATCGATTCGGCGGCGACCTCGGAGTCCTTCACCGCGCGCATCGCCGCACCCCATCGGCTTTTCGCCAGCAGGTGAAATCCGCAGGTGGCAAGCGCGGCCAGCGCGATGCAGGCGATGGCGACCGCGCGTTCGCTGTCGAGCAGCGCCGGCTTGGCGACGCCCATGATGCCGTTCTGCCCGCCGGTCACTCCGCGCCACTCTACGGCGATGTTCTCGATGACGAAGCCGAAAGCGATGGTCACCATTGCGAGGTACGGACCGCGCACCCGCATCGCCGGCAGCGCGAGCAGCGCCCCGGTTGCCGTAGCGATGAGCGCGGCGACCGGCAGCGCCAGCCAAAAATTGAATTTGAAGAGAACCGTAAGGACCGCAACCGCGTAGGCCCCTATGGCATAGAAGCCGACGTGGCCGAAGGACACCTGCCCCGTCAGGCCGAGCAGTACGTTGAGCCCGATCCCGACCAGGGCCGTGAGCCCCAGCGTCGCCATGATGAAGACGTCATAGCTGTTACCCATCGCGGTGAAGGCGACGGCAGCAGCAAAAGCGGCCATCAAAAAGACGGCGCGCTTCATACTTTCTTCAGCTCCGCGCGACCGAAGAGACCGTTTGGCACGACGGCGAGCGCTACGATGACCAGCGTAAAGGTGAGGATTTGCGTGTATGAGGATCCGAGGAACGCGGTGATGAGCGACTCGACCAGGCCGAAGAGAAGGCCGGCCAGCATCACGCCCCACGCGCTCGTGATGCCGCCGAGGATCGCAACGGCGAACGCCTTCAGGCCGAAGAGCGTGCCCATGTCGGAATGCACGTTGAAGAGCGGCGCGATCATGATGCCGGCGGCGCCGGCAAACGCGGTCGACAGCGCGTAGGCGGCCATGATGGCGAGCGGCACGTTGATGCCCATCAACCGCGCCGCGTCCGCGTTCTGCACCACCGCCAGCATCGCCTTGCCGTACTTCGTCCGGCGCGCGAACCAGTGGAGCACCGCCGCGAGGCCGAGGCCGAAGGCCGGGATCGCGAGCTGCATCTTCGACACGTGGATGCCGAGCACCGCAAGCCCCTCGCTCGCCCACGGCAGCACGAAGCCGCGCGGCTCCTTGCCGAAGGTAAAGAGCACCGTGTTGTCGGCGACGATGCCGAGCGCCACCGTGGCCATCAGCCATGCGTTCGAGCCGCGCCGCGCGAACGGCCGCACGGCGGCGAGCTCGACGACGAGGCCGTAGAGGGCGCAGAGAACGAGCGCCATCGCGGCGGCCGGGATGAAATGCCAGCCGAGCTTCACCGCGAAGGTGTAGGCGAACACCGCGCCGAGCATCATCGAGCTGCCCTGCGCGAAGTTGACCGTGCTCGACACCGCGTACGTGACGTAGAAGCCGAGCGCGAGCAGCCCGTACATGCTGCCGAGCCCCAGTCCTGAAACGAGCGCCGAGCCGATCATGAATGAAAACGGCCGCGCTGGGCGGCCGTTGGTTTGTTTCCTGTGCCTCGGTTACTTGTGCATCCCCACCGGCAGGATCTGATTATCGATGAACTGCGCCCAGACGTAGTCGTTCTCGGTCAGCGCGTCGTGGTTCTCCGGGGTGAAGGGCTTGTCGTAGTTCTTGATCAGGCCCTCGTATCTTCCGATCTTGTAGTAGCCGTCGCGTACCTTGCGGCCGTCGGTCGAGCCGGCGTTCTGGATGGCGAGCGCGCTCAGCATCATGGCGTCGTACGCGTTCGCCACGCCGACCGCGGGCGTCACGTCGCCGGCGCCCTTGATGTCCGGGTACTTGGCCATCAGCGCCTTCAGCACCTTCTGGCCGACGGGCGACTGATTGCCGAAGAAGCTGTAGGTCTGCACGAAGTGCACGTTCTTCGCGCTCGGACCGGCGAGCTCGGTGAAGCGGCCGCCGGCAGGGCCCCAGTGCGACACGATGGGTGGCATCCAGCCCATGCGGTCGAGCGACTTCACGACCTGCGACGACGGGCCGACGTTGCCGACGAGGAACAGGACGTCGGTGCCGGCCGACTTGAGCCGCGAGAGCTGCGGCACGACGTCGACGTCGTTCCCCTCGAACTTCTCGATGCCCGCGGCGTTCATCTTCTTCTCGGCGAGCGCGGCGGTCAGCCCCTTCTCGTTCGATTCGCCCCAGGGATTGTTGACCAGGATCATCCCCGGCTTCCTGGCGTTGTGCGTCTTCTGCGCGTACTGCAGCATCGCCCGGTCGACCAGCTCATCGACCGCGGAGACGCGGAATACGTAGTTGTCCTTAGCGCCGTTCTTCGTGATCGGCGTGCCGGCGGCCCACGGATCCATGAACGGCAGCTTGTTCTCGTTCGCGATGGGCACGATGGCGAGCGCCACCGGCGAGTCGAGGCCGCCGATCAGCACAGCGACCTTCTCCTTGAAGTAGAGCTCGCGCGCCGCGATCACGCCCTTGGCGGGGATCGACTCGTCGTCGCGCCGCAGGAGCTCGAGCTTGCGGCCCAACACGCCGCCTTTGGCGTTGATTTCGTCGATCGCGACCTGCAGGCCGCGCGTGATGGCTTCGCCGGCGCGCGCGGACTGGCCGGAGAGCGCGGTGACGAGGCCGATCTTGATGGTCTGCTGCGCCCAGGCGGGCGCAGCAGCAGCGAGCGACAAGGCAACGAATAACAAGCGGATCATTTGAGTCCTCCCGGAGATTGGCGCTAGCTTAGCAGGACAGGATGCCATGTTAGGCTTGCGCCTAGTCAAGTTTCGCGTCCTTCCCGTCGCTCACCGACCCGGTGCATCCTCTCAGGTTCCACGGGCGTTACCCCTACTCCGCGATCACGCGGCGGTCCGACTACGCCTGGCCGAAGAGCCGCCGGCTCGCGGTCTACGTCGGGCTCAACATCGAGCACTTCGCCTTCGGCGCCGGACTCGGGGCCTGCATCGGGCCGAAGAGCCACGAGCCCGACATCCTGAACTACTCCTGGCGCGACTACGGCAACCGGGTCGGGGTCTGGCGCTGCCTCGATCTCTTCGGCCAGCTCGGGGTGCGGGTCGGCGCCCTCATCAATACCGCGCTGTACGACTATTGCCCCGAGGTGATCGAGGCATGCGTCAAGCGCGGCGACGAGCTGATCGGCCACGGCCACACCAACTCCGAGCGCCAGGGCGAGATGACCGAAATGCTGGAGAAGGCGCTGCTCAAGTACTGCCGCGAGCGCATCGAGAAGCAGTCCGGCCAGAAGGTGCAGGGCTGGCTCAGCCCCTGGATCTCGGAGAGCTTCGTCACCCCCGACCTGCTCCAGGAAACCGGCTATTCCTACACCCTCAACTGGTGCCACGACGACCAGCCGGTCGAGATGAAGACCCGCGCCGGGAAGATCTGGGCCGTGCCCTACCCGCAGGAGCTGAACGACATCCCGGCGATCATCCACCGGCAGATGTCCGCGAGCGCCTTCGCCGACCTCGTGGTCGACAACTTCGACGAGATGCTCGAGCAGTCGCGCACGCAGCCGCTCGTCATGGGCATCGCGCTGCACCCCTACATCGTCGGCCAGCCGCACCGCCTGCGGCACCTGCGCCGCGCGCTGCAGCACATCGTGAAGGAAAAGCGCGTCTGGTTCACGACCCCCGGCGCGATCGCCAAGTGGGTCGGCGAGACCCCGAGCAGCGACGCGAACTTCTTGGGGTAAGAGCTAGCGAACGGCGGCGAGCGCCGCCCTGTAGACGTCGCCCGCCTCGCCGAAATCGCTCACCGTGACGTCGAGGTCCTTCAGCAGCCCGTCGTCGATGCCGTAGACCCATCCGTGGACGGCGAGCGGCTGGCCGCGCTCCCAGGCGTCGCGCGCGATGCTCGTGTGGCAGACGTTCGCCACCTGCTCGATCACGTTGAGCTCGCACAGCCGCTCGGCCGCGTTGGCCGCTCGTGCGAGCGCCGCTTCGTGCTTCAGGCGCACGTCCTGCACGTGGCGCAGCCAGTTGTCGGAAAGGCCCAGGCGATCGCGCGCGAGCGCCGCCTGCACGCCGCTGCAGCCGTAGTGCCCGCACACGATGATGTGGCGCACCTTGAGGATGTCGACCGCGAACTGCATCACCGAGAGGCAGTTGAGGTCGGTATGCACCACCAGGTTGGCGATGTTGCGGTGGACGAAGAGTTCCCCGGGCAGCAGGCCCACGATCTGGTTGGCCGGCACGCGGCTGTCGGAGCAGCCGATCCAGAGGTACTCCGGGAACTGCTGGCGCGAGAGCTTGCTGAAGAACTCCGGGTCCTGCAGGCGGATCGCCTGGGACCAGGCCCGGTTAGCGTCAAAGAGGTGCTTGAGGGATCGCATGCGTTACCTTAGCTCGAGCTTCATGCCTTCGTGCGAGGCGACGAAGCCGAGGGACTCGTAGAACCGGATCGCGTCGCGGCGCCGCTTGTCGGATGTGAGCTGCACCATGAGGCAGCCTTTCTCGCGCGCGCGTTCGATCGCCCGGCCGACGAGCTTGCGCCCGACGCCGCCGGAGCGCAGGGCGGAATCGACCCGGACGCCTTCGATCACCGCGCGCCAGCTCCCCCGGCGGCTGAGGTTCGGAATACAGGTGAGCTGCAGCACCGCCACCACGCGCGCGTCGACCTCACCCACGATCAGCTCGCTGTTCGGGTCGCGCTCGATCGCCTCGAATGCCGCGTAGTAGCTCTCCGGAAGGGGCGAGCCGAACTCCTCGCGCTGCGCGCCGAGCATGTCGTCGGCCAGCATCCGCACGATGTCGGGCAGGTCGCCGCGCACCGCGCGCCGGAACCTCGGCTCAGCGCTCGCCAAGCAGCGGAACGAAGTCGTACTCGCCGATGCCCTGGAGCACGAGGAACGTGGCCGAGGACTCGCCCGCGTTGGTGACGAGGTGCGGCCGGCGCGGCGGCACCGAATAGGTCTCGCCCGGCCTGAGCGTCACGTTCTCCTTCGGGCCTTGCAGGAAAATGCGGATCGACCCCTGCAGCACGTAAAACGTATCCTGGACCTTGCTGTGGTAATGCCAGGGCACCTTCTGCGTCTTCGAGAGCTGCAGCTCGCTGATGCGGAACCCCGGGCGCTCGGCGTGGACTTCCCTGCGCTCGACCTCGTAGAGATGGCTGGCGTCCTTCAGCGCTTCCATTCAATCCTCGCTTGGCCGCTCGAGTATAGCGCTTCCACTCCGGCCCAGAGCGCCGCGCCCCGCTCGCCGCCGAATCTGCGTTCGTACTGCGTCCGCCATTCCTCGAGCTCGGTGGGCAGCGGGCGGCGCGGGTCTTCGCTGAGCGAATAGGCCATGCCCTCGTTGATCCACCTCGGTCCACGCCAGGCTCGAAGGAAGCCGAGCTTCTCGTACTGGGCGGCGTGGATCAGCTCGTGCCGGACGAAATGCGCCGCCCAGCCGCGGGGGCCGATCAGGATCGCCTTGCCGCCGAACATTTCCGCGGTCGAGCGGCGCTTGCCGAAAGTGAGGAAGCATTGCTCCGAGGAACAGAACAGCGCGAGCGGTAGCGCATGCGGCGCGTCGAGCTTCCGCATCACGTCAGCGCGCGCCGAGCGCACCAGCTGTTGCGCTTCAGCGAGGCGCCGGGCGTCGTCGACGCACACTCGGTCTTCGCAAACCAGGCCGAACAGCCCCGGCGCAAGCGCCCGCAGCGGGCCCGGAATCGCCAGGGTGGCGACCGGTATGAGCGCCACGGCGATCAAGCCGGCCAGAAGCAGCCACTTGGTTTTCGAGCGGCTATTCCGCATGGGCGGCGCGGATCGCGGGCACGTCGAGGATGCGAACGCCCTGCGGCCCTCGCTCGATGCTCGCGACGAGCGCATTCACCATCTGGCCGATCGTCACGAGACCGAGGCGCAGCGCCGTCTCGCGCAGCGGCGGCAGCCGCTCGGCAAGCGCGTAGAACGGGACGAGGAAATACGGCCAGCGGTGCCCGGGACCGAGCACGTACCACGGGCGCAGGATGGTCGCCGCGAACCCGCTTGCCTGAATGCGCGCCTCACCCTCCTGCCGCACGGCGATGTAGGCCTGCATCACCGGGGCGGGTTGCGCCACGCTGAGATAGACGAAATGCGCGATCCGCGCGGCGCGCGCCGCCGCGAGCGCCGCCTCGACCGAGGGCAGGTCCACCGCCCGGAAGCTCGCCGCCTTGGCCGGGCTGGGATGCGGGGTGCCGACGAGATGGACCAGCGTGTCCGCCGGCGCGACCGCATCGGCGAAGGTTTCCGGCTCGAGCGCGTTTCCCACCACGGTTTGGGCGCCGGCGGGAATGTGCTGCACGCTCTGCCTCCGGGCCAACGCCCGCACGTCATGCCCGCGGCGGAGCAACGCCGCTGTCAGGGCCCGCCCCATATAGCCGCTCGCTCCCGTGACGAAGACGCAGTGACGCGTCACTACCTACGCTTTTTTTTGGCAGGTTTTTTCGCTGCCTTGGCCGCGCCGCCCCGAGCGCCCCCAGGCTGCTGAGCGGTCTTGAACACGACCACCACGTTGTCGACCAGGAAATCGTCGATATTGGCGGCGGTGGCGTCGGCGGCGCGGATGCGCAGGATGTTGTTCTCCTGCAGCACGCCGGGGTGGATGAGCATGACGTGCCCGTTCCACGTCCCGAGCGTAGTGCGATCCTCGGGCGATTCGGATCGCGGCCCGAGGATCCGGGCGGCGGGGTCGA
>DATMJC010000044.1:0-94885 GCA_035554435.1 Burkholderiales bacterium | reverse complement strand
TTCGCCGAGCGCTGGACGCCGATGATCCTGCGCGAGCTGCTGGCAGGCAGCCATCGCTTCAACGAGATCCATCGCTTCATCCCGCTCATCTCGCGCACCCTGCTGGCGAAGCGATTGCGCGAGCTGGAGAGGGCGGGGGTGATCACGAGCGCGCCGGCCGCCAAAGGGCCCGGACGCGAATACCGCCTGACCGAATCGGGCGAGGAGTTCCGCGAGCTGATCAAGGGACTGGGCAACTGGGGCCAGCGCTGGACGAACCGCGTGCAGCCGGACAATCTGAACGCGGGCGTGCTGATCTGGAACATTCGCCGCCGCGTCGAAACCGAGCGCCTGCCCGCGCGCCGCCTGGTCGTGTACTTCAACTTCATCGGCGCGCCGGCGTCCTATCGCGGCATCCGGAAATTCTGGCTGCTGCTCGAGCGCTCGGGGGTCGACGTGTGCGTCACCGACCCGGGCTTCGAGGTCGAGCTCTATGTCGACGCCGACCTGGCCGCGATGACCAAGGTGTGGCTCGGCGACCTCGCGTTCGCGGAGGCGGTGCGCCAGAAGAAGATCCGCGTGAGCGGGATGCCGGGCATGATCCGCCAGTTCGCGTCGTGGCTGCCGCTCAGCCCGTACGCGAAAGTGGCGCGGCCCGGCGCCGCGGCACGAGAGGCGGCCTAGTACCGCGAGCTGGGTCTGGAATCGCTGGCGCCCGAGGAGCTGCTCAGCGCGCGAAAGAGAAGCGGTGGCCGATGGCGAACGTTGCGGCGAGGCCGATGCTCGCGTAGATGACCGTGCACGCGGTGTAGCCGAGGCCGTCGATGACCGGCCCGCTCGCGAGAAGGCCGAGCGGCAATCCCCAGACTGCGAGCACGCGCATGCCCATCACGCGGCCGCGCATGTGCTCGGCTGCGCCGCGCAGCATCACCACCGCGACCGGAACGAGGCAGAGGCTTTGCACGAAGCCCGCGACGAAGAGAAGCGCAAGGCCGAAAGGCAGCGAGCGGGTCTGGCCGAAGAGCGCGATCGCGACGAACCAGACGGCGCTGCTCCAGAGCATGACGCGCCCGGCGGGGAGCGGCAGGGAGCTCGTGCTGATGGCGAGCGACCCGGCCAGCGCGCCGACGGCAAAGGCGGCGGCGAGATACCCGAGGCCCGACTGGCCGACGTCGTAGACCTCCTTCGCCGCATAGGGCAGCAGGCCGAGGACGAACGGGTACGCGAGCAGGTTGACGAGAAAGGTGATGCTGAAGGCGGCCAGGATATCGGGCTTGGCCCAGATGTAGTGCGCGGCTTCTTTCAGGCCGCCGATCACGTCGTGCGCGCTGGCGTGCGCCGCGTGGATCGGGGGGCGCGCTACGCCGAGGGAAAGCAGGAATGCCGAAGCGTAGAGCGCGGTGACGATCAGGTACGCCGGACCCATGCCGATCAGGGCGACGCCGCCCGCGCCGGCCAGGGCGCCGGCGACCTTCGCCATGTCGGCGGTGGTGCGCGAGAGGCCGATCGCGCCCATCAGGACTTCCGGCCGCATGATGTGGCCGATGAGCACGTTCCGGATCGCCTGGTCGGACGGGCGCGCGAGCCCGGCGATGCCGTAGATGACGAACACGTGCCAGGGCTCGAGCAGCCCGGTGAGTATCAGGACGGTGAGGATCGCCGCGAGCAGCGCGTAGCCGCCGCGCGTGGTGCAGAGGAGCCGCCGCAGGCCGATGCGGTCGCCTGCCATGCCGAGAAACGGCGCGAACACGGCGCCGGCCCACTGCAGCGCGCCGAAGGCGACGAGCCACTCGACCGAGCCGGTCGCGGTGAGGATGTACCAGCCGAGGATCAGCGCCTCCATCTCGAAGCCGATCGAGGTCGCCAGGTCCGCCGGCCACTGGAAGCGGAAGCTGCGGACGGCGAAGGGGGCGAGCGCGGGGCTCAGGGCTGGCGAGGCTCCATCGGTTGCGCATACTGCCGCAATGCCGGCGCTCTGGCACGCCAGGTCGGCGGCGGTTTGCGCTGCGGACCAAAAATTCTCAGGCTCGGACCAGGAGATAAGGCCTTGGCCTCGCGCCAGTGACGGATTCGGCAGCGAGGCCCACTTGCGCGCGGCCCCGAGGCACTACTGCGCAGGGGCTTTTGTACCCGGGAGATATGATTCCGCCGCGGCAAGATAGCCGCCTCTGAAGGGAGCAAAACAATGCGCAACACCGCGATCTTTCTGCTGGTTCTAGGGGTGGGAGCCTTCGTTCTTCCGATGTTCGGCATGCAGTTCAGGATCCTCGGCTTCTTCGGCGAGGCCACGCCGATGGTCGCCGGCGGCATGGCGCTCGTCGGCGCGGTCATGCTGTTCATGTCGTTCCGCGCGGGACCCGAAGCACAGTCGAAGTAGCGGGACCTCATGCGACGCGCGTTGATCGTTCTGCTGATGTGGCCGCTCCTGGCGTGGGCGCAGGGCGACCGGGAAGCCGAGATCAGGAAGCTCGCCTGGCAGAACGGGCCGATCGAAGGCCGGATCGGCGACAAGGCGACCATCACGGTTCCGCAGGGCTACGTGTTCCTCGACGAGGGGAACACCAGCCGCTTCCTCGAGCTCACCGGCAACCCGCCTCGCGACGGGCACTATCTTTACGCGCCGAAGTCGCTCGACTGGTTCGCGGTGTTCGCGTTCGACGCCTCGGGCTACGTGAAGGACGACGAGAAGATCGACCCCGACCAGCTGCTCGCCACGCTGAAGCGCTCGGACGGCCCCGAGAACGAGGAGCGCAAGCGCCTCGGCATGGAAGCGATCTACACCGAGGGGTGGCAGGTGGCGCCGTTCTACGATTCCGACACGCGCAGGCTCGAGTGGGGCATGCGGCTGCGCACCGCGCGCGGGCATTACGTCGTGAATTACTCGAGCCGCCTGCTTGGGCGCACTGGCGTGATGCGGGCGATCCTGGTTTCCGACCCGGACAGCCTGGAGGCGGACGTGCTGCGCTTCAAGGTCGCGCTCAAGGACTTCGCCTACGTTCCCGGCGAGCGCTATTCCGAGTTCAAGTCCGGGGACAAGGTCGCGGCGTACGGTCTCGGCGCGCTGATCGTCGGCGGCGCCGCCGCGGTGGCGGCCAAGAAAGGCTTCTGGGGTGCGCTGGTCGCGTTCCTCCTCGCCGCGAAGAAGCTGCTGGCGGGGCTGGTCGTCGCCGCGCTCGCCGGGATTGGAGCGCTGTTCAAGCGCAAGAACACGAACACGTGATCCTGCAGCAGGCCGAGGTTGCCCTCATGCTGCTCGCGCTCGGCCTCTACCTTTACGACTCGGCGCTGCTTCTTCACATCAACGAAGGCGTGATCACGCCGCGGCGCGGCGGGTGGCGGCTTCGCTTCGGCTCCAGCCATGTCACCCTCCGGGGCCGGGAGCTCTACCTGCCGTCGCCCTTCCTTCCACACCGGCCCGGATTCCGCCTGCTGTGGCACTTGCGCCCGGGCGCCACCGACGCGCCGGACACGTGGGAGGCGCGAAGGAAGCTCTTCCGGCCGGTCGCGCCGCTCGTGTGGGCGATGGCCTGCGCGCTGTTCGTGCTCCTGCCTCTGGGGCTCTTTTCGTTCCTGGGGGACTGGGTGTTGCTCCTGGCGGTGGCGCTGCTCTACGCCGGCATCGCCGGCGCGCTGCTGTGGCTCGCGATGAAGCGGAAGGAGCTCGGCCTCAGCGCAAGGCAGCTCGGCAGCCTCGCCTTCGAGCTCGTCGCGTGCCCGCCGTTCGCCGTCAACGTGGTGAGGCGGGTTTCGGTCGAGATGCCGCTCGACGCCGATCTCGCGCTCGCGGCGCGGCAGCTCCAGCGCCCGGAGGAGTGGGACGCAACGCGCGGCGAGCTCATCGCGCGGCTCGACGAGCAGATCGATGCCGAGGACGAAGGCTCGGAGCGCGGCGCGCTGCTGAAGGAATCGCGCCGCCGGCTGGCGGAGGAGAAGCCATGTCCGGCGTAGAAGCTCTGGTGGTGGCCTTCGGCCTGTTCCTCGGCTACTGGGTGGTCGCCAAGCTCCTCGGCGACAAGCCGGCCTCCGATGCGCCCGAGTGGCACCGCACGCTGCAGGTGCCCGCGGATGCGAGCATCGAGGAAATCCGCGCGGCGTACCGCTCGCTGATGGGGCAACACCAGCCGGACGAGCGCAAATCGAAAGAGGTTGCCGCTGCCTACCGGAGCGCCATGCAGGCGCGCGGAGTGGACGCGTGAGCACCCTTGCGGCGCTTCTCTTCGCCGGCAAGTTCGGCAAGTTCCTGCTGTCCGGCGGCTCGATGGTGCTCTCGGTCTTCGCCTACGCGCTGGTGTACGGCTGGCGCTACGCGGCGGGATTCGTCGGACTGATCTTCGTTCATGAGATGGGCCACTTTCTAGCCGCGAGGAAACGCGAGCTCGACGTCGGGCTGCCCACGTTCATTCCCTTCGTCGGGGCGTGGATCGAGCTCAAGGAGCAGCCGATGGACGCGGAGACCGAGGCGTTCGTCGGCATCGCCGGCCCGATGCTCGGCAGCGCGGCCGCGTTCGCGTGCTACATCCTCGCCCGCGAATGGGGAAACAACCTGCTGATGGCGCTTGCCTATGCGGGCTTCGTCCTTAACCTCTTCAACCTGATCCCGCTTTCGCCTCTGGACGGCGGGCGCATCGTCTCGGTGGTTTCGCCCCGCCTGTGGTTCTTCGGCGTACCGATCCTGGTGGCGCTGTTCTTCTGGATTCCGAGCCCGATGCTGGTCCTGGTCGCGGTGCTTGCCCTGCCGCAGCTGTGGAAGGCGTTTCAGGAGCGCTCGATCGCAGAATCGACGTACTACAGGGTCGCGCCTTCGGTGAGGCGCGAGTATGCGTTTCAATACCTGGCGCTGGCCGGCTTCCTCGCCGTCATGGCGTTCGTCGCCCACGAGGCGGTGCCCCGGCACTAGGCGCCGTCGAAGAACCTAAAAGACCCGAAGAACCCCCGAGCGCGCGTTGTACATCCACGTCCAAGCGTCCGCGTCCAACCCCATCATGCGCAACGCTTCCCGCACTCGCACGCGCGACAACCCCTTTCCGATCTGATAGAACACAGTTCCTCCTCGATGGTTCATCACAGGACTCGCATTGGCAGGGCGTCGATATCGAGCGGTCCGCGTGCCGCGATGCTGGCCGCGAGCGCCGTTCGAACGTCGATGGCGACAAAGACGTGCCGGCGGTAGCCTGACGCCCGCCCGCGCTTGAAAAGCTCCCCGTTGCAGTCCGGTTCCATGCGCATGTAGGCCTTCCTGCATCCGCGGCCGTCGAGATACGCCCACCCGACGTGCTCGAGCAGTGCCCCGAGCCCGCGGCCGCGGTACTCGCGATACACGTATTGAGAGAACACTTCGGGGCACTTCGGATCGGAGTCCGCATCCATGCCCGCCCATCCGGCGAATCCCCCCTGCGGCCGGCGCAGCACGACGAGCCTGGCGCGCGGCATGGTGCGCAGACTCATCGTCTGGCGCCCCTCGCTGGCGGCGAGGCTGATCACCTGCTGCCGTTCGCGGCCGTCGGCCCAGGCGAGCGTCAATGGCTCCGCGCCGGGCCGGATTCCGATGTCCGGCGAGCGCCCTGCCTCGGAGGGAATGCCGTTCATGGCGTCGATGGCCCAAGACTGTGCCGGCGGCGGGCCGGGAGTGTCTGTGCGTATTCACACCACAGCGGTGTGCCCAATTACCGGATACTTCGACGCTTCAACTCTTGCCGCCGGCTGCGGTCTACCGGTAAATGAAGAATTCCGAAACCGTCTCGCGCGCCGAGTTCCTGAACCTCTTCGGCGCGGTGTTCATGCCGATGTTCATGGCGGCGGTCGACCAGACGCTGCTCGCGACGGCGACGCCGGCGATCGCAGCGTCGCTCGGCGGCCTGCGCGACACGTCGTGGATCGCGGTGGGGTACCTGCTCGCGTCCGCGACGATCGTGCCGGTGTACGGGCGGCTCGGCGATCGCAGGGGCCGGCGCGACGTGCTGCTCGTGGCGCTCGGGGTGTTCACGCTCGGCTCGGCTGCGTGCGGGCTCGCGCAGTCGCTGCCGCAGCTCGTCGCCGCGCGCATCCTGCAGGGGCTGGGCGGCGGCGGGCTGATGACGCTGTCGCAGGCGCTCATCGCGGAGCTGGTGCCGCCGCGCGAGCGGGCGCGCTTCCAGGGCTACTTCGCGCTCGTCTTCACCGCCGCGAGCGTCACCGGCCCGGTGGTGGGCGGCCTGGTCGTGTCGAACGCGAGCTGGCGCTGGCTCTTCTTCGCCAACCTGCCGATCGCCGCGTTGGCGGCGTGGCGCCTCGCGCGGCTGCCGAAGGGGGAGAAGCATCCGCCCGCTGCGCGAGGGGCGGACCTTCCGGGGCACGTGCTGTTCGCGGTGGGCGCGCTCAGCACGCTCTTCTGGCTCACGTCGGGCGGCCATCGATTCGCGTGGGCCTCGGCGCCGAGCCTTGCGCTCCTCACGACGGGCGCGGTGGCGCTGGGGCTCTTGTGGCGGCAGGAGCGCCTGCACCCGGCGCCGTTCCTGCCGGTGGAGCTCCTGCGCGAGCGCACGGTGCTCCTCTCGGCAGTGGTCGTCGCGCTCTTCGCGTCCTGCCTTTTCTCGGTGGTGTTCTTCCTCCCGGTGTACCTGCAGCTCGGTCACGAGATGTCGGCGCAGGCCTCGGGGCTCCTCCTCCTGCCGGTGACCGCGGGCATGGTGATCGGCTCGCTGAGCTCGAGCCGCGTCCTCGCGCGCACCGGTCGGCCGCACTGGATCCCGATCTTCGGCCTCTCGCTTTCGAGCGCGGCGCTCTGTGCGCTCGCGCTCGTGCCGGCCGACGCGGCGCTGATCGGGTGCTTCGCGTTCATCACCGGCGTGGGCTTCGGCTGCGTCATGCCGACCACGCAGGTGACGATGCAGACGGTGGCGGGGCGCGAAAGGCTCGGCGTGGTGACCGCCCTCATGGCGCTCGCCCGCTCCACCGGCGGGGCCGCGGGCGCGGCGCTCTTCGGCGCGGTGGCGTTCGCGATGATGCCGGCGGCGGCGCACGGCCGCTCGGTCACGAGCGCTTTCCACACCGGATTCCTCGTCTTCGCCGCGGTCGCGGCGGCTGCGGCGTTCGCCGCGAGCCGGATCCCGCGGCTCAAGCTCTGGGAGCGGGGATAGAAAATCGGGGTCAGACCCTAGGCGAAACGGACGATACAAAAAAGGCGGGCGTTCGAAGCTTGCCTGCAACGGCTCGTTGCTACGGTTCGCGGCTACGCAACCGTTCGCCAAGGGAGGAGAACGATGGATCTCAAGATCCGCATCGCAAGCTATGTCATTGCAGCACTCGGGTTCAGCGCCGTCATCGCGATAGGAAAGGGGGGCGCTGCAGACGCTTCGGACATATGGCCGGACGCGTCCAGGCTCCTGCTCAAGGCGCTCCTCCTGCCTGCGCTGGAGTTCGAGGCAATGCCGCCGCTCCACTGGGTCGATCCACGCCCGGCATTGGGCTGCGGAGCGGATAGCGAGGTGCGGGTGAACGGGGCCCCGCTCGTCGCCGGCGCGCGGGTGCCCGACCCGCCGTTCACGCTCGAATGGCAGTCCGACGGATGCCATCCCTTTGGCCAGGGCGGGCCGCGCTTCGACGGCCGCGTGCAGCTTACGGTGGCGAGGGAGAGCTCGGGATTGAGCGTTGCGGTCGAACCTTCCGACCTGCGCGTCGCATGGGAGAAAAACGCAGGTGCGTTGCACGAGCCGCTTTGCATCGACCGCAGCGAGCCCGACGAGCCGGACGTGGCGGTGCCGTGCCGCTAGAGAATTCTGGCTCTGACCCCGAATTCAGGCCCGCTCGGCCTCGAGGTGGCGCGCCTCGTCGGCGGTGAGATAGCCGCGGCTGCGGGTGTCGGGCATGAGGAGCACCGCGACGAACGCGACGCAGGCCATGCCGACGACGTACCAGAAGAACACGCTCTCGTGGCCGACGGACTTGAACCACAGGGCGGCGTATTCGGCGGTGCCGCCGAAGAGCGCGTTGGCGAGCGCGTAGGAGAGCCCCACCCCGAGCGCGCGCACGTGCATCGGGAAGAGCTCGGCCTTGATGAGGCCGCTGATCGAGGTGTAGAAGCTCACGCAGAGGAGCGCCACCATGATGAGCGCGAACGCGCGTACCGGGTTGCTGACGTTGCCCAGCGCGGTGAAGACCGGAACGGTGACGAGCATCAGCAGCACCGAGTAGACGAGCATCGAGGTGCGCCGGCCGATGCGGTCGGCGAGCGCGCCGAACGCGGGCTGCAGCACCATGAAGCAGAAGAGCGCCGCGGTCATGATCTCGGTCGCGTGGCGCGCGTCGAAC
The DNA here is from genome assembly GCA_035554435.1 of Burkholderiales bacterium. GTDB lineage: Bacteria > Pseudomonadota > Gammaproteobacteria > Burkholderiales > SG8-39 > SCGC-AG-212-J23. Next base: position 86,620 of record DATMJC010000044.1, on the reverse strand, counting down.
CCGGCGGTGTTCACGAGGTACTTCTGCATGTAGGTGGTGAAGGCGTAGAAGCTGAGCGAGCCCGCGGCGGTGAATCCCATGACGACGAAGAACGAGCGCGGGTAGCGCAGCATGCCGCGGAGGCTCCCCGCTTCCTTGTGCTCGCGCGCGCCGCGGGAGCTGGTCTCGGCGAGCGAGCGCCGAAGATAGAAGGCGATCACCGCGGCGATGGCGCCGATGAAGAACGGGATGCGCCAGCCCCAGGCGCGCAGGTCGGCGTCGCTCAGGAACTGCTGCAGGACGACGAGCACCAGCGTGGCGACGAGCTGGCCGCCGATCAGGGTCACGTACTGGAACGACGAGTAGAAGCCGCGGCGGCCGTGCTCGGCGACTTCGGACATGTAGGTCGCCGCCGTGCCGTATTCGCCGCCGACCGAGAGGCCCTGGATCAGCCGCGCGACGAGGAGCAGCGCGGGTGCGAGGAGCCCGACCTGGCTGTAGGTCGGCAGCACCGCGACCAGGAGCGAGCCGCCGCACATCATGAGCACGGCGACCATCATCGAGAAGCGCCGCCCGCGCTTGTCGGCGAGCCAGCCGAAGAGCCAGCTCCCGACCGGGCGCATGAAGAAGCCGGCGGCGAACACGCCCGCTGCCTGCAGGAGCTGGGTGGTCTGGTTTCCCTTGGGAAAGAATTCGGCCGCGAAGTAGAGCGCGGTGAAGGAGTAGACGTAGAAGTCGTACCACTCGACGAGGTTGCCGGAGGAGCCGGCTACGATCGCCCGCACCCGCCGCATCGCGTCATGCCGCTCCGGGTGCGTCGCGCTGCCATGCGTGAGCGTCGCCATGGCAAGGCGCAATCAAGAATCGCGCCTGAAAGGAAATTACGAAAATCGGGGTCAGACCCCGAATTCTTTTTCGCTGACGCGAAAACCGAATTCGGGGTCCGACCCCAGCGCTACGCGGCGCGGCGCTTCAGGCTGCTGCGGCCAACGAGGTGGATCGCGGCCATGTAGGTGCGCATCGGCGGCGTCGCCTCGCCGGAGAGCCACTTCGACAGCGCTTCGGTGGATGTGCGCAGTGCTTCCGCGAGCTGCTCGTCGCCGCCCGCCACCCGCCTCGCGTTCTCGAGCGGTCGGATATACGGGTTCTCGCGCGCGACTCGGACAATGCTGGTGTCGTACATGCGGGGCCTCCCTCCGTTATGCATGGGAAGCTAGCACCGCGCGCGAAGGGAAAGACGCGCAATCTTTCACGGCGAGGCAACAAAACCGAGACGTTTTGCCTTCCGAAACCCGCCCTGTCGCCGGTGCCCGACGTTTTTGGGGTCAATCAGGGCTTCAGCGGCTGGACTTCCCGGGTGCGGGGGCGGTCACCGGGATGACCTCGGTCCCCTTGTTGTTGAGGTAAGGCGCGGCAAAGAGCGCATCGATCTGCGCCAGCTTTGCCGGGTTGTTGAACACCGCTTCCGTGCCGTCGACGCCGCAGGGTGCGCCGTTGGCGAGCTGCTCGTCCATGCGCTGGCGCGTGGCCCGCGAGAGCACCCACCCGAGCGGCACGTTCGCCGAGCGGCGGCAGAGGCCGAAGTGCAGATAGTTGGGATGGCCCACCGCCCACGCCGCGCTCTCCCGCGCGTAGTAGCCGCGGGCGTTGCGCGTGGTCAGCAGCGCCGAGAGGGGCGACAGCGCTTCGTTGAGGAAATCCTGCGGGCGGATGTTCGGGTTGTCCGGCGCGAGGGTGAGGCTGTCGTTCGCGTACCTGGGATCGATCGGCTCGTTGCTGATGTGGATGACGTAACGCTCCACCAGGTTCCAGCGCGGGTCGGTCTCGGCGAGCTGGTCGATCGTCTGCAGGATCGCGAGCGTGGTGGTGGCGCCTGAGTTCTCGAAGTAGCCGCCGTCGACGACGCGGCCGTAGGTGCGGCCGCCTTTCTCGAGGCTGCCGGCGGGGCTCACGTAGGTGAAGCGCGCGCTCATGTGCGCCGCGCTCGAGAGCGAAATCGAGCGCGGCGCAAAGAAGGCGTTCGCGTCCTCGACGTCGACGAAGTCCTCGCGGCGCCTGCCGGCGGCGACGCGCATGTTGCTCGCGATGATCCGCTTGCCGGTCTCCACCCAGGTGGCGTTGAGAAGGAGCGCCGGGGTCCACTCGCTGCGGCCCTCCCAGAGCCGGTCGAAGGGCTCGCTCATGCGGTTGCGCCCGCCGACGTGCTTGTGCCATGCGCGCTCCCAGGACTGCTCGAGCGTGGTGGCGCGGTCGAACATGGAAACGGGCAGCGGAAGAAAGCGCTGCACCAGGTCGGGGTAGAGGATGGCGGCCACCGCCGGCGAGAGAAAGTCTTCGCCGAGGATCTGCTGCCCCTTCTTTTTCAGGTCGAAGGGCGCGGCGCTCTCGCGCGATTCGTTGAGCAGCGCCACGAACACGCTCGCGCCGAGGCTGCCGCCCGAGACGCCGCTGAGCGAAAACACGTGGCTCGCGAAGGACGGGTGGCGGTTCTGGATTTCGCCGAGCACCGTGACGGTCCAGTAGGCGGCGCGGATGCCGCCGCCCTCGGCGTCCACCACGAAGAACGGCACTGTCCCTCCGCTCTGGATCGCGGCGTCGTGGCGCGCGATCCACGCGCGCAGGCTAGCGCGCAAGTTCGGCCGCTGCGCGGGCTGCGCCTCGGGCAGCGTGCGCACGGCGTGGTTGTCGTTCCACAGGCTGAAGACGACCGCGGTCGCGAGGAGCGCGGAGAAGACCGGCAGGTGAAAGCGCATGCCGAGATAGTCGAGAGCGCTCGCCACCGCGATCCAGCCCGCCGCCGCGAGGAGCACGATCGCTGCCGAGCCGAGGGCCGGCGCCACCTCCTGCACCCTGAACACCATGAGGTCGAAGAGCAGAATCGACGCGAGGATGGCGCCGACGAGGATCGAGCGCGTGAGCATGCCGAGCTCCCTCAGGCGGAGCGCGGCGGAGTCCTGCTCGTGGACATGCGGCAGGTTGAGGAACTCGAGCTTGACGATGCGGTAGGCGGCGCGCGAGACCCTGCGCCTCGCCGAAACCGCGACGAGGAACGCGACCGCGCCCGCGGCGCACCAGAAGCCATAGAACTGGAGGAGCTCCTTCACCTCCTGGTGCTCGTCGATCGCGTAGCCGCCCGCGGCCTTGTAGAAAGCCGCGGCCACGCCGAGCGGGGCGAGGAAGCCGAGCAGCCGCGGGGTCCAGATCCGCACGCCGTGCGCGTGCCTGGCGACCTCCATCCCCGGGAGCCGCAGAGAGAGCATCGTTCGCGCCCAGTACCAGGCCGAGACCGACCAGGCGAGGACGGCCGCGAAGAACCAGAACGCCTGCGAGGAAATCGCGTCGTTGGTGCGCCGCTCGGCGAGCGCGCGGGCCACGTCCTCGCCCTGCGAGGCGAGGAGCAGGAACGCGAGCCCCGCGAGCACCAGCAGGATCGCGACCCGGCAGGGCTTGAGCGCGTGCACGCGTTCGCGCAGCCGCAGCCACGCCTCCCACCAGCGAGTGACCATATCGATCCTTCCCCTATGGGCGACTACGCTACACCGGATCGTGCCGAGGCGTTTATCGCCTCGTCCTGAACGGCATTCCTCGTGCTAGCGGATGCGAGTCTTCGCGAGCGTGCCCGATGGATCGAACAGGAGCACGAGTTCGGCGGCGGGCGGCTTACTCTTTTCGGCCGGCCGCTCCCGGTAGACCCAGACTTCGTAGCCGCTCTCGAAGTCGAGCACCACGGCCTCGCCGAGCGCGGCGCGCACATCGGCCTTGGTGCTCTTGCCGACGGCGATCTTGTCCGCGGCGGCCTGGGCAAGAGGTTTTGATTTAGAACCTTGTGGAAGGGCGCTACAGCCGGCCACGAGCACGCACGCGATCAGGATGAATCTCAAGAGCGGCCGTCCATGTATTCGAACTCGACCCGCGTGTCGTCGGGCCAGCTCGAGTCGCCGAGCGGCATGAAGTAGGCGCGATCCACCAGCACTTCGCAGTCGCAATACCGAAGCTCTTCCTTCCACTGCGGGTCGCGGCTCGCGCCGCCGTAGAGCCGGTCGACCGGCAGAGCCTCCCTGCGATCGCCGGCGACCAGCGTGACGCCGAAGATCGGCCGCTCGGCGAAGAAGAGGTAGCGCGGATCGGTCCGGCGGCAGTACTCGGGGCCTTCGCGCAGGAACGGGTCGAGCAGGCCGAAGAGCATGGGGCGGTAGTTGGAGATCAGGCCGGCCTGCATGCCGACCTCGCATTCGAGGCGCAGGTCGCCGAGACGGCGGGTGTCCGGCGGCAGGCCGGGCGTGCGGATCTCGGCGCGCCAGGTCATGGTCTTCGCCTTGCGGTTCGGGCGCACCGAGGCGTTCTCCTTCAGCGCGGCCGCGCGGCGCTCGAGCGTGAAGGTGTTGTCCGGCGCGAGCGCGACCGGCGCGGTGAAGCTGTCGCCGACGACCTCGACCCGGACCTCGCGCATGTCGGTGTCGCGGTGGCGCGGCAGGAGCTTGAAGCGCAGCGCGGCGTCAGGCGCGAGCCGGTGGCGCTTCTCGAAGAGCTCCATGCCCTCGACCATCCGGCGGTAGGACTTGTCGACCGGATTGCGCAGCGCGGTCACCGCTACGGCGTCGTCGCTCGGAGATTTGGTCTGCGCAAACAAGTTCGCATGCGCCGCGAGGGCGCAAAGCGCGAGGCCGCGAAACGGGTTCATGTCATCCCGATTTTAGCGGCCGGCGGCGCATCGAAATTGTCGCTCGGCCACGACCCCGGCCGAGCGACCGCTGCCGAGCGTCTACAGCGAGGCGGCGTACTCCTTCTCGAGCTCGCCGTGCGTGCTCCAGAACGGGCGCGGCTCGACGCCGTTCAGGACGTCTTCGAGGATGCCGGTGTGCACGTCCCAGCCGCCCATCACCGAGGGCGTGAGGTCCTTGCCGAGGCGGCGGTGCACGATGGTGAGCAGCACGTCCTTGCCCTTGGGGGTGAGTTCGTAGCTCACCTCGGTATCGCCGCCGTTCCAGGCCCAGGTGTGGGCGAGGGCGCGCATGGGCTCGAGGCGCGTGATCACGCCGTCGAACTTGCCCATCCCGCGGTCCCTGTATTTCTCGGGCGTGGTCTTCTCGGAAGAGAGGCTGCAGTTGTCGAACTCCAGGCGGATCTTCCCGCCGAGGCGCAGGTCGAACTCGCCGGACGCCAGCCACTTTGCGCGCTTGTCCGACTCGGTGATGTAAGCCCAGACGCGCTCGAGCGGCCCGGGGAGGAGGCGTTCGAGGCGGACGGTGCCGGGCTCGACGAGGGTAACGGGTGCCTTCATTGCTTTCTCCTTCGCTTGGGATGGGGAGGGGTGGAGGATTTCCTGCGTGCGGCCTCGATCGCGTCCTCGGCGCGCAGCGCCGCGTCCAGCGCATCGAGGCGCGAGGACCAGAACTCGCGCGTGCGCTGCATCCACTGCGTGAGCTCGTCAAAGGGTTTGGGGTCCACGGACAAAAAATGGTCCCGCCCGGCAACGCGCCGCCGCACCAGGCCGGCGCGCTCGAGGAGGCGGATGTGCTTCGACACCGAGTTGAGCGAGATCTCGAACGGCGCCGCGACCTCGGTGACGCGCGCCTCGCCGGCGGCGAGGCGCTTCAGGATCGCGCGGCGGGTATCGTCGGCCAGCGCGATGAGGGTGTCGTCGAGGTCCATGGGCGAACATTAACCCATATGGGTGAATAAATCAAGTGCTATTCTCGGCGCCCCATGAGGTTGGGATTCTTCACCATGCCCATGCATCCGCGCGAGCGGGATCCGGCGGTCACGCTGCAGGAAGACCGCGCGGCGATCGTGCTCGCGGATCGTCTGGGCTTCTACGACGCCTTCGTCGGCGAGCACCTCACCGACCCGGAAGAGAACATCACGAGCAGCCTGATCTTTCTCGCGAGCCTGCTTTCCGAGACCGGGACGATCAAGCTCGCCACCGGCACCTCGAACCTCTCGCACAGCCACCCGGTGCTGATCGCCGCGCACGCGGCGATGTTCGACCACCTGGCGCAGGGCCGCTTCATCTTCGGCGTGAGCCCGGGCGCGCTCGCCTCCGACGCCGAGGCGCTCGGCATCCTGGAGGAGGACCGCAACCGCCTGTTCGCCGAGGCGATGGACGTGATCCTCGCGATCTGGGAGCGCAACGCGCCCTACGACATCGCGCTCCCCGGCAACCGCTTCAAGGTGTCCACCGCGAGGACCCAGGTTCCCGAGGTAGGCCGCGGCACGATGTACAAGCCCTTCCAGAAGCCGCGCCCGGAGATCGTCGGCACGGTGGTGGCGCCGCATTCGAAGGGCGTGATCGCCATGGGCGAGCGCGACTTTCATCCGCTGTCGGCGAACTTCCTGCTGCCGCACTGGCTGCCCAGCCACTGGCAGAACTATTGCATTGGTAAAACAAACGCGGGTAAACGCGCCGACGGAAGCGAATGGCGAGTCGCGCGCACCATCTTCGTCGCCAACGACGCGCACACGGCGCGCCGCTACGGGCGCGACGATCCGAAGAGCCCGTACCGGTTCTACTGGGAAAAGCTGCGCGCCAACATGATGCGCGCGAAGCGCCACGTGATCTTCAAGCGCCACGAGGGCGAGGACGACGCCGCGGTGAGCCTCGAGCGCCTGCTCGACGAGCTCGTCATCTGGGGCACCCCCGACAAGGTGGCTGACGAGATCCTGAAGCTGCGCGAGGCGGCCGGCCCCTTCGGCGAGATCGTCTACGCGGGCATGGACTGGGTCGATCCGGCGCTCGCGCGGCGCTCGATGGAGCTGATGGCGACCGAGGTCATGCCGCGCATCGAGCGCGCGTAACTTCTATCCCGATTCCCGGCGCTATGATCCGGGCATGACGACGGACGCGCCCGCGCTCCCGCCACGCGCGCCGACCCCGGTGCAGATGCGCACGTTCGCGCTGCTCTCGGCGACCTTCGTCGCGCTTACGCTCGCGGCGGTGCCCTGGGCACGCGAGCTGGGGACCGCGGACCCGCATGTCGTCGTCATGTACGGCTTCGCGGTCGCCATCGCGGACCTCTGCACCGCGCTCATGCTGGGGGCGCTCTACCGCGACACCGGCCGCATCGCGCACCTGCTTCTTTGTTGCGCCTATTTCTACGGCGCGCTCATGGCCGGCGCGCACGTGGCGACCTTTCCCGGCGCGCTCTACGAGCAGCCGCTCGTGGGCGATCGCCAGACGGTGAGCTGGCTCTACCTCGCGTGGCGCCTTGGCGCCGCGGCGCTCTTCTTCGCCGCGCTGCTTCTCGCGTCGAAGGAGCCTTCGCCGGACGCGCGCACCCGGCGGCTCCTGGTCGCGCTCGCGCTGACCCTCGCCGGCGCTGCCGCCGTCGGCGCGCTCGCCGCGCACGCTCGCGTCGAGGGCCTGTCGGGCGACCGGTTCACCGAGCTCGGCACGACGGTCCAGTGGGTCGCGGTGTTCCTGAACGCCGCGGCCTTCGCGCTCCTCTGGGGCCGGCGCGCGTTCGGCGACCTGCTCTACCTCTGGGTGGGGCTGGTGCTGCTCGCCTCGATCGCCGACCTCACGCTCTCGAACCTCGGCGGCGCGCGCTTCACGATCGGTTGGCACGCCTCGCGCGTGAACCTCGCGGTCTCGGCGTGCCTGCTGCTCGCATTCCTGCTCGGGGACGCCGTGGCCGAGCGGCGCGCGATGTCGAAGATCGCGGGCGTCGCGGCCTATGGCGGAGCGGTCGCGGTGACGCTGACCGCCATGCACCTGCGCTGGGTCCTCGATCCGTGGCTCGGCGACGGCATTCCGTACGCCACGCTGTACGGCGCGGTCGCGATCGCGGTGTGGTTCGGCGGCCTCGGGCCCGCGGTGATGGCGATGGTGATCGGCTACGCCATCGTCAACGTGCGCTACATCGCGCCGCTCGGCGAGATCGCGATCAGCGGGCCGGCGGACGCGCTGGCGCTCGGCGTGTTCGCGCTGTCGTGCTCGCTCATCATCGTGCTGGGCGAGGCGATGCGCCGCGCGCGCGACCGCTACCGCGTCTCGGAGATCGAGCTGAAGGAGCGCGCGGCGCAGCTCCAGCGCGCAGACGCCAACAAGAGCCAGTTCCTGGCGGTGCTGTCGCACGAGCTGCGCAATCCGCTCGCGCCGCTGCGCAACGGCCTGACGCTCCTCAAGATGCAGCCCGAAGGCGCCGCCACCGCGGAGACGCACGACATGCTGGAGCGCCAGATCGTGCAGCTCACGCGGCTCATCGACGACCTCCTCGACGTGAGCCGCATCGACCGCGGCAAGCTCGAGCTGCGCACCGCGCCGGTGGCGGTGGCCGAGGTGATGCGCGTCGGGGTCGAGACCGCCACTCCCAACATCGACGCGAAGGGCCACACGCTCGCGGTGAGCTATCCGGAAGCGCAATACGTGGAAGGCGACGCGGTGCGCCTCGCGCAGGTGGTGGCGAACCTCCTCAACAACGCCGCCAAGTTCACCCCGCCGAAGGGCCGCATCGAGCTCTCGGCGCACGCCGAGCTGGGCTTCGTCGCGGTGCGCGTCGCCGACAACGGCATCGGCATCGCGCGCGAGCACCTGCAGGAAGTGTTCGACATGTTCGTGCAGGTCGACGAGCGGCACGTCTCCGCCACCGGCGGGCTCGGCCTGGGCCTGACGCTCGCCCGCGCGATCGTGCGGCGCCACGGCGGCGAGATCGAGGCACGCAGCCCCGGACGCGGCAAGGGCGCCGACTTCATCGTGCGCCTGCCTCTCGTGACGGCGCCGGCGGCCGAGGAGACGAAGGCCGCGCCTGCTTCGCCTCCGGTGCGCCGGCGCGTGCTCGTGGTCGACGACAACGTCGACGCCGCGCAGACCCTCGCCCAGTACCTGCGGCTCACCGGCCACCGCGTCGAGAGCGCGCTCGACGGCGAGGCGGCGCTGCGCATCGCCGAGATCCTGCACCCCGACGTGGCGTTCATCGACCTCAACATGCCGCGCATGGACGGCGCCGAGGTCGCGCGGCGGCTGCGCCTCACGCCGTGGGGACGCAAGGCACGCCTGGTCGCGCTGACCGGCATGGGACAGCAGTCCGACATCGATCGTACGCGCGAGGCCGGCTTCGACGAGCACATCACCAAGCCCGCCGACCTGCAGCGGCTCTCGCGCCTCGCAGCCGGCTAGAAATCGGGGTCAGACCCCAATTTGTTGAGGCAATTCGGGGTCAGAGCCCGAATTGGCTGCGCGTACGCAAAAACGAGATCGGGCTCTGACCCCGATTTCACATCGCTTACTTCGGCTTGCTCAGACAGTCGTAGCGCTCTTGTCCGCTGAGGCCGGCACACTTCGAGCTCGTGGACGAGCTGCTGCTGTCGCCCGAGGTGGCGCCGCTGCTGCTCGAAGGGGTCGACGAAGAGCTCGACGAAGAGCTGTCGCTCGGCGTGCTGCTCGTGCTGCCGGCGCTCGGCGACGGGCTGTCGGAGCTCATGCTGCCGGTGCTCGGCGCGCTCGTGCCCGAGCTCATGCTGCCGCCGCTCGGAGGCGCGCCGGCGTCGCCGCTGGACGAGGACGCTCCGCTGCCGCTTGCGCCCGACGCTCCGGAAGAGCTATCGCCCGACGAGCTCGAGCCCGCACTGCCACTGCTCGCGCCGGCGCTTGCGCCGCCGCCAGCCGCGCCGCCCGCGCCTTGAGCCCAGGCCGCCGTTGCAAAGGCGACCATGGCGGCGGTAACTGCTGCGCTGATGAGTTTCATATTCATCTTCAATTCCTCTAGGGTTGGGATGGAGATGGACTGCGGCGGAGGGGGACGCAAGAACAATGCCTTGTCCTGGAAAGGTTTGCGTCAGCTTTTGGAGTATTCTCCGGCGCCAAAAGGGGGAACCATGAAAACAGGGACGGACCCTATTTTTCTTTTGAGAACGGGAACCGCCGTGTTGCTGGCCGCGACCATGCTGGGTTCGTTCTCAGCGGTCCACTCACAGGATCGAAGCGTCCCGCAATTCCAGGTCGACGCCTCATGGCCGAAGCCGCTGCCGAACCGCTGGATCCTCGGCCAGGTATCGGGCATCGCGACCGACCGCTACGACCGCATCTGGGTCGTGCACCGCCCGGGCTCGCTAACCCCGCGCGAGCGCGCGGCCGAGCGCACGCCGCCGGAGGCGAAGTGCTGTATCGCGGCGCCGCCGGTGCTGGTGTTCGACCCGTCGGGAAACTTCCTCTTTTCCTGGGGCGGGCCGGGCGCGGGGTACCAGTGGCCCGAGAGCGAGCACGGGGTCTACGTCGACGCGAAGGACTTCGTCTGGCTCGCCGGAAACGGCAAGAGCGACGGACAAGTGCTGAAATTCACGATGGAAGGCAAGTTCGTGCTGCAGATCGGAAAGCAGGCGAGCGGCAACGACAGCAACTCGACCGAGCGGCTGGGCTCGCCGGCCGACGTCGCGGTCGACACCGCGGCGCGCGAGGTGTTCGCCGCCGACGGCTACGCGAACCGGCGCGTGGTGGTGTTCGACTCCGAGACCGGGGCGTACAAGCGCCACTGGGGCGCTTACGGCAAGAAGCCTGTCGACGAAAAACTACCGCCGTACGATCCCGCGCGGCCGCCTTCGGCGCAGTTCGGCAACCCGGTGCACTGCATCCGCCTCTCGAACGATGGCCTGGTGTACGTCTGCGACCGCACCAACGACCGCCTGCAGGTCTTCCGCAAGGACGGCAGCTTCGTGTCGGAGCACGTGTTCGAGAAGGAGACGCGCGGCACCGGCTCGGTGTACGACCTCGTGTTCTCGCCCGACCGAGAGCAGCGCTTCATCTACATGATCGACGGCATGAACGGCGAGGTGCGCGTCGTCGACCGGGCGTCGAAGCAGGTCCTCGGCCGCTTCGGCCGCCCCGGCCGCCAGGCGGGCGAGTTCACCGCGCTCCACAACATCGCGGTCGATCGCCAGGGCAACCTCTATACCGCCGAGGTCCAGACCGGGCAGCGCGTGCAGAAATTCCGCCGCGTCGACCGGCAGGAATAGGAATTCACCCGGCAGAGATTTAACGGCGCGAGTCGATCCGTTACGACGGGGCGATTACTGACCCCGAACGGATCAACCGCCGCGGCATGGGGGTTGCGAGCCCTGCTGGCGTAATGGCGACCGTGTTCCGCATCCGCTGGTTCTTCACTCTCTCGTTTCTCGAGCTCGCCGTTCGCGTCGTGTTCCTCTCCGCGCTTTTCATGCGCGCGGGGCCGCGCCGCGACGGGCGCTAAGAACAACCGCCCGCACCTGGGCATGTGTCTTGCGACGGGGTGTCTGCTTGCACGCCCTTGCGCACCCGCCCGTTACTTCGCAGGAAATTCCGGTCATCCTCAACGGCAGGGCCGGCGGCGGGCGCTCGGCCAGCGCCGAGACGCTTCATGCTGCTTTCTCTGACGCCGGGCTTGACGCGCGGATCAATACTTTCGCGCGCGGCGAGGAGATCCGGAAGCTCGCGCGGCGCGCGCTGAAGGAGCGTCCGGCGGTGCTGGTCGCCGCGGGCGGCGACGGAACCGTGAGCGCGGTGGCCGACGTGGTGCGCGGCAGCGGCACGGCGCTGGGCGTCATCCCGGTCGGAACGCTCAACCATTTCGCGAAGGACCTCGGCATTCCGCTCGATCCGGCTGAGGCTGTGCGCGTCATCGCCGCGGGCCGGCGCGTCGGCGTGGACGTGGGCGAGGTGAACGGCCGCGGCTTCATCAACAACGCGAGCCTCGGCCTCTACCCGAACATCGTGCGCGAACGGGCTCGTCAGCAGCGGCGCCTCGGCCGCAGCAAGCGCATGGCGATGCTCTGGGCGACGCTCGAGGCGTTCCATCGTTCGCGGCTGCTCGACGTGAGGCTCGAGCTCGAAGGGCGCGTGCACGAATTCCGCGCGCCCTTCCTGTTCGTCGGGAACAACGACTACATCCTCGAGGGCTTCGACATCGGAAGCCGTGTGCGCCTCGACGGAGGGGTCCTCAACGTGTACGCCACGCGCGCGACGAGCACGGCGCGGCTCTTCGGCCTCGCGCTGCGCGCCCTCTTCGGCCGCCTGAGGCAGGCCGAAGACTTCGTGGAGGCGAGCGCCCGGTCGCTGCGCGTCGCCAGCCGGCGCCGCAGGCGCCTGCTCGTCGCGATCGACGGCGAGCCGAACGTGCTCGACTCGCCGCTCGAGTTCAGCATCCGGCCGCGCGCCCTGCAGGTGATCGTGCCGTGAGGACGCTCGCGCACCTCTCCGACCTGCATTTCGACCGCGTCGACCGGGGCGTGCTCGAGGCGCTGCGCCGGCGCGTGAAGGCGCTCGCGCCCGACCTGGTGGTGATCTCGGGCGACCTCACGCAGCGCGCCCGCGCGCACCAGTTCCGCGCCGCGCGCGCCTTTCTCGACAGCCTGCCGAAGCCGCAGGTGGTGGTCCCGGGCAACCACGACGTGCCGCTCTACAACGTGCTGGCGCGCTTCGTGGCGCCGCTCGCCGGCTACCGCCGCGTCATCGCCGGGGAGGTCGAGCCCGGCTTCGTCGACGACGAGATCGCGGTGCTCGGCGTCAACACCGCGCGCTCGTTCGTGCTCAAGGGCGGGCGCGTGAGCGAGTCGCAGCGCGCGCGGGTCTGCGAGGCGCTCGGCCGGCTCCGGGGCGAGCGTACCCGCATCGTCGTCTCCCACCACCCGGCGGCGCTGGAAAAGCTCGCCGACTGCGGCGTCGACGTCTTCGTCTCCGGACACCACCACGCCAGTCGCACGGCGCAGCGCCGCATCGGGCGCATGTCGGTGCTGATCGTCGAGGCGGGGACCGCGACCTCGCAGCGGACCCGCGAGGAGCCGAACGCGTTCAACCTGCTGCGCGTCGCGCCCGGCCGGATCGAGGTCGACCATTACGCGCTGCGCGGCGGCAACTTCATGCGCGCGGCGGCCGACGCGTTCGAGCGACAGGCCGACGGCTGGCAGCGCTCCTAGCCTTTTTGCAGGTTTGAGGAGCCGGCGTTACTCTTGGGGCCAGCTAGACCGGCCGGGGTGCGATGTCCCCTGACTTGTACGAAATGGCAGTGCGAATAGTCGTCGCGCTGATCGCAGGCGCGCTCATCGGCTATGAGCGTTCATATCGTGGAAGGCCGGCCGGATTTCGCACTCACGCGCTGGTCTGCATGGCTTCAAGCATGCTCATGCTGGTGACGGTGTACGAGGCGCATTGGGTCCGCTCCATGGGCGAAGCACGCCTGGACCCGACGCGGATGGCGCAAGGGATCATGACCGGCATCGGTTTTCTCGGTGCCGGCGTCATCATGCAAGAGGGCCTCTCGGTGCGCGGGCTTACGACCGCAGCATCGATCTGGATCACGGCCGCCATCGGCATCCTTGCGGGCATCGGGTTCTATTTCCCGATGGCGTTGTCGGTCGTTCTGGCGCTCGGAGTGCTTTCGGCATTCCGATGGATCGAAGCCAGGATGCCCACGCAGGCGTACTACCACTTCGATGTGCGCTTCGCACGCAGCGCCGACGTGTCGGAATCGCACATTCGCACGCTGGTGGAGGGCCATGGGTTCAGCCTGGCGAACTTCAGCTACCGGCTGGACCGCGATGGGAGCGTCCGCCGCTACAGCATGACGCTCGCTTCGGCGGACCGCTCCGCGGCGGGGAGGCTCGCCGCCAGCCTCGAAAAGGAAAGCGCGATCCAGGAATTCAGGATCGCACCGACCGGCGACTAGCGACGATCGCCAGTTCGGCTTAGTCGACGATCGCCTGCTCGACCAGCGCGTTGATCACGTAGCGGTAGTGCCAGCGGATCGGCCCGGGGGTCTGCGCCATGAACACCACCGCCAGCTGCTCCTTCGGATCGGCCCACCAGCTCGTGCCGTAGGCGCCGTTCCAGGAGAATTCTCCGACCGAGCCGACCTTGCGCACGACGCCGGGCGTGGTGCGCACCGCGACGCCGAGCCCGAAGCCCATGTCGGCGCTTGTCGGATCGGCGTTGGCGATGAGGTTCACCGTGTTCGGCGCGAGCTGGTTCGAGAGCATGTACTCGACGGTTTTGCGCGAGAGGACGCGCTTGCCCTCGAGCTTGCCGCCGTCGAGCAGCATCTGCGCGAAGCGGATGTAGTCGCCCGCAGTCGACGCGGCGCAGCCGCCGCCGCACTCGAACTTCAGCGGTTTCGTGAGGTCGAGCACGAACTGCGGCTTGCCGGTGTCTGGGTCGTTGGCAAAGGCCTTCGCGTAGCGCTTCGCCTTCTCCGGCGGCACCGCGAACGCGGTGTCCCTCATGCCGAGCGGCTTGAACACCTGCGCCTCGAGATACTGGCCGAGCGGCTGACCCGAGATTTTCTCGATCACCACGCCGAGGACATCGAGCCCGAAGCCGTAGTCCCAGGTCGAGCCCGGCTGGTGCAGGAGCGGGAGCGAGCCCAGCTTGTCGACGAACTCCTTGCCGGTCATGCCGGTTCCTGCCGTGCTCGACGACGCGGGGTAGAGCTTGTGGACCGGCGTCGCGCCGCGGCCGCCGTAGATGATGCCGGAGGTATGCCGCATCAGGTCCTGGATCGTGACCTGGCGCTGCGCCGCCACGGAGTCGAAGCCCGAGCCGCCGTCGCTCGACTTGAGCACCGCGACCTGCATCTTCGAGAGCTGCGGCAGGTAGGTCCCGACCGGCTCGTCGATCTGGAGCTGCCCGCGCTCGAGCAGCGTGAGCGCTCCCACCGCGACGATCGGCTTGGTCATCGACGCGATGCTGAAGATCGCGTCGTTGTGCATCTTCGTGCCGGCGTCCTTGTCGAGGTAGCCGAAGGCCTGGTAGTAGACCAGCTTGCCCTTGCGCGCCACCGCCACCACCGCGCCCGGCAGGCGCCCTTTCTCGACGTCGGCCCGCAGCGCCTCGCCGATGCGCCCGAGCCGCTCCGAGGACATGCCGACGGTTTCTGGTTTCGCTCGGGGTAGCGGATCGGCGGCGAAAGCAACAGAGGCTGTGAAAAAACCGATGACGGCGAAGACGACGGATCGCATGGGACCTCCTCCCGGGAGAGTGCTCATTCTAGGCCAAAGAAATCGGGGTAAGAAATCGGGGTCAGACCCCAAAAAAGGAGAATCGGGGTCTGACCCCGATTTCTTACTACCTAGGGCTTCAGCGCTCGGTATAGGAACGGCAGGCTGACGTCCATCCGGTAGTCGATGTCGGAATGGTTGTCGTCGAACTCTTCGTAGCGGTGCTCTATTTTTGCGACGGAAAGCTGCTTGGACAGGATGCGAGCCCCGTAATGGATGTGGTACTGGTCGCGCCAGCCGCAGTCGATGTAGATCCCGCGCAGCGTTCTCAAATTGCTCTTGTACCGGGCGACAAGGTGGATCGGATCGTGCCGGCGCCACTCGCGCCAGCGCTCCTCGATCGGCTCGCCCGACTCGAGGTTGAACGGCACGCGAAAGCCGTTCGGCGCGCGCGGGTCGGGGTCGTAGGTCGCGGCCATGCAGAGGTTCATGAGGCAGTGGGTTTCGGCGCCCGAGAGCTTCTCTCTTTTCCACACCGCATTCAGGAAACGCCGGATTCGGCCATCGTCCCTGCCCTCAGGCAAACCTCTTCGGCGTGATTCGCGCAGCGCCTCATAGCGTCCCGGTCTGCGCTTCGGCGTGCGGTACTTGGCGAGCTCGTTCAGCGTGTTCGGCCAGTCGTGCCAGTAGACGAAGTCGAAGTAGGCGTCGCCCGAGTGATCCGCGATCGCGCCCCAGTACCTCGCGTACTTCATGGCGTGGATGATCGCGCCGTAGCCGCCCGATGACTTGCCGAAGCAGCCGCGGTGCTCGCGTGAGGCGAGGGTGCGGAACTCGCGGTCGACGAACGGGATGATCTCGCGCGTGAGGTAGTCGGCGTAGTCGCCGATCGCCGGGGAGTTGACGTACTGGTTGCCGCCGAACGCGGTGAAGCAGTCAGGAAACACGATGATCGCCGCGCCCATCTTCCCGTCGCGGATGAGGCGTGCGGCGCGCTCGGGGACGTTGTCGCCGAACGGCTTCCAGCCGACGTGCGAGAGCCCCGAGCCGGTGAAGCCGACCAGATCGTAGAGCACCGGAAAGCGCCGCTTGCCCGAATGGTCGTATCCGGGGGGCAGCCAGACCGCGAGCTTGCGCACGTGCGGATCGCCGAGCGGATTTCCCTTGAGGATCTCCGAGACGTGCTCCAGGACGAGCGTGGTGCCGGCATTGCCTTTGAAGCGCTTGAGGCTCATTTTTCGACGATGACCAGAATGCGTTTTGAAGGATCGAGTGCCAGGCGCGCGCCGTCGGGCACGAGCGCGGTGATATCGCCGTCGAAGCCCGCGAGCATCGTGATATCGCCGAACGCGGCGCCCTGCACCAGGATCGGGTTGACGCTGTTGAAGACCAGCGCGAGCGGCACGACGCGGCGCGAAGCCATCTCGTGCAGCATCCAGGCGCTCGCGACGCCGCCCTTGGCGGTGTCGAGCACGAGGATCCGGCCGACGTAGGACTGGCCGGCGAGCTTGTGCGTCGGGCGGGAGAAGACACCGCGCCCGCGGTCGAGGTCGTAGCGCGCGGAGAAGCCGTCGCGCGCGACGAGCGCCTCTCCTGTCACGGCCGACCCGATGGCGTGGCGCGCACGAAGCTCCATCATCCCAGCTTTCCAGTGCGCGCGGCTTCGACGCATTGCTCCATCGAAGCGAGCATCGGCACGTAGCCGTAGCCGCCGAGGATGTTCACGAGCTTGGCGCTGTTGGTGGCGAGGCGCTTCCAGCCCTTCGCTTCCGCGATCTCGCGCGCGTATGACTGGTAGAAGCACATGCCCGAGAGCACCGTGCCGCCTGCGGCCTCGATCTTCCCGGTGTAGCCCATGCGGTCGGCATCGGGCTTCACCTGCGGGCTGGTGACCGCGAGGAGCGGGATCGCGAAGCGCCGGCCGTCGCACTGCGCGGCGAGCTCGGCGAGCTCGAGGAGCGAGAGCTGCGGCGCCGAGAACACGACGACGTCGACCGCATCGTCCTTGCGGTAGGACTTCTGCAGCGCCTCGATGTCGGCACGTGTCACGCCCACCTGCGGCAAGGGGTCGGGCGCCACGTCGGCGCGGCGCCGCGCCTCCGGCGTCACCTCCGGCATGTGGAAGAGCGCCACCGAGCCGAAGCTCGCCATCGCCGCGCCGAAGTGCTTGAGCGCGTCGGAGCCGGGCGTAGCGCCGAAGCCTTCGACCAGCGGCACCGCCCAGTAGTTGCCGGCGAGGCGGCCGATCGCGCCGCCGAGCGCGCCCCATTCGTTCAGGCTCTTCGGGGCGAAATCGACGCGCACCGCGAGCGTTGCGCGGCGCTGCCCTTCGAGGTGGAAGCCGTAGCGCGGCGTGCGCCCGGTCAGCCCCGCGGCGAGCGCCGAGGGCCCGCCTTCGAAGTTGGAGCGCGCGCCGCACGCCGAGTTGGAATAGATCACCACGCCGGTGTCGCCGAACGCGACGTGCTCGTTCAGCGTCGCGGGCTGGACCGTCTGGTAGTTGATGCAGGTGTCGGTCATCATCACGCCGAGCTTCACCAGCGCGGCGATGACGCGCTCTTCGAGCCCGAGCATCGCCGGGGTGTGGCCGAGGAACGCCGCCCTGGCGAAGTCGGTGCCGCGCGGGTCGGTGATCGTCGGGATGCGCACGCGGCGGCGGCCTTCCTTCGCCGCGGCGAGGCCCTCCAGCCAGCGCACGCCGGCCTCGCCCAGGCTTTCGCCGTCGGCCATGACGTGGGCCTGGGAGACGGCGACGAAGTCCTCCGCGCCGAAGAACTCGCCGACCTTGACCTGGTGCTCGAGTGCGAGCCGGGGCACCGGGCCGAGCTTTCCGGCGAGGATGTCGCGCTCTTCCTCGCTCAGGCGCATGGGGCGGGCATCGTAGCAAGAAAACCGCAGGCGAGGCTGGCGCAGCGCGGGCGACGAGGGTAGATTGGCGAGTCTCGTGGAGGAGATCCCCATATGCATTCTGCAATCCCTGCAGCAACTGCCTTTGCTTCCCTGGTTCTTTTTTCCGGAACAGCGCTCGCGCAGAAGGTCGGCGCGTCCGACATCGGCGGCGTGGTCAGCGGTCCGAAAGGGCCCGAGGCCGGCGTCTGGGTGATCGCCGAGACGACCGATCTGCCGACCAAGTACGCCAAGGTGGTCGTCACCGACGACAAGGGCCGTTACCTCATTCCCGAGCTGCCCAAGGCGAACTACACCGTCTGGGCCAGGGGCTATGGCCTCGCCGATTCCGCTAAGGTGAAGGCGAGTCCGGGGAAAACCGTCGAGCTGAAGGCCGCTGCGGCCAAGAGCGCGAAGGATGCCGCCGAGCTCTATCCGGGCATGTATTGGTATTCGATGATCAACATCCCGGGGAAGGACCAGTTTCCGGGCACCGGCGAAAAGGGCAACGGCATCTCGCCGAATATCAAGTCCCAGGAGCAGTGGGTCGACACGGTGAAGAACGCTTGCCAGTCGTGCCACGCGCTCGGCTCGCACGGCATCCGCGTCGTGCCAAAGCAGTTCATGGAAGGCCAGACGAGCTCGGTCGCCGCCTGGGCCCGGCGCACGCAGTCGGGCCAGGCCATGAGCAACATGGCGCTTGGTCTCGGCTACATGGGCGTCGACGCCGCGCTGAAGAACTACGCCGACTGGACCGACCGCATCGCGAAGGGCGAGCTGCCTTTCGACAAGCCGCGGCGCCCCGAGGGCGTCGAGCGCAACATGGTCATCACGATGTGGGACTACTCCACGCCGAAGCACTACCTGCATGACGGCGTCTCCACCTACCAGCTCAATCCGCGCCTCAACCCGAATGGCCCGATCTACGGCGCGCCGGAGGAGAGCACGGACAACATCCCGGTGCTCGACCCGGTGAAGAACCGCGCCTACTCGATCAAGCACCCGGTGTCGAACAGCGAGACGCCGAACTCCAAGCAGCTGCCGATGCAGCCCTCGGCCTACTGGGGCGCCGATCCGATCTGGGACGGCTCGAGCAGCATCCATAACGCGCAGATGGACGCAGAGGGCCGCTTGTGGGTCACCGCGCGCTTCCGCCCGGCGGCCAACCCCGACTTCTGCAAGAAGGGCTCGGACCATCCGTCGGCCAAGGTGATGCCGCTCGACGCATCGCCGCGGCAGGCGTCGGTGTACGATCCGAAGACGCAGAAGTGGATGCACGCGGACCTGTGCTTCCCGACGCACCACCTCTTCTTCGCGAAGGACAACGACACGCTCTGGTTCAGCCAGGGCGGCCCGGCGAGCGGCGTCGTCGGCTACCTGAAGACCAAGCAGTTCCTCGCCACCGGCGACTCGGCGAAGTCGCAGGGCTGGATGCCGATCGTCATTGACACCAACGGCAACGGCAAGCGCGACGAGTTCGTCGGGCCGAACGACCCAGTCGATCCGACGAAGGACAAGCGCCTCACCGCCGGCTTCTACGGCATCATGCCGAGCCCGGCCGACGACTCGATCTGGGGCCAGTCGATGGGCGTCGGCTTTGCACGCATGCCGCAGCCCGGCTATCTCATCCGCACCGTCCCGGGACCGAATCCCGCCGAGACCGCGCTCTCCGAGGTCTATCTACCGCCCGACGGCGTCTGGAGCCCGCGCGGCATCGACATGACCACGGACGGCGTAGCGTGGCTGCCGTACGCGAGCGGGCACATCGCCAGCTTCGACCGCCGCAAGTGCAAGGGACCGCTCAACGGCCCGCAGGCCGCCGAAGGCAAGCTCTGTCCCGAAGGCTGGACGGTCTACAAGATGCCCGGGCCGCAGTTCAAGGGCGTCGACACGTCGGGCAGCGCGAACCACGCGTATTACCTGTGGGTCGATCGCTACAACACCCTCGGCCTCGGCAACAACGTGCCGATCGCGATGGCGAACGGCAGCGAGTCGCTGATGGCGGTGGTCGACGGCAAGATCGTGGATCTCCGCGTGCCGTACCCGCTGGGTTTCTTCACCAAGCTGGTCGACGGCCGGATCGACAACGACAAGGCGGGCTGGAAGGGCAAAGGCCTCTGGGCGACCTCGGGCACGCGCACCGTGTTCCACAACGAAGGCGGCACGGCGAACAGCCCGAAGGTCTACAAGTTCCAGATCAGGCCGAACCCGCTGGCGGATTGACCGCCTTGCGCTCGCGGATTGAGGGGGCCGCTTGTTTACCGTCCTGCTGATCGTCCACGGTCTGCTCGCGGTCGCGTTGCTCGGTGCCATCACGCACCAGGCCGCGAGCGTGTTGTGGCCTGTGACCCGGCCCGCGGGATCGTTCACCGGCCGCTTTCGCTCGGTTGCGGCGCCCGGCTACGCCAACGCGATCGTGCTGCTTTACCTCGCCACCTTCACCCTCGGCGGCATCATCTACACCGAATACCGCGTCTTTGTCCGCCCGCTCGTGGAGGACCTCAGGGCGTGGTCGGCGTTCGGCGCGTTCGAGCTGAAGGAGCACTTCGCCGCGATCGGCATGGGCATGCTGCCGGCGTATTGGTACCTGTGGCGGCGGCCGCCCGATGGACGCACGCGAGCCGTCGTCACCGCGCTCCTCGCCTTCATCGTCTGGTGGAACTTCCTCACCGGGCACGTCCTGAACAACATCCGGGGCTTCGGGTCTTGAGCGCGGGCGCGAATCTCGCCACCGCGGGCGCGAATCTCACCAGCGTGCGCGCTGCGTCCTTCGGTATCGTCTTCGCCGTCGTCTACGCGGTCGCCTACTTCTTCGCGGTGGAGCAGAACTGGGCGCTCGTCACCTACCACCCGCAGATCGCCGAGTTCGGCTTCGGCGTCGAGAAGCCGCGCGAAGGGCCGGCGATGTACTGGTTCGGCTGGCTCGTCACCGCGGGCATCATCGCCGGCATCGCGGGCGTCCTTGCCGCGCTGCTGCCCGACCGTGCGACGCGCTTTCTGCGACCGACCCTGACCTGGGTGGTGCCGCTTTGCGCGATGCTGGCGTTCGGCTGGCTGTTGCGAGCTTACTTTCTGCGGTGAGCAGGCTCGCGCGACTCGCCGTGGCTGCGATCGCGATTGCTTCGGGGGAGGCAATGGCCGGCGGCGAAATGGGCGGCCCGGACGAGCACCAGGACGAAGGGCTGGTCTTCTTCGGTTACGTGAAGGATGCGCGTGGCGCGCCCATCGCCAGCGCGAAGGTCACCGCGACGATGAAGAGCGGCAACACCTTCATCGTCCAGACCACCGCGACCGGTCTCTACCGCCTGCCGACCTTCAGCACGAACATCAATCCGGCGGAGGTCGTCATCGCTTGTGCGAAGGAAGGCTACAAGCAGACGCGCGTGATCCGCCGCCCGATCGCCAAAGCCAATCCGCCCAAGCCGGTCGAAACCGAATGCAGGATGGAGCGCGGCTGAAGGCGCTTTTCGGTTTCACACTGCTTCTGCTTTTCTGCGGCACCGGCGCTGCGGCCGAGCTGCGCGGCCACGTGTCGTCCCGCGAGGAAGGCGCGATGGAAGGCGTCCTGGTCAGCGCGCGCCGTGCCGGCTCGCCGATCACCGTCACCGTGGTGAGCGACGCGAAAGGCGAGTTCCGCTTCCCGGAGGCCAGCCTGCCGCCGGGCAAGTACGAATACTCGACCCGCGCCGTAGGCTACGAGCTCGAGCGCAGCGCGAGCGGGGACGACGGCACGATCCAGCTGACCCTGCGCAAGGCGAAGGACCTCGCCGCCCAGCTCACCAACACCGAGTGGTTCATCAGCATGCCGGGCACGACGGAGCAGAAGCGGCCGCTGATCGAATGCATGAGCTGCCATACCTTCGAGCGCATCCTGCGGACGAAGCACGGCGCGGGCGAGATGTTCGAAGTGCTGAAGCGCATGACCACCTACGCCAACAACAGCACCCTGCAGAAGGTGCAGGTGCGCAAGGTCGAGCGCAAGTACGAAGAGCAGAACCTGCGGCGGCTGGCGGCCTATCTCGCCACCGTCAACCAGAGCAGCGGCCCCTGGGCATATTCCCTGAAGACCCTGCCGCGCCCGTCGGGCCGCGCAACGCGCGTGGTGATCACCGAATACGACATGCCGCGCAAGACGATCGCGCCCCACGACGTCCAGATCGACGCAGAGGGCATGGCCTGGTATTCCAACTTCGTCGACAACTACCTTGGCCGCCTCGACCCGAAAACCGGCGCGCACGAGGAGTTCGCCTGGCCGGCGGTCAAGCCCGGGGCGCCCACCGGGGCGCTCGCGCTCTCCACCGACCGCGACGGCAACTTCTGGCTGGCGGCGATGTTCCAGACGGGCGTGGTCAAGTTCGACGTGCGGAAGAAAGCCTTTCAGGTCTTTCGCCTGCCGCCGGAGATGAACACCGACGCCTCTCAGCAATCGATGGTCATGCCGCGCCAGTCGCACGTCGACGGCAAGGTGTGGACCAACGAGGTAGCGAAGCAGGCGCTGATGCGCCTCGACATCAAGAGCGGCAAGTACGAGCTGTTCGAGCCGTTCAAGATGATGGGCGGCAGCCACTCCCCGTACGGGCTGGTGGCGGATGCGGCCAACAATCTCTTCTTCATGGACTTCGGCGGCGAGGCGATCGGCCGCATCGACGCAAAGACGGGCCAGGCCATGATCTATCCCACACCTACGCCGCGCTCGCGCCCGCGGCGCACGATGATGGACGCGCAGGGCCGGGTCTGGTTCGCCGAGTTCGCCGCGAACAAGGTGGCGATGTTCGATCCGGCGAAGGAGAGCTTCCGCGAGTGGGACGCGCCGACGCCGCACACCTATCCGTACGACGTGTTCGTCGACCGGAACGGCGAGCTCTGGAGCGGCTCGATGTCGAGCGACCGCATCCTGCGCTTCGACCCGGCGAGCGGGAAGTCGCTCGAGTACCTGCTGCCCCGCCAGACCAACGTGCGGCGCGTGTTCGTCGACAACCGGACGAAGCCGGTGACCTTCTGGGTCGGCAGCAATCACGGCGCCTCGATCATCCGATTGGCGCCGCTCGACGAGAGGCTGGACTAGAATCGAACGCGGCCCGGGGAGGGGATCGTCATGAAGACAAAGCTTGTGAAGAAAATGGTGACTGTCACCATTTTTCTGGTCGGCGCGGCAACCGGCTTTGGCGGCTATGTCCTCGGGCAGCAGAAACAGGCTCCAGAGGTACGGCGCGTCGTCACCAAGCTCGACGAGTCCGGCAAGGCGGTGGTGATGATCGACGAGCGTACGCGGCTTACCGCGCCGCGGCCGCCCAACGCCGCGGCGAACGTCTGGATCACCGACAAGAGCCTGCCCGACTTCTCGTGGAGCGACGACCGCGGCAAGACCAAGATCGGGCTGGTGCCGCCGAAGTCGGGCACGGTGTTCCGCGTGGTCGACTTCGCGCCGGAGTCGGCGCCCGGCCACCCGACCGAGATGAACTACATGATGCGCATCGTCGGCGACGAGGCGCCGGCGAAGGGCCGGCCGCCGAGCCACCCGATGATGCATCGCACGCGCAGCCTGGACTACGCGATCATCATGTCGGGGGAGATCGACATGCTGCTCGACGACAGCGTGGTGCACCTCAAGGCGGGCGACGTGGTGGTGCAGCAGGCGACCAATCACGCGTGGGTGAACCGCGGCAAGGAGCCGTGCCGCGTCGCGTTCATCCTCATCGATTCACGCGAGCCCTAGAAAATAGGGACGGTCGCTGTTTTTCTCACCCTGGAGGAGGACGAGTCATGAAGACAGCAAACACCCTTTGTTCGCTCTTGCTTCTGGCAATGAGTGCTTCCTTCCCGGTGCTCGCCGACCCGCCGAAAGAGGTCATGAACATCTGGCGCTCGGAGGAGGTGAAGTTCAATCCCAGCCCGATCGTGCCGGGCGCTGCAAACGCGGTGATCTCCGGCGACCCGAAGGTCCCGGGGCAGATGTACGTCGTGCGCAACCGCTTCTCGCCGGGCACGTTCAGCCCGCCGCACTTCCATCCCGAGACGCGCTACATCACCGTGCTCAAAGGCACCTGGTGGGTGGGCTCGGGCCCGGTGCAGGACAAGAGCAAGACCACGCCGGTGCCCGCGGGCAGCTTCGTGGTGCACCACCCGAACCAGATCCACTGGGACGGCGCGAAGGACGAGGAAGTAATCGTGCAGATCATGGGCATCGGCCCGAGCGCCACCATCCGGGTCGACGAGTCCGGGAAGCCCAAGAACCCGAATTGATTTCATGGGCCAGATAGGCCGCGCTTTTCTTTGGGCAGGAGTGCTGGCGGTATTCGCGGGCGCCGGCGCGGCCGCCGACGATTACCCGGTCAAGCCGGTGCGCGTCATCGTCGCCGCCGGCGCGGGGAGCGGCGACGATTTCGTCGCACGCCAGGTCGCGGCCGGGCTCTCCGGGCTCCTCGGGCAGCAGTTCGTCGTCGAGAACCGCCCCGGCGCGGGCGGCATGATCGGCCAGACCTTCGTCGCCAGGTCGCCCCCGGACGGCTACACGCTGCTCCTCGCGGGCGGGTCGATGGCGGGCGCGCGCTACGTGAACGCCAATGTCACGTACGACCTGCTGAAGGATTTCACTCCGATCTCGCTGGTCGAGACCTCGCCGTTCGTGCTGGTGATCGATTCATCGCTCCCGGCGCGCAACGTCCAGGAGTTCATCGCGCTCGCGCGGCAGCGTCCCGGCAAGATGACCTACGCGACGCTTGGCGCCGGCCAGATGCCCTATTGGACCGCGGTGGTCTTCAATCACGTCAACAGGATCCAGGCGGTCGAGGTGCCGTACAAGACGACGGGAGAGGCGCTGGTGGACGTCGTCAGCGGACGCGTCGATTACTTCTTCTCGCCGGTGGTCGGCGCCGTCACGAACAGCGGCAAGCTGCGCGCGCTCGCGGTGACCTCGCGGGTGCGCTCGGAAATGCTGCCCGAGGTGCCGACGATGGCCGAGTCGGGGATGCCGGCCTACGACTTGCCGGCCTGGCGCAGCATCATGGGCCCTGCGGGAATACGCCCGGAAGTGGTCGAGATCCTCAGCCGCGCGATCGCCCGCAGCCTCGGCAACGAGGAACTGCGCGGGCGCTTCGCCAAGGCGGGATCGGTGCCGCAGGCAAGCAGCCCGCAGGACGTCACGAAGCGCTACGAAGATTGGATGGCGATCTTCGGCAAGATCGCCCAGGAAACCGGAATCAAGCCGCACTAGGGAAAAGCGGGGCCGGACCCCGATTTTCCCAGCAGCGCGCCGGCGCGGCGCGCGATGCGGTAGAGAAGCGCGAGCACGCATTCGTCGGGCGTGCCGGGCTGGCGGTGGTGCACCGAAAGCATGCCGAGCGGCACGCCGGCCGAGCTGACGATCGGGCTCGACTCTACCGCGTGCGCTCCGGCCGAGAGCATCACGTCGCCCGCCGCGGTGCCGCGAAACACCGGATGCGCCTGGACGTCGGGCACGGAGTATTGCCGCCCGAGGATCAGCGCCACGCCGCAGGCCGATTCGGCGCCTTTCACTTCGGCGAAGAACTCGAGGAAACGTTGTTCGAAGCCGCGTTGCGCGCAGATGCGCAGCACGCCGCTCGCGTCCAGGAGCTGCACGTTGCCGAGATCGCTTCCGGTGACGCAGAGGGCCGCGTCGAGCGCGGCTTCGCAAACCTGTTCGCGGCTGGTGGCGGCGTAGTCCGGCGCGAGGAACGGATGCAGCGCCGGCTCCGCCGGCTCCGGCGCCTGCTCCAGCAGGTCGACGAGCTTGAGGAACACGTCGGTCGGTACCGCGGAGCGCGCATCGAGCCACGCCTGGAGCTGCGGCCACGATACCCGCAGCAGCATGCGCAGCTTATCCTCGCCGCCGGCGGCGGCGACGGCCTTGTGGATCAGGAGAGTGTGATCCCGGTAGAACATGGGCGAGCGTCGAACTTTACATCGCGACCAACCCGGCCCCGGCGCTGCGGGTACGCTCGTTACGGTGCAGGGTCTTTCCCGACTCTTCCGGTCGGTTTTTCCCGGACTAGGCGCCGAAGCCGTCGGCGACGCGCACGTCGACCACGTTGGGCGCGCCGCTCGCGAACGCCTCGCGTAGCGCCGGCGCGATGTCCTGCGGATCGGTGACGCGGCGCGCGGAGAGGCCGAACGACGCGGCGAGCGACACGAAGTCGATGTCCGGGTCGCGCAGGTCCATGCCGGTGAAGCGGTCGGTCTTGCGGAACGCCACCAGGCGCTCCTTGATGATGCGGTAGCCGCGGTTGTTCGCCACGATGTAGGTGATCGGCAGCCGCTCGTGCGCGGCGGTCCAGAGTCCCTGGATGCCGTACATCGCGCTGCCGTCGCCCACCATCACCGCGATCGGCCGCCCGGGGAGCGCCATGCTGATGCCGACCGCGCCGGGAACGGCGAAGCCGAGGCCGCCGCTCGCGAGGCCGTAGTAGTCCTTCGGCCCGGCGAGCGGCAGGAACTTCGGCAGGCTGTAGGTGCTGACCAGGCCTTCGTCCACCACCACCGCGTCGCGCGGCAGCGACTCGGTGAAGCGCAGCATCAGGTATAGCGGGTCGATCGGCGAGGTCTCCGCCGCCATCATCGCGTCGACGCGCGCCTTGTCGCGCTGAGCGGTCCAGTTCTTCCCCTTGAGCTCCGACAACCGGCCAGCAGCCAAAGCGCGATCGGCCCTTTGCCTCAGCAAAGGCAGGAGGGAAAGAAGAGTCGCCTTGACGTCGGCCTGTATCGCGAGGTCGGTGCGGTAGTTCTTGCCGAGCTCGTGAGCGCGCTCGGAGATGTGGATCACCGGGAGGTTCCCGGGTAGCGGCTCGAGCGGGCTGTACACCGACATGCGCAGGAGGTCGGCGCCGAGGCACAGGAGCAGGTCGTGGGCCTCGAGCGCGCCGCGCACCTGCTTCTGCTGGCGCGTAAGCGCCCCCATGAAGGCGGGGTGCGCGGTGGGGAACTGCGCCGAGTACGGGACGGAGGACTGGTACACCGCCGCGCCGAGAAGCTCGGCGAGCTCGGCGGCTTCGGCGAAGGCGTCGCGCTGCGCGAGCTCCTGGCCGGCAATGATCACCGGACGTTTCGCGGCGAGCAGCAAATCCGAGATTTTCTTTAACGCCTCACTTGAAGGTTGTGTTTCGGTGTGGAGGCGTACTGGACGGCCCATGTCCACGTCCACCTCTTCGTCGAGCACGTCGCCCGGCAAGCTGAGGAACACCGGACCCGTCGGCGGCGTGAGCGCGATCTTCGCCGCGCGGTGCAGGATGCGCGGCAGGTCTGCGGCGCGTGTGGCTTCCACGGCCCACTTGACGAGCGGCTGCGCCACCGGCACGAGCGGCTCGTAGAGCAGCGGCTCGAGCAGGCCGTGCCCCTGCTCCTGCTGGCCGGCGGTGAGGATCACCGGCGAGCCCGAGAACTTGGCGTTGTAGAGCGCGCCCATCGCGTTGCCCAGGCCCGGCATCACGTGGACGTTGGCCGCGGCGAGGCGGCCCGAGGCGCGGCAGAAGCCGTCGGCCATCGCCATCACCGCCGACTCCTGCAGGCCGAGCACGAACTTGAGCTGGGGAAAGTCGGGCACCACTTCCATGATGGCGAGCTCGGTGGTGCCCGGATTGCCGAAGAGATGCGTGACGCCTTCGTCGGCGAGGAGCTGCAGGAAGGCTCTGCGCCCGGTAATGCGGGTCATAGAAAAATAGGGACTGTCCCTATTTTGAGTTGCTCTTGACGAAGTCGGCGCAGACGCGCGCGATCGTTTCCTCGTGCGGCGCCCATTCGGGGAACGGGACGAGCGGCCGGTCCTGGTCTTCCAGTTGCAGCTCGACCAGGCGGCTGCCCGGAATGAGGCGCTGGATGGCGCGCCCGCAGGGCATCGAGTGCGTCTTGTCGTTGCCGGGAATGACGATCGAAGGCACGCGGATCGACGCGAGCTGCGCGTCGGTGACGCCGTACATCGGCGCCACCGGGCCGCGGGTGAAGATCGCGAGCCAGCTCGACATCACCTCGACATAGCGCTTCGGATCCATGCACATCAGGCGCTCGCGGTTGGCGGGATTGGCGGCGATGCGCTCCTGGTACTGCTCGGTGGCGCACACGGCGGCCATGCCGCCTTCGCGTGCGGCCTTGATGAACTGGCCGTAGTACATCTCGGGCAGCCGTCCGGCGGCGAACTCTCCGCCGGTGAGCCGCATCAGGAAGAGCGCGCGCACCGCATCGGGGTGGCGCAGGTAGGTGAGGATCGAGGTGCGCGCGCCGGAGGAGGCGCCGCCCACCACCGCGGGGCGCGCCTCGAGCCTGCCGAGGAGCTCGTAGAGATCGTCGGTCCAGATCTCTTCTTCTCCATCCTTCCCGTCGATGAGGATGTCGGAGGCGCCAGTGTTGCGCCGGTCATGCAGGAGCACTCGGACACCGTGCGCGGCGATCTTCTCGGCGAGAGGAACGAACTCGTTGAAGCCCCTGCGGCCGCCGGTGATGAGCGCGAGCCA
Source organism: Burkholderiales bacterium (assembly GCA_035554435.1). Classification (GTDB taxonomy): domain Bacteria; phylum Pseudomonadota; class Gammaproteobacteria; order Burkholderiales; family SG8-39; genus SCGC-AG-212-J23. Next base: position 58,397 of record DATMJC010000044.1, on the reverse strand, counting down.
CGGCCCGCCGGTGCCGAGGACGCGATAGTGGATGTTGACGTCGCGAATCTTGAGTGTAGGCATGGCTGTCCCCATTTTTACACGGCACTAATCAATAGTGGCGACGAGGCGTTCGAGCGTAAAATCGCGGCAAGTCCAAGTCCATCGGCGTACACGGAAGGGGGGATATGCCGTCCTGGCCGCCGTCGCTTCGCGCGCTCGTGCCGGCCCTAGTGCTCGCGCTCGGCCTGACCGGCTGCGCCGCGTTCCGTAGCTATGACCGTGAGCTGACCGGCACGCTCAATTACGCCCTGGCCGGCAACGTCGACGGCGCGATCAAGACGCTCGACTCGAACAATGCGGTCAACGACCGCGACCTGCTCTACTACCTCGAGCTCGGCATGCTGCAGCGCCTGGGCAACCGCTACCCGGATAGCCAGAAGACCTGGATGGCCGCCAACGCCCGCATCCAGGTGCGCGACCCGCTCGCCCAGGCCGCGAGCCTGGTGCGCAGCAGCTCGAGCTACCTCCTGAGCGACAAGCTGCGCACGTACGACGGCTATGACTACGAAAAGGTCATGCTCCTCACCTACATTGCGCTCAATCATCTCGCGCTCGGTGACTACGAGAACGCCCGCGTGGCGATCAAGCAGACCCACGAGCTGGAGGCGCTGATCGCGGAGGAGCGCGTGAAGCAGCTCGCCGAGGTGCAGGAAGAAGCGAAGAAGCGCGGCGCGCGCACCAGCTTCAAGGAGCTGAACGGCTACCCGGTGCAGAGCATCGACAACGCCGAGGTGAACGCGCTCATGAACAGCTATCAGAGCGCGCTCTCGCACTATCTGGCGGGGTTCATCTACGAGGCGCTCGGCGAGCTGAGCCTCGCCGCCCCGGGCTATCGCCTCGCGAACGAGCTTCATCCCGGCGTGCCGCTCCTGGAAGAGGCGCTCTCCGGTCTGGAAGCACGCTTGCATGCGCCTGACGACGGAAAGGTGGACGTGCTCTTCATCGTCGCCTCTGGTTCGGCGCCCGCGATTCACTCGCAGCAGTTCAACCTGCCGGTGTTGTCAGGTTACAGGTGGGTATTGGTGCCGATCTCGTTTCCGGTGATCACGCCGAGCGCCTGGGCGCCGCGGCCGAACGCGCTCGCCGTGGACGGCGCCGGCTCCGTGCCGCTCGCACCCATCACCAGCGTCGACCTGATGGCCCGGCGCCGGCTGAAGGACGACATGCCTTCGATCATGCTGCGCGCTTCGGTGCGCGCTGCCGCGAGCGCCGTAGCGCAGGTGCAGACTCAGAGGTCCGCCGACCGCGGTAACAATGCAGCCGGTCTCGCGGCGATGATCGTGACGCTCGGCTCGGTGCTGGTGTCAGGGGCCGACGATCGCACCTGGCGCACGCTGCCCTCCGACATCTCGATTGCGCGGGCGCGCCTGCCCGCCGGTGTGCACAGTGTCACGATTCAGACACCGCAAGGCCCGCGCAGCGCGCGCGTGGACGTCAAGGGGCGCCACGCGGTGATAGACTTTTGGTTGCTGGGAAATCAGCTTTACGGGTACCACCCGGGAGCACAAACAGGGGAGGCCTCAAGATGAAATACGCATGGGTCCCCGCCGCGGTCCTCGCGACGGCACTGGGCGCAGGCTGCGCCACCAAGAAGGGGTTCGAAGTTCCTGGGCAAGCGTTCGGCTGCCCGATCGGCGAGCAGAAGATCGCCTCGATGGAAGACCTGGTCAAGGCCAAGGTGGTGATGGAGGGCTCGCGCACGACTGTCCTGCCCACTGAAATGCGCTGCAGCCGCAGCGGCGATCTCCTGAGGATCGACGCCAACCTCAACAACGACAGCAAGACCGTCAAGCGCGTTTCCTACAAGTTCCGCTGGATCGACCGCGAGGGGATGCGCGCGTGGGAAGAGGAAGCGTGGAAGCCGCTCATGGTCTACGACAACTCCAACCTGATGGTGAACACGGTCGCGCCGACCAACAAGGCGGCCGACTTCCGCCTCGTCCTGAGGAGCATGGAATGAGCTCGACCCGCTTCTTCCGGGTCGCCCTGCCGCTCGCCGCGGCGGCGCTGCTCGCCGCCGGCTGCGCCGAGCAGGTGACCCGCTACGGCGACGCGAAAGGCGTCGAGACCGTCACCAACGAGTTCGGCTCGACCGACCTGCAGACGATCGCCGAGTCGATGGCGCGCTCGATGCAGACCGCGCCGGCGATCATAAGCGGCAACCTGCCGATCCTCACGGTGCAGGAGGTGAGGAACAGGACGAGCGAATACATCGATACGCGCGCCATCACCGATAGCATCCGCTCCGAGTTGCAGAAGGGCGGCAAGGTCCGCTTCGCCGTGGACCAGAGCGGCTTGAAGCAGCAGACCGGGGAGATCGACCGCCAGCAAAGCGGCTACTACGCCCGCGAACAGTCGGTGGAAAGAGGACAGATGGTGGGCGCGCAGTACCGCATGGAAGGCAACATCACCTCGATCGTGAAGCAGGTGAGGGACACGAAGGACGTGTACTACAAGTTCAACCTGCAGCTCTGGAACATCCGCAACGGGTTGCTCGAGTGGTCCGACGAGAAGGAAATCAGGAAGACGACCACGAGGGGCTAGAACCCCAGCTTTTTCCCAGCATCTGAATCAGAAAATCGGGGTCTGCCCCCGATTTTTTTTGCGCGTCTTGTTCTTCCAGGATCTGGAATACTCGGGCCGTCCCCACGTTAGCGAACGTAGCCCACCCTGGAGGTTTCAAATGATCCGCCCGCTCGCAGCCATCGTCATCGCCGCCATGTCCGCGGCTGTTGTTGCTCAGACACCACCCACCAGAATCCGCGGCACGCTCGAGCAGGTCGACGGTAACCTGCTCACCGTCAAGGCGCGCACCGGCGAGGTGATGAAGGTCAAGGTCCCCGACAACGTCGTCCTCGTCGGCATCGCCAAGGCGAGCATGGCCGACATCGGCAAGGGCAAGTTCATCGGCACCACCACGGTGGGCCAGAAAGACGGCGCGCTGGTTGCCGAGGAAGTGCACATCTTTCCCGAGGCCATGCGCGGAACCGGCGAAGGCCACCGCGACTGGGACCTGCGGCCGGAGAGCAAGATGACCAACGCCAACGTCGCCGAGATCAAGAACATGGGCGACGGCCGCGTGATGACCGTGCAGTACAAAGGCGGCGAGAAGCAGGTGCTGGTCACACCGCGCACCTCGGTGGTGAGCTACGAGCCCGCCAGCCGCAGCGACCTGAAGCCCGGAACGGGAGTGTTCATCAACAACGCCGAGCGCCAGGCCGACGGCACGTTCACCGCCCCGCGCGTTAACGTCGGGCTGAAGGGTCAGATCCCGCCCATGTAGTTTTTTCCTAGACCTCCAAGCCCAATTCGGGGATCTCGGAAAGCGACGCGGCAACTTCACGCATGACCCGTTCGGGCCGCTGATCGGTCTGCTCCTCGGTCCATCCGCGGCCCGGCCGGGCGCGCGCCTCGATGTAGGCACCGAGGCGACGCGCACGCGCCACGCAACGCCGGCCGAACTCGCCGCGCAGGCGCTCGTAGCGCGCCAGCGCAGCATCCAGATTGTCAGGATCGATCTGGATTGAGCGATAGAGGCTTAGCGCGTCGAGCGCGGCCTTCGTGACGCCCATGCCGACGTGCGGACGGGCGACGAACGCGGCGTCGCCGAGCAGGCACACCCGACCCACCGCGATTCGCGGCGACTCGACGTCGAAGATCGCCTGGAAGAAGGGCTGCGAGCGCTCGAGGAGCTCGGCAAGGAGCGGCGCGAGGAGCGCGCGCGCGTCGCGCTTGAGCGCGGCGATCACCTCGGGCCGCACCAGCGGCGGCGGGATCGACAGGCCGTGATGCCGCCCGTGCGCGTCGGTGCACATCTCGCGCAGCGCCTCGTCGCCGACGATCGGGCGATACCAGACGATGTTCCAGTCGCGGTGGCCCGGCGCGCCGTCGCGCGAGGGCACGGGGTACGCGACGATCATCTCGCCCGGCGGCAGGCCGAACCAGTAGATGTTGCCCAGGCGCCGTCGCAGATCCGCCGGCAGCGTGTGCTCGTCGACCAGCGCGCGCCACGCGACATAGCCGGCGTACGCGGGCTCGAGCCCGGGGAAGAGCTGCGTCCGCACCGCGGATCGCAGGCCGTCGGCGCCGATCACGAGGTCGGCGTGAGCTTCTGAGCCGTTGGAGAAGCGAACAACGATTTTCCCGCCGTGATGTTCGAAAGCGCTGAAATTCTTGTCGAAGTGATACCGCTGGGCGGGAAAGCGGTCCTTTAACGGCCGGTAGACGTTCGCCCAGCCGCTCATGATGTGGCCCCAGGCAACGCGACGGATCGTGTTGCCTTCGGGGTCGAGGCAGACCCGGTCGCCCACCTCGGCGCCGAGCCGCTCCTCCAATTCGATCCCGAGCCCGGCGAGGACCGAGAGGAGCTCCTGGTGCGTACCGATGCCCGCGCCGCGCGAGGCGAGGTCATCGGGCACGCGCTCGTAGATGTCCACCTCCCACCCGAGATCAACGAGCAGGTTGCCGGCGAAGAGGCCGCCGAGCGAACCTCCGATAATTACCGCGCGTGATTTCATCAGAAATCGGGGTCAGACCCCAATTAAGGCAAAACCAAGAAGAATCGGGGTCTGACCCCAATTTCTATTTTCCCTTCCAAACGGGCTTGCGCTTGTTGAGAAACGCTTCCATGCCTTCGCGGAAGTCCTGGCTCATGTAGCACATGAGCACGAGGTCGTTGCCCTCGCCGTGGCCCACCTTCGGTCGCAGGCGCAGCAGGGCCTCCTTGGTCGCCTGCAGGGTGAGCGGCGCGTGGCTGGCGACGAGGCGGGCGATCTCCTCGGCGCGCTTCAGCAACGTTTCTTGATTTTCGCTCAGTTCCATCACCAGACCCTTGGCCAGCGCCTCGTCGGCCTCGATGAGCCGCGCCTGGAACACGATGTCCTTCACCAGCGCCGGGCCGACGAGGTAGACGAGCCGGTTGTAGCTCGGCAGCGAAAGGCAATTGCCGAGCGTGCGCGCCACGGGGAAGCCGTATTTCATGCTGCGCGAGGCGACGCGCAGGTCGCAGCACGCGGCGATGCTCGCGCCGCCGCCGGTGCAGGCGCCGTTGATCGCGGCGATCGTGGGCACGCGGCAGCCCTCGATCGCGTTCATCACGCGGTCGATCCGTGCCTCGTAGGCGAGCGCATCCTCCTCCTTGTCGAAGGTGCGGAACTGCGAGATGTCGGTGCCGGCGGCGAACGCCTTGTCGCCGCCGCCGGTGATCAGGATCGCCCGGATCGAGCGGTCGGTGTTGGCGTGGTCGCAGATCTCCGCCAGGCGCTCGTACATCGCGAAGGTGAGCGCGTTGCGGGCCTGCGGCCGGTTGAAGGTGACGTACGCGACGCCGTCGCGCACCTCGTAGAGGAGTTCTTCCATCGAACATCTCCCAAAATCGTGGTCTGTCCCTGTTCCCGACTGTTTGGAAATCCCGGCGATGCTACCATCGCCTCCAGGAGGAGTGACTCTATGCACAAGCTGATCGTCGGCGCAGTGCTCGCCGCGGCGTCCGCCGTCGCCGTGGCGCAGGCGAAGTACCCGCAGAGGACGGTGGAGGTGGTGGTGCCGTACGCGCCGGGCGGCGGTACCGACAACCTGATGCGCATGATCACCGGCATCATCGACGAGAACAAGTGGTCGCCGGTACCGCTCAACGTGAACAACCGCGCCGGCGGCTCGGGCGCCGTCGGCTTCAGCTACCTCATCAACAAGAAGGGCGATCCGCACGTGATCGCGGGCGCGACGCCGATGATCGTCTCCGGCAAGATCGAGGGCCGCCTGCCGGGCGACCACCGCGACGCGATGACGATCCTCATGATCGTGGCGATCGACGAGCTGATGCTCTCGGTGCGCACCGAGTCGCCGTACAGGACGATCGACGATTTCGTGAAGGCGGCTCGCGCCAAGCCCAACGGCCTCACCGTCGGCGGCACCGCGACGCTCACCGAGGACCACATCTTCACCTACCTTCTCGAGCAGGCGGCGAAGATCCAGGTGAAGTACGTGCCGTTCAACTCCGGCGGCGAGGTCACCACCGCGCTGATGGGCGGCCACATCGACGCCGGCGTGATGAACCCGAACGAGATCGTGGCGCAGGTGGAAGCGAAGAAAGCGCGGAATCTGGCGGTTGCAGCAAGGAAAAGATTGCCGGATGCGCCCGACCTGCCCACCTTCGCCGAGCGCGGCTACGAGTTCTATTGGGAGCAGATGCGCGGCGTGGTCGGGCCGGCGAACATGGCGCCCGAGGCGGTGAAATACTGGCAGGACACGCTGAAGAAGGTCACGCAGACGAAGAAGTGGCAGGAGGACTACATCAAGCGCAACCTCCTCACGCCGACCGACTGGACCGGAGACCAGGCGAACAAGTACCTCGACGGCCTGCGCGAGAAGTACGCGAAGGCGTTGCAGGGCCTGAAGGCAGCGCAAAAGTAGAAATGTCGACGTAGGTGCGTAATACCGACCGCATCACGGCGGTCCTGTTGCTGATCGTCTCCGCCGCGTTCGCGGTCGGGGCGCTTAGGTATTACAGGTGGTGGGGCCATGACGGGCCGGGGCCGGCGTTTTTGCCGTTCTGGCTCGGCGTGGTGATGGCCTGCCTCGGCGCCCTGATGCTCTTTAGAAGTTCCAAAGAGCAGATTGCCGAGTGGATGCCCAGGGGGGAAGCCAGAAAACGCGTGTTCGTGGTGCTCGGCGTCACCGCCGCGTTCATCGGCCTTCTCAAGGTGCTCGGCATGGTGGTCGGCACGGCGCTCTTCCTCATCGTGCTGCTGCGCTACCTCGGCAGGCATCGATGGCGGGTCACGATTGCAATCGCGCTCGCCGCAGCCGGGCTCAACTGGCTGGTGTTCGTCCACTGGCTGCGCGTGCCGATGCCGGAGGGATTGTTCTGGACTTTCTGACCCACCTCGGGCTTGGCTTCTCGATCGCACTCACGCCGTTCAACCTCATGATGGCGGTGGCCGGCGTGCTGGTCGGCATGCTGATCGGCGCGCTGCCCGGCGTCGGGCCGCCTTCGGGCGTGGCGCTGCTGCTGCCGCTCACCTTCGGCATGGAGCCGACCTCGGGCATCATCATGCTCGCCGCGATGTACGCCGGCACGATGTACGGCGGCACGATCACCTCGGTCCTGATCAACACGCCGGGCGAGTCGGCCTCGGTCGTTACCTGCCTCGACGGCTACCAGATGGCGCTGCAGGGAAGGGCGGGACCGGCGCTCGGCATCGCCGCGATCGGCTCCTTCATCGCCGGGACGGTCGGCGTGGTGCTGCTGATGCTGGTGTCGCCGGCGCTCGCGCGCTGGGCGCTTTCCTTCGGCCCGCCCGAGACCTTCGCGCTGATGCTCCTCGGCCTCACCACCGTGACCATGCTCGCGGGCGAGGACCCGCTCAAGGGGTACATCAGCATGGTGCTCGGCCTGATGCTGGCGATGGTCGGCTTCGACATCATCTCGGGCGACGCGCGCTACGGCTTCGGCGTGCCGGAGCTGATGGACGGCATCGACTTCCTGCCGGTGGCGATCGGCCTCTTCGGCCTCGGTGAAGTCCTGGCTGGCGCCGAAGAGAAGACCGCGCAAATGAAAATCAGCGTGCGCCTGCGCGAGGTGCTGCCCAGCCTCGCCGACTGGGCGCAGAGCAAGTGGGCGATTGCGCGCGGCACGGTGCTCGGCTTCCTGGTCGGGGTGCTGCCGGGCGCGGGTCCGACGGTCGCTTCGTTCCTCTCCTACACGGTGGAGAAGAAGGTGTCGAGGACGCCCGAGCGGTTCGGCAAGGGCGCGATCGAGGGCGTGGCGGCGCCCGAGTCGGCGAACAACGCTGCCGCCACCGCTGCGATGGTGCCGATGCTGACGCTCGGCATCCCGGGCTCGGCCACCACCGCGATCATGCTCGGTGGCCTGATGATGTGGGGCCTGCGCCCGGGGCCGCTGCTCTTCGAGAAGAACCCGCAGTTCGTCTGGGGCCTGATCGCCTCGCAGTACATCGCGAACGTCATGCTGCTCATCGCCAGCACCGCGCTGATCCCGCTCTTCGTGCGGGCGCTGCGCATTCCCTACAGCATCCTGATGCCGCTCATCATCCTCTTCTGCGTCACCGGCGCGTACTCGCTCAAGAACAACCTGTTCGACGTCGGCCAGATGCTGGTGTTCGGCGTCGTGGGCTATTTCATGAAGAAGCTCGGCTACTCGCCCGCGGCGCTGGTGCTCGCGCTTGTGCTCGGGCCGCTCGCCGAGCGCGCGCTGCGCCAGTCGCTCATCATCTCCGACGCCGGCGTCGGCATCTTCTTCACGCGGCCGATCTCCGCCGTGCTCATGGTGCTCGCGCTCGCCGCCATCGCGGTGCCGCTTGCGAAATGGGGCCGGACCCTGTTCTCGAGGAGCAGTTCATGATCAAGATAGTCATCGCGGCGGTCCTGTTCGCCGCGACGACGATCGTTGTTGCACAAACCTATCCGACGAAACCCGTGACCTTTATCGTGCCGTTCCCGCCGGGCGGCGGCACCGACATTTCGGCGCGCACGGTCGCGGCGAAGCTGACCCAGAAGTGGGGCCAGTCGGTGATTGCGGAGAACCGCGCGGGCGCGGCCGGCATCCTGGGCGCGGACGCGGCGGCCAAGGCGCGGCCCGACGGCTACACGCTGCTCATCGTGAACGTCGGCATCACCTCGATCAATCCGACGCTCTATCCGAAGCTGCCATACGACCCGGACAAGGCGTTCGCGCCCATCTCGCTCCTCTGCGAGCTGCCGTTCGTGCTGATGGCGAGCCCGTCGTTCAAGCCGAACTCGGTAAAGGAGCTGGTGGCGTTCGCCAAAGCCAATCCCGATAAGGTGACCTTCGCGAGCTCGGGGCAGGGCGGCTCGCCGCACCTCACCGCCGAGATCTTCCAGCTTGCCACCGGCACCCGGCTCACGCATGTGCCCTACAAGGGCGGAGGCCCGGCGATGACCGACCTGATGGCGGGACACGTGGACCTCCTTTTCGCCTCGGTGCTCGAAGGGTCCGGGCACATCAAGGCCGGGAAGCTCAAGGGACTCGCGGTGACGCACGCGAAGCGCTCGCCCGCGCTTCCCGACGTGCCGACGCTCGCCGAAGCGGGCGTGAAGGACGCCGAGTCGGGCTCGTGGATCGCGCTCCTCGCGCCGGCCGCGACCCCCGCGGCGATCATCGACAAAGTGGCGGCCGACGTGAAGGAAGCGGTGTCGGCGCCCGACGTGCGCGAGAAGCTGATCGCGCAGGGCGCCGTACCCCAGGCGAGCACGCCCAAGGAGCTGCAGGCGCTGATCGACAAGGATCGCGGCCGCTACGGCCGGATCATTCGAGAAAAGGGTCTCAAGCCGGAGTAGGTGCGAGCGCTAGGCGCCGAGCCGGGTCAGGATCTGCCAGCCTTGGTCCGGATGCTCGATCGTGCAGCTATGCCGATGCACTACGTCGAGGACGTTGGCGGCGCCGCATCGCTCGCTCGGATAGGTGCAGAGCGTGACGATGCGCCGGCCCGAGAAGGCCTTCTGCACCGTGTCCTCGTACTCCATGAAGACCGACCAGGTCGCGGGCGTCAGGAAGCTGATGTTGCCGCTGATGCGGATGCCCGCGTAGCCGTCGGCGAGCGCGCGCGTCTCCTCGGCGAGCCAGAAGTCGACCACCGCGGCCCCGCGGAGGCTTTCGCCCTCGCCGTACCAATCGGAAAAGTCGCGCAGGATGAGCGCTCCGCCGGCGAGCGCCGCGTCCACGTCGACGCCGGCTTGAGCGAGCGCGAGCGTGGCGGCGGCGGCATCGAGCGGCTCGGCCGCGATCCAGATGCAGCGCTCGCGGTTGCGCAGCCCGGCTGCGAAGTAGGGCACCAGCACCGCCGCGAGCTCGTCGCGTCCGCTGTAGAAGTGGCACATGTGGACGCCGTAGGGAATGCTCCGGATTCCAGGCAGCCCGCAATCGGTCAGGTTGGAAGGCGTGGCGTCATGCATAGGCCTTCACCCGCGCCAGCACGCTGTGGAACTGGTCCGGCAGCGTCTCGCGAATCCAGAACAGCAGCGCCTGCGAAGAGGGCAGGTCGCACGCCAGGCCCTTCCACGACAGCAGCGACTGCAGCAGCGGCCCCTTGATCTCGCCGAGGATTTCGGCGATCGCCCGGTTGACCGCGAGGCGATAGCGCACGTAGTCGTCGGCCGGGATCACGTGCGTGTGGACCGAGCACACGTCCCTCAGAATGCCGTCGTAGCTGCGGGGATCGAAGCGGTCGCAGAGAAAGGAGCAGAGGATGCCTACACCGTGCTTGCGTGCCGCGGCGCCGCGGAGCTCCTCGAGCGCGACGGCAGCCTTCGCGTTGCCGTGCAGATGCAGGAAGCTGCCCGATTCGCCCCACCAGCGCACCGCGGAATAGGCGGCGCGGGCCTTCGCGAGCGCTGCGCCGACCATCGCGTCGTAAGCGGCGGCGTCCGGCATGCCGTGGTAGAGGATGCCTTCGAGGCACCGCTGCACTTCGTTCACGGAAAGCTGCCCGCGGCGAACTGCGGCGTCGTAGTCGACATTCTTCGCGAGGAGCTCGCGCCGCAGGGCGCGCAAGTGCGCCTCGGTTCCCGTCAGGATGACCGCCTCGCCGCGCTGCAAGCCTTCGGCGGCGAAGAGCGCGACGCCGGAGGCGAGGAAGTCGTCGTTGTCGACGATCTGGACGACGTGCGACGCGGGCGCCGGCGAGGCAAGCAATTCCTGCCACGAGGCGTGGCGCACGTGATCTCTTCGCAAGCCGAAGGATGGTAGCAGCCGATGAGCTAGAACCCATGTAGTGATAATGGTGATTTCTGTGTGCGGCGGATTGTCGTGTCGTGAAATCCAGTCAGTTGAAAACGCCAGGCTCGTAGAATCTGCCTCGCTCAATTTCCGAACCTCGGTTTCTCAACTCTTCTCCTTCGTGAGTCAGACCATGCCGACCTTCCCGAAAAAGCCGGGCTTTCGCCTGGGCATCTACATCTGCAAGGAGCTGGAAATCGTCGATTTCGCCGCACCCTACGGCGTGTTCGCCGTCGCGCGCCGCTTCGACCCCGAGCTCGACGCGTTCTTCATCGCCGAGGCGCTGCGCCCGGTGAGCGCGCAGGCTGGGTTCACCGTGCTGCCGAACTACTCGTTCGCCGAGCGCCCGAACATGGACGCGTTCCTCATCCCGGGCGGATTCGGCACCCGCGCGGAAATCAGCAACGCGCGCCTGCACGCTTTCATCCGCGAGCTCCCGGAGAAGACGCTGCTCGTCTCGGTGTGCACCGGCTCGTGGATCTACGGCAGGATGGGCCTGCTCGATGGCCTCGCCGCGACCAACCGAAAGGAGCCCGATCGCCTCGAGCAGTCGGCCATGGGCAAGGTGCCGATCGACCGCCTCGCCGAGATCGCGCCGAAGTGCAGGATCAGCCGCGCGCGCGTGGTCGACGCCGGCCGCGTCATCAGCGGCGGGGGTATCAGCTCCGGGATGGAAGTCGGCTTCCACCTGCTGCGCCGCGCCGGCTACGACGAGAATTTCATCTCCGAGGTGGCGCGCGTCATGGAGTACTCGAAGGCCTACGAGCTCTATAAAGGCGATCTAGAGTACGCCGGCGGTGGGTAAGTGCCGTTACATCTGTTACATCGGCCGGCGCAAGTCTAGTAGAAATACCAACCGATCATCGCTAAACAGATCGGTTTACGAGCCATGAGCCAAAGCCAGCGCCGTGCGATGCTGCTGCTTATTGTCCTGAGCGGCCTGATCATTTCCCTGTGCATGGGCCTGCGCCAGAGCCTGGGCCTGTTCATGCGGCCGATGACCGTGGACCTCGGCATCTCGGCGGCGACCTTCGGCTTCTCGATCGCGCTGCAGAACATCGTCTGGGGGCTCTCCCAGCCGTTCGTCGGCGCGGCCGCCGACCGCTACGGTGCGCGCCCGGTGCTCGTCGTCACTGCGCTGGTGTACGCCGCGGGGCTCGTCCTGATGGGATTCTCGAGCGTGTTCCCGGGTGCGCTTTACGTCGCCGGCTTCCTCGCCGGCGTCGGGACGGCGGGCACCGGCTTCGGCGTGCTGATCGGGACGGTGTCGCGCGCCACACGGCCGGAGAAGCGCAGCCAGACCGTGGGCCTCGTGGCCGCGGCTGGGTCGCTGGGCACCCTGGTGCTTGCGCCGGTCGGCCAGCACCTCATCGGCGGCATCGGCTGGCAAGGCGCGCTCGTCGCGTTCGCCGCCATCGCTGCTTCGATGGCGGTTCTCTCGCTCGCCATACGAGAGCCCGCTGCCTCTGCCGGATCCTCTCCGCAGGCCCATCTCAAGCTGGGAGAAGCACTTCGCGAAGCGATCGCGCATCGCGGCTACCTCTTCATGACGCTCGCGTTCTTTGCCTGCGGCTTCCAGCTCGTGTTCATCACCACGCACCTGCCGAGCTACCTGGCGCTCTGCGGCGTGGCGCCGGGCGTGGGCGCAACCGCGCTTGCGCTGATCGGCCTGTTCAACACGATCGGCACTTACATGTTCGGCCTGCTCGGGGCGCGCTACAGCCAGAAGCACCTGCTCGCGCTCATCTACCTCCTGCGCACCCTCTTCATCGTCGTCTTCCTGCTCGTGCCGGTGAGCGCGGCGTCGACCCTGGTATTCGCTGCCGCGATGGGCTTCCTCTGGCTCGGCGTCGCGCCGCTCGTCACCGGGATCATCGGCCGCGTGTTCGGCCTCACCCACTTCAACACGCTCTACGGGGTGGTGTTCCTCAGCCACCAGGTCGGCTCGTTCTTCGGCGCCTGGATGGGCGGCGTGGTGTTCGATCGCTTCGGCAGCTACAACTTCGGCTGGGGTGCGTTGATCGTGATCGGCCTCACCGCGTTCACGCTGCAATGGCTGATGGACGAGCGTCCGCCACGCGTTCCGCGGCGCGCGGCCGGGGCCGCGCCGGTACCTGCCTAGCCGCCCGCTTCCGTCACCAGCTTCTCGGCGCGCTTCCTGAGCTCGGCCGTGGAGACGTCTTCCTTGTGCGTCGCGAGGTGCCAGACGTGGCCGAACGGGTCGGCGAGCGTGCCGCTGCGATCGCCGTAGAACTGGTCCTTGATCTCGCGCACCAGCTTGCCGCCCGCGGCGAGCGCGCGCTGCATCGTGGCGTCGACGTCTTTCACGTAGACGTGCATGTGGACCGTGGTGCCGCCGCGCGAGAGCGGCCCGACGAAGCTCATCTCGGCGTACTCGTCGGTGAGCATGACGCGCGAATCGCCGATCTTCACCTCGGCGTGGCCGATCCTGCCGCCGGGCCCGGGCATGCGCATGACCTCGCTCGCGCCGAACGCCTTTTTGTAGAACTCGATCGCCGCCGCCGCGTCGCCGCACGCGAGGTAGGGTGTCACGCTGTGGTATCCGGTCGGGGTGAAGCTCACGCGCTTCTTTTTCGGAGCGGAAGGCTTTTTTTTCATCGCGGCGTCGTTTCCCGGATCGGGCGGATGGGCCGCACCTCGATGCTGCCGACCGCGGCGGGCGGGATGCGCGAGGCGAGCTGGATCGCCTCGTTCAGGTCGCGCGCCTCGACGAGGTAGAACCCGGCGAGGCATTCCTTGGTTTCGGCGAACGGGCCGTCGGTCACCGAGACCTTGCCGCCGCGCACCCTCACGGTCGTCGCGGTCGCCACCGGCTGCAGCGCCTCCGATGCGATGCAATGCCCGCTCGCGCGGACCGACTCGTCGTAGTCGAGGCAGTGGCGGTCGTCCATCGATTGGATCGCCTTCTCTTCTCCATAAACCAGGCAGAGGTATTTCACCGCTATCTCCTTAAGGATCTAAGTGAATAGTCGAACGGCCGGGCCGAGAATCGACATCAGGCTCGGAAAGAATTTGCGGTGCCGGGCCAGATAGAGCAAGAGCGCTATTAAAGTCCCGCCGGGTAACAGGATTTCGATCGCGAGGTAAGGCCCGACCTTCTTCAGCATGTCCATTTGCGGCTCCTTTCCGGCTAGTCGAACCGCCGGGCCGCAAATCGACTGCTCAGCCCTTCAATTCGGCGAGCCGCCGCTTGAGGAAGCGCCGCTCGGGCTCCTGCCGGGCGAGGGCGAGGGCGCGCTCGTAGGCTGCGCGCGCTTCGGCGTTGCGCCCGAGCCGCCGGCACAGGTCCGCGCGCGCCGCGTGGGCAAGGTGGTAATCGTGCAGATCGCCTTTTTCCAGGATCTCCTCGACAAGTGAAAGTCCGGCCGCGGGGCCGTCGCGCATCGCGAGCGCCACGGCGCGGTTCAGCGCTACGACCGGCGAGGGGTCGAGGCGCTCGAGCACGTCGTAGAGCGCCACGATCTGCGCCCAGTCGGTCGCCGCGGCCGCGGGCGCCTCGGCGTGCACCGCCGAGATGGCCGCCTGCAGGCTGTAGGGGCCGAAGCGCCGGGAGGAGAGCGCCGCCTCCACCAGCGAGGTGCCTTCGGCGATGAGTTTTGGGTCCCACCTGCTCCGGTCCTGATGCTCGAGCAGAATCAGGTCCCCGCTCGGCGAGGTGCGCGCCGCGCGGCGCGATTCGTGCAGGAGCATGAGCGCGAGCAGGCCCATCGCCTCGGGTTCGGGCAGGAGCGCGGCGAGGAGCCGCGCGAGGCGCAGCGCCTCGGCCGAGAGGTCGGCACGCGTCGCCGATTCGCCGGACGAAGCGGAGTAGCCTTCGTTGAACACGAGGTAGATCACGCGCAGCACCGCGTCGAGCCGCTCGCCGAGCTCGGCGGCGGCCGGCACCTCGTACGGGATGCGCGCGTCGCGGATCTTGCTCTTCGCGCGCACGATGCGCTGCGCGAGCGTCGGCGCCGGCGTGAGGAAGGCGTACGCGATCTCCTCGGTCTTGAGGCCGCAGACTTCGCGCAACGTGAGCGCAACTTGAGCGTCGGGCGAAAGCGCGGGGTGGCAGCAGGTGAAGATGAGCCGCAGCCGGTCGTCCTCGATTTCATTGATCTCCTGTTCTTCGGTCGAAATCGTTTCCGCGTGCTCTTCCTCGAGGGGATCGAAGCGCGCGCGGCGGCGGATGGCGTCGATCGCCTTGAAGCGCCCCGCCGACACCAGCCAGGCGCGCGGGTTGTCGGGAACGCCGTCGCTTGGCCATTGTTCCAGCGCGGCGCGGAAGGCTTCGTGCAGCGCTTCCTCGGCAAGGTCGAAATCGCCGAGCAGGCGCACCAGCGTCGCGAACACGCGGCGGGACTCTGCGCGGTAGACCGCCTCGATCTTTTCGTTCATGGTTGGAAATTAGGGACAGTCCCTATTTTCTCGCAGCCCGGGAAACGGTTCTTGTGGCTGTAACCGACGGAAGCGACAAGGAGCCCTCCATGCTTCAGAAATCGCCGATGTATGCGTACATCCCCGCCACGGACATGACGCGGGCGCGCAAATTCTACGAGGAGAAAGTGGGTTTGAAGCCCAAGCAGCAGATCGCCGGGGGCGTCACCTACGAGTTCGCGAAGGGCACAGCCTGCTTCCTATACCCGACGCCGAACGCGGGGACGTCGAAGGCGAGCCAGGCATTCTGGCAGGTCGAGAACGTGGAGCGCGAAGTGCGCGAGCTGAAGGCGCGCGGAGTGCAATTCGAGGACTATGACATGCCGGAGATGAAGACCGAGGACGGCATCGCCACGGCCGGTGGCGCGAAGTCGGCCTGGTTCAAGGACAGCGAGGGCAACATCCTCGCCCTCATTCAAAGCCTCTAAGACCCGAATCGGCGCGGCTTACCGCTTCAGCCCGGCGTCCTGGTCTTCCTGGATGGCGACGACACGGTCGCGGTGAAGGAGGAGGCGCACCATCGGGCCGATCTCGTCCCAGAGCGCCCGGATGATGAGGTAGAGAAGCACGAGCGCCGGGGCGACGACCGCCGCGGTGACCAGCACGAAAAGGAACCCGCCCTTCGCCATCCCCTCCCCCCGAAAAAGATGTGGCGTGGTGAGGCCAGTCTCCCCCTTTTACGAGGGGCGTCAATAGTCCGAAATCGCTTTCGGCCGCGCTTTCAGGGCGAATAGATCCAGAAATCTGCGGTGAGGAGCGCCCCGGGCGCCCCGAGCTCGCCCGGGACCTGGACACACACGAAGGGATGCGGCGCACCCTCCTGGAGGCGTGACCAGGCGAGCTGTACTCCGGGAAAGGCATGCACGTCGGCCATGAACCACTGGGCGCGCACGATCCTGCCCCCGTCCTTGCAGAGGCGCTCGGCATGGGAAAGGACCGTGGCGGCCTGCGCCTGGGCGGGATGGCCCAGCGCGTCGAGGCTCGAGAGGCCGGGAACGCGCCCGTCGGCGCCGAGCGGCATGAGCCCCGAGCACAGCACGAGCTCGCCGGCGCGCACGTGCGCGCCGTAGCTCGAGAGCGCGGGCAGGTCCGGCTTGAGCACTTCCTTCCGGCGCCTGGCGCCGTCGCGTAGCGCGAGGAGGTTGATCTCGACGATGCCGTCGACGAAGCCGAAGCCCCGCGTCGGCACTGCCGTGAGGGCGCAGGGGTGCGGCACGTGCTCCCGCCAGACGTCGAGCGCATCCGGGATGTCGGCGGCGCTCGGCACGTAGATCTGCGCCTTGAGGACGTTCTGCCACGACGAGTCGCCGGCCTTGAGCGCAGGCTCGAGGCGCTTCCTGATGATGAACTCGGTCTGCCGGCGCACGGCGTTGGGTCCGCCCCAGTTGCGCTTGTCCGCGGGCAGCCGCACGCTCGGATCGAGCGCGTTCTCGTCGCTCGCCATCTGCCCGGCGACGAACACGAAGTCGTTGCAGGTGATCGCCGGCACGAAGAACGAGCCGACCGGGACCGGCACTTCCTTCGGATAGAGCTTGCCGATCTCGTAGTCCTTGCCCGGGACCGCCGCGATCATCGACATCGAGATGTGCGAGTCGCGCTTGAACAGGCGCTCCATCAGCACCGAGGTGGACGGCGGGATGTAGTCGCCGAATTCGCCGTGGCGCGCGAGCTGATAGGCGCGCACCGCCTCGAACACGGGGTAGTACTGGTCGACGCGGACGCTGTGGCGAAAATCGGAGCCGAACTCCGCGAGGGTCTTGCGCATGCGCTTCAGGATGAACTCGGCCTCGCGCTTGAGCCGCGGCGCGCCAAACGCGGGAAAGCCCTCCGGGCCTTCCACCTCCTGCGCCGGACCTGAGGCGAAATCGAACGCTTCGTGGCCGGTCAGGAAGAGCCACGCTCCGGCCTTCACCGCGTACGCGTAGGGCACCGCGCTGCCTGCAAGCCCTTCGACCGAGCGGATTTCGATATTCGCCATGGCGCGCGTCCTCGCTTTCGCCGATAGTACGATAGGACGAAAGGAGCAAGACGCCGGTGCTCGCGGTGCGAAACGTCAGCAAGGTTTTCGGCACGGACGCGCAGCGCTACCTCGCGCTCGACGGCATCGATTTCGAGGTGCGTTCCGGCGAGCTCGTGTGCCTGCTCGGTCCCTCGGGCTGCGGCAAGTCGACGCTGCTCAACATCCTCGCCGGATTCGACCGGCCGAGCGGCGGCGCGGTCGACTTCGAAGGCGAGCCGGTGCGCGGCGCGGGCAAGGACCGGGTGATGTTCTTCCAGGACGCCGGCGCGGCGCTCCTGCCGTGGCTCTCGGCCGAGGAGAACGTGCGCTTCGCGTTGCGGGTGCGCAAGCTGCCGAAGGCCGAGTGGCCGGCGATCATCGACAAATACCTCGCGATGGTCGGCCTCGCCGAGCATCGCCACAAGTTCCCGGCGCAGCTCTCGGGCGGCATGCGCCAGCGCCTGCAGATCGCGCGCGCCCTCGCGGTCGAGCCGAAGGTCCTGCTGATGGACGAGCCCTTCGCCGCGCTCGATGCGCTCACGCGCCGCAGGATGCACGGCTTCCTGCTCGACATCTGGCAGCGCACCGGCAAGACCATCGTGTTCGTGACGCACGACATCGGCGAGGCGGTGACGCTCGCCGACCGCATCTGCGTCATGTCGCTCGGGCCGGGCTCGCGCATCACCGAGACGATCGACGTCGGCCTGCCGCGGCCGCGCGACCTGTCGGACCCCGGGGCGGGACACATTTTCAGGCGCATCGAATCGCTTCTTTCATGAGGGCCGTAACCCTTTTCACGGGTTCGATCGTCATCGCATTCGCGGCGTGGCAGTTCCTGTCCACGATGGTGTTCAACCCGTTCCTCATCCCGCCGCCGCTGGTGGTCCTGAAAACCATGGTGCCGATGATTCAGAACGGCGAGATCTTCCGGCACGTCGCGATCAGCCTGGCGCGGGTCGCGGTCGGCTTCGTCACGGGATGCGCCGCGGCAATCGTGCTGGGCGTCATTCTTGGAAGGGTCAGGCTGGTCAACGACCTGCTCGATCCCGTCATCGAGCTGCTGCGCTACCTTTCGCCGACCGCGATGATCCCGATCGCGGTGATCTGGTTCGGCATCGGCGAGACCTCGAAGTACTTCCTCATCTTCTGGGGCACGTTCTTCATCGTGCTCATCAACACCACCGCCGGGGTGATGCGCGCGCCGGTCATCCGGCAGCGCGCGGCGCAGTGCCTCGGCGCGAGCGAGCTGCAGATCTTCCTTCTGGTGGTGATTCCCTCCGCCGCGCCGTACATCGTCACGGGGATGCGGATCGCGATGGCGTCGTCGTTCATGAGCATCATCCCGGCGGAGATCCTGGCGGCCGATTCGGGCATCGGCTTCCTGCTGCAGCAGTCCTCGATCCTGCTGCAGACCAACCGCATCTTCGTCGCGCTGCTCACGATCTGCGTGATCGGCTTCATCTTCGACCGCCTGTTCCGGATCGCGGTCGACCGCATGCTTTCGCGCTACATGTCTTATATTGCGCTGACCTAGGAGGACGCCATGAATGCAGTTATCAAGCGAATGGGAAGACAGATCGGAACGATTCTGGCGCTATTGCTTTTCACGGTCGGATTGGCGGATGCCCAACCCTTGAAGAAGCTGGTTCTCTTCGGACAGCCCTCGGTCAACAACGACGCCATCTGGATGGCGCTCGAGTACGGCTACTTCAAGGAGCAGGGGCTCGAGGTCGACTACCGGGTGTTCCCGTCGGGCACGACCGCGTTCCAGACCTTCCGCACCGGCCAGGGCGACGTCGTGATGACCGGCGACCTGCCGAGCGTGCAGTACTTCTTCAACAACCCTGGCCACTACCAGACCTTCGCCGCGATCGAGCGCGACGCCAAGGGCTACGTGGTCATCGCGCGCAAGGACATCAAGTCGCCCAAGGACCTCGTCGGCAAGACGGTGGCCACGCGCGTGGGCTCGACCGGCTCGTGGTTCATCTCGGAGTACCTGTCGAAGAACGGCGTCGACCCGAAGAGCGTGCCGGTGAAGAACCTCGACACGCAGCTCCTGCCGGCGGCGCTGTGCGCAGGCGACATCTCGGCGTTCTTCATCTGGCAGCCGATCGGCTCGCGTACGCTCGAGATCTGCCCGGCGAACGCCTGGCAGATGAGCGACGCCTCGGGCTACATCCAGGGCTACCTCGTGGCCGGGGCGCGGCCCGAGTTCCTCAATTCCGCCGACGGCGCAGACAAGGTGCAGCGGTTCCTGCGCGCGATCCTCAAGGGGCGCGCCAAGGCCGAGGGCGACTTCAAGGCGGTGGCGGCGTATGCGGCCAAGACCTACAGCCTCTCGGAGAAGGCGACGCGCGACCAGTGGGACACCAACACGCGGCCGATCGCGCTCGACCGCGTCTACTACCAGGACTTCTGCAGCCTGTCGAAGTGGGCGCAGGGCGCCGGGCTCACCACGCAGCCGGTGGATTTCGGCAAGCTCACCTGGCCGAACGCGCTGCGCGCGATCGACCCGAAGCTCGCCGAGGCGCCGCCGGCGCCTTGCTAGACCGTATGGAAGCGCCTTTGGCTAGCGCTCGCGCGGTGGCCAGTCGCTGACGAAGCCGTCGCGGTTCGGCATCTTCACCTGCGGCAGGGACTGTGCGTTCATCACCGCGTCCTCGCCGATGATGCCGTTGAGCGCCAGCACGTACGCGGTCACGGCGTACACCTCGTCGCTGGTGAGCGAAAGGGGGTTGTTGATCGGCATGGCGCGGCGCACATAGTCGAAGAGCGTGGTCGCGTACGGCCAGTAGCTGCCGACGGTGCGCACCGGCGTCTTGCTCGCGAGCGTGCCGACGCCGCCGGCGAGCGCGTCGGCCGGCTTGCCGGCGCCTTTCGCGCCGTGGCAGGCGAGGCACTTCTGCTCGTAGACCTGCTGCCCCTGCCGCGCGCTGCCGCTGCCGGCGGGCAGGCCGGCGCCGCTCGGCGGGATGCTGATGTCCCACCGCGCAATCTCCGCCGCACCGACCGGCGTGCCGAGAGCGGGCGGCTTGCTGCTGGTCGTTTGCATTACCCCTGTACATGCGGCAAGCGCGACTAGTGACAGTAAGGTGGTGAGATTACGCGTAGACATGCGTCACCTTCCCATCGGCGCCGACTGCCCAGCTCACGATCGAATTGTTGTGATAGCGCATGTCGGGCGAATAGCGCGCGGTCCATTCCTTGCGAGGGGGCTGCACGCGCCCCTTCTCGTCGGTCGCTCGGCTCTGGAGCACTGCCGGCTTGCCGGACCATTCCCAGGGCAGGCGAAAGCGCACGAAGCTCTTCGGCCGTTCTTCTCCGAGCAGCGTCGCGGCGGTCCATGTCGCGCCGCCGTCGGTCGAAACCTCGACCTTCTGGATGCGACCGGCGCCGCTCCACGCGAGGCCGGTGATCTCGTAGAGGCCGGGGCGCGGCAGCGTCATGGTCGAAGACGGACGCGTGATCACCGACTTCACGCCCATCTCGAAGGTGAACTGCAGCGAGCGTCCGTCGGGAAGCGGATCGGTGTACTTGGAGGTCTCGTCCTTCGTGTGCGTTGGGCCGTCGGTCGCCTTGATGCGCCGCAGCCACTTCACGCTCATGTTGCCTTCCCAGCCGGGGAGAAACAGGCGCACCGGGTAGCCCTGCTCCGGGCGCAGCCGCTCGCCGTTCTGGTAGAGCGCGACCAGCGCGTCATCGAACGCCTTTTCGATCGGAATGCTGCGGCTCATGTGCGCCGAGTCGGCGCCTTCGGCGAGCAGCCACTTGGCCGACGCGTCGACGCCGGCCTCTTCGAGCAGCACCCGCAGCGGAACGCCGGTCCACTCGCTGCACGCCGCATTGCCGTGGATCGCGCCCGCCGGCACCTGAGCGGGCTGCGGCGTGGTTGCGCGGCTGCTATTGCCCGAGCATTCGATGAAATGAGTGCGAGTGGTCATCGGGTAGCTCAGCAGCGAATCGACGGTGAACATGAGCGGCCGCGCGACCAGGCCGTGAATGAGCAGGCGGTGCTCCTTGGGATCGATGTCCGGCGTGCCGCTGTGACTGCGTATGTTGTGCAGCGAGCTCGGCGTGATGATGCCCTCGAGCGACTCGATCGGCGATAGCGCCGCGCCCGATCCTGGCGCAAGGTCGCCGTAGGGTCGTCCGATGTGGCGTATCACCGGCGCTTCGAATTTCGACGGCTGCCCGTAGCCGGTGAACGGCGCGCCGTATACGCGCTCCCACGGCTGGCCCGCGATTTCCTGCGCCGCGCCGGGCGGCGAAAGCGCTGCGAACGCTGTGCCGCCTGCGAGGGCAGCACCTTGCGCGAGAAAACGCCGACGACCGTCGCTCTTTTCATCCATGGGGGTGCTCCTCCCTCGGGCAGGGAGGGCAGTGTACCGCTAAGCGGTCCCGGCGGTGCCTAGGACGGCTTCCAGCATGACGCTGCAGCCCGCGGCGAGGTCCTCGGGGCGCGCGTTCTCGATCTCGTTGTGGCTGATGCCGCCCTCGCAGGGGACGAACACCATCGCGGTCGGCGCGACGCGCGCGAGGTAGACCGCGTCGTGCGCCGCGCCGCTCACGATGTCGCGGTGGCTCAAGCCGAGCCGCTTCGCCGCCGCGCGCACGCGCTCGACCAGCTCGGGCGCGAATTCGCTCGGCGGGAAGTAGACCACTTCCTTGATTTCAATCCCGACCCGGCGTTCGCGGGCAATGGCGGAAGCGGTTTTCTCCAGTTCCTGTTTCATGGAAGAAAGCGTGGCATCGCGAGCGTTCCGCAGGTCCACGGTCATGCGCACCTCGCCAGGGATGACGTTGCGCGAATTGGGCTTGACCTGCATGTGTCCCACCGTGCCGCGCGCGGAGTCCGGAAAGCTGGTCGCGATGCGGTTCACTTCCAGCGTGAGCTGGGCCGCGGCGAGCATGGCGTCCTTGCGCAGGTGCATCGGCGTCGGGCCGGCGTGCGCGTCCTGCCCGGTGATGAGGACGTCGAACCAGCGCTGGCCCAGGGCGCCCTGCACCACGCCGATGGTAGTGCGCGTGTCCTCGAGCACCGGTCCCTGCTCGATATGCGCCTCGAAGTACGCGCCGACCCTGTGCGGCCGCGCCTCGCCGCGGTAGCCGGTCGCCTCGAGCGCCTCGCGCACGCTGACGCCGTCGGTATCCTTGTTCCCGAGAATGTCCTCCAGCGCGTAAACCCCGGCGAAGACGCCCGAGCCCATCATGGTGGGGACGAAGCGCGAGCCCTCCTCGTTGGTCCAGCACGCCACTTCGAGCGGCGCGCGCGTCGCGATTCCCGCATCGTTCAGCGTCCGCACCACCTCGAGCCCGGCCATGACGCCGTAGGCGCCATCGAACCGGCCGCCGTTCGGCTGAGTGTCGAGATGGCTGCCCATGACCACGGGCGCAGCGCCGGCGTCCTTCCCGGCGCGGCGCGCGAACATGTTGCCGATGGGGTCGACGCGCAGCTCGAGGCCGGCCTCGCGGCACCAGAGGGCGAAGCGCTCGCGTCCCTCGCGGTCGGCGGGCGTGAGCGTGACACGGCGCACGCCGCCCTTCGGCGTGGCGCCGATCTTCGCCAGCCCCATGAGGGAGGACCAGAGCCGCTGGGCGTCGATGCTCGGCCCGGACATCCTCCTATTCTAGAACCGCCGCTCTAGCAGCGCGCCGACGCCCGCGTCGGGGCTCGCGTCGGCGAAGCCGACCACGCCGTAGACCTGCAGCTTCCACTGCGGCGAAACGCGATTCGACCAGAACGCGGTCACCTCGCTCACCTTCCCGCCGCCTTCCACGATATGCGGCCGGTAGTCGTAGGCCACGCCGATGCTCTGCTGCGACGACATGCGGTAGGAGGCGCCGATGGAGGCGTAGGGCACGTCGCGCAGCGTGATGCCGGCCGGGTCGCCGTAAACCCGGTAGCCGATCGAGCCGAACAGCGTCGTCGCGTCGATGGGCCTGAAGAAGTCGAGCTGCACCGCGTAATCGAGCTCGCCGGTGCCGAGGCGTTTCTGGTCGTCCGCAGTGGGCAGCTTCACCTTCGCGCCGAGGTCGAGGCCGAGGCCGCCCTTGCGCTCGTCCAGGAGATTGTAGAAGCCGCTCAGCACGATATCGCCGAGGCCCGATTCGGTGGTGCGCGCCACTGTGGCGCCGGGCACGACCACGCGATCGCCGCCCGCGCCGATCACGTTGCCGGGTCCGGTGACGCGCAGCCACGGCACGGTGGCCTTGAGCACCCAGGGGCCGGTCTCGTGGCGGATGACGACGGGGATGTAGAGCG
The DNA here is from genome assembly GCA_035554435.1 of Burkholderiales bacterium. GTDB lineage: Bacteria > Pseudomonadota > Gammaproteobacteria > Burkholderiales > SG8-39 > SCGC-AG-212-J23. Next base: position 34,901 of record DATMJC010000044.1, on the reverse strand, counting down.
TGTCGGTGGTTTCGGTTCCGCCGAACTTGCCGGTGCTGTATTCAGCGCCTATTGCTACGCTCGTTTGCGCCGCGCCCGTCTGCCCCGCGACCGCCTGCGCGGCCGTTTGCGCGCCCGTCTGCGCCGCCGCGTTGCCCGCGAGCAAGAGAGTCCCCGCCGCGGCCGTGAGGCCGCGCTGAATCCGATGCATGAGCACAATCTCCATGATGTGGTTGAACTTCGTGTTCATCTTCTTCCGCTGCGGTCGACGCGCTCAGGCCGATCGCCGCCGCCAGGGCCGCTGCGGTCGATGCGCTCGACGCGCTCCGGCCGATCGCCGCCGCCGGGGCCGCTGCGATCGACGCGCTCGGGCCGATCGCCGCCGCCAGGGCCGCTGCGGTCGCCCGAATCCCTGCCGCTGCGATCGCCGTCGCCGCCGCCGCGCCGGTCGTCGCCCGGGCGTGTCCCGAGCGGCTCCATGCGCAGCGTGCGCTGCGGCCGCACGTCGAAAGGTCCGCTCAAAAAGTCTGCCCGCTCGACGATGCGATTGCCACCTTCGCTGCGGCCCCAGAGTCGAACCAGTTGCCCGCGGCTGAGCTGCGCAGCGGTGTCCGGCGCTACGCTGAAGCGCGTGGGCCCCACGCGCACCGCCTGCGGCGCAGTGTCCGAAACGTATCCTTCGACGACGAACCGGCCGAGGCTGGGGTCGGCCGCGTCGGCGGCGAGCGCTCTCGTTGCCGGCGCCGCGGTCTCGACGCGCGTGGCCACGATGGTGCCGTCGGCGTTGCGCAGGCCGCTCACGCGAAGAGTATCGCCCACGTGCGCGGACGCAAGCTGAGCGCGCTCGAGGCCCGCCCCGAGCACCGTGGAGGGCTCGATGCGCACGCGCTGCTTGTTGACCTCGAGGAGCGTGCCGGCACTCTCCACCGCGGTGACCGGCCCGACCGCGGAGTCGACGATGTCGATCCAGGTTGCGCGCGCCTGCGTGCCGGCTCCAACCGCGAGCACCGAGACCACCTGGCCGATGCCGAGCGCCTTGGCGGAAGAGAGGTCGCCGTTGAATGCCACCGGCGTGCCTGCGTCGTAGTGCACCTCGATGCCGTTCACGCAGATGCTGCCGAAACCGGTGATGACCCCGAGCACGCCAATCTCCGCCTCGGCGCGCTGCCCGGTGCCGCCGATGCCGCCGGGATCGACCCCGGTACCGCCCGTTCCACCGGGTTCGACCCCGGTAGCGCCGGTGCCGCCAGGGTTGATGCCGGTACCGCCGATGCCGCCGGGATCGCTGCAAGCCCCGGCGCTCGTGCCGGCGAAGGCGACGCAGAGCGCCGAAACCAATGCGGCGAGCAGGATCTTCATTCGTCCTTCTTCGGTGGCTTGGGCGGAGCGGGCTCGCTGTAGAAGTAGATGCCAAAGGTGATGCGCTGCCGCGGGCCTTCGGCCTTGCGGTCGCGCGCATCGCATTCCTTCGCTTCCGCGTACACCGCCTGCACTGCCGCCATTCCGTCCTTCTCGGAGAGCGCCGCGAGCTTCTCGACCGAAGCGCTCTGCAAGCCCTCGTAGTGCACGCTGCGCTCGAGGAACGGCGCCCCTTTTGCTTCCATGTTGTGCGCGGCTGCGGCGACGTGGTCGTGCAGGTTGTGGCCGAAATAGAACGCCTTCTCGTCGAAGCCGCGGCTCGGCACGAACGCCGAGCTCTTCAGCACCACCCGGTCCTGCTCGTCGATCTTCACTACGCCGAGTCGCAGCCACTCGTCGAGCAGCGGGCGCGCGCGGATGTCCTTGCTGATGCTCGCCACGAGACCTTCGAACGAGCGCGCGCCGCCCTGGCTCGCGAGCCGCGGCAACGGGCGCGGCCGCCCGCGTGCGTCGCGCAGGTCCTTGCGCGTGGTCCACGCCGCGGCGAGTTGCGCGCCGAGCGCCACCATTTCCGGCATCGCTTCGCCCTCATCGGTACGCGACTGACGCAACCGTTTCACATCCTTGCGGTGCACGCCGGTGAGCAGGCTTACGCGGCTGTCGGTGGGCGGCTCGCCATCGAGCCCGAAGTGGCGTACCGCCTCGTCGACGTAGATCCGCTTCAGCAGCTCGGCGAGCATCGGGTAGGTAAAGGCCTGCGCGGTCAGCAGCCGCACGAGCGGCCGCAACAGGTGTCGCAGGGCGGCGACAAGGGCGCTCGGCGGCGTCATATCTTGGAGGCGCAGTATAGCCGTCGTGGGAAAATTTCGCACAAAAGCGCTTGACGTGGGAAATTATCCCACGTAGCCTGCATCCTGTAACCCACCCGCAAGGAGCCCCCAATGCGCAAGACCATCGTCCCCATTGCCCTCGCCATGCTCGCGACCGCCGCGGCGGCGCAGGACGTGCGGCAGGAAGACCGGCGCGAAGACCGCCAGGCCGACCGGCTGGCCGAGCGTCAGATGGAAGCGAACGAACTCGAGGTGAAACTCGCCGTGCCGCGCAATGCCGACGGCACCATCAACGAGACCCAGCTCGTCAACGACGTCAAGGCCCGCATCGCCGCGGGCGCCACCGAGATTCAAGTCCGCGGACTGACCGCGCAGGACGTGAGCGCGCTCCTCGCCAGCAACCAGAACCTGCTGGTCGACCTCGCGAAGCTCCTGCCAAACGACGGGATCGAGCGCCAGGTTCGCCTGCGCGGCGCAATCGACGCCCGCGTCCAGCGGAACAACGAAGGTGAGCTGCGCGCCAGAATCGAAGGTATCGATTTCGGCACGCTAACCCCCGCCCAGCGGGCCGATTTGGCGCGTCAGCTCGCCACCCAAGCCGGGGTCGATCGGCTGCGCATTCGCGGCGTCGACGCGACCGGAGCGCGCGTGCGCCTCGAGGTGCGCGACGGCGTCGTGAGGGCCGACACCGGCGGCGGCCGGAACGCCGAGCGAGTCGACCGGGTGGCGCGGGTCGACGCCGACGACCGGCGCGGCCGCCGCGGCGGCGCCGACCGGCCCGAGCGTGCCGAACGCGCGGAGCGCGCCGAGCGCGTCGAGCGCCCGGAGCGGGCCGAGCGTGCCGAGCGAGTGGAACGCGTAGAGCGCGTAGAACGCCCGGATCGTTCCGGCCGCCACTGAGAGCGAAGGGCATCGCCCGGTATCATCCGGGCATGCCCAGAGCGCTCTTCAACGTTTCGCATCTGATCGCCGCCGCGCTGTTTGCGGCGGCGTTTCCTTCTTCTGCATGGGCGCAGCAGTACCCGGCGCGGCCGATCCGCTTCATCGTGCCGTTTCCGCCGGGCGGCGGCGTCGACATCGTCGCGCGGGCCGTGGGCGAGAAGCTTTCAGTGCGCCTGGGCCAGCCGGTGGTGATCGACAACAAGCCCGGCGCCGGCACCACCATCGGCACCGAGGCGGCGGCGAAGAGCGCCCCCGACGGCTACACGCTGCTGGTCGGTCCGATCGGCAGCCAGGCGATCGTGCACCACATGCATCCGCAGCGCGGCTTCGACATCCAGCGCGATTTCGCCCCGGTGCTGCGCATCGGCTACGGGACCATCGTCTTCGTCGTGCCCGCCGCCTCGCGCGCCGCCTCGGTGAAGGACTTCGTCGCGCTGGCGAAGGCGAGCCCCGGCAAGTACACCTTCGCCTCTTCGGGCGTCGGCGCGCTGATCCACCTTACCGGCGAGATGTTCCAGCAGGCGGCCGCGATCCAGCTCACGCACGTCCCCTATAAGGGCACGACGCAGATCCTGCCCGATCTCCTCGACGGCCGCGTCGACATGGCCCTCGACAGCCTGCCGGCCTACATCCCGCACCTCAAGTCGGGCAAGCTGCGCGCGCTCGCCGTCGCCTCGCGCGGCCGCTCCGCGGTCATGCCCGAGCTGCCCACGATGGCGGAAGCGGGCGTCCCGGGCGTGGTGTCGCAGACCGATTACGCGCTCTATGCACCCGCAGCCACGCCGCGGGACATCGTCGTGCTGCTCAATCGCGAGACCAACGCGGTGCTGCAGCTCGCCGACCTCCGAGCCAAGCTTGCCGCGCAGGGCATCGAAGTGACGGGCGGCACGCCCGAGTCGCTGCAGGCTGAGCTCGCCGAGGAAGTCGCGAAGTGGGGACGCGTCATCGCCCAGGCGAACATCAAGCCCGAGTGACCTTCAGAATTCGCGCCCGAGCCGCCGGTCGAGGGAGTAGCGCCCGCCGCCGCCGAAGACGAACGCGAGGCAGATCGCGAACAGCATGATGGCGAACTCGGCGCCGCGCGCGGTCCAGAAGTAGCCGTTCGGCAACTGGACCGTGAGCGCGATGAACGCCATCTCGATGGCGAAGGCGAAAGCGATCGGGCGCGTCAGCAGGCCGAGCGCGAGCAGAATCATGCCGTAGAACTCGAGGTAGGCCACCGCCCAGGCCCAGAAGAGCGGCGGCTGCAGGCCGGTCTTCAGCACGTTGCCGGCGGCGATGCGCGCCGCGCCGTCCTGGAACACCTTCTCGTAGCCGCTCGGCAGGATGAGAGCCGCGTAGTAGACGCGGGCGAACGCGTATCCCAGCGGCACCATCCGATCTCCCAGATTCAAGGATTGGAGTTTTCGGCCTAGTGCGTACCGACCCGCGCCGCCGATCAGGACGGCAAGCAGCATGCCCGAGATGAACACGTGGTACTGGATGCCGCCGCGTGTCCACAGCCAACCCTTGCCGATGTTGGCGAAGATGATCGCGGCGACGTCGAGCAGCAGGAGGAGCGCGATCGGACGCGTCAGGATGCCGAGCGCGAGGAGCGCGCCGCCGACGAGCTCGAGCAGGCCGAGCGCGTACCCCATGGGGGTGGCCGCGCCGCCCAGAAACAGCTTCTGAATGCCGTGCGGGATGAAGATCGCGCCGGCGCTGATGCGGATGAGGGTGTAGGCGTACGGCTCGAGCGCGCGGTAGAGCGGCGCGACGAACGGCAGGATCGGGGTGGCGCGGCTGGCCTGGATGCTCGACATGCTTTTCTCCCCTATCGCCCGCGGCGGATGAATTCGAGCACCTCGCGCCCCATCGCTTCGTCGGCGGTGTTGAACTGGTACACCATCGACAGGTGGTTGTGCTTCTCCATGCGCGTGAAACGCGGGCAGGCGCGGTCGCGTTCGCAGAGCGCGGAGAGAAGAAGCGCGCCCTGGGTGTCGAGGTCCGGGTTGTCGTATTCCGAGATCACGATGAACGTCGGGATCGGCGCCGCTTCCTTCACGTGGCTGAGCGGCGAGCGCGACGGGTACTGGGAGGGATCGCCGCCGAAATAGGCCTGAAAGTTCTTCAGGTTCGGATCGTCCGGGTTCGGCGCGAAGTGGTAGCGGCCGCTCATCAGGATCATGCCGGCGATCCCCGGTCCCTGTGCCGGCTGCAGGTTCTTCAGGTACGCGTAGGTCGCGACATGCGTCGCGCCGGCCGAGTGTCCCATCAGGTAGATGCGGGCGGCGTCGCCGCCGTGCTTTGCCGCATTCTCCTTCAGCCACTGCACGATCGCCCCGACGTCGCGCGCCGCCTCGGGCCATTGCGCGGCCGGTGCCAGGCGGTAGGTGGCATTGATACCCAGCATGCCGTGGCGCGCGAAGTAGATCGGCACGTTGGCGTAGACCTCGCCGTTGATGTTGCGATCGCCCCGCACGTAGGCGCCGCCGTGGAGGAAGACGAGCACCGGCGCGTTCTTGAGTCCCTCGGCGCGGTAGACATCGAGGCGCTGCCTCGCGTCCGGCCCGTACGCGAGGTCGCGCTGCGCGGTGATGCCGGTTTTCGGCGCGGCTGCGAGGAGCGGCGAATACACCTCCAGCGTCTTCTCGATGTTGCCCGTGATGTTCTTGCCCCAGGCGGGCCCGACCTCGGCAAGGCGCTGGGTGACCTGCGGCGGCATGTTGGCGAGCTGCGCAGCCGCAGGCGCGGCGGCGAGGAGGGCGGCGATGCCAAGGACGGCGCGCTTCATGCTAGCTTCCTCCCCGGGAGGTCCCGATGCATTCGATTGTTCTTGTCATCGCAGCCATCCTGCTTGCGGCCGGCGCGCAGGCGCAGCCGCTCGAGCTCAAGTTTAGCCATTTCCTCGGACCCGCGAGCTTCTTCCAGCACGACGTGGCGGAGCCGTTCGCGAAAGAGCTCGAGGCGAAGAGCGGCGGACGCGCGAAGGTGGCGATCTACAACGCCTCCTCGCCGCTAGGAAAGCCGACCGAGCAGGCGACCCAGGCGAAGGCGGGGACGGTCGACATCGCGCTCGGCCTGCGCGGCGCCGAGGGCGACAAGTTTCCCGGCAGCTCGATCATCGAGCTGCCGTTCGTGGTTCCAGGCGCGGCGCAGGGGTCGCGAGCGCTGTGGGAGCTCTACAGGGACGGCACGCTCGCGAACGAGTATCGCGACTACAAGGTGCTCGCGCTCTTCGTCCACAACCCGGGCCTCATTCATACCGCCTCAAAGCGCGTGGTGAACCTGTCCGACCTCAAGGGGCTGCGGCTGCGCTCGCCAAACCGCACCGTATCGGCGGCGCTCGAGCACGTTGGGGCCGTGCCGGCAGTGCTGCAGGTAAACGAGGTGATGGACGCGGTCAAGGCCGGCAAGATCGAGGGCATCGTCACCAACTGGGGTAATCCGCTCCAGGGCTTCAACGACCACATGAAGTTCCACACCGACACGCAGTTCTACACTTCTGCGTTCTTCATCGTCATGAATCGCGGCCGCTACGAGTCCCTGCCGGGCGACGTGAAGCAGGCGCTGGATTCGATCTGCTGCGAAGCCTGGGTGGCGAAGTTCGGCCCGCTCTGGGACAAGTGGGACGCGCCGGTGCGTGAAGGCGCCAGGGCGCCCGGGCACGAAGTGATCGTCCCCGACCCCGCCACCATGGCGCAGTGGCGCGAAGGTCTGCGCCCGGTGAGCGAGCGCTACCTCGACGAGCTTTCGGGCAAGGGTTTTCGGAACGCCCGCGCGGCCTACGTCAAGATGTTGAAGCTTCTGGGCAGGTAATTCAGGCCACGCCCTCGACCACGCGCATGTCGCGGTCGGCGCCGTTGCCGAGCGCGCGCAACGCTACCTGGTAGTCCGGGCTCTCGTGCGCCTCGTAAACCTTCTGCACGCTGTCGAATTCGACGATCACCACGCGCTGGTTCATGCCCTTCTCGTAGGTCTTCGAGGGCATGCCGCGCACGATGAAGCGCCCTCCCATTTTCTGGAAAGCTGGAACGGCGAGCTTCGCGTAAGCCGACCACTTCTCCTGATCGTTGATCGCGCGGTAGGTGACGACGAGGTAACCCTTGGCCATTTGTGTTTCTCCTTCAGTTCGGTTGTCCGGGAATCTGTTTGGCGGCCGGGTCGATGTGCGACCAGGGGCGCGCGCTCTTCGTCCAGATGTGGGCCGTGATCTTCATCTCGCCGGCGCTGTCGAGCGTGCCGGCGCGCACCGTGACCATCGCCGGGTTGCTCTCGCGCTGGCTGTAGATCGGCGAGCCGCAGTCGGCGCAGAAGAAACGGTAGAGGTTGCGACCGCTGTCCGCCTTCGCGGTGTAGCGCTTGGGCGTGCCCTGGGTGATCTTGAACGCGTCGCTCGCCAGCGGCACGTTGACGCTGCCGCCGGCGCCGGAAGTCTTCTGGCAATGCGTGCAATGGCAGGCGCGCAGCTCCATCGGGGGCGAGCCGGGGGGCGAGGCGATGGTGTAGCGGATCGCGCCGCAGAGGCAGCTGCCGGAGAGCGAAGCGGGCATAAGTTCATTCCTTTCAGGCTATTTGCAGCCGGCTACTTTAGCCCCAACATTGGGGTCATGGCTGCAGAACGCGCGGAACTCGCCGTCCTTTTCGAGCACCCCGAGTGGCAGAAGCCGCTCTTCGAGGCGCTCGAGCGCCGCAACGTGCGCTATGCCGCGCTCGACCTGAAGAAGGCCGCGTTCTCCGACGCCGACGCGCCGCTGGCGCCGCTCTACTTCAACCAGGCGAGCCCTGCAGATCCGCGGCGTGCGGGTACTGAACGGCGCCGATGCATTCGCGCTCGAGCTCTCCAAGACCGCGCAGGCGGCGTTGCTGCGGAGCCTGGGCGTGCCGACGCCGCGCATCTGGACCTTCAACGACGTCGGCGCGATCCGCGAGCGCTCGGCCGAGATCGCGTTTCCGGCGCTGCTCAAGCCCGAGCAGGGCGGAAGCGGCGCGCGCATGATGCTGGTCGAGAGCTTCGCCCACCTGGAGGCGCTCCTCGCCCAGCGCCCGGAGCACTGGCTGCCCGACAACCTGCTCCTGCTCCAGGAATACTTTCCCACCGACCCCGCGCGCGGCATCGTACGCATGGAGTTTCTCGGCGGCGAGCTCCTTTACGCCATGCGCGTCGTTTCGCATGGGCGGTTCAATCTCTGTCCCGCTCCGGTGTGCAACCCGGAAGGCGGCGAAGCTGGCGCCTGTGAAGTTGAAATTGCTGTGGAAAAACCGGCATTGCCGGTCGAGTTTTATCCGTACAAAGAAGTACCGGCGCAGGCCGTCGCCTGGGGCAAGCGCATCATGGCCGCGGGGAAGCTCGACGTCGGCGGCATCGAGTACCTCGAGACCGCCGACGGCAAGCTGGTGTTCTACGACGTCAACGCGAACTCGAACCTGCGGCCCTCGGTCGCGCAGGCGTTCGGCTTCGACCCGCTCGAGCGGGTGGTCGACTACCTGGTGCGCGAGATCAGGCGCACCGCGAGGCCCGTCCCGCGCACCGCGGCGCTCTGATCAGGTGCCGCGTCCCCACAGTCCGCAGTAGCGGCGGACGACCAAAGGGCGACCGTTCTCGTAGCCCGGCCAGTCCTTGTACTTGTCGAACTGGAGCTCCTTCTCCGCCGGCTCCCAGCACTTTCCTTCGCGCGCCATCGCCTTCACGGCGCTGGATGTATCCTGCAGCAGCGTGAGCTGGTCCTGCGCGTCCTTCTTGGTGCCGAGCCGGTCGTTCGGTCCGGGGTGGCCCGGAATGAGGCGCTCCCAGTCCATGGCGAGGATGCGCTTGATCGACTGCTCGGCCTCCAGCGGGTAGAAATCGATCATGCCGCGGCCCGGGAACGAGCCCACCGGTAGCACGTCGACCACGAAAAGGAGCTTCTCCTTCGGCAGGCGCATGACGAGGGTGCTGTCGGAGTGGTTGAGCCCGACGTAACGAAGCTCGAACGTGGTGCCACCGAGCTTGAGGGTGCGGCCCTTGTCGTCGACGGTCTCGTCCGGCAGCGGCGTCGCCGGATCGGCCAGCTTCTCGAGCCGCGCCTTGGCGCGGCGGTGCGCGATGATGGTGGCCCCGGCGTCCTTGAACGCCTTGCCGCCCGCGACGTGGTCGTAGTGGTGGTGGCTGTAGATGAGGTACTTGATGGGGGCGCCGTTGCTCACCTTCTTGATCTCGTCGACGTATTGCTGGCCGCCCTGCGGCCGGCCGTAGGCGACCGGGTCGGTGGCGATCACCCCGTCCTTCGTCACGACGAAGATCGACTGGTGGTTGCCGTTCCTGAAGATGTAGACGTTGTCGGTGCCGTCGACCTTGCGGGTCTCGATCGGGGGCCGCTGCTGCGCCTGGGACCAGGCGGGCAGGGCGGCGGCAAGGCAGGCGAGAATAGCCAGGCTGCGGATCATCGGGACCTCCTCCTAGGGTTGGGCTGCGGATTGTACAAACAGCGCATCCCCCGGAGGAATTCCCTTGAAACCGAAGCGCACCGCTCCTAACTGTCCAGGACCATGACCGCACAAAAAGAGACGCTGGGTTTCCAGGCCGAGGTGAAGCAGCTGCTGCACCTCATGATCCACTCCTTGTACAGCAACAAGGAGATCTTCCTGCGCGAGCTGATCTCGAACGCGGCGGATGCCGCCGACAAGCTGCGCTTCGAGGCGCTCGCGAACAACGCCCTGTACGAGTCCGATCCGGACCTGAAAGTCCGGATTTCGTTCGACAAGGCCGCCCGCACCGTCACGGTCTCCGACAACGGCGTGGGCATGTCGCGCGACGAGGTGGTGCAGAACATCGGCACCATCGCGAAGTCCGGCACGCGCGAGTTCTTCGAGTCGCTTACCGGCGACCAGGCGAAGGACGCGCGCCTCATCGGGCAGTTCGGGGTCGGCTTCTACTCCTCGTTCATCGTCGCCGACCGCGTCACGCTCGTCACGCGCCGAGCGGGTTCCACGGAAGCCGTTCGATGGGAATGCAACATGGCGGGCGCCGCGGGTGAATACACCCTCGAAGCCGCGGAAAAGGACGGCCGCGGGACCGACGTGATCCTGCACCTGCGCGAGGGCGAGGACGAGCTCCTAGAAGAGCACCGCCTGAAGAGCATCGTGCGCAAGTACTCGGACCATATTGCCATCCCGGTGCTGATGGGCGACGAGACCGTCAACCAGGCGAACGCGCTGTGGGCGCGGCCGAAGAGCGCGATCGCGGACGAGCAGTACGTCGAGTTCTACAAGTACATCGGCCACGACTTCGAGGCGCCCCTCGCCTGGACGCACAACCGGGTCGAGGGCCGGCAGCAGTACACCCAGCTTCTCTACATTCCGTCGCACGCGCCGTTCGACCTCTGGGACCGCCACCAGCGCCACGGGCTCAAGCTCTACGTGCGGCGCGTCTTCATCATGGACGACGCCGAGCACCTGCTGCCGGCCTACCTGCGCTTCGTGCGCGGCATGGTCGACTCGGCCGACCTGCCGCTCAACGTCTCGCGCGAGATCCTGCAGCAGAGCAAGGACGTCGACGCCATCCGCGCCGGCTGCGCGAAGCGCGTGCTCTCGCTGCTCGCCGATCTGGCGCAGAAGGACAAGGAGAAGTACGCCGCTTTCTGGAAGGAGTTCGGCCGGGTGCTGAAGGAGGGTGTGGGCGAGGACCCTTCCAATCGCGACGAGATCGGCCGGCTGTTGCGCTTCTCAACCACCCACAGTGGGAGTGGGACCGAGGACGTTTCGCTAGCCGACTACGTTTCAAGGATGAAGGAAGGGCAGGACCGGATCTACTACGTCACCGCCGAGAGCTTCCCCGCCGCGAAGGGCAGCCCGCACCTCGAGATCTTCAGGAAGCGCGGCATCGAGGTGCTGCTGCTCTCGGACCGGGTCGACGAATGGTTGGTCGCCAACCTGCGCGAATTCGAAGGCAAGCCGCTCGTTTCGGTGGCGCGCGGCGAGCTCGGGCTCGACAAGATCAAGAGCGAGGATGCGGCGAAGGACCACGAGATCGGGCGCTACAAGGAGCTCCTCGTCGGCTTGAAGCGCGCGCTTGGCGACAAGGTGAAGGACGTGCGCGTCTCGCAGCGCCTCACCGAGTCGCCTTCGTGCCTGATTGCGGACGAGCACGATATCGGCGGCAACCTGAGCCGCATTCTCAAGGCCGCCGGACAGAAGGTGCCGCCGTCGAAGCCGATCCTCGAGGTCAACCCCGAGCACGCGATCGTCGCGCGCCTTCGGCCCGGCGATGCGCGCTTCGACGCCTGGGCCGACCTGCTCTTCGACCAGGCGCTGCTCGCCGAGGGCGGACAGCTCGAGGACCCGGCAGGGTTCGTGCGGCGGACGAACGACCTCATGCTGTCGCTAGCGCCAGACAGAGGTGAGAAGGCGCCATAGCGTGTCGCCGAGCAAGTGCCAGATGCCGATGACGAGCGCGATGCAAACCAGCAGCTCCCGCGTCAGCCGGTTGAGCGCCTTGCGCAGCTCGTGAAGGTTCGAACCGAGGATCGACAAGCGGCGCGCCTCGACGCCGACCTTGTGGCTCAGGGCCTCGATGAAGCTGCGTCGGCGGTGAGGCACGTTTCATCTCACTTGGCCCCCACCGCAGTTCGACATCGCCGCCGCGCGGAAGATGCAGCGAAGATGTAATCGCGCGTTCTAGAACGCCGCTTCCTGCTCGGACCTTTCAGTCGAAGCTGACGATCTCCACCCAGTTCGAGCCTTTGCCGGTCGGATACTGCTTCAGCAGGCGCAGCGCGCCATTGTCCTCGATCGAATAGACCGAGATGGTCTCCGACTTCTCGCCCGTGACCACCATGTACTTCCCGCTCGGGTCGATCTGGAAGCCGCGCGGCTGCTTCTCGGTCGGCGTGGTGGAGAGGTAAGTCAGCTTGCCGGTGGCGGGATCCACGCCCATCGCGCCGATCTGGTTGCCGGTGCGCTCCAGCGCGTAGAGGAACTTGCCGTTCGGCGTGAGGTGCAGGTCCGAGGCCCAAATGTCGTTGGACACGTCGCGAGGCGGCGGCGCGTTGGTGCCGGGGCCGCTGATGGCGCCGCGTGGCGCGCCGGGCACGAGCTTCGACTCGGGCGCAAGGAACGAGGCGACGCTCGTTTCCTTCAGCTGGCCGGTCTTCGGGTCGAGCGAAAGCGTGGTGACGGTCGCCACGAGCTCGGAGAGCAAATAGGCGAACTTGTTGTCGGCCGAGATGATGATGTGGCGCGGGCCGGTGCCGGAGCGCATCTGCACCACCGGCGGGGTGTTCGCCGTCAGCTTGCCGCTCTTGTCGTCGAAGCGGAACTGGAAGATCTGGTCGGTGCCGAGGTGCGGCACGAACGCGAATTTGTTCGTCCGGTCGGTGACGATCGAGTGCGCGTTGCGCGCGGTCGGGATCACCTGCAACGGCTCGCCTACCTTGCCGTCCTTGCCGATCGGGTTGACGCTCACCAGATTCGCGCCGTAGGAGGCGCCGAGCAGGAACTTGCCGGTCTTGTCGGCCCAGATGTAGGGAAAGCTCTCGGCGAGCGGCCCGCGGCCGACCTCCTTCAGCTTGCCGTTCTTGCGGTCGATGCTGTAGGTGACCGCGGTGAAGGGCTTCGCCCGCACCGCGGCGAAGAGGTACTTCTTGTCCGGGCTGACGCTCATCGGCATCACCGGCTTGCCGCCGGCGCCGAACTTGTCGCCCGGCTTGAGCGTGCCGTCGCTTTCCAGCGTGTAGAGGCCGATGTCGCCGTCGTCGGCGTTCGACACATAGACGTAGGTCGCGGCCGACACGGATTCAACAGAAATCAGAGAAACGGAAACAAGCGATAAAGCGGCGATGAAGGCCTTGAAGGTACGCATGGAAAGTTCCTCCCCTGTGCAAAGTTAATGGCCGAACCATCGAGCGCGCGCCGGCCAGCGCTCGACGAGGTCGATGAAAAGCGGATCGATTCCGCTCGCGTCGGCGGCGACCTCGCGCGCGAGCGGCCCGGGTTCGTCGTTGTAGGCGAGGAGCCCCAGGTCCGTCATGCGCATCGGATAGACGACGCCGTCGAGGTGATCGCACTCGTGCTGCAGCAGCGCGGCCCACGAGCTGTGCGCGGCGTGGCTTACGCGCCGGCCCTCGAGGTCGTGGTAGGCGATGTCGATGTGCGTGTAGCGCGGCACTTTGCCGTGCAGGCCCGGGATCGACAGGCAGCGCTCCCACACCGGGGCCTTCGCCTCGGTCTTCGGCGTGATGAGCGGGTTGACCATCACGGTCCAGGGCCGCGGCTCGAGCCCGGAGCCGCGCGGAATTCGCGCGGCGATGATGCGGTAGACCACCACGCGCTTTCCCACGAACACCTGCGGCGCTGCAAGGCCGCTCGCGCCGATGTCCTCGAGGGTCTCCTGCATGTCCGCGGCGAGCGCGCGGATCTCCGGCGCCGTGGGATCGGCGACCGGCGCCGCCTTCTGCATCAGCACCGGATTGCCCATTTTCGCGATGCGCAGGACCGCCATCGTCAGCCTCGCGGCTTGGTCCAGCTCTCCGACCAGGCGAGGCAGCAGCTCGAGGCGGGCCTGCCGAAGCGCTCCATCGGGAACACGGCGGCGCTCGCCGCGCGGCCGTTGACCGAAAGCTGCGCGCTGCGCGCCGGGATGAAGGTGCTGTACACGCCGAGCGGCCGGTTCATCGCGCCGGGCGGCATGGTGAGGATGAAGGGCTTCATGAGATCCCACCAGCACAGCACGATCTCGTCCTCGCGCGACACGATGCGCTCCTCCACCGTGCTGAGGGAGTCGCCGCCGCGGCTGAAGCCGGCGTGGATCACCGGCAGCGAGGGTTCGGCGAAGTCCTTCCACAGCAGCGCCTCGATCGTGCGCTGCAGGTAGCGCGCGACGCCGGGATTGTCGGCGTAGACCCGCGGCCCCTTGCCGGTGAGGCTGCTGTCGATGAACAGCGCGTGCCCCTGGCCGGCGGGAGACCACAGCACGCGCCAGTGGCTCACGCGCTCGACGATGGTGTTGCCGCCGTCGTTCGAGAGGCGAATGAAGGAATTCTCGCCGGTCATGACCACGTCGTGGGGATCGACCATCTGGGGTTCGGCCATCGGTGTGAGCTCCTCCCGGTAGAAGCGCGCTATCTTGCCTTCAGGCCCAGCGGAATTCAAAGGTTTCGCCGTCGCGCTGCCAGGCGCTTGCCGTCGGCGTGACGGTCAGGAACCAGGTCTGGTATGAAATCGGCTTGCGGGCGCCGAAGGCGCGCGGCTCGAGCACCGCGACGCAGCCGCCTTTCTCGGGGTCGCGCACCGATTGGTAGCGAATGGCCGTGACGGGCGTGCGGCGCACGACTGCGGCGAACGCCTGCGTCGGCCCATAGTCGCTGCGGTGAGTCCACGCCTTGGCGTCGCGGGAAAAGGGCTTCGCGCGCAGGTCGATGGCGCTCGCCGCGATCCGTACCCGGAACAGGGTGTGGGGAACCGGCCCCAGCCCGGATCCCGCGAGGGCGGCGCTGTCCATGACGAAGCGCCAGCGCCAGTAGCCGAGCTCGGCGCAGGCCGTGCGGCGTTCCTCCGCGGCGTAGAACACGCCGGGATCGGCCGCAGACCGGAAGCGCGATCCGCCGGGCCACGACGGCGGATAGCGAAACGGCGTGGCGAGGAGGTAGTCGAGACCGGCCGTGGAGGCGGGCGGCGCCGGCTTCGACTCGTCGAGCAGCTTTTCGAGGAGGGCCTGCTCCTCGTTGCTGTCCACGAGCCTGCGGGTCGAGGCGACGTGCTGCGCCTCGACCGCCCGCCAGGGCTCGATCCGGAGGCGCGCCGCCTCAGATTCGACCGCGCGCGCTGTCCAGGTAGTGGAGGACACGCACCATGCCCTCGGCGCGCGCGAGGAGGTCGATCGGCCGGGCGCCGAGCGCCTGGTTCTCGCCGGCGAGCCACGCGCGCGCCTTCTCGTCCGAGGCCACGATCGAGTCGAGCGAGCGGAACAGGCGCACGAAGAGGGCGCCGAGCTCCCACTCCTTGCGCGCGGGGTCGAGCAGGTACTTCTCGGCGAACATGCGCGAAGCGGTGGGGTCGCTCACGCCGAGCGTCGCCGCGACCCGCGACTGGCTCAGCTCGAGCGCCCTGGCCGCGCGCACCACCGCCTTGGTGAGCACCTCGCGCCGGTCGGGCGCGGGCAGGGGGGTGGTATTCGGGGCATGGAGCTTCGCCATTCCATGGAAATTATACCGCTCCTTTCTTTCCAAGGAAAGCGATCGCCTCGACCAGCTCCGCCTTGCGCGCGCTTGGAAGCAGCGAGGCGGAGATCGAATTGGCGCACAGCTTCGCGAGCTCGGCGCGGGTGAGGCCGAGCGCCGCCGCGCAGGCGAGATAGTTGTCGAGCGCGTAGCCGCCGAAGTAGGCCGGATCGTCGGAGTTCACCGTCACGCAGAGGCCCGCGTCGAGCAGCCGCTTCAGGTTGTGCTCTTCGAGGCGCCGGAACACCTTCAGCTTCACGTTCGACAGCGGGCACACCGTGAGCGGCACGCCCTGCGCGCGCAGGCGCGCGACCAGCGCCGGCTTCTCCTCGCAGCGCACGCCATGGTCGATGCGCACCACCTTCAGGAGATCGAGCGCCTCCTCGATGTACTCGGGCGGGCCCTCCTCGCCGGCGTGGGCGAAGGGCACCAGGCCCTGGCTGCGGGCCCGCTCGAACACGCGCTTGAATTTCGACGGCGGATGGCCCTTCTCCGAGGAATCGAGCCCGACTCCGTGGAAGAGATGCCTGAAGGGCAATGCCTGGTCGAGGGTCGACAGCGCGTCGGCCTCGGGCAGGTGCCGCAGGAAGCAGACGATGAGCCGCGAGCTCAGGCCGAGCGTTGCTTCGCCTTCCTCGAGCGCGCCGGCGATGCCCTCGAGCACCGCCTGCATCGGCACGCCGCGCGCGGTGTGGGTCTGCGGGTCGCAGAAGATTTCCGCGTGCACCACGCCGTCGGCGTGCGCCTTCTCCAGGTAGGCCGCGGTGAGCGCATGGAAGTCTTCGGCCTCGCGCAGCACCGACGCACCCTCGTAGTAGATGTCGAGGAAGGACTGCAGATTGTCGAACTCGTACGCTTTGCGCAGTTCCTCGACCGAGGAATAACGCAGCGCCGCCTTGTGTCGTCTCGCGAGGGAAAAAAGCAGCTCCGGCTCGAGGCTGCCCTCGATGTGCAGATGCAGCTCCGCTTTCGGCAGGCTGCGGACGAACTCGTCGAGGTTCATGCCGTGGCCCGGAGCCCGGCTCACTTGCCGGGCACTTTTCCTTCGACGCCCTCGACGTACCAGTTGACCGAATCGATCTCCTTGTCGCTCAGCGTCTTGCCCGCCGGCACGCGCGTCGTACCGTCGTTGCCCTTGATCGGCCCGCTGAAGGGATGGAACTTGCCGGCCACGATCTCGGCCTTCTTCGCCGCAACCTGCTTCAGCGCCGCCGGCGGCACGATCGGGTTGAGGCCGACGAAGTCGTTCATCCCCTCCTTCATGCCCCACCAGATGTTCTCCTTGAACGGCTTGCCGGCGAGGTAGGACTCGGCGACGAGCGTGTAATAGGGGCCCCAGACCTCGATCGCCGAGCCGAGGTGCGCCTTGGGCGCGTACGCGGTCATGTCGGAGTCCCAGCCGAACGCATACACGCCCTTGTCCTGCGCGGTCTGCAGCACCGCCGACGAATCCGTGTTCTGCAGCAGGACGTCCGCACCCTGGCCGATCAGCGTCTCGGCCGCCTGGCGCTCCTTCGCCGGGTCGTACCAGCTGCTCACCCAGACCACCTTGGTGGTGATCTTCGGGTTCACGGAGCGCGCGCCGAGTGTGTATGCGTTGATGTTGCGCACCACCTCGGGAATCGGAAACGAGGCCACGAAGCCGAGCGTGCCGCGCTTCGACATGTGACCGGCGACGATGCCCGCGAGGTACGCCGGCTCGTACATGCGGCAGTTGTAAATGAAGACATTGCTCGAGGACTTGAACCCGGTGGCGTGATAGAAGAAATTCTTCGGGAAGGACTTCGCTGCTTTCAGCGTCTGGTCCATGTAGCCGAACGAGGTGGTGAAGACGATCTGGTGCCCCTTCGCGGCGAGATCGCGCACCACGCGCTCGGCGTCGGCGCCTTCGGGCACGCTTTCGACGTAGGTCGTCTGCACCTTGCCCTTGAGCTTCGCCTCCATGGCCTTGCGGCCGATGTCGTGCGCAAAGGTCCAACCCCCGTCGCCGACCGGCCCGACGTAGACGAAGCCGATGCGCAGCGGTTGCTGCGCGATTGCCGTTCCCCACAACGTTGTTCCACACAACGTGAATGCGACGGCGGCGGTCGCGGCGGTTAAGGCTCTCCAGATTTTTTTCATCCACTTCTCCCCGAAAAATCAGTCACCCTCGAAATACGGCTTGCCGAGCGCGGCGGGCGCGTGGCGGCGCAGCAACTGCGGGCTCGCCGAGACCGCCACCAAGGCCACAATCGTAGCAAGGTACGGCAGGCTGCCGAGCACGAAGGGCGAGACGTGCACGCCGGCCGCCTGCAGGTACAGGCCGAGGCCGGTCACCCCGCCAAAGAGCAGGGCGCCGAGCGCGGTGCGCCAGGGGCGCCATGCCGCGAACACGACCAGCGCCAGCGCGATCCAGCCGTTGCCGGCGGTCAGGCCCTCCTGCCACATCTTGAACTGGGCCACCGCGTAATAGCAGCCCGCGACACCGGCCATGGCGCCGCCGAAGAGCACGGCGGCGTAGCGGATCCGGGTGACGCGCAGCCCGAGGGCATGCGCCACGGCGGGAGACTCACCGACGGCGCGCAGCGCCAGCCCGGCCCTGGTATGGAACAGGAACCACGCGGTCAGGGCGAGCATCGCGATCGCGGCGTAGCCGAGCACGTTGAGCGAGAAGAGCGGCCCGATCACGGGGAGCCCCGAGAGCGCGGGGACCGGCAGGTCCTCGAAGGTCGCGGGCGCGCGAAAGCCGACGTAGCCGCGCCCGAGAAACGCGGACACGCCGGTGCCGAGGATGGTGAGCGCCAGTCCCGCGGCGACCTGGTTGGCCTGCAGCGTCAGCGTGAGGACCGCAAACGCAGCCGCGGCCGCGATCCCGGCGAGCATCGCCGCGCCGAGCGCGAGCGTCACGCCGCCGCCCACCGCCACCGTGGCGAACGCGGCGAGCGCTCCGACCAGCATCATGCCCTCGACCCCGAGGTTGAGCACCCCCGCGCGCTCGGCGACGAGCTCGCCGAGCGCCGCGAAGACCAGCGGGATCGCCGCCGCTATGCCGCTTGCGATGAGCGGGTCGAAGCGGTCCATTGCACGCGGAAATGCACGAGTACCTCGCAGGCGAGAAGCGCCATAAGCAGAAGCCCCTGGAACACGTAGGCGATTGCCCTGGGCAGCTGCAACGCGACCTGCGCGGTCTCGCCGCCGATGTAGAGCAGCGCCATGAGGAGCGACGCGGCGGCGATTCCCGCGGGATGCAGGCGTCCGAGCGCCGCGACGATGATGGCGGTGAAGCCATAGCCGGGCGTCCAGCGGTCGTTCAGGTTGCCGATCGGGCCGGCCACCTCGGTGACTCCGGCGAGGCCCGCGGCGGCGCCGCTTACGAGCAGGGCGATCCAGATCGCGCGCTTCTCGGAGTGACCTGCGTAGCGCGCCGCGGCCGGCGCGTCTCCGGCCACGCGCAGCTGGAACCCGGTGAAGGAAAACTTCATGAATACCCAGGTCAGCGGAATCGCGGCGAGCGTGAGCAGGACCGAGGTGTTCAGCCTTGTACCTTCCACTAGAGAACCAAACGAAGCGTTGTCCTCGAAAGAAACGGTGAACGGAAAGTTGTTGGCCGCCGGGTCCTGCCAGGGGCCGAACACCAGGTACTTGACGATCAGCGCGGCGACGTAGGTGAGCATCAGGCTCACCAGGATCTCGCTGGCGTGCAGGTGGGCGCGCAGCGCGGCCACGATCGCCGCCCAGAGAAGCCCGCCCGCGATGCCGGCGAGGATCATGGCCGGCAGCATCCAGCCGCCCCAGCGCTCCTGGAAGTGGATCGCGAGGCCGGTGGCGAAGACCGCGCCGATGTACATCTGGCCTTCGGCGCCGATGTTCCAGACGTTGCTGCGAAACCCGACCGCGAGGCCGAGCGCGATGAGGCACAGGGGCGAGGCCTTGAGCAGGAGCTCGGCGATGCCGTTCAGATCGCTCAGCGGCGAGATGAACAAGGCGTGGAATGCGGAAAAAGGCGGCTGGCCCATTGCGGCGAAGACCGCCGCGCCGAGCGCGAACGTGAGCCCCACCGCCATGAGCGGCGAGCCCCACAGCATGGCGCGCGAAGGCGCCGCTCGCCGCACCAGGCGGATCACTGCGGGAAGCCTCCCGCCATCCAGGCGCCGATCTCGGCGGCGTGCGTCTCGGCCACCTCGCGCACCGGCGAGAGGCGCCCGCCGGCCATCACCGCCACGCGGTCGCAGACTTCCAGGATCTCGCCGAGGTCCTCCGACACGACCAGCACCGCGACGCCGGCCGCCGCGAGGTCGAGGATGCGCTGGCGGATGAGCGCGGTCGCGGCGACGTCCACGCCCCAGGTCGGCTGGGCGAGGAGCATGACGCCCGGCTGCTGGGTGACCTCGCGCCCGACGATGAACTTCTGCAGGTTGCCCCCGGAGAGGCTGCGCGCCGCGGCGTGCGGTCCCCCGGCGCGCACGTCGAACTCGCGGATGCAGCGCGCGGCGTAGGCTTCGGCCGCGCTCCAGTCGACCAGCCCGGCGCGCACCATGCCCTTGCGGCTCGCGGTCAGGAGGGCATTCTCGGCGAGGCTCATGTCGGGCGCAGCCCCGCGCCCCAGCCGCTCCTCGGGGACGTAGGCGAGGCCGAGGCGGCGGCGCTCGCCGGCGTCCAGATGGCCGACCGGCGTTTCCCCGAGGCGGATTTCGCCTGGGGAAACCCTGCGCTCGCCGGAAATCGCCGACAGGAATTCCGCCTGGCCGTTGCCGGAGATGCCGGCGATGCCGAGAATCTCGCCGCCGTGCACGCGCAGGCTGACCGAATGGAGCGCGACGCCGAACGGTCCGTTCGGCGGCAGGCTGAGCTCGGCGACCTCCAGGCCGGGGGCGCCGTGCGCGTGCGCGCGCTGCTGCGCCCGCTTCTGTGTCTTTGGAAAGCTGCGGCCGATCATCAGCTCGGCGAGATGCGCTTCGCTCTCGGCCCGCGGCTCGACCTCGCCCGCGTTGCGCCCGCCGCGCAGGATGGTGGCGCGGTCGCAAAGGCGCCGGATCTCGTCGAGCTTGTGGCTGACGTACAGGATCGCGGTGCCTTCGCCGGCGAGCGCGCGCAGCGTGTCGAAAAGCTGCTCCACCGCCTGGGGCGTGAGCACCGAGGTCGGCTCGTCCATGATCAGAAGCCGCGGTGACTGGAGCAGGCAGCGCACGATCTCGGCGCGCTGGCGCTCGCCCACGGAGAGCTCGTGCACCGCGCGCCACGGATTCACCGGCAGGCCGTAGCGGCCGGAGACCTCGACGATGCGCGCGCCAAGCTCGGCAAGGTCGAACCGCCCGGGCAGCCCGAGGGCGATGTTCTCCGCGACGCTCAGCGACTCGAACAGCGCGAAATGCTGGAACACCATCGCGATGCCGAGGCCGCGCGCCGCCACCGGGCCCGGAATCGACACCGGCGCGCCGCGCCACTCGATCGCGCCCGCGTCGGGCTGGACCACGCCGTAGATCGTCTTCATCAGCGTCGACTTGCCGGCGCCGTTCTCCCCGAGCACCGCGTGGATCTCGCCCTCGGCCACTTCCAGCCGCACGCCGTCGAGCGCCGTCACGGCGGGGTAGCGCTTGACGATGCCCGCGAGCCGCAGCAGGGGTGGCGTTGTTGTTTGCACTGGCTGGTTCGCGCGATGCTACACCCTCGCTTATAGTCGCCTCATGACCGGGGAAGACAAGGAGGTTCTGCTGCGCGAGGACCGGCGGCTCCTCGGGCGCCTGCTTGGCGAGGTCATCGGCGAGCAGGTCGGCGCGGCCGCGCGCAGCCGCATCGAGACCATCCGCCAGAGCGCGGTCGGCTTCCGGCGCGGCGCATCGGACAAGTCCGAGCTCGCCGCGCAGCTCGATGCGCTGCCCATCGACGAGACGCTGCACGTGGTGCGCGCGTTCAGCTATTTCTCGCATCTGCTCAACATCGCCGAGGACGTGCACCAGAACCGGCGCCGGCTCGCGCACGTCGAAGCGGGGTCGCCGCGCCGGCCGGGAAGCATCGCTCACGCGCTCGACCACGTAGGAAAGGAAAATCTGCTGGACTGGTTCGGCCGGGCCCGGATCAGCCCGGTGCTGACCGCGCACCCGACCGAGGTGCAGCGCCAGAGCATCCTCGAGTGCGAGCGCGAGATCGCGCGGCTGCTCGGCGAGCCGCAGACGCCCGCGCGCGAGCGCGCGCTGCATGCCGAAGTGCTGCGCCTGTGGCTCACAGCGATGCTGCGGCTCACCAAGCTCGCGGTGGCGGACGAGATCGTGAACGCGCTCGCCTACTTCCGGCTGACCTTCATCCCCGAGCTGCCGCGGCTCTACGCCGATCTCGAGGAAGCCTTGCGCGCGCGCTTCGCGCTGCCCCAGGCGCCCTGGCTGCCTTCGTTCCTCACCGTCGGCACCTGGGTGGGGGGCGATCGCGACGGCAATCCGAACGTCGATGCCCACACGCTCGAGATCGCCGCCACGCAGCAGGCGCGCCTGATCCTCGGTCACTATCTGGAGGAGGTGAACCTCCTCGGCCGCGAGCTGGGGCTCTCCGAGCGCCTGATGAAGACGCCGCGCGAAGTGCTCGAGCTTGCCGCGCGCTCCGGCGACGCCTCGGCGTACCGGCGCGACGAGCCTTACCGCCGCGCGGCGTCCGGCATCTACAGCCGCCTCGCGGCCACTGCGCACCAGCTCGTAGGCCTGCAGGCTTCTCCGCCTCCGGTCGCCGAGCTGCCGGCGTACGGCTGCGCCCGCGAGCTGGCCGCGGAGCTCGACGTCAT
The DNA here is from genome assembly GCA_035554435.1 of Burkholderiales bacterium. Classification (GTDB taxonomy): domain Bacteria; phylum Pseudomonadota; class Gammaproteobacteria; order Burkholderiales; family SG8-39; genus SCGC-AG-212-J23. The sequence continues at coordinate 12,870 of DATMJC010000044.1, read as the reverse complement.
CGCCCGCGGCCTCGATGCGCAAGGCGCCGGCCGGCTCGCCGAGGGTCGCCTGCGGGCGCTGCGCCGCAAGGTGAGCGCATTTGGATTCCACCTCGCGCCGATCGATCTGCGCCAGAGCTCCGACGAGCATGCCGCCGTCGTGGACGAGCTGCTGCAGCGCGCCGGTGTCGGATCGAAATACCTGGCAATGGGGGAAGACCGGAAAGTCGAGCTCCTCGTCGCGGAGCTCGCCGGTCCCCGGCCGCTGCGCGTGCCGCACCTCGAGTATTCGGCGACGGCGAGGAAGGAGCTCGCAGTGGTCGCCGCTACGGCGCAGGCGCAGCGACGCCTGGGTCCCGAGGTGGTGTCCAAGTACATCATCTCGCATTGCGAATCGGTGTCCGACCTGCTCGAAACGGGAGTGCTGCTGCGCGAGGCCGGGCTGCTGCGCCCGGACGCGCTGTCGGTGGACGTGATCCCGCTTTTCGAGACCATCGACGACCTCGAGCGCTGCGGCGATATCCTGGGCGAGGCGCTCGCCCAGCCGCTGTACCGGGGATGGGTGCGCATGCGCGGCGACGAGCAGGAAGTGATGCTCGGGTATTCCGACAGCAACAAGGACGGCGGCTACGTCGCTTCGAACTGGACGCTCTACAAGGCCAGCACGCGCCTCATGCAGGTCTGCCGGGCGCACGGCGTGCGGCTGCGCTTTTTCCACGGCCGCGGCGGCACCGTCGGCCGCGGCGGCGGGCCGAGCTACGAGGCGGTGCTGTCCCAGCCGCCGGGAAGCGTCGATGGCGCGCTGCGCCTGACCGAACAAGGCGAGGTCATCGCGAGCAAGTACACCGATCCGGAGAACGGGCGGCGCAACCTCGAGATCCTGGTCGCCGCCACGATGGAGGCGAGCTTCGACCCGCGAGAGGGCGAAGCGGACGATCCCCGCTTCGCGGCGGTCATGGAGAAGCTCGCGCAGCTTGCGCTGAAGCGCTACCGGGACCTGGTCCGCACGCCGCGCTTCATGGACTACTTTGGCGCCGCGACGCCGTTTTCCGAGATCGCCAAGCTCAACATCGGCAGCCGTCCGCCGTCGCGCAAGCCCTCGCACAGGCTCGAAGACCTGCGCGCGATTCCGTGGGTGTTCAGCTGGAGCCAGAGCCGCGCCATGATCCCGGGCTGGTACGGCTTCGGCGGCGCCGTGTCGGAATGGTTGCAAAGCGGCCGCGGCACGCTAGCGGAGCTGCGCGCCATGTATGCCGGCTGGCCGTTCTTCCGATCGACGCTGTCGAACCTCGACATGGTGCTCGCCAAGACCGATCTCGGCATCGCCGGACGGTACGCCGAACTGGTCGCAGATCAGGTTTTCGGCAAGTCTATTTTCAATAAAATCGAAAGCGAGTGGCACGCGGCGCGCGAGCAGCTGTTCGCGATCACCGGCGCGAGCGAGCTCCTCGCCGACAATCCGACGCTCGCGCGCTCGATCCGCAACCGCTTCGCCTACCTCGACCCGCTCAACCACATCCAGATCGAGCTCCTGCGCCGCTACCGCGCCGGCGACCAGGACGCGCGCACCGTGCGCGCGATCCATCTCACGATCAACGGTATCGCGGCCGCGCTCAGAAACAGCGGGTGATGAGATAAAGTCCCTGCGCGTTTTGCCGCGATCCGGGTTAAGGTTCGCTTTGCCACGACCGAATGCTCGATCGCCGAGCGCGACAGATACCGCGCCGGGGTCGGCGTTCCGGTCGGGGTCTCCCGAAGACTAGTTGCTGCGAGGCTGCGGATTCTGCGGCGGCGGGGCTTCGCGCGTCGTCGGCGGCTTCACCACGTCCGCATCGGGCGGCGTCGTGCCGCCGCTCGCCGCGCCCTTCTCCTGGGCGAGGCACTGCTCGCGCAGCGTGCCGGTCAGGTCGGCGCAGCGGCTGATCTGGCGATCGGTCGGCATGCCCGCGGTCTCGCCGGGGGCAATCGAGCCGCCCTTGATGGCGCCGTCGCCCGGCCGCGCGCCGTCCGGCGCGGTGCCCCTGCCGAGGGGCGTCGAGGACGGATTGTCGGTGGTCGGTTGCGCGAGGCCGGGCACGGCGACGCCCAGCAGGACCAGCATTGCCGCGAGGCGACACGATTTGGCGTTCATGGCACTTCCCAAGCAGCAAAATTCGCGCCATCGTTCGATCTCGTCCCAATTTCGTCCCTGGTGAGCGGAGGCTCCATGTCGCGTGAAGAAGACAGTTGGCTCTCGAATGCGCAGCACGCGGCGCTGCGCCGCGCCGACGACGCCGACCCGCTGGGCTCGCCGATTCCGACCCGGGTCGTTTCCAACGGCGAGTACTTCCCGATGCCGCAGACGCTGCAGCAGAAGCAGGTCGAGGCGCGCATCGCCGAGCTCGCGGGGGAGACCTCGAAGCGCCTGGGCATGACCCGCAGGCGCTTTCTCGCCTCGTCGGCCGGCATGGCGACCGCGTTCGTCGCCATGAACGAGGTCTACGGCCGCTTCTTCGACGTGAATCCGCTCGAGATGCTCGGGCGGGCGCACGCCCAGGGCAACGTTCCCGAGGATCTCTTCGTCTTCGACGACCAGCTTCACATGATCCGCGAGACGATGGACGGTCCGCTCGCGCTGCGTGCCCTGTCGCAAGGCGCCGGCGATGCCGCGAAGGCTGCGGGCTTCGACAAGAATCCATTCAATGCCGAAGGCCTGCCCGACGAGTTCGGCCGCGCATGGGCGGCGTGGAACCCGACGATCGCACACAGCCCGATCAGCGGCGCGAATTTCAAGCTGGTGAAGTTCGTGAAGGACGTCTACCTCGACAGCCAGGTGTCGGTCGCGATCCTCTCCAACGCGCCGCTCGGCCTGTTCGAGCCGCCCGGCGGCGGCAAGCCGCGCATTCCGCGCAGCGTCGACGAGTCGCTCACCGCGATGAACCTCACCGGATACCAGACCGCGGCGGTGCGCGACTGGGTGAACCGCATGGCGGGCTCGACGCGGCTCCTCGCGCACGGACAGATCTTCCCGGGGCGCGAGAACCTCGAGTTCATGCAGCAGCAGATCGAGCAGTTCCACCCCGACTCGTGGAAGGGCTACAACATCGCGTACACCGCGAAGCTCGACAAGAACCCCGAGAGCGAGCTCAAGCAATGGCGCCTCGACGACGAGGCCGTCGCCTACCCGACCTTCGGCCTGATCCGCGACAACCGCAAGGAGTTGAAGGACCATCCCGGCTTCTTCAACATCTGCATCCACAAGGGGCTCGCGCCGGCGGCGCCGGGCACGCCCGAGGAGGGCGCTCCGACCGACCTGCCCAAGGCGGCGCGCGACTGGCCGGAGTTCAACTTCATCATCTATCACGCGTGCTTCGGGCCGCGCTTCTTCGACGCCGAGGCGCTGGAGTCGATCCGCAGCGAGAAGCTGCGCAACGGCGTTCCGGACCTGCGTTGGCTGACCGAGTTCGCGCAGCTTTCGGCGCCGCTCAAGAACGTGTACGCCGAGATCGGCACCACCTTCGCCTCGTGCGTGGTCACCTTCCCGAGCGTGTGCGCGCACATGCTGGGGCAGCTCCTCAAGTACATGGGCCCGGAGCGCGTGGTGTTCGGCTCCGACTCGCTTTGGTACGGCGCGCCGCAATGGCAGATCGAGGCGTTCTGGCGCTTCCAGATCCCGCAGGACATGGCGCGCAAGTACGGCTACCCGGCGCTGAACGAGAAGGTGAAGCGCGAGATCCTGGGGCTCAACTCGGCGCGCTTGTACAACCTGCCGACCCGGGTCGGCGCGTACAAGCCGCTGCCCGCCGACTACGAGCGGCGCATTCCCGACAGCCTCAAGGCGACGCTCAACTTCCCCGGCTTCTCAAAGCCCGGCTCCGATCGCGGTGCGCTTTTGTCTCCCCAAAACGACAAACTGACCGCCCTACGCGAAGACTACCTCGCCGCGGGCGGGCATCCTGCCAACCGCCGCTACGGGTGGGTCCACCAGTGATCACCGGGCTCGGCCACGTCGGCATCTTCGTGCGCGACCTGGAAAAGATGGTCGCGTTCTACCGCGATTTCCTCGGCCTGCGGGTGACCAAGCAGAACTGGCGCGCTGGCACCGTGTTCCTGAGCGCCGATCCGCAGGCAGCCGACCACCAGATCGCGTTGGTGCTCGGCAGACCGCCTCGCGTTCCAGGCGTCGAGGAGCCGAAGCTCATCCAGCAGATCTCGTTCCGCTGCGCCGCGCTCGACGACGTGCGCCAGTTCCACCGCCGCCTGGTGGGCGCGGGCTATGGCATCCAGCGCGTGGTCAACCACGCGAGCGCCATCGGCTGCTACTTCTACGATCCCGAGGGCAACTGCGCGGAGGTGTTCTGGGTGACGGGGCGCGAAAGCTGGGTGCCGGTTTCGATCCCGATCGACCTCGAGCAAAGCGATGACGTCATCCTTGCGGAGGTCGACAGGCTGCACCAGCGCGTGCGCGACGTCGGCCTGGGCGAGCGCATGCCCCAGGAGCCGCCGACGCTCCAGTTCTAGATAAGGAGAACGGATCAGACCCCGATTTTCTTCCATAAGGTCAGATCGGGAATTTCTTCCGGCCGGCCGCAAATGGCGCTAGCATCCGCCTCACCTCTTGGAGGGGGAGATGCGGCCGGACCTGCTGGCGCTAGCTGCGAAATTTTCGGCGCGCGATGAATCCTTCGCGCTGGTCACGGTCGTGCGGCGCGAGCCGCCGAGCTCGGCGCGCGTCGGCGACGCGGCGCTCGTCACCGCGAGCGGCGAGTACCACGGCTGGGCTGGCGGCGGCTGCACGCGCGAGGCCGTGCTGCGCGAATCGCTGCGCGCCATTTCCGACGGCGAGCCGCGCCTGCTCAGTCTTTCCCCGTCCGGCAACGCCGGCGCGCCGCGTCCCGGGATGCAGCTTCTGCCGATGGCCTGTGAGAGCGGAGGCACCGTGGAAATCTACGTCGAGCCGGTGCTGCCCGCGCCGCGGCTCATTCTCTTCGGCGCCACGCCGGCGGTCGAGGCGCTCGCGCGCATCGGCGAGGCGATGGGCTATCGCGTGGAGCGCTCTCCGGAGGCTCCGGCGAAGGGCGCGCACGTCCTCATCGCCACGATGGGGGACGAGGACCTCGAGCTCCTGCAGAAGGTCCTTGCCTCGGACCCCGCATACGTCGGCGTGGTCGCGAGCCGCAAGCGCTTCGAGCACGTGCGCCAGACGCTCGTCGCCTGCGGCGTGCCGCCGGTCGCGCTTGATCGAGTTTTCGCGCCGGCCGGGCTCGACCTGGGAGCGCGTACGCCCGAGGAAATCGCGCTCAGCGTCATGGCGCAGATCGTCCAGCACAGGCGCAAGCCCGCAGTTACAAAGACTGAAACTTCCAGTGAAGCGAAAGACCCGATCTGCGGCATGAGCGTGACGATCGCGACCGCCCGCCATACCGCCGAGGTCAAGGGCACGAAATACTATTTCTGCTGCGCAGGCTGCCGCAGCAAGTTCCTGCAGAGAGAGGAGACGCGATGATTCCGGCACCGTTCGACTACCACCGCCCAGGCACGCTCGACGAGGCGATCGGCCTGCTCTCGCGCCACGGCGGCGATGCGAGAGTGCTCTCGGGCGGTATGAGCCTGCTTCCGGCGCTCAAGCTCCGCCTGGGCAGCTGCGGCCACCTTGTCGACATCGGGCGCATCCCGGGCCTCGAGTACGTCAAGGAAGACGGCGGCATGCTGCGCATCGGCGCAGGCACGCGCCAGTGCGTGCTCGCCCAGTCGGAGGTCATCAACTCGCGCTACGGCGTCCTGGCCGACGCGGTGCCGCTGATCGCCGACCCGCTGGTGCGCAACCGCGGCACCTTCGGCGGCAACGTCGCGAACGGCGACCCGGCAAACGACGGCCCGGCGATCGTGATCGCCCTCGGCGCGGAGCTCGTCGCGCGCGGCCCGCAGGGCGAGCGCACCATCGCGGCGAACCGCTTCTACAAGGACCTCTTCGTCACCGCGCTCGCGCCCGACGAGATCCTGACCGAGATTCGCATCCCGCAACCCCCGCCGCGCAGCGGCAGCGCCTACCGCAAGCTGAAGCGCAAGACCGGCGACTACGCCGCGGCGGCGGCGGCGGTGCAGCTCACGCTGGACGCCCGGGGCGCGGTGCAGCGCGCCTGCATCGCGCTCACCAACGCCGGCCCCACGCCGGTCGAAGCGGTCCAGGGTTCGCGCTTCCTGGAGGGGAAGACGCCCGACGAGAAGAGCATCGCCGAGGCGGCGCGGCTCGCGGCCGCGGCGGCCGCGCCGAGCGCCGACCGGCGCGGGTCGGTCGAGTACAAACGCGAGATGGCGCGCGTGCTGACCGCGCGCGCCCTGAAGGCCGCGCTCGAGCGCGCAGGGAGGAGCTAGGATGAAACATCAAATCAGCGTGACGGTGAATGGCACGGCACACGAGGCGGAAGTGGAATCGCGCCTGCTGCTGGTGCACTTCATCCGCGAAGAGCTGCGGCTCACGGGCACGCACATCGGCTGCGACACGTCGCACTGCGGCGTCTGCACCGTGCTGCTCGACGGGCAGCCGGTGAAGTCCTGCACCGTGCTCGCGGCGCAGGTCGACGGCTGCAAGGTGAGCACCGTCGAGGGGCTCGAGAGCGGCGGCAAGCTCCATCCGATCCAGGAAGCCTTTACCGAGAAGCATGCCCTGCAGTGCGGCTACTGCACGCCGGGCATGCTCATGACGTGTAGCGCGCTGCTCGAGCAGAACCGCAATCCGAGCGAGCAGGAGATCCGCCAGGCGATCTCCGGCAACCTGTGCCGCTGCACCGGGTATCTCAATATCGTGAAGGCGGTCCAGCATGCCGCCCAAAAAATCGGAGGCGCGCCGTGAACGCTCCCAGGACCGATGCAAAAATCTGCGGCATGGGTCACTCCATGAAGCGCAAGGAAGACCCGCGCTTCATCCGCGGCAAGGGCAACTACGTCGACGACATCAAGCTGCCCGGGATGCTGTACATGGACATCGTGCGCAGCCCGTACGCGCACGCGAGGATCAAGAAGATCGATACCTCGAAGGCGCTGAAGATCCCCGGCGTCCTTGCGGTGATCGACGGCCCCACGCTCGAGAAATACAAGCTGCACTGGATGCCGACCATCTCGGCCGACACGCAGATGGTGCTGCCGACCGACGAAGTGATGTACCAGGCGCAGGAGGTGTGCGCGGTGATCGCCACCGAGCGCTATATCGCCGCCGACGGCGCCGACGCGGTCGAGGTCGATTACGAGCCGCTGCCGGTGATGGTCGACCCGCTGAAGTCGATCGCACCCGGCGCGCCGGTGCTGCGCAAGGACAAGAAAGACAAGAAGGACAACCTCGCCTTCCACTGGGAGGCGGGCGACCGCGCCGACACCGAGAAAGCGCTGCAGGCTTCGGAGGTCGTCGCCGAGCAATACGTGTACGTGCCGCGCATCCACGTGGCGTCGATGGAGACCTGCGGCTGCGTCGCCGACTTCAACCCGGCCGAGGGCAAGCTCACGGTCTACATGACCACCCAGGCGCCGCACGCGGTGCGCACGGTGTTCGCGCTGGTCGCGGGGCACGTCGGCCTGTCGGAGGAGCGCATCCGCATCGTCTCGCCCGACATCGGCGGCGGCTTCGGCGGCAAGGTGCCGGTGTATCCGGGATACGTGATCGCGGTGGCCGCTTCGGTGGTGATCGGCAAGCCGGTGAAGTGGATCGAGGACCGGATGGAGAACCTGCAAGCCGACTCGTTCGCGCGCGACTACCACATGAAGGTGAGGCTGGGCGCAAAGAAGGACGGCACGCTGACGGCGCTCTCCATCAAGACGATCGCCGACCACGGCTACACCAACGCCTCGGCCAATCCGATGAAGTATCCGGCCGGGCTGTTCTCGATCTGCACCGGGTCGTACGACCTCAAGCATGCGTTCTGCGAGGTCGACGCGGTGTACACGCACAAGCCGCCGGGCGGCGTGGCCTACCGCTGCTCGTTCCGCGTCACCGAGGCGGTGCACGCGATCGAGCGCGTGGTCGACGTGCTGGCGCAGAAGCTGAAGATGGACCCGGCCGAGCTGCGCATGAAGAACTTCATTGCGCCCGAGCGCTTTCCGTACAAGTCGGTGCTGGGGTGGGAATACGACAGCGGCAACTATCCCGCGGCGCTGAAGAAGGCCATGGAGATTGTGGGTTATGAATCTCTAAGGAAGGAACAACAGGAAAAGCGCAAGCGCGGCGAACTGATGGGCATCGGCATCTGCAGCTTCACCGAGATCGTCGGCGCCGGCCCGTCGAAGGACTTCGACATCCTCGGCATCAAGATGTTCGACTCGGCGGAAATTCGCGTTCACCCGACCGGGAAAGCGTTAGCGCGCTTTGGCACGAAGAGCCAGGGACAGGGCCACGAGACCACCTATGCGCAGATCGTGGCCGAGGAGCTCGGCATCCCCGCTTCCGACGTGCAGGTCGAGGAAGGCGACACCGACACCGCGCCCTACGGCCTGGGCACCTACGCCAGCCGCTCGACGCCGACCTCGGGCGCGGCCGCCTCGCTCGCGGCGCGCAAGATCCGCAACAAGGCCAAGGCGATCGCCGCGCATCTTCTCGAATGCAGCGAGGCCGACCTCGACTGGGTGCCCGGAAAATTCTTCATCAAGGGCGTGCCCGACAAGTCGAAGACGATCCAGGAGTGCGCGTTCGCCGCCTACACCAACATGCCGCAGGGCATGGAGCCGGGCCTCGAGGCGACGCACTACTACGACCCGCCCAACCTCACGTTTCCGTTCGGCAGCTACATCTGCGTGGTCGACCTCGACCGCGGCACCGGTGAGGTGAAGGTGCGCCGCTTCGTGGCGGTGGACGATTGCGGCAACATCATCAACCCGATGATCGTCGACGGCCAGATCCACGGCGGCCTGGCGCAGGGCGTGGGACCCGCGCTGTACGAGGAGATCAGCTACGACGAGGACGGCAACATCTCCGGTGGCAGCTTCCTCGACTACTACGTGCCGACCGCGCTCGAATGCCCGAAGTGGGAGACCGACAAGACGATCACGCCTTCGCCGCACCATCCGTTCGGCGCCAAGGGCGTGGGCGAGTCGGCCACCGTCGGCGCGCCGCCCGCCATCGCCAACGCGGTGGTGGACGCGCTCTCGCATCTCGGCGTCACGCACGTCGACATCCCGATCACGCCCGAGAAGGTGTGGCAGCTCCTGAAAGCGAAAGGCGTGGCCGAGTAGCCGGCCTTTGCAGCGTTCAACGCGCGTCGGCGACGTTGACCGCGCCGACCGCCGCGGCCGGCGCTGGCGCGCGTTTTTCACCGCCGCCTACCTCGCGGTGGTGGTCTGGTTCCTGGCGACGCCGGAGCTGCGCATCGTCGGGCTGTTCCTGGTGCCGCTCGCCGGGTTCCTGCTGTCGCGGCGTTTCCTGGACCTGGCGCTGGACGACGTGCCGCACTGGTGGCGGCGGTTCGCCTACAGCGGCTGGCACGGCCGCTACCGCGCCTTCGACGGCCACCGTGTTCGCGTGATCGACGGCGAGAAGGAAACGCCGTCGCGCGTCTACGCGGCGGACATCTTCGGCATCCTGGGACTGGCGCCGTCACCGCTCGAGCTGCAGAAGCTCGAGGCGCGCTTCCGGGGTAGTTTCCAGCGTGGCGCCGAGGGGCCGGAGGCGAACGAATGGCTGTTCGACGACGCCGCGTGCATCGCTTTCGTGCGCGCCCACCTGGACGACCGGCGCACGCCGCGCGGCCGCACCGCGCAACTGCTGGTGCTGTGGCTCGAGCGCACGGTATTCATGCCGATCGACAACCGCCGGACCGCCAAAACCGGCAAGACCTACGCGTTTACGAGGGAAGCCGCCCGCCGCTAGGCGAACAGCCGGGTCGTCTGCCGGTTTTTCAGCTCACCGCAGTGTCGGGCCGATGCGCGCGCAGGAACGAGCGCGCCTGCCGCACCGCGACCGGGATCCGATCCTTCGGCTCCTTCCACGGGAACAGGCTCACCTCCGACTTCGGCGCGAGCATCACGGATTCCATCGCGACCGCGTACGGATGCGGCGGCGAGTCGTCGGGCATGACCAGCACCGGCGTCTTGCACGAACGCACGAAATCGCGCGACACGGTGTAGACGAAATCCGCGGCGGCGCCGCGGTACATCTTGGTGAGGAAGCGATCGACCGCCTCCATGCTGAGGTCGGGGCGGCGCTTCACGATCTCGGGGCCCCAGCCCTTCATGTTGCCGTCGTACGAGAGGGTCGGCAACTCCGGGCGGAATCCGCTTGGCTGCGCGGCCACGCCGGCGACGACGCGATCGGGCGCGCGCTTGAGCAGGTTCCAGACGAATGGCCCGCCGATGCAGAAGCCCATCACCATGAACTTCTTGTGCCCGAGGTGATCCATCAGCGCTAGCTGGTCGTCGGTATACGCGTCCCAGGGGCGTTCGGCTTCGAGCGGTCCGGTGGATTGACCGTCGTAGGCGTTGCGCATGTCGGCGGTGACGACGCGAAACTCGCTCTTGAATTCCTCGATGGCGTTGAACGGCGCGCCCTTGGCCATCCAGCCGATAGTCGAGTTCAACCCGCCGCCGGGAATCAGCAGCAGCGGAAAACCGGAGCCGACCTCCTGGTAATGGATGCGGACGCTGCCTTTCTCGAAGAACGACCCCGCCGCTCCTTTCCCCGGGTTGGCTTGCGCGAACGCCTGCGGCACGGCGGCCGCCGCGGCTGCGGCGACTCCGGTCGCCAACACGTTGCGTCTGGTCGAATCCATGAGAGGCTCCTCCGCTGAACGTAAGATGATATATCGTTGGCCCAACAGAGGGAGCCATCATGCGCATTGCGTATCGGCTGCTCGCCGCCGTGCTTGCGGCGGTCGCGGCGATTCCGGTCCTGGCCCAGCAGACGCCGTATCGTCTCGACGAAGGCTGGGGCAAGCTTCCCGACGGCAGGAAGTGGGGCAACACCAGCGGCGTCGACCTCGACCGCAACGGCAACATCTGGGTGTTCGAGCGCTGCGGCAGCACGAATTGCCTCGGCTCGACTGTCCCGCCGATCGTGAAGCTGGATCCTGCCGGCAAGCAGCTGCTCACCTTCGGCGCGAGCATGTTCGTGATGCCGCACGGCCTCTACGTCGATAACGACAGCAACGTCTGGGTCACCGACGCCGATGGCAAGGACGGCAAGGGCCACCAGGTATTCAAGTTCAGCGCCGAAGGAAAACTGCTGATGACGCTCGGCAAGGCCGGTGTCGCGGGCAACGGACCCGATTCCTTCAATCGACCCTCCGATGTCGTCATCGCGCCGAACGGCGACATCTTCGTCGCCGACGGTCACGGCGGCGACTCCAACGCGCGCATCGTCAAGCTCGACAAGAGCGGCAAGTTCATCAAGGCGTGGGGCAGAAAGGGGTCCGCCCACGGCGAGTTCGACACGCCGCATGCGCTGGCGATCGATTCCAAAGGACGCTTGCTGGTCGGCGATCGCGGCAACAGCCGCGTGCAGATCTTCGACCAGGACGGCAGGTTCCTCAAGGAGTTGCGCCAGTTCGGCCGGCCCAGCGGCATCTTCGTCGATCGCAACGACGTGCTGTACGTGACCGATCATCAGTCCGACGAAAAGGTCAATCCGGGCTTCAAGCGCGGAATCTACATCGGCGGCCTGAAGGACGAGAAGGTGACGATGTTCATTCCGGCGATTGCGTTCGGCGACAAGATCAGCGCGACCGAAGGCGTTGCCGCCGACGCGCACGGCAACGTGTTCGGCGCCGAGACCAACACGCAGAATCTGCGCAAGTATGTGAAAAAATGAAATTCACGGCGGCTCCGGAGGGCAAAGGCGCCGCCGGGTAGCTCAGCGCCAGTAGCCGCGGTGCCAGTAGCCGTAGCGCGGGTACGCGTAGTAGGGGCGGGCGACCACGACGGGACCGGGCGAGGCATAAACCACGGGGCCAGGCTCGACCGGGGCGACCACGCAGCCGCTCAGCGCGGCGCTTGCGGCGAGAACTGCGAGTAGTGTTTTCATGCCTGCATTAGGGCAGGTCCCGAGCCGCCCGGGATGCGAACTTTGTGAGCGTGTTTTGCAAGTCGCGGCGCGCCGTCACAACTTGCTACACATTCGGTAGACTCGGCGTCGAGGAGGAATTTCCCATGTCCATGGCACGCGTTCTCGCGGCGCTTGCGCTCGCCGTTTCGGCTTCGGCGCTCGCGCAGCAGAAGGAAATCAAGATCGGCTTCATCTACGACGTCACCGGCCCCTTCGCCGGCGGCGGCTCGGAGCCGGCGCAGATCGGCACCAAGGCGGCGGTCGACTACTTCAACGAGCGCGGCGGGGTCGCCGGCTACAAGATCAACGCCATCTTCGTCGACGCCCAGTCGAAGGTCGACGTGGCGATCAACGAGATGACCCGCCTCATCGACCAGGAGAAGGTCGACATCGTCAGCGGCGTGTACTCGAGCGCGCAGTGCGTGCCGATGGTCCAGCAGGCCGACTCGCGCAAGAAGTTCACCTGGCTCAACGTCTGCATCGCCACCGCGGTGTTCAAGGACAAGAAGCTGCAGTACGTCTTCCGGCCGCAGGCGCACTCCGACCAGTTCGGCGCCTGGTCGTGCGACTACGTCAACCACTACGCCAAGACCAAGTTCGGCACCGATCCCAAGAACCTGCGCGTCGCGATCATCCACGAGGACGGACCGTACGGCGTCGGCGTGGCGAACGGCAACGAGTCGCAGTGCAAGAAGCACGGCCTGAACATCGTCCTCAAGGAGGGCTACTCGGCGACCGCGCCCGACCTCTCGAGCCTGGTTACCAAGCTGAAGCGCGCGCGGCCCGACGTGCTGCTGCACACCGGCTACAACCCGGACATCACGCTGTTCCTGCGCCAGGCGAAGGAGCAGGGCCTGAAGTTCAAGGCGGTGATCGGCCACGGCGCGGGC
>DATMJC010000043.1:0-35347 GCA_035554435.1 Burkholderiales bacterium | reverse complement strand
GGAAAACGCGGTCTGGAGCTACGAGACGCCCTACGACGAGATGCGCGCAATCCGGGAGCGGCTCGCGTTCTATCCGGACAAGTTCGAAATTAAGTCGTCCTAACACAAGGAGATTCGCATGGCGTATGTCGATGGATTCGTCGTTCCCGTTCCGCGGAAGAACGTGCAGAAGTACAAGCAGATCGCGCGCAAGATGGGCCGCATCTGGCGCGAGCACGGCGCGCTGTCCTACACCGAGTCCATGGGCGACGACGTGAAGCCGGGCAAGGTCACGTCGTTCCCGCAGGCGGTGAAGCTCAGGAAGGGCGAAGTGGTGTGGCTCTCGTGGGCGATGTACAGGAACCGCGCGCACCGCGACCGCGTCAACAAGGACGCGATGAGGGACCCGCGCGTGGCGAAGATGATGGACCCGAAGAAGTTCCCGTTCGACGGCAAGCGCATGTTCTTCGGCGGCTTCAAGGTCGCGATCGATCTCTGACATGCTGAAGATCGTCCTCGCCGTCGTCGTCCTCGCGCTCGCCGCGGTGCTGATCCTCGCGGCATCCAAGCCGGATACGTTCAAAGTGCAACGCCGGGCGGTGATCAAGGCGCCGCCGGAGAAGATCTACCCGCTCCTCAGCGACTTCCAGCGCTGGGGGGCGTGGTCGCCCTGGGAGAAGAAGGACCCGGGCATGAAGCGCTCCTTCGGCGGCCCGAAGGAAGGCAAGGGCGCGAGCTACGCCTGGGACGGCGACAGGAACGTCGGAGAGGGGCGCATGGAGATCGTGGAGGCGACGGCGCCGAGCAAGGTCGCGCTCAAGCTCGACTTCGTCAAGCCGTTCGAAGCGCACAACACGGTCCAGTTCGACCTCATCCCGAAAGGCGAGCTGACGGAAGTGGTATGGGATATGCAAGGACCCGTGCCGTACGTCGCGAAGATCATGCACGTCTTCATCAACATGGACCGCATGGTCGGCGCCGACTTCGAGGCCGGCCTGGCCAACCTGAAGACCCTCGCCGAGAAATAGATGAGCACCGTCCACGGAACGTTCACCATCACTCGCGAGCTGCCGCACGCGCCGGAGCGCGTGTACGCCGCTTGGTCCGACCCCGCGGCCAAGGCGGCCTGGTTCTCCGCGCCCACGGACGAGTGGACCGCGGTCCGGCGCGAGATGGACTTCCGCGTCGACGGCGGCGAGCGGCTGACGGGGCGCTGGAAGAGCGGCCGCGTCACCGACTTCAACGCGCGCTATCTCGACATCGTGCCGCAGCGCCGGATCCTCTACGCCTACTCGATGCACGTCGACGAGCAGAAGATCTCGGTCTCGCTCGCGACGATCGTGCTCGAGGCGGCCAGGGTCGGCGGCAAGAGCGGCACGAAGATGACCGTGACCGAGCAGGGCGCTTTCCTCGACGGGTACGACGACGCCGGCAGCCGCGAGCGCGGCACCGGCTCGCTCATGGACCGGCTGGCGAGATCCCTGGAGGGCTGAATTGGTCGAAGAGCGAAAGAAGTGGCTCGCCTTGTACATGCTGTGCGCGGGCGAGCTCATGATCGTGCTCGACACCACGATCGTGAACGTCGCGCTGCCGTCGATCCAGGGCAGCCTCGGGTTCACCGAAAGCGCGCTGGTATGGGTGGTCAACGCGTACATGCTCACCTACGGCGGCTTTCTGCTGCTCGGCGGGCGCCTCGGCGACCTCTACGGCAAGCGCCGGCTGTTCCTCGCCGGCATCACGCTGTTCACCGGGGCATCGCTCGCTTGCGGGATCGCCGGGACGCAAGCTGTCCTGGTCGCGGCGCGCGCGCTCCAGGGCCTCGGCGGCGCCGTGGTCTCCGCCATCGCGTTGTCGCTCATCATGAACATCTTTACCGAAGCCGAGGAGCGGGCGAAGGCCATGGGCATCTATGGCTTCGTGTGCGCGGGCGGCGGCAGCATCGGCGTGCTCGCGGGCGGTGTGCTGACGAGCGCGCTGTCGTGGCACTGGGTATTCCTCGTCAACCTGCCAATCGGGATTGCGGTCTACGCTTTCTGTACAAAGTTGTTGAAGAAAGATGCACACAGCAAGCCCGGTAAGCTCGACGTGGGCGGCGCGGTGACCATCACCCTGTCGCTCATGCTTGCCGTCTACGGCATCGTCGACGGCAACCAGGCTGGGTGGGCGTCGCGGCAGACCCTTGCACTGCTGGGCGGTGCCGTCGTTCTTCTGCTGGTTTTTCTCTTGTTGGAAGCAAAAGTCGCGGCGCCGCTCATGCCATTGGGCATCTTCAAGGTGAAGACCGTGGTCGCCGCGAACATCCTAGGCGTGTTCTGGGCGGCGGCGATGTTCGCGTGGTTCTTCCTCTCCGCGCTCTACATGCAGACGGTGCTCGGTTACGACCCGATGCAGATCGGGTTGGCGTTCCTGCCGTCGAACCTGATCATGGCGGCGTTCTCGATCTGGCTGTCGGCGAAGATGGTGATGCGCTTCGGCATTCGCGTGCCGATCGTGGCCGGCATGGCGCTCTCAGCGGCGGGTCTGGGGCTCTTCGCCCTTTGGCCGAAGGACGCGTCGTTCATGGTGCACGTCATGCCCGGGATGCTGCTCCTCGGCATCGGCTGCGGCATGGCGCTCAACCCCGTGATGCTCGCGGCGATGCAGGACGTCGCGCCGGAGGAGTCCGGCCTCGCTTCGGGCGTCGTCAACACGTCGTTCATGATGGGTGGCGCGCTCGGGCTAGCGATTCTCGCCAGCCTGTCCGAGCGCGCGGGCTACCACGCCGCGTTCGCCGTGGCCGCACTGTGCGCGCTGGTCGCGGCAGGCGCCGCCGCCTGGCTGCCGCGCGCCGCGCATCGCGAGAAGGAGGTCGAATATGCCCACTAACAGAGAAATGCGGAGGCTCACGATCGCCATCGATCGCAGCGCGGCGGAAGCTTACGAGTTCCTGTCGGCGCCCGAGAACTTTCCGAAATGGGCCTCGGGCCTCGCCGCGTCGCTGCGCAAGGTCGGGGACGATTGGGTGGCCGATACCCCGGAAGGGCGGGCCGTAGTGCACTTCTCTGAACGCAACGACTACGGCGTGCTCGACCACGCGGTGACGTTGCCGCGCGGCGTGACCGTCTACGTGCCGCTGCGCGTCGTGGAGAAAGAGGCCGGCTGCGAACTCGTGCTCACGCTGTTCCGCCAGCCCGGGATGTCGGACGAGCGCTTCGCCGCCGACGCTCAATGGGTAATGCGCGATCTCGACGCGGCGAAGCGGCTGCTCGAGGGCTGATTACGGCGCCGGGGCGATGAAGTTCCAGTCGTTTGCCCAGGGCGATTGCGTCGTCTGCGAGGCGCGCGTCCTGCTGTCCGCCACGCGGTCGGCGGTGCGTTTGTCCGCGGGCGCCGGGACGTTGATCTGGGGTAACTGGCGGTCGAGCTCGGTCTCCTCGAACGGCTTGCCGTGCTCGACTGCAAGCGCGGGGACGGCGAGGGCTGCGAACGACACGGCTGCGATGATGCGTTTCATGCGTGCTCCTTTGAGCTGGTTGGTACGGACTGCAAACCAGGACTCTAGGAACGGCGCGCCGGCCTGGATGTGCGTTTACGCACCTGAACGCGGGAAAAGCCGGGCCCGAGGGCCCGGCTAGCCCGGGACGGCGATTTACAGCGACGGGGCGATGAAGTTCCAGTCATTCGCCCAGGGCGATTGCGTCGGCTGCGAGGCGTCCGCGGTTTCGGTCGCGATCGCGGCGTCCGACACCGTCGAGCCGCTGGCGGCGGCGAATTGCACGCGGTTCGAGTCGAAGGTCGGCAGCATGCGGTCGACCTGGACCTGCTCGTAGGGCAGCGACGCGGCGTCGACGCTGCGCTGCACGGGCGCCGGAATGTTGACTTCCGGCCGCGCGCGGTCGAGCTCGGTCTGCTCGAACGGCTTGCCGATTTCGACGGCGAATGCGGGAACGGCGAGTGCCGCGAGGGCGGCGGCGACAATGAGGCGTTTCATGGCGAGGTTCCGTTTCACGGCGAGGTTCCTTTTGAGTTCATTGGTCAATCGGTACAGCCGAACTCTAGGGATTGCGCGCCGGCTGCGATGTGCGCTTACGCACCGGATTCCGCGAGCGAGCGCAGGGCGTAGACGGTCATCGGACTCGAGCGGCCGCGGATCACCAGCTCCTTCGCTTCCAGGCGCGAGCGATCGAGGCCGGCGGCGAGCGCCACGCGCTCGGAGATCACCAGCGGCACGCCGTAGTGCTTGGTGAGCTCCTGCAGCCGGCTCGCGGTGTTCACCGTGTCGCCGACCGCCGAGAGCGTGCGCGTGTCGCGATAGCCGACCTCGCCGAGCGCGGCCGGGCCCGCGTGGATGCCGATGCCGAAGCCCAGGCGCTGGCCGAATTCGGCGGCGACGCGCTCGTTCAGCGCGCGCATGCGCTCCCCGATGCCGCGCGCCGCGGCGAGCGCTTCGCGCGCCGCCTCGGAGGAGTCGCGGTCGGCGCCGAAGATCGCCATCACGCTGTCGCCGATGAACTGGTTCGCCACGCCGCCCGCTTCGCGCACTGCCTCGCCCACCGCCTCGAAGAAGAGCTCCTGGACGTAGGCGAGATCGTGCGGCAGCTGGTGCTCGCCGAGCCCGGTCCAGCGCCGCAGGTCGATGAACAGGATGACGAGGTCGCGCTCGACGCCGAATTCGCCCGCGCCCGGCTGCGCCGGTCGCAGGAGCGGCGTGACCGAGATGTCGCCGGCGGGGCGCAGCTGGCAGGCGAGACGCACGTCGGGCGCGGCGCCGACCTGCGCGAGCGTGCGGGCCTCGTCCGCGTTCGGCGGCGGCAGGTGCGCCGCCGGGCCTTCGACGCGGATGCGGCAGGTCGAGCAGCGCGCGCGTCCGCCGCAGAGCGAGAGGTGCGGGATGCCGTTCGCCCGGCTCGCCTCCAGGACCGACCAGCCGCGCGGAATGTGCACGACCAGCGCGGGATAGCGCAGCGCGATCGTGAGGCCGCGCCTGCGCTCGTGCCAGGCGCGCAGCGAACGCGCCGCCAGCACCGCGGCGAGGAGCGCCGCGAAGAGCGCGAGCAGGACTTGGCGGAAGAGCTCGAGGGTCGCGGCCCGGTCCGGCTCCAGCGCCGAGGAAATGGCGGCGTTGCGCGCGTCGATCTCGGCCGCCATGGCGTGGAAGCCGAGCAGGCCGAGCGCCGGCACGAGGATCGCGACGGCGAAGAAGACGTGGAACCAGGCGCGGTAGAAGGCGCGATAGCGCAGCAGAAAATGCAGCCCGAGGCAGCCGTGGGCCCAGGCGACGGTGATGAGCACGAGTTGCTGCAGGCCGTAGTCGCCCGTCCACAGCACCCATACGACCCGTGCGTACGGGTCGTCCCGCCCGTAGAGCTGCCAGGCGATACGCGTCCCGATGAAATGACCGGCCAGCAGCACCGGGATGGCGAATCCGAGCACCAGGCGCGCGAGCTCGGCCGGCGGCATGCGCAGCGTGCGGCGCTCGTAGAGCGACATCAGGGCGAGCCCGATGTGCACGACGAAGGCCGCGTACAGCGCGGTGCTCGCGGGCAGGCTGCGCCAGAAGCCGAGGAAGACGAGGCGGCCGGCCTCGGCGGCGTCGAGCGAGATCAGGCCCGCGGCATGGTTCGCGAGGTGGCTCGCCAGGTAGGCGAACAGCACCAGCCCCGAAGTGAGCCGGAGGCGGCGTCGAGTAAACTTCACGGCGGTCGCAGTCGATGTCACGAAACGTTCAACCGTCCAGCCTCGGCCTGCGCGGGATCGAGCTGCTCGAAGGGCTTGCGCCCGAGAAGCTCGATGCGCTGGCGCGGCAATGCGTTTGGCGGAATTACGAGGCTGGCAAGCGCATTATCTCGCGCAACGCCGACGATCGCGACGTCTACCTGCTGGTGTCGGGACGGGTGCGCATCACCACCTACTCGCAGGGCGGCCGCCAGGTCACGTTCCGCGACATCGCGGCCGGCGACATCTTCGGCGAGGTGGCGGCGCTCGACGAGAAGCCGCGCAGCGCGGACGTGATCGCGCTGGACAGCGCGCTGCTCGCGTCGATGTCGCCGCCGGTGTTCCGCCGCCTCCTCGCCGAGGAGCCTCTCGTCGGCGAGCGCGTGATGACGCGGCTCGCGGCGCTGGTGCGCGCGCTGTCCGACCGCGTCATCGATCTCAGCACGCTCGGCGTGCAGAACCGCATTCACGCCGAGATCCTGCGCCTCGCGCGTGCGGCCGGCGTGGAGCGAAACCGCGCGCGCCTCGAGCCGGGACCGAAGCACGCCGACATCGCGAGCCAGGTGAGCACCTATCGCGAGCAGGTGACGCGCGAGCTGTCGGCGCTCGCCCGGGCGGGCATCCTGGAGAAGGACGGCGCCGCGCTCGTCGTGCGCGACGTCGCGCGGCTGGAGAAGATGGTGGAAGACGTGCGCGGCGCCGCTTAGAATCGGACAATGGGAGCGTACCAGCACGCATCGGGATCGTTCGCGTGGCGCGCCGACGCCTCGATCGCGCGCATCGATGTCAATTCCGACCTGAAGGCGGCGTACGAGGAAGTGCGCTCGGGCAAGGGCGTGGTGATCATCCGCGGGCTGCCCGTGGACGGGACGCTCGAGGCGTTCTGCGCCGCGGTCTGGGAGGCGGGGCGGCATTTCGGCGCGGCGCTGTCGCAGAACGCGCAGGGCGAGCTCATCGGCCACGTCATCGACGCGACCGCGGACGATCCGACGCCGCGCATGTACCGCAGCAACCTCGAGCTGCGGCCCCACAACGACATCACTGCCATGATTGCGCTGGCGTGCTGGCAGAAGGCGCGCTCGGGCGGCGCTTCGGTGCTGGTGAGCGGCGTCACGGTGCACGACGAGATGCGCCGGCGCGCGCCCGAGTTGCTCGTGCCGCTCTACCGCGGCTACCACTACCACCGGCTCGGCGAGGAAGGCCCGAACGAGGAGCCGACTACGCCCTACCGGGTCCCGGTTTTTTCCGCCGTCAAGGACCAGCTGAGCTGTCGTTATCAGCGTGCGGGCATCGCCGCCGGCCACCGCAGCCGCGGCGTGCCGCTCACCGACGAGGATATCGCGGCCTTCAACCTGTTCGATGAAATCGCCAAGGCGCCCGAGAACCGGCTCGCCTTTTACCTCGAGCGCGGCGAGATGATGGTGGTCAACAACTACACCGTGATGCATGCGCGCTCGCAGTTCGAGAACCATCCCGAGCCCGAGCGGCAGCGGAGGCTGGTGCGCCTGTGGCTCGACGCCCCGGGCTTCCGCGACGTGCCGCGCGAGTTCAACCTGTTCGAGTCGAACGGCGTGCCCCCGCAAAGCGGCCGGCGCGCGAGCTACGACTTCAGGAAGCTCTACGCCGACGATCCGGTCGCCAGTGGCGGCGTACCAAGCATCGATGCTTAGGCTTCTCCTTTTGCTGTCTCTTTGGGTCGGAACGGCGAATGCATTTCCAACGAAGCCGGTGCGGATGATCGTGCCCTTTCCGCCGGGCGGCGCGACCGACATCATCGGGCGCCTGCTCGCCGCGAAGATGCAGGCGGTGTGGGGGCAGCCGGTGGTGGTGGAGAACCGGCCGGGCGCGGGCACGGTGGTCGGTACAGACCTCGTGGCGAAGTCGGCGCCCGACGGCCACACGCTGGGCGTGGTGGTGACTGCGCACATGATCAACCCGAGCCTGCGGCCGAACATGCCGTTCGACACGCTGAAGGATCTCGCCGCGGTGGGCCAGGTGTCGGTGCAGCATCTCGTGATCGCGGCGCATCCGTCGCTCGAAGCGAGCAACGTCGCCGAGCTGATCGCGCTGGCCAGGAAGAATCCAGGCAAGCTGAGCTACGCCACGCCCGGCAGCGGCACGTCGATGCATCTCTCGATCGAGCTGCTGAAGACCCAGACTGGAATCGACCTCGTGCATGTGCCCTACAAGGGCGGCGCCCCGGCGCAGCAGGACGTGATGGCTGGGCGGGTGCCGATCCTGCTCGACGTGCTCTACGCGGTGCAGCCGCTCATCGACTCGGGAAAGATCAAGGTCATCGCGCTTCTCAGCCCGACGCGCCCCGCGAGCGCAAAAGGCTACGAGGTTGTTGCGGAGACGGTGCCGGGCGTGAGCGCGCTCAGCATGGTCGGCCTGGTCGCAGCGGGCGGCACGCCGCGCGACCTGGTGCAGAAGATCTCGTCCGATGTCGCGCGTGCCGTCAAGGGCTCCGACCTCACTGAGCGCATGACCCAGCTCGGCATGGAGCCGGTCGGCTCGACGCCCGCGGAGTTCGACGCGCTTATCCGCGCCGAAATCGAGAAGTGGTCGCGCGTGGTGCGCATCTCCGGGGCCAAGGCGGACTAGACGCCGCGTCGGACTAGACGCGCATTTATCGCTTCGTCCTGCCTAGCGCCCGTGCATGTTTCGCGGCGTATCATGGGTCGGCAACCCGTGGGGAGGGGTCATGGATCCGATGACGCTTCTGGTCAACGCCGTCGTGGCGGGGGCCGCGGCGGCGCTCAAGCCTGCAGCGCAGCAGTTGGTGAAGGCGGCCTACGAGGGCCTGAAACGCTTTGTCACGGCAAGGTGGAAGGTGTCCTCCGGCATCCAGTTCCTCGAGGAGGATCCGGGCTCGGGCATGAGGCAGGCCGCGCTCAAGGAAGGCCTCGCCAAGGCGGCCGGGACGGACGGTATCGATGAAGAAACACTGAAGGCAGCCAAGGCGCTGCTGGAGGCGATCGCCAACGATCGCGTGAGCGCGCAGGCGGCGCAGGAGGCGGGGATCACGGTCGAGGACCTCAATGCGGGTGCGTCGATCGACATCGGCCGCGTGGCGGCGCAAGCCGGTCCGGTGCGCGTGAGACGGCTCAGCGCCGAGCAGGACATCCGCATCGGGGAGATCACCTCGGGAAACCCTCCGAGGCGGCAGTAGGCGAGCGCCGGGCGCTTGCTGCCGCGCTGAACAACCTCGGTCCCGATGTCAACGCCCTGTTCCAAAACCTGAACGCCGGCAAGAACCTCACTATTGGCAGCAGCGTCAACGTCGAAATCGTCAACGTCACGCCGACCGGCCTGCTCGCCATCCGCGGCCCACAGGCCTACCGCGACTACGTCAATCAGCCCGGCGGCGACTGGGACTCGACCCTGCGCCCGCAGGAAACCGTCGACGGCCTGCGCACCAAGCTGCTGCACGGCAACCACCAGTTGCACGAGCCGATGGAAATGACCGTCGAGGGCACGTTTTACCCGAGCGCGCTGCTCACGAGCGGTTGGTGGAACAAGAAGTCGGCCGCCCTGCGCAAGATCAGGTGGCGCGACGGGATCCAGGAATGGCTCTTCCGCGGCTTCGAGGAATGGGCGCCCTCGTGGGATTTCACTTGGGACTGGGAGAACCGCGGACCCGCGCAAACGCCCTACGTCGTGGCGCAGCTCGCCGAGGGCGACGAGGCGAACTCGATCCCGGTGATACTGCCCCTGTCGAGGGCGAAGTGGATCGGCGAGCGGTTCGACAAATGGGGCGGGGTGCAGGCGAAGGTCACCGGGCTGCTCGGACACCGCACGCACTTCAACTCGGGGCTCGACGAGGCCACGCTCGAGTTTTTCGGCGGTCTGCTCAACTACTGCCTGTGGCTCGACGAGGACAACAAGCGCCACCGCATCGAGCCGCTGGACTGCGACCCCGAGCTCTACTCGGGGTACCTGTGGAAGTGCGTCGGTCCGCGAAGCCTGTTGGTCAACGGCGCTCCCAGGGTGAACGGCGTGTACTTCGTCTGGGAGCATGCCAACCTCGCCGACGCTGATGCCACCGCCTACGCGCTCGAGCTGCTCGAGCACAAGGTCGAATACATCCGGCGCCGTTACGCTGGCGACGAGCTCGTGCTGGTGCAGAAGTCGACGGCCCTCGTGCCGGGGGTGCCGGAATGGTCCCAGCGCGAGGTGTACGCATTGCTCGCCGGAAAGAAGGCCGAGAAATGATCCTGACCGTATTTCGCAGCCGGCTCAAGCCGGGAATCGAGGCGGAGATCGAGCCCGTCGGCGCGCGCATGTACGAACTCGCCACGTCGATGCCCGGGTTCGTCTCCTACCGCGAGTATCAATCCGCCGACGGCGAAAGCGTCGCGATCGTCGAGTTCGAGTCGAAGGAAACGCTCGCGGCGTGGCGCAACCATCCCGAGCACCTCGCCGCCCAGGAAAAGGGGCGCAGCCGCTGGTTTGCCGAGTACCGCATCCAGGTGTGCGAAGCGGTGCGCGACTACTCGTTCAAGGCCTGACGGCCACGCCCTCGAGCAGCGCCGGGAAGACCTTCGGCGTCGCGGCACAGATGTCCCCCGATTCCATGAAGCCCGCCTCGCCCTCGAGGTCGCCCACCAGGCCGCCCGCCTCCTGGATGAGGAGCGCCCCGGCCGCCATGTCCCAGGGGGCGAGGCCAAGCTCCCAGAACGCGTCGAGGCGGCCGCACGCCACGTAGGCGAGGTCGAGCGAAGCGGCGCCGGCGCGGCGCACGCCCGCGGCCGTCTGCATGAAGCGCGCGAGCTGTCTGGTATAGAGGTCCAGCCGGCTCACCTCCTTGAACGGGAAGCCGGTGCCGACCAGGGCGTCCTGCAGGCGCGCGCACTTCGAGACCCGCACGCGCCGGTCGTTGAGAAAAGCGCCGCGCCCCTTGGAGGCAGTGAAAAGCTCGTTCCTGGACGGGTCATAGACCACCGCGTGGGCGAGCGCGCCGCGGTGCTCGATGCCGATCGACACACCGTACTGCGGAAAGCCGTGGATGAAGTTGGTGGTGCCGTCGAGCGGATCGATGATCCAGCGGTACTCCGCGTCCTGCCCCGACGTGCCCGATTCCTCGGCGACGAAGCCGTGGTCCGGATAGGCCTTGCGTACGATCTCGATGATCGCCTCTTCGGCGGCGCGATCGACCTGCGTTACGAAATCGTTGGCGCGCTTCGTCTTGACCACCAGCGCGTCCCCGCCCAGCGCAGCCCGATTGATGATCGAGCCGGCGCGGCGCGCGGCGCGCACCGCGATGTTCAGCATGGGATGCATATGGGTTTGAGATGCGCGGTACCAGAGGCAGGGGCCGCGTATTCTACGGGCTGTGCCAAAGATCCGGATCGTGCTGTGCCGTCCCAGTCATCCCGGCAACATCGGCGCCGCGGCGCGCGCGATGAAGACGATGGGTCTTACCGACCTGCGCCTGGTTGCGCCCGAACGCTATCCCGCGCCCGAGGCCGACTGGATGGCGACGAATGCCGTTGATGTTCTAAGAGGGGCCACCCTGCATGCGTCATTGGAAGATTCAATCCGGGATTGCGTCGCGGCGTTCGCCATGTCGGCACGCCCGCGCGAGTGGTCGCCGCAGGTGCTCGACGCGCGGAGCGCCGCGGCGAGCGCGATGGCGCTGGAAGGCGAGGTGGCATTCGTCTTCGGCAACGAGACCGCCGGGTTGACCAACGAGGAGGTCTTCGCCTGCCAGTTCCTGGTCCACATTCCGGCGAGCGCGGAGTTCAGTTCCCTCAACCTGGCGCAGGCGGTGCAGGTGGTGGCGTACGAGCTCTTCATGACCGCGAAGCCCGCCGTTCACACCCGGACCGAAAAGCTGGCGACGGTTGAGGACGTCGAAGGCCTCTACGCCCATCTCGAGCTGGCGGCGCTGGAGTCCAAGTTCATGGCGAGCGGATCGCGGCTGCGGGAGCGCTGGCGCAGGCTTTTCTCCCGCGTGCCCGGCCTCGAGCGCGAGGAGGTCAATATCATGAGGGGCCTTCTGAGGGCGCTGCTCGGAAAATGAGCGGCAAATAGTTGATCAAAACAGTCGGAAACCCTAATATGGCTTTCATGTTCACGAAGCTGCGCGCCGACATTGCCTGCATTCTCGACCGGGACCCCGCCGCGCGCAGCGCATGGGAAGTGCTCACCTGCTATCCGGGGCTCCATGCGATCTACATCCACAAGCTCGCGCGCTGGTTCTGGCTGCGTCGGCTGCCCTGGCTGGGACGCTTTACCTCGCATTTCGGCCGCTGGCTCACCGGCATCGAGATCCACCCCGGCGCCAGGATCGGAAGCTGCGTGTTCATCGATCACGGCATGGGCGTCGTGATCGGCGAGACGGCCGAAGTGGGCGACGGCTGCACCATCTATCAGGGTGTCACCCTGGGCGGCACCTCGCTTTACCGAGGCGAAAAGCGCCATCCCACGCTGGGCGAGGGGGTCGTCGTGGGCGCTGGCGCCAAGATCCTTGGCGGGTTCCTGGTCGGTGCCGGGGCGAGGATCGGGTCCAACGCGGTGGTCGTGAAGGCTGTCCCAGCTGGCGCCACGATCGTGGGAATTCCGGGCAAGATCATCGAAGATCCCAGCACGAAGAGCGCAGAACGCTTCGCGGCCTATGCAGTAGTCCAGGACCATGAAGACCCGCAGTCCAAGGCGATCCAGCAGCTTGTCGAGCACTCCCAGGAGCTCGAGCGCACGATCGAGAAGCTCCAGGACCGCCTCACCCGCCTCGAGCGCCACGCAGCCGCGGCCGAGACCGACAAAAACCTCAGAGCGGTCAAATAATTAGTACTTGAGGGTTTCAGTCGGCTTTCGACTGCGGTATACTTGAGCATCTTTATCGGGTATTGGACGATCAAAAGCATATGAGACTGACTACCAAAGGCAGGTTCGCAGTGACCGCGATGGTCGACCTGGCGATGCGCCAGAACCGCGGCCCGGTTACGCTCGCGGCGATCAGCGAGCGTCAGCACATCTCGCTTTCCTATCTCGAGCAGCTCTTCGGCAAGCTGCGGCGCGCCAAGCTGGTTTCCAGCGTGCGGGGCCCCGGCGGCGGCTATAACCTCGCGCAGCCTACGCAGTCGGTCACGGTGGCCGACATCGTCACGGCGGTAGACGAGCCGCTCGACGCGACCCAGTGCGGTGGCAAGGAGAACTGCCACGACGAAAAGCGCTGCATGACCCACGACCTCTGGGCCACCCTGAACGAGAAGATGCACGACTATCTCTCGTCGGTAAGCCTCGCGGACCTGGTGGCTCACCAAAGCGGTAAGCCGGTCGCCGTCATCAAGGATTTCCGCCAGCACGAGAAGCAGCACGACAAGCCGGCGGAAGAGAAGGTCGCTGCATGAGGCTGCCCATCTATCTCGACTACTCGGCCACGACGCCCGTGGACCCGAGGGTCGCGGAGAAGATGATCCCCTACCTCACCGAGTTCTTCGGCAACGCGGCGAGCCGCTCGCACGCGTTCGGCTGGAAAGCCGAGGCCGCGGTGGAGGAGGCGCGAGCGCATGTCGCCGCGCTGATCGGGGCCGACCCGAAGGAGATCGTCTGGACCTCGGGCGCGACCGAAGGAAACAACCTTGCCCTCAAGGGTGCGGCGAACTTCTACAAGACGAAGGGCAGACACATCGTCACCCAGAAGACCGAGCACAAGGCGGTGCTCGACACGGTGCGCGAACTCGAGCGCCAGGGCTTCGAAGCCACCTACCTCGACGTCGAGCCCAATGGAATCGTCAGCCTGGAAAAGCTGAAAGCGGCCATTCGTCCCGACACCATCCTGGTCTCGATCATGATGGTGAACAACGAGATCGGCGTGATCCAGCCGGTGTGGGAGATCGGCGAGCTCTGCCGCGAGAAGGGCATCGTGTTCCACGTCGACGCGGTGCAGGGCGCGGGCCGGGTCGAGATCGACATGGCGAAGCTCAAGGCCGACCTCCTGACGATCACCGCGCACAAGATCTACGGCCCGAAAGGGATCGGCGCGCTGTATGTCCGGCGCAAGCCGCGCGTGCGCATCGAGGCGCAGATCCACGGCGGCGGCCACGAGCGCGGCTTCCGCTCGGGCACCCTCGCCACCCACCAGATCGTGGGCTTCGGCGAGGCGGCGCGCCTCGCCAGGGCCGAGATGGCGACCGAGAACGAGCGGGTGCGCGCGCTGCGCGACAGATTGTGGAAATCCATCGAGGACATGGAAGAGGTGTACGTGAACGGCGACCTGGAGCGCCGCATCCCGCACAACCTCAACGTGAGCTTCAACTTCGTCGAGGGCGAGTCGCTCATCATGGCGGTGAAGGACATCGCCGTGTCCTCCGGCTCGGCGTGCACCTCGGCGTCGCTCGAGCCTTCGTACGTGCTGCGGGCGCTGGGGCGCAACGACGAGCTCGCGCACAGCTCGATCCGCATCACGCTCGGCCGCTTCACCACCGAGGAGGAAGTGGACTACGCCGCGCAGCTCATCCGCAGGAAGGTGGAGAAGCTGCGCGAGCTCTCGCCGCTCTGGGAAATGTACAAGGACGGCATCGACTTGAACTCCGTGCAGTGGGCTGCACATTAGAGATCTAGAGGAACAACCATGGCATACAGCGACAAGGTCATCGACCACTACGAGAACCCCCGCAACGTCGGCGCCTTCGAAAAGGGCGACGAGTCGGTAGGCACCGGCATGGTCGGCGCGCCGGCCTGCGGCGACGTGATGAAGCTGCAGATCAAGGTCGGCGCCGACGGCCGCATCGAGGACGCGCGCTTCAAGACCTATGGCTGCGGCTCGGCCATCGCGTCGAGCTCGCTCGTCACCGAGTGGGTCAAGGGCAAGACCCTGGACGAGGCGGCGACCATCAAGAACACCCAGATCGCCGAGGAGCTTTCGCTGCCGCCGGTGAAAATCCATTGCTCGATCCTGGCCGAGGACGCCATCAAGGCCGCGGTTGCCGACTACAAGAAGAAACGCTCCGTCGAGGAAAAAAAGGTCGCCTGATGGCAGTGACGCTCACCGAAAAAGCGGCAAACCACGTCCAGAACTTCCTCGCCAAGCGCGGCAAGGGGGTGGGCCTGCGCGTGGGGGTGCGTACCTCGGGCTGCTCCGGAATGGCCTACAAGCTCGAGTTCGTCGACCAGCCCAACGCGGACGACGTGCAGTTCGAGAGCCACGGCGTCAAGGTGCTGGTCGACCCGAAGAGCCTGCCGTACATCGACGGCACCGAGCTCGACTACGCGCGCGAGGGACTGAACGAGGGCTTCAAGTTCCGCAACCCCAAGGTGAAGGATGAATGCGGGTGCGGCGAGAGCTTCAACGTCTAGCGGGTTGCAGAACCACTTCGAACTCTTCGGACTGCCTCCTTCCTACGGGATGGACGAGGAGATCCTCGAAAAGGCGTACCGCGAGATCCAGGCTCGGGTTCATCCCGACCGCTTCGCCCATGCCGGCGACGCCGAGCGCCGCGCGTCGCTGCAGTGGACCACGCGCGTCAACGAGGCTTACCGCACGCTGAAAAACCCGGTGCAGCGCGGCCGCCATCTCCTCGAGCTGCGCGGCATCGACGTGGCGTTCGAGACCAATACGCAGATGCCGACGGACTTCCTGATGCAGCAACTCGAGCTGCGCGAGGAGCTCGAAGCCGCGACCGGCGGCAAGGACTCCTCCAGGCTGGACGGCTTGCGCTCACGCCTGCGCCTTCAAGAAACAAAGCTTGAGAGCGAAATCGCAGAAGCGATCGACGGCAAGAAGGACTACGCCGGCGCCGCTGAGCTCGTCAGGAAGCTGATGTTCCTCGAGCGCCTCGACGCCGAGATCGACTCCGCCTACGAGACGATCGAGCAATAGCATGGCGCTGCTCCAGATCTCCGAGCCCGGCATGTCGCCGGCGCCGCACGAGCACCGGGTCGCGGTGGGCATCGACCTGGGCACGACCAATTCTCTCGTCGCCACGGTGCGCAGCGGCAGCCCGACCGTGCTTCCCGACTCGCTGGGGCGGCCGCTGCTTCCCTCGATCGTGCGCTATGCGAAGGACGGGCAGGTCGAGGTCGGCTACGCGGCCCAGGCGAAGCAGGCTACCGACCCCAAGAACACCATCGTGTCGGTCAAGCGCTTCATGGGCCGGGGCCTGAAGGACGTCGCGCACATCGAGAACGCCCCGTACGATTTCGTCGACGCGCCGGGGATGGTGCAAATCCGCACCGTGGCCGGCGTCAGGAGCCCGGTGGAGGTTTCTTCCCAGATACTGCGCGTGCTCAGGGAGCGTGCGGAGCTGTCCCTGCAAGGCGCCATCAGCGGTGCCGTCATCACGGTGCCGGCCTACTTCGACGAGGCGCAGCGCCAGGCGACCAAGGACGCCGGCCGCCTTGCCGGCCTTAATGTCCTCAGATTATTGAGTGAACCAACGGCGGCTGCGATCGCCTACGGCCTGGAGAACGCGGCCGAGGGTGTCTACGCGGTGTATGACCTCGGCGGCGGCACCTTCGACCTCTCGATCCTCAAGCTCTCGCGCGGGGTATTCGAGGTCATCGCCACGAGCGGAGATTCGATGCTCGGCGGCGACGACTTCGACCAGCGCGTGTTCTGCTGGGCGGTCGAGCAGGCGAAGCTGCCGCCGCTCGGCCCGAGGGACATGCGCCTGCTGCAGGTGAGGGCGCGCGAAGCGAAGGAGCACCTGACCTTCCACGGCGAGGCGCCGATCACGGCGAAGCTCTCCACCGGCGACGTGCTCGATCTGAGCATCGATTCCGAGACCTTCTGCCGCATTACCCAGACCCTGGTGCAGAAGACCCTGGGCCCGGTGCGCAAGGCGCTGCGCGACGCGGGCCTCTCGGTGGACGAGATCAAAGGCGTGGTCATGGTCGGCGGCGCGACGCGCATGCCGCAGGTCCAGCGCGCGGTGGGCGAGTTCTTCCGCCGCGACCCGCTCAACAACCTCGACCCGGACAAGGTGGTGGCGCTCGGCGCTGCTATGCAGGCGAACGTGCTCGCCGGCAACAAGCCGCAGGGCGAGGACTGGCTGCTGCTCGACGTGATTCCGCTTTCGCTCGGCATCGAGACCATGGGCGGCCTCGTCGAGAAGATCATTCCCCGCAACACCACCATCCCCGCCGCCAAGGCGCAGGAGTTCACCACCTTCAAGGACGGCCAGAGCGGGATGAGCTTCCACGTGGTCCAGGGCGAGCGCGAGCTGGTGGCCGACTGCCGCTCGCTCGCTCGCTTCGAGCTGAAGGGCATCCCGCCGATGGCGGCGGGCGCGGCGCGGGTGCGCGTCACCTTCCAGGTCGACGCCGACGGCCTGCTCTCGGTGAGCGCGCGGGAAAAGAGCACCGGGGTGGAGGCGTCGATCAGCGTCAAGCCCTCCTACGGCCTCGCCGACGCGGACATCGAGCGCATGCTGCGCGAGTCGTTCGAGCACGCGAGGGAGGACGTCCACGCGCGCGCGCTCGCGGAGTTTCGCGTGGAAGGCCGCCGCCTCATCGAGGCGACGCGCTCGGCGCTCGACGCCGACAAGGCGCTGCTCAGTTCCCAGGAACTGAATGAAATCGAGAAGGCGATGACCGAGCTGGAAGCGCGCCTCGCCGCTCCGGATCACCGAGCGATCAAGCAGGCCGCCGACGCGCTGAACCGCGCGACCGACGAATTCGCCGCGCGCCGCATGGACGCCGGAATCAAGCGCGCGCTCGCCGGCCGCCAGATCGGCAGCCTCTGATGCCGACAATCAAGGTTCTGCCCGGGCACGCGCTCTGTCCGGCGGGCGCCGAGGTCGAGGCCCGCGCGGGCGTGTCGATCTGCGACACGTTGCTCGCGAATCATATCGACATCGAGCATGCGTGCGAGAAGCAGGCCGCCTGCACCACGTGCCACGTGATCGTGCGCGAGGGCTTCGATTCGCTCGACGAGGCCTCCGAGAAGGAGGAGGACATGCTCGACAAGGCCTGGGGCCTCGAGGCGACCTCGCGCCTTTCGTGCCAGGCCAAGGTGGCCGACGAGGACCTCGCGATCGAGATCCCGAAGTACACCATCAACTACGAGCGCGAAGGGGGCGGGAAGAAGCCGTGAAGTGGACCGACACGCAGGACATCGCGATGGCGCTCACCGATGCGCATCCCGACCAGGACCCGAAGGCCGTGAACTTTGTCGACCTCTACAAGTGGGTCATGGCGCTTCCGGGCTTCAGCGACGACCCGAAGCGCTGCGGGGAAAAGATCCTCGAGGCCATCCAGATGGCGTGGATCGACGAAGTGGGATAAATCCCGGGCCGCGCACCGCCCCCGAGAATAGAATATGCCGGCCGTGCGCGCACTCACCTACGCGATTCTCTTGCTCGCCCTGCCGGCGGTGGCGGCAGACGTCTATCGCTGGGTGGACGAGAAGGGCACGGTGCACTACTCGAACGAGGCACCGCCGAAGGGCGTCAAGGCGACCAAGGTCGACATCGAAGCCGAACCTCGTGCGCCGGTAAACGAAGGCCCCGAGTGCTACACCGTACGCTGCCAGGGCGAGCGGCTGGAGGAACGCCTGGCGCGGCGCGAGCAGATCGAGGCGCGCGAGGCCGCCGAGCGCGCAGCGGTCACGCCGCGGCCGCCGAAGGGGCTCGACTTCCGCAAGTACGTCTCGATCCACCGCGGCATGAGCGAGGGCGAGTTCATCACGGTCGCCGGCGAGCCCGATCTCCTGCTGTGGGATTCGGGACCGGTCAAGACCTACACCTACTTTCCCACTCCGGGCGATCCCTTCACCACGACCGTGGTTTTGCGCTCCGGCCGCGTGAGCGAAATCGAGCGCGTGCGCAAGTTCTGAGCCTTCGCTCCGCGAGGACGGCACGTGGATTGCACCTTTTCCCGGAGCATACGGAAAAGGAAACCCACATGGACCCCAAGGACAAGGTCGAAGGCGAAGGCAGCTATACCGGTACGAAGGACTACAACAAGCGCACGAAGAAGTTCGTCAATTCCGGCAAGGTAGAAGAAGCGGCGAACGACGCCGCGCCGAAGTCCGAGCAGGAGGCGCGCGAAATGGAGAACGCCGAGCGCGCTGGCAGGAAACCCGCCAAAGACTAGTAACTAGCTAGTGCTTGCGCAGCGGTCCCCAGAGCTGATCAAGCCGCGCGTAGCGCCCGCACCCGGTTACGTAGAAGCGGTACTGCACCGGGTTTTTCTTGTAGTAGTCCTGGTGATAGTCCTCGGCCGGATAGAAATCGCTGGCGGCGGTGATCGGCGTGAGAAGCGGCTGCCGGAACGGCTTCGCCTTATCCCACTTCGCCTTCGAAGCCTCGGCGAGCCGCTTCTGCTCCTCGGAGTAGTAGAAGATTTCGGGGCGGTACTGCGAGCCCGCATCGCAGAACTGCCGGTCGGTCACCGTCGGGTCGTGGTTGAGCCAGAAGGTGTCGAGGAGCTTCTCGTAGCTCACCTTCGAGGGGTCGAAGGTCACCTGCACGGCCTCGGCATGGCCGGTGCGGCCGCTCGAGACCTGCTCGTAGCTCGGGTTCTTGACCTTGCCGCCGGTATAGCCCGAAACCACCTGGGTCACCCCGGGTACCTTCTCGAACGCTTCCTCGGCGCACCAGAAGCAGCCCATCGCGAAGGTCGCCTTTTCGGTCTGCTGCGCTTGCGCCGCGCCCGAGAGCGCGAGCACCAGAATGACGATCAGCCGCCTCATCCCTTGATCTCCTTGAGAACCGCATCGACGATCGGTTGGTCGCGCAAGCATAGCCTGACATTACGGAGTGGCGCGGCCCGCGCGGCCCTGAGATAGGCGCGTGCGCAGATCTCCGGCGGCACCGCGAAGATGCCGCTCGAGACCGCGGGGAAGGCCACGGATTGCCAGCCGTTCTCCAAGGCAAGCCTGAAGGAATTTCCCAAGGCCTCAAGGAGCTTGCGCTCCTCGTCGCCTTCGCCGTAGCGCGGCCCGACGGCATGGATCACGCCCTTGAAGGGAAGCGCTCCCGCAGTGGTGACGACTGCCGAGCCGGTCGCGAACGGGCCGCGCGCCGCGACCACCGCGTCGGACTCGGCCTGCAGGGCCGGACCGGCGGCGCGCGAGATGATTCCGGCGACGCCCCCGCCGTGCGCGAGGTGCCCGTTGGCGGCGTTGACGATCGCTTCGACCGGCTCCTTCAGCAGATCGCCGCGCACCACCTGGAACAGGCGCTCCGGCGCTACTTCTTCTTGCGCGAGGACTTGCGCTTGCGGCCCTTTCTGCGCGGCACCTTGGCGCCGGCGCGCCGTGCCTCCGACAAGCCGATGGCGATCGCCTGCTTGCGGCTCTTCACCCTCTTGCCGGAGCGGCCGCTCCGGAGCTTGCCGCGCTTCCTCTCGTGCATCGCCCGCTTCACCTTCTGCTGCGCCTTCCTGCCGTACCTTGCCACGGGTTCCTCCTGTGAGGTCCGCTACTCCACCTTCGCCTTGGCGCGCAGCGACTTCACCAGCTCCTCGATGCGGCCCTGGGTGATCTGCTGGCTGATGCGCTGGCGCACCTCGTTCAGCGCCGGAAACTTCACCGGGCGCACGTCCTCCAGCATGATGATGTGGTAGCCGAAGCGGGTGCGCACCGGCGTGTCGGTGTACTTGCCCTTCTCCAGCTTCACCAGCGCGTCGGCGAACTGCTTGTCGTAGGTGCCGGGCACGTTCCAGTCGAGGTCGCCGCCGCGCTGCGCGCTGCCGGGGTCCTTCGAGTTCTTGGTCGCCAGGTCCTCGAACTTGCCGCCCTTCTTCAATTCATCGATCAGGCCCTTCGCCTGCTCCTCGGTCTCCACCAGGATGTGCCGGGCGCGGTATTCCTTGTCGCCGGTCTGGGACTTGGCGCGGTCATACTCCTTCTGCACGTCGGCGTCGGTGACGGGGTGGGTGCGCACCCAGTCGCGCACATAGGCGCTGACCACCACGTCCTGGCGCGCCATGTCGACCTGCGCCTGGACCTCGGGCTTCTTGCCGACGCCGGCCTTCTGTGCCTCCTGGTAGAGCACCTCGCGGTTGATGAGCTCGTCGCGCACCAGCGCGCGCGTCTGCTCGTTGTCGGGCATGCCGCGCGCGCCCTGCTGCTGCATCAGGAGGTCCTGGCGGGCGCGGGGCACCGCGACGCCGTTTACCCTGGCGAGGGTCGTGCCCTGGGCCGCCGCCTGTGACTTGGCCGCGTCCTTCTTTGCGGCTTCCTTCTTGGCGGGC
This sequence comes from Burkholderiales bacterium, assembly GCA_035554435.1. Classification (GTDB taxonomy): domain Bacteria; phylum Pseudomonadota; class Gammaproteobacteria; order Burkholderiales; family SG8-39; genus SCGC-AG-212-J23. The sequence continues at coordinate 14,530 of DATMJC010000043.1, read as the reverse complement.
TCGTCCTTGGTCGGCAGCGGCAGCTGCGCCAGCGCCGGGGCGGCCAGCAGGACGGCGGCGTACATCCAGTTTTTCATTGCTTTCCTTTCGTCTCTTCCGGGCTGCGCGCCGTGATGGCGAGCGCGTGGATGGGGTGCTGCATGAGGCTGCCGAGCGCGCCGTAGATCATGCGGTGGCGCTCGAGCGTGCTGCGGCCGCTGAAGCGCTGCGACACGATGGACAGGCGCCAGTGCGTGCCGCCGCCGTCGCGGTAGCCGGCATGGCCGCGATGCTGCTCGCTCTCGTCGACCAGGTCGAGCGCCTGCGGCTCGAGCGCCGCCAGCCGCTCGCGGATCGTTTCGGCGACGCTCATTGCTTGTGTTCGACGTACTTCGCGAGGAACGCGGACTGCGCCACGACGAAGATCAGCATCAATCCAGTGCCGCCGAAAAACTTGAACGAGGCCCAGATCTTCTCCGAGTAGTTGTAGGCCACGTACAGGTTGAGCGCCCCCATGAATGCGAAAAAGCCGACCCATGACCAGTTGAGCCGCCGCCACACCGGCTCCGGCAGGGTGATCTGCTCGCCGAGGAGCGCGCGAATGAGGTTGCGGCCGACCAGCGCGCCCCCTGCGAGGACGATGCCGAACAGCCAATAGAGCACGGTCGGCTTCCACAGGATGAAAGTCTTGTCGCGCAGGTACAGGGTCAGGCCGCCGAACACGACGATGATGACGAGGCTCGCCCACAGCATCGAGGGAACCTTCTTGCGCCGGGCCACCAGCCAGCCGACCTGGATGACGGTCGCGACGATGGCGACGGCGGTGGCGACGAAGATGTCCCAGATCTGGATCGCGGCGAAGAACAGCGCAACGGGGAAGAGCTCGAACAGGAACTTCATCTGGATGGCGGCATTTTAGCGTGACTTTTACTTCCAGCCGCCGACCGCCTGACGGGCGGCGTCGTTGGCGGGGCGCACGACCAGGCCGCTCGCCGACACCGACACCACGTACTCGGCGCCTTCGGCCATCGGCACGTAGGCGGCGCTGCCGTAGAGCGCGTCGGCGAATGGCAGGTAGCGCGGATAACGTCGCGCCACGCTCCACAGGTCGACGCCCGGGTCGGCGGCGAGCTCGTACACCGTGCGCGGGCTGCTGCGCTCGGACTGGACGTCGCCGTAGCGGCCCGAAAGCCGCTCCAGGCGGTACACGGTGTCGAAGCCGAGCACGGTGCCGAGCGCGCGCCATTTCAGGACCCGCGCATCGATCTGCCACTCGTCGCCGCGCACCTGGTAGTGCCGCGGCTGGCCGCCGGGCGTCTGCACGCTGACGGCAAACTGGCGCTCGCCGAGCGCTCGCGTGGTGACGCGCGCGGCTTCCTGCTCGTGCGTGAGGCGCGCATAAGTGACGAGATTCGTCGCCACCAGGCCCGCGGCCACGCCGAGGAGGACCACCACGCCGCCGAAGAGCAGGTACAGCGTTCCGCGGACCAGCTTCAGCCTCCGCATCCGCCGCAGCGACGCGACGAAGAACGGGAACGAAAGCGCCACGCCGGCGAGGGCGATGCCGACGATCATCAGGCCGGGGTCGAGCGCCGCGAGCCACTGCGTCATGGTTTGAGCAGCCCTCGGCTGCGATGCCATTCGACGATCGCTTCGCGGGGGTATGCCTTGAATTTCCTGCCTTCCGGAAGAAACGCCCAGCGCGGCCTGGATTCCAGGAAGATGAGCTGGCGCTCCTTCGGCTTGGGCAGCGGAGTGTCGATCGCGGAGGCAAACGGGTAGATCCAGTGCGGCCAGCGCCTGTCCCACACCCACAGGGCCGAGGCGCACTTGCCGCAGAAGTGGCGCTCGCCGCCGCCGCGCATGGCGCGATAGACGCTGGTCTTTCCCTTGACTTTCAGCGTATCGGCCTCGCCCATGATGTTGATGGCATAGCCGCCCCCGCCCGCGGTCTTGCGGCAGATGGAGCAGTAGCACCACATGTACGGGTAGGGCGTGTGCGACTCGAGCGAAAACCTCACCGCGCCGCAATGGCAGGATCCTCGGAGCTTCATCCGTTTACTATACCGAGAACCAAGGAGGCCACGTGGCGCTCGTCCCTCTGATCGAATACGCACAGGCGTCCGCTGAAGTGCGCGCGGTGTACGACGACATCATGACGACGCGCGGCGTCGACTGGATCAACAACTTCTGGAAGGCGCTCGCAAACGACCCGAAGGAGCTCGCCCGCGTCTGGCGCAACGTGAAGCAGGTGATGGCGCCGGGCGCGCTCGACCCGCTGCTGAAGGAGATGGTTTATGTCGCGGTCGGCCTCGCCAACGAGACCAACCGCCTTGCCAACGGCCTGCGGATCGACGTCGACCGGCAGTTCAAGGCCTAGCAGGGAGCGAAATTGGCTCTCAAGGAGACGCCGTCGGCTTTGGCCGCCTGGATCGGGGTCACGCAGCTCCTTTTCGTGACGACGTGGACGCTCTACGTCGTCTACCTGCCGCAGCTCGCCGCGCAGGCCGGGATCCCGAAGCACTGGGTGCCGTGGATCCTCGTGGCCGACCAGCTCGTGTTCGCGCTCACCGACGTCGCGACCGGGTTCTGGCTCGACCGGGTGCGGGCGGGCCTCGCCCGCGTCGGCCCCTGGATGCTCGGCGTCACGGCGGTTTCCTGCGTCGCCTTCATCGCTCTTCCCTTCGCCGGCGCGAGCGAGGTCGTGCTGCTGGCGGCGATCGGCTTGTGGGCCGTCACCTCGGCCGCCCTGCGCTCCCCGCCCTGGGTGCTGCTCTCGCGCCATGCCGCGACCCCGAGCATTCCGTGGCTTTCGACACTGGTTCTGACCGGCACCGCGGTCGGCTCGGCGCTCGCCCCTTATCTCGGCATCGCGCTGCGCGGCGTCGATCCGCGCTTCCCGTTCGTCCTGTCGAGCGTGACGCTGGTCGCCACCGTCGCCGGCCTGGTCGTGGCCGAACGGCGCCGCTCGGCGGACGCTCGCACCGAGCCGCAGCCCGCGCAGACGCTGCCACCCTCGCGCCTGTTCCTCGCGCTCGCTTTCCTCGCCCTCGGGATCCAGGTGCATTACTCGCTCAATTCCGCATCGCGCTACCTGAAGTTCGCCCCGCCGGCCGAGCTGGCCTACCTCATGCCGGTGTTCTGGGTCGGCTTCAACCTCCTCATGTTCTCCGCGGTGCGCCTGGTGAAGCGGGTCGGACCCGGCGACGCGATGGTGATCGCCGCCGCTTGCGGCACGATCGCGACGCTCGCAGCGGCCGTTGCGCCCAATCTGCCCGTGCTCCTTGCGGCGCAATTTCTGGCCGGCGGCTGCTGGGGCGCGGCCCTGGTCGCGGCATACACCGCGGCGGTGGCGCTGGGGCGGACCGGCCGCGAAGGCCGCTTCCTCGGCACGCTGTTCGCCGTTCTCGCCGCGGCGGCTGCGCTGCGCATTGCGGCCGTGGCGACCGGGGCCGAGCGCGAGGCCGCGTTCAGCGCGCTGCTGCCGTGGCTGCCCGAGGCGGCCTGGCTTGCGGCTGCGCTGCTGCTGGTGGCCGCAACACGCGCCTCCCGTCCGGGCTGACGTAATAGCGCCGCCACAGCGTGCCGCCGGAGCGCACCTCGACCGGCCAGTAGCAGCGGCCGTGGCTGCGGTGCGGCGCGTCAAGGAGCAGCGCGTACTGCACCACGGCGCCGGTTTCGTGCGTGGCGCTCGCCCACGCCTGCGTTTCCGGCAGGTACTTCACCTTGCTCACCGCGCGGCGCAGCGGCATGTTGCCCTCGTCGGGGTAATCGCAGGCGAAGGCCGGCGCGCAGATGAAACTGAGGACGATAAAGCGCCACATCGCCGACATAATGCCATTTCGAAGGGAAGACAAATGCAGCTCTCGCCGAGGCTCGGCATCGCGATCTTGCTCGGCGTGGGCGTCTCGTTCGCCTCGAACCACCTCGCCGCGCGCGTCGCCTTCGATCACGGCGCGAGCGTGGCCGCAGCCGTCGCGGTGCGCGCCTCGTGCACGGCGCTCGTGCTCCTTGCCCTGATGCAGCTGCAGGGCGTGCGCCTCGCGATCCCGGGCGCGCTGCGTCCATGGTCGCTGCTCGCGGGGCTGCTGATCGCGACCCAGAGCTACTGCCTTTACTCCGCGGTGGCGCGCATCCCGCCGGCGCTCGCGCTGCTCGTGTTCCAGACTTCGCCGATGCTCTACGTGCTCATCTCGTGGGCGATGCGCAAGGAGGCGCCGCGCTGGCGCGCGCTCGCGCCCATGGCGCTAGGGCTCGCGGGGCTCGCGCTGGCGCTCGACCTGCGCCTCGAGCACCTGCAGGCGCGCTGGAGCGAGATCGGGGCCGGGGTGCTGTGGGCGTTCGCGAGCGGCTGCAGCATGGCGGTCGTGTACTACCTCAACACGCACGTGCTGAAAGGCATGGACGGCAGGGTGCGCACCTTCGCCATGACCGCGGTGACTGCCACGCTCGCGATCGCGGGCGGGACCGCGGCGCACGCCATCGCGTTCCCCGCGGAGGCGACCGGGTGGGTCGGGCTCGCCTGCCTCACCGTGTTCTATTGCCTGGCGATCATCTCGCTGTTCTTCGTGCTGCCGAAGCTTCCTTCCACTCACACGGTAGCGCTCAACATCGAGCCGATCGCGCTGCTTTTCCTCGCCTGGCTCGTCCTCGGGAATACGGTGACGCCGCTGCAGGTCGCCGGCGCCTTTCTGACCGTCGGCGCGATCGTGTGGCTCGGCACATCTAAGCGGTGATCACGCCTTCGCCGCCGGCGTAGAGGCGCTCGACCAGCGCGGCGCGCCGCTCGAGCACCGCGCGCTGGTTCACGTAGCCCTTGTCGGTGATCTCGTTCGCGTCGATCGACGCCGGCTCGGCGAGAACCAGCAGGCGCGCGGGGTGCATCGAGCTGCCGCCTTCGGCCTTCAGCCGGCCGAGCGAGGCCGAAAGCCTCGCGCGAATTTCCTCCGGCTCGAGCTCCTTCGCCGCCGCGCTGAGGAACACGAGCGCTCCGACCTCGGCGCGGTCGTGGCCGGTGACGACTGCGTCCTGCACGATCGGGTCCGCCGCGGCGATGAGCTTGACCCGCACCGTGCCGACGTTGACCCAGGTGCCGGTCGAGAGCTTGAAGTCCTCGGCGACGCGGCCGTCGAACACGATGCCTTTCGCCGGCGCGCCGGGGTCGGCGAGCTTCACGGCATCGCCGATGCGGTAGAAGCCTTCCTCGTCGAAGGCGGCCGAGGTGAGCTCGGGCCGCCGGTAATATCCGGGGGTCACGTTCGGCCCGCGCACCCGCACCTCGAGCTTGCCGCCGAACGGCGCGAGCTTGAGCTCGCAGCCCGCGACCGGGAGGCCGATCACGCCGGGGCGCTCCATGGGGAAATGCACCGAGGTCGCGAGCGGCGAAGTCTCGGTCGAGCCCCAGGCCGAAAGCATGGCCAGGTCGGCGCCGCGCTTCTCCTCCCGCGCGAGGCGCACGAGCCGGTCCCACAGGTTCTGCGGCAGCGCCGCCGCCGCGTAGAACACGACCTGCAGCTCGCGGAAGAAGCTGCGGCGCAGCTTCGCGTCGCGCTCGAGGAACGGCAGCAGCAGGTCGTAGCCGCGCGGCACGTTGAAGTAGAGGCTCGGCGCGATCTCCTTCAGGTTGCGCACCGTGGCCTCGACGAGGCCGGGCACAGGCTTGCCGCCGTCGATGTAAAGGGTGCCGCCGTTGCGCAGCACCAGGTTGAAATTGTGATTGCCGCCGAAGGTGTGGTTCCACGGCAGCCAGTCGACCAGCACCGGCGCTTTCTCCTGCACGAACGGCCACGCCTGCGCGAGCATCTGCTGGTTCGAGCACAGCATGCGGTGCGTGTTGACCACGCCCTTCGGTATTCCGGTCGATCCGGAGGTGAACAGGATCTTCGCCACCGTGTCCGGGCCGACCTTGCGGTGCTCGCGCTCGAGCGTCGAGCCCGGGTTGGTCTCGAGGAGCTCCGCCACCGGCGTCGAGCTTGCCTTCACCGCCTCGAGCGCGGGACCGAATTTTTCCCGCTCGGCCGCGTACACCAGCCCCGGCTTCACCAATTCGAAGATGGCCTTCAGCTTGCCGAAGTCCTTCGACATCAGCGAATACGCCGGCGACACGGGCACGGCCGCAACGCCCACGTGCATCGCGCCGAGCGCGAGCAGGGCATGGTCGATGCCGTTGTCGGAGAGAATCGCGACCGGCTTTTCGGCGCCGAGCCCGCGGTCGAGGAGCGCCTGCCCGATGCGGCGCACGGCGCCGTAGGCCTCGCGGTAGGAAATCCTGCGCCACGCATCGCCCTTGCGCTCGGCGAGAAACAGGCGCGCCGGGTCGCGGTCGGACCATTGCATCAACCATTCGGTGACGCAGCGCGAATACGGCCCGAGCTTCTGCGGCGAGCGCAGAATCAGCGTGCCGTCGGCGCGCTTCTCGAGGTCGACTTCGGCTGGCGCAAACCGCATGGCCCAAGTCTACAATGCGCTCGATGAAGGCCCGCCGCGGGTTCGCATCGCTTCTTCTCCTTGTCGTCTCTGGCGTGGCGCTCGCGCAGGCCTTCCCGAGCCGCACCGTGACGCTCGTGGTGCCCAATCCTCCGGGCGGTGCGATCGACATCCAGGCGCGCATCTACGCGCAGAAGCTGCAGGACCTCTGGGGCCAGCCGGTGATCGTCGACTACAAGCCGGGTGCCGGGACGCTTCTCGGCATGGAGCACGTGGCGAAGTCCGCGCCCGACGGCCACACGCTGTGCCTGGTGGTGACGCCGCTCGTCATCCTGCCCGCCCTGCGCGAGAAGATGCCGTACGACACGCTGAAGGACCTCGCGCCGGTGACCCTGACCGGCGTATCGTCGATCATGATCGCGGCCTCGCCGACGCTGCACGCGAGCAACATCGCCGAGCTGATCGCGCTGGCGAAGAAGCAGCCGGGCAAGCTGACCTACGCGAGCCCGGGACTCGGCAGCTCGATGCACCTCGCCGGCGAGCTGCTCAAGATGGAGGCGGGCATCGATCTCCTGCACGTCCCGTTCAAGGGCGGCGCGCAGGCCTATCCCGAGCTCATGGCCGGGCGCATCGACCTGCAGCTCGATCCCACCTTCGGCATCTATCGCCACGTCAAGGCGGGAAAAATGAAGGCGATCGCGGTCACGAGCGGGAAGCGCGACCCCTCGGCGCCTGAAGTTCCCGCGGTTGGCGAGACCATTCCCGGCTTCAATGTCCTCAGCATCAATGGCATCGTCGCCGCCGGCGGCACGCCGCGCGAGCTCGCGCGCAGGATCAGCGGCGACTTCCGCAAGCTCCTGCGCGAGCCCGACACCGCCAGGCGGCTGGAGGAGCTCGGCATCGAGCCCGTCGGCAACTCGCCCGAGGAGTTCGGCGCGTTCATCAAGAGCGAGATCGAGCGCTGGACGCGGGTGGCCAAAGCTGCCAACGTGAAGATGGAGTGACATGAGCTTTTTTACGGAGATCTCAGGGGTCGGCATCCGAGACATCGACGTCGATGAGTTCCGGTGCACCATGGACCGCTACGCGGTGTGCGTGATCCGCAACGACAAGCCCGTCAGCGACGCCGAGCACGTCGAGTTCAGCCGCCGCCTGGGGCCGCTCCTGCCGATGAAGATGCTCACGATGGTCGGCAAGTCGAAATCGCGCTTCGCCCATCCCGAGATCATCGACATCGGGAACATCGGCGCCGACGGCAGGCTTCTTCCCGAGGACGACCGCCGCCGCGCGTACAACCGCGGCAACCTGCTTTGGCACACCGACGCCTCCTACGACCAGGCGCGCGGCGTCTATTCGCTCCTCTCGTGCCATTCGATCCCGCCCGGCGGCGCCGACACCGAATTCGCGGATATGAGGGCTGCTTACGATTTTCTCCCCCAGACCCTTAGGGACCGGATTGAAAATCTTGTGGTGGAACACTCCATCTGGCATTCGCGCGCGCTCGCCGGGATGACCGACGTAAGCGAGCAAGAGAAGGCGACCCGGCCGCCGGCGCGCCACCGCCTGGTGCACACGCACCCCGGCTCCGGGCGCAAGGTGCTGTACCTGGCTTCGCACGCCTCGCAGGTGCTGGGAATGCCGCTCGAGGAAGGCCGCGCGCTGCTTCGCGAGCTGATCGAGTTCGCGACCCGGCCCCAGTTCGTCTACCGGCACAGGTGGCGCGTCGGCGACCTGCTGGTGTGGGACAACCAGCAGACCATGCACCGCGGCACGCCGTTCGACGACACGAAGTATCCGCGCGACATGCGCCGCACCACGGTGATCGAGGAAGCGGCCGCGTGAAGCGCAAGCTCCGCAGCAACCTCGAGCGCGGCGGCACGGTGTGGGCCGGGCGGCGCGCGCAGTGGCGCGCGCTCGGCCTGTCCGAGGCCGACATGGAGAAGCCGAAGATCGCGGTGGTGAACAGCTCCTCGGAGCTCTCGAGCTGCTTCAGCCACCTCGACGGCGTGGCGCGCGCGGCGAAGGACGCGATCCGCTCGGCCGGCGGCCTGCCGTTCGAGATCCGCACTGCGGCGCCGAGCGACTTCGTCACCTGCGCCGGCCGCCGCGGCGGCTACATCCTGCCCACGCGCGACCTCATCACCAACGACATCGAGGTGCAGGTCGAAGGCGCGCTGCTCGACGGGATGCTGTGCCTCGCCTCCTGCGACAAGACTGCGCCCGGCCAGCTCATGGCCGCCGGGCGTCTGAACATCCCGACGATCGTGGTCGTGTGCGGCTACCAGCAGAGCGGCGAGTACAAGGGCGCGCACGTCGACATCGAGGAGGTGTTTCTGAAGGCGGGGTATCTCGCCTCGGGCGGCATCACGCTGGAAGACCTGACCGGCATGGCCGACAACGCGGTGCGCTCCCCCGGCGTGTGCGCGGGAATGGGCACGGCGAACTCGATGCACATCGTGTGCGAGACGCTCGGCATGGCGCTCCCCGGCGCCGCGCCGGTGCTCGCCAACAGCGCAAGGATGATGGACTACGTGCGCCGCTCGGGTGAGCGCATCGTGCAGATGGTGTGGGACGACTACAAGCCGCGCGACATCATGAGCGCCGGCTCGATCGCCAATGCCGCCATGATCGTGCTGGCGCTGTCGGGCTCCATCAACTGCGTGAAGCACCTGCAGGCGATCGCGCACGAGAGCGGCATCGACGTCGATGTATATGCGCTCTTCCAGGAGTACGCGGAGAAGGTGCCGCTGCTGGCGGCGATCCGCCCGAACGGCGACGGCCGGATCGAGGAGCTGGAGGCCGCGGGCGGCGCTCGCGCCGTGATGAAGCGCCTCGAAGCGCTTTTGCACAAGGACGCACGCTCGGTCGCCGGCACCACCGTAAAGGACATATTGGATTCCACTTCGGTGAGGGAGGACGGCGTCATTTGCAGCCTGGAGCATCCGCTCTCGCGGCGTCCCTCCATCGTCATCGTGCGCGGCTCGCTGCTGCCGGGCGGCGGAATCGTGCGCCAGGGCGGCGCCGGGGCGCGCATGACGAGCTTCCGCGGCCCGGCGAACATCTTCCATTCTCGCGAGGAAGCGCTGGAGGCGATCAAGCGCAATGCGGTCAAGCCCGGCGAGGTGCTCGTGCTGCGCGGACTCGGCGTGCGCGGAGGGCCGGGGCTGGCGATGACCTCGGCGGTGGTGTTCGCGCTCGACGGCGCGGGCCTCATCGACCGCGTGGCGATGATCACGGAAGGCCAGCTCTCGGGCCTGGTGAACAAGGGCCTGGTGGTCGGCGAGGCCTCGCCCGAGGCGGCCGACGGCGGGCCGCTCGCGCTGCTCGATCAGGGCGACCTCATTTCGCTCGACGTCGAGAAGCGCGAGGTGAATCTCGAAGTTTCCGCGGCCGTGCTCGAAGCCCGGAGCAAGGAGAAGCGCGTGTTCGGCGCTCAGGACGTTCCCGGGTACCTCGGCCTCTACCAGCGGCTGGTGCAGCCGGTGCACAAGGGCGCGACCCTCACATGAAGACCATCAGCGAAGCGCGGCGCGAGACGCCGGTGTACGGAGAGTTCGACGTCGTGGTGGTGGGCGGCGGGCCAGCCGGCATCGCCGCGGCGGTGGCCGCCGGCCGTGCCGGGCGCTCGACGCTGCTCATCGAGCGCTACGGCTTCCTCGGCGGCGCCGGCACGGCGGCCGGGCTGTCGACGTTCTGCGGCCTGCACGCCAACGTGCACGGCGAGCACCGCCGCGTGATCCGCGGCGTGTGCGACGACGTGCTCGAGCGCCTGGAGAGCAGGAAAGCCCTGCGCGAGCCCCACCTTTCGGTGCAGAAGCGCATCCAGGCGCAGGCCTACGACATCTCGGCGTACAAGATCGTCGCCGACGAGCTGGTTCTCGAGGCCGGAGCGAAGCCGCTGTTTCACGCCTTCGCGGTCGGCGCGCTGAAGTCGGCCGACGACGCGATCGAGGCGGTGATCGTCGAGACCAAGTCGGGCCGGCGCGCCGTGCGCGGGCGCATGTTCATCGACTGCTCGGGCGATGGCGACCTCGCCGCGTGGGCCGGCGCGCCGTACGAGGTCGGCGACGGCAAGGGCAACATGCTCTATCCGTCCACCATGTACCGCATCTGCGGCGTCGACCCCGCCAAGGCGGGCGAGGCCTGGGAGAAGATCCCGCAGCTGATGGAAGAAGCAGAGCGCATGGGGCGGCGCTTCCCGCGCAAGAAGCCGATCGTGCGGCCGCAGCCGAACCCGATCGAATGGCGCGCCAACCTCACCCAGATCAGGAACCCCGACGGCAGCGCGGTGAGCGGCATCGACGCCGACCAGCTCACCTACGGCGAAATCGAAGGCCGGCGCCAGTGCTGGGATACCTTCGAGTTCATCCGCGGCGCCGCCCCGGGCTTCGAGGACGCCTACATCGTCGAGATTGCGCCGCAGATCGGCATCCGCGAGACGCGCCGGGTGCAAGGCGAATACATGCTGAGCGAAGACGACGTGCTCGGCTGCGCCGACTTCGCCGACGCCATCGGCGTCAACGGCTGGCCGGTCGAGGCGCACGTTGCCGGCGATGTGAAGTTTCTCTTCGCAAGAGAGAAAAGAGGCTTCAATCAGCTTCCCTACCGGATGATCGTGCCGCAGAAGGTCGACAACCTCTTCGTCGCCGGCCGCTGCGCCTCGATGACGCACGGCGGCCAGTCGGCCGCGCGCGTGAGCGGGCCGTGCTTCGTCATGGGCCAGGCCGCGGGCGCCGCGGCGCACCTCGCGCTCCAGTCGGGCGTGGCGCCGCGCCGGCTCGACGTGGGTAAACTGCAGGAGTGCCTGGAGCGCGACGGGGCTTATCTCGGCCGCGAGGCGGCGGCCGTGCAAGCGTAATCAGTTTTCTGGGAGGATCAAATGGACCCGCTGCAAAACTTGCAAAATCTGGATCAGATCACCACCACCGCGATCGATCTCGGCATCAAGTTCGCGCCCAAGCTGCTGGTCGCGATCCTGATCCTGGTCGCCGGGTACTTCGCGGGCCGCTGGGCCGGCCGTGCGCTCGGGCGCGCTCTGAGGCGCGCCCACCTCGAGCCGCCCGTACGCTCGTTCCTCGCCCGGCTCACCGGGGTGCTGGTGTTCGCGCTTTTCGCGATCATGGCGCTGCAGAACCTGGGCGTGGAGCTGCTGCCGCTCGTTGCCGGTCTCGGCATCGCCGGCGCCGGGGTAGCGCTCGCGATGCAAGGCGTTCTCGGCAACGGTATCGCGGGGCTGACGATCATGGTGACGCGTCCCTTCAAGGTCGGCGACTTCATCTCGGTGGCGGGCGAGCAGGGCGCGGTGGAGGACATCACCCTCTTCAGCACCACGCTCGGGCACGCCGACATGTCGAAGGTGGTGATCCCCAACCGCAAGATCGTCGGCGAGATCCTGCACAACTGCCACAGCATCCGGCAGCTCGGCATCGAGGTCGGTGTGTCCTACAAGACCGACGTCGTCGCCGCAGTGGAGACCATTCACGAGATCCTGCGCGCGAATCCCCGCGCGCTGAAGGATCCCGAGCCCGTCGTAGGCATCGCCAGGCTGCGCGATTCGTGCGTGGTGCTGGCGGTCGCCCCGTGGGTAGACGCGGCCGACTACGGCCCGGCGGGCGCCGAGATCAACCAGGCGATCCTCGAGGCGTTCCGCGCGCGGGACATCGTGATCCCCGCGCCGCAGCGCGAGGTGCGCGTGCTGTCGTCGACGGCCTACCTGGGAGAAAGCGCGAAGGAGCGCTTCGCGAACCGCGACGCCGCTTAGCCTTCTAGTCGCACTGGGTGTATTCCCGGTTGTGCGATTGCAGGACGGCGTTGCCGCTCGAGCTGAGGCCAAGGCGCAGCGGCTGCGGCGTCCAGCTCAGTCCGTCGGCGGAGAGCTCGAGGGTTTCGTTCTGCACGCGCCACCTGGACGTCTTGCCGGGCGTCTGATTCACCAGGCCGTTCTGCATGAAGGCGAGGCGCTCCTTGGTGCGGTTGCCGCCGATGTCGTAGGCGAAGCTGCACCAGGCGTTGCGCGTGAGCGCCCGGCCGAGCTCGCCGTCCTGCACCGCCACCTTCGCCGGGAGCTTGGCGAGGCGCAGCTCTCGCGCTTTCTGCGGGTTGGGCTTGCCGCCGAGGTCCGATTCGGTGAGCACGATGCTGAGCTCGTCGCCGTCCAGGCGTCCGGTCAGGTAGAGCATGCCGAAGCTGTTGGCCGCGGTGCCGCGCAGCCCTTCGCTCTCGGCCCGCGCCTGCACCTGCAGGCTGCTGTTGCCGTGGCCGGTGAGGGTGCCGCTCACGCGCTTCTGCCCATCCTGCGTGAGGGTCAGCATGACGTTGCCGCCGGAAGCGTTCTTGGCGGTATACGTGCCGCCGTAGTTCTGGGCGAACGCGGAAGCGGAGGCGAAAAGAGCTGCGGACAGCAGAACGGCGCGGAGCATGGAAGCCTCCTTATCGATTTTCTCCATGCTACGCGCTGCCCACGCGGGCGCTTGCGGCATACGTCACGCCTCGCCGCACATGGCAGCCGCTAGCGCGGCAGAGCTTGCAGCACCCTTTCGCACGCGGCAATGCTGCGCAGGTGCGAGTCGCGCATTTTCGCGAATACGTCACGCGCCTCGGGGCCGAGCGTCGGCGCTGCCTCCTCGAAGCGCTTCACCGCCCACTTGAGCCCGCGCACCAGGTACGCGAGGCGCGCGCGTGGACCCTGCACCGCAACCGCCTTGTCGTAGAACTCGCCGGTGGCGTGGCTGTACGGCGTACCCGACTTCTCCAGCAGCTTGCCGATCAGCGCGCAATTGTGGGCTTCGTCGTTCTGGATCGCCCGCAGCACCTTCCAGGCCTCGCTCTGGCGAGGATGGTCTTCCATGAAGACCACCAGCGCCTTCGCGCCGGCGCGCTCGGCTTCCAGCATTCCGTTGAGGAAATCGTGCATGGCTACTTGAACAGGCCGCGGGCGCCTTCGATCACGCTTCTCGTGCCGTCTCTCAGCGTGCCGCTGGCGCGCGCGGCGAGGCCGGTGGCGCCGCTCGCGATCGATCCCCACACGGCCTCCACTACCTCGCCGGCCGAGGCGCCGTTCGACCTCTTTCCAACGTCGCGCAGGTGCACGTTTGGCATGGAGAGCGCGAGCGTATCGCCGAAGCGCACGCTTGCGTCGCGCACGTAGATGTGGTCGACGATGAATTTCCTGCCCGGGGCCTTGTCGGGGCTGCCTGGCCCGGCGAGCTTCGCGACCTCGGCGTCGATATGCCTCTGGATCGCGGTCAGGTTGTCGCCGCCCGCACCGATCTCGTAGCTGATGACCGGGCCCTCCAGGGCGATTTCCTTCACCCGGATCACGTTCGAGGTGAGGGTCGAATAGTCGATGGCGAGGCGCATCTCCCCAAGCACGAAGGCGCGCGCCGACTTGTAGCCCGGCGGATTGCCGACCTCCAGGCCGTTGATGCTGCCCGTACCGTCGACCGGCTCGAGCCTTACCCGCTTCACGGTGACCGTCACGCCGGTAAGCTGCGGCCCCAAGCCCTCGATCGCCCGCTTCACCAGCGCATCGCGCGACGCGTACAGCCACCACAGCCCGCCCACTGCGGCGAGCGTGACGCCGGCGGCGCCGAGCAGCACGACGGTGCGCAGCCTCACGGCCTCAGTGCAGCTTCACGTACTCGTATTCCACCGGCAGGTTGTTGATGCCGCGCTCGGGCGGCGCGATCCAGGCCGCCATCTTGCCCGGCTGCGCCACCTTCTTCATCAGGGAGTGCACGAACGCCCTGTCAGCCTCCGAGGGGATCCAGCCCTCGAGCGATTTGGCAAAAAGCTCTTGGGAGATCAGCCTGCCCTGCGGATCGACGGGCAATCCCGCCCACGCGCCGATCGAGCGGCGGAAGCGCGTCGAGGGCAGGGTGAGGCGGGAAGCAAAGCCCGCGCGCTCGATCTGGCGGTTCCAGCGCTTGAGGCCGATCTCGCAGTCCTTGAGGTAGGACTCGCGCATCACCTCGTTCAGCGCGTTGAGCATCGGGACCTCCTGCTCGCCTTCGGGCGCAAGCAATTTCAGTGTTTTTTCTCTCAAGACGTGATCCTCGTACTGAGCTTCGTCGGGCCGGCCCTTGAGCCCCGAGGCGAAGTTGGCCGCCGAGTTCGACGAGATCTC
>DATMJC010000042.1:0-22386 GCA_035554435.1 Burkholderiales bacterium | reverse complement strand
TGGGCCGACGACCCGGCGTGGGAAGGCGACGGCGAGACGCTGTCCCTGAACTGCGACTACCGGCTGGTGATCGACAACCTGATGGACCTGACGCACGAGACCTTCGTGCACGCGACCAGCATCGGCCACAGCGCCATCGCGGAGACGCCCGCGAAAACCACGCACGACGAGCGCAGCGTGACGGTCGAGCGCTGGATGGCAGACATCGACGCGCCGCCGTTCTGGCGCACGCAGCTCGGCCGCCCCGGCAACGTCGACCGCTGGCAGATCATCCGCTTCGAGCCGCCGTGCACCATCGTGCTCGACGTCGGCGTCGCGCTCGCCGGGACGGGCGCGCTGCAAGGCGACCGTAGCCAGGGCGTGAACGGCCGCGTGCTCAACACCATCACACCGGCGACCGCGAAGACCTGCATGTACTTCTGGTCGCTGGTGCGCAACTACCGCCTGCGCGACCAGACGCTGACGACGCAGCTGCGGCAGGCCAACGCCCGCATCTTCGAGGAGGACCGCGTCGTCCTCGAGGCGCAGCAACAGGTAATCGACGCTCGCCCCGGACAGGCGCTGCGCAACCTGAATATCGACGCGGGCTCCCTATGGGCGCGCCGACTGATCGACGGCATGCTCGCCCGGGAGCGCGAGCCGTACCGCGCCGAGCAATCGTAAGAGATGTACTGCTGTGGACGTCTCGATCGCGAGAATTTCAAGGCGCACCCTCTCAACCTACCGGGCGCGAGCAGAGAACATGTCGTAGCCCTCGCGGACTCCGCCTTCCGCCGTCACCCCTTCCCGCCAGATACTTTGACGCTCGGCGCGTCCGCGGCAGCCATTTCCACCGCCTGCAGAACGAGGGGAAGGTCCGAGTGATGGACCATGTGGCCGCTGTGCTGTGAGAGAAATAGCCGCGCGGACGGCAACATCGACTTGAGCCGGCCTGAATGCCCGCGAGCGCTCACGTAACGATCCCCGGCACCTGCGACCAGAGCTACGGGCAGGGTCAAGCGGGGCAGGCGCGGCGCCAGTCGGAGGGTCGCCGGTAGGGTATAGGCACTTTCCTCTGCCACCGCGCGCAGCGTCTCGGGGCGAAGCGTCATCCAGGCGGGGAAGTGGCGTGAAAAATAGGCCGGGACCCGCTCGGGAGCAAAGATCAGTTTCAACCAGACTGGCCAAAGCGCCCGCCCGACGAGCGGGGAAAGCGTGCGTCGCATGAGCGTGCCAAGAAGCGGAATGGCCGAAGGAGCGATCATCGGCGCATCAAGCCGCAAGGTCGGAAAATGCAATCCGGACGCGAGGACCAAGCCTCGCGCGGCCTCGGGAAATTCGAGCGCAAAGGCTGAGGCCACCAAGCAGCCCCAGGAATGCCCGAGAACGACTGGACGCTCCACATTTAGCGTCTGGAGTGCCTTCCGGACCAAGCTCGCCTGAGCGATGGGTCCCCAGCGAGCATTGCGCGGTCGCGTGCTGTAACCATAGCCGGGACGGTCGAAAGCAATGACGCGATAGCGCTGTGCGGCCTGGTCGATGAGACCGCTTAGCCGGAAGTCCTCGATCATGCTGCCCAGGCCGTGAAGCAAAACAAGCGGCGCGCCGGCGCCCTGCTCGACATAGTGCAGCCGCACGCCATCCACCTCGACGAAGCGGCCGGTCGCCGGAAACAAGCGCCCGATCCGGGATGTCTTGGCGTTGACGAGCGCAGCGGCGCCGGCGAGTCCCGCGGCTGCAACGAAACTGGCTGTATGAGTTGCCCTCACTTGAGACTCTCCTCCTTGTACCAGGCGCGCACCTTCTCGAGGTGCTCGATCTCTTCGTCGTGCGCCTTGCCAAAGCGCTCCAGCAGCTCGTCGTTGCCCGTCTGAGCAGTGAGCTCCATAAGCTCCTCCCAGCCGGCGTTGTCGGTCATCTCCGCCACCAGAATCGCGTGCAGTGCTTGCGCGACGGTGGTCTTCGGGTCGGTCAGCACCTGCATCAGGCCCATACCCTCCACGCCGGTGACGTCGGCAGAGGGCGTCTGAGCGGTTGGATCACCGCCGAGCGACTGGATCGCGGCGCCCAGCAGCGCGAAGTGCGTATGCTCCTCGTCGCGCATGTGCTGCAGGTCCTCGAGCGGAATGGCGGCCTTTGCGGCCTCGCACTTAACCATCAGGGCTTCATAGAGGCGAGTGCCGCTGCGCTCGAAGGCGAGCCGCTCGCCGAGCTTGTCCATCAGCACTGCTTCAACCCCGGCGAGCGCCGGGTCCGGCATTGAGCCCACCGGATCCGCCTCCGCGGCGTATTGGGCGCGGAGCTTGGCCGCCGCACGCTCGTCCCCGCGCTTTGGCTTGGTGAGCTCGATGTTCTCCATCATCCGGTTCGATACTTCCGGCGCGACCTCCAAGCCGGTGTGGTTCAGGCCGATTTCCGTGGTCTGTTGCATGGCAATCCTTAGGCAGCCTTCAGTTTGAGTTCCGAGCCCGGGGCCCACTTGTAGCCCGCGGACACGATTTCGCTTGGCGAGCCGTCGGCGTTGACAGCATCGCGATACTCCCTCGAGGCTTTGCTTTCCCTACTCTTTGGCACGATCTCGGTGCCATCGGCGCGCAGGTCCACCTCGTTGGCGAGTGTCTCGCGCACGAAGTCGCGCTGCGAGTCAAACGGGATGGGATCGGGCAGGGTCTCGGGCAGCAGCTCCGCCGGATCGCGCTTCTCGTGCTTCTTGAAGAGTTCCATCACCATGTTCAGGTGTCCGAGCTCGTAGTCGAGGAACCGTTCCCAGATCGCCTTGATCCGCGGATTGGATTCCTGCTCGACGCAGCCGTAGTAGTTGTAGACCTCCGCCGCCTCGTGCATAACCCATTTCTCGAGCCAGCTCTCCTCCGGGTCGATGATCGACTCGTACTGGGTGACGTGCTGCTCCTCGATCGACGCGATCTCGGCGTAGAGCTGCCGGGCCACCGGGTCCGAATACATCGGGCCGATGTTCATGTAGAAGTTGTGCGTCTGCTGCTCGCCGGCCATGATGGTGAGGGCGTGCAACTTCGACAGCGGATGCGCCTTCTTTCGGGCGTAGGGCTTGCGCAGATCGTCCACCGGAGCCCGGTGCTCCTCCGCGGTCGGACGCCCGGGCAGGATGTCGGTGTAGCTTTGCAGGATGTTGTTGGCGTCCTTGCCTTCCAATCTGTCAAGCAAGGCGGAATATCGGTACATATGGTCGAAGTCTTCGAGCAAGCCGAAGCGGTACACCTGAGCGAGGTAGGGGTCGGGCTCGCGCATCGCAACGGCGGCAGTCACGTCGATCGCTACCTGCTCGTAGGCGATAGTGGTCTCTAGCGGCGAGTGATCGGCGCCAATCAGCCAGTTCACCAGCGTCGCCTGGTGGTGCTCGACGCGCCGGATCTCGGCGAGGGGTCTTTGCAAGACGGCGTTCATGCGCGCACAGGCGTGCGAGAAGCGCATCGCCTCGTGCTCGATGCCGTTCATGAGGATGATGCGCACCCGCGTGTACGCATCATCGTCCAGCTTGCTGATGGGTTTCTGTACCAAGTCACGCCAGGTGAACTTCTGGCGCTCCAGTGGAATACCCTTAATTAGAAATAGACTTGCTTTCATGGAACCCTCCGGGAAGTGGGGCGGAGTCCCGCAAGTCGCGTTCCTGCGGTTGCATCGTCACACTCACTCGGCGTCCTCCATGCGAAGCGCATTGCATTCGAGGTGAATACGCGCAGTAGGCAACGCCATATCGATACAGGTCTGTTCACAACGAGAATGGCTTGAGTCTTGGAGCGGCGTGCCGAACAACCCGGGGGAACCCTAGTCCAGTGCTGCGGAATGAAAATAGGGCCGCCCAAGCGGCCCTATTTACCGTGCTTGCTAGGCCGATTTTAGGCAGCGCCGCGGACAGTATCCCGACGCCCATCTTCTTCGTGGCGTTTACGGCGGAGCCCGGCGAGGCCGACGAGGCCGATGAGGCCTAACCAACCCCAGTCTTTCTTCTCGTCGTCTCGTCGTTGCTCCATTGAAGACGACTGCCCGCCGCTGGCGTTATCTGCCTGCGCTGTCTGCGTCTGCGCCGATTGAGTACCACCGCTCTGCTGGGCAACCGCTGGTCCAGAGATAAGAACCGCGCTGCCGAGCGTTACTGCGCCCACGAACTTCAAGAGTTTGCCTTCCATGGCTATGTCCTTTGAAACCCCAGATAACACACCGCCCGGAATGAGCGCCGGCAACTGGCGATGCGCGCTTCGACGCAAGGGCCATACCAGAAGTTGCGTAAGGACAACCGACCGAGACCCAACCGAGACTCTGCGTTATAGGTCGGGGCCCGTATCTATTTCTATCGGCGCTTGCGCTGGAGCGGACGGTGGCGTCTCGCCGGTCCCTCTTCCTGGACCAAGATTGCGGTGGCAACCTCCTTTGCGCGCCGAGCGGCATTGCGCTCTTTTGCGCAGGCTCCAATGATCGAGCCCCACACCAGGATATGCCATTGCATCGCAACGGCGTCGGGATGGCGAACCCCGGCGTCCGCGGCGAGCTTGCGCAAGTAACCCCGCACCGACGAGAAGTACCGCTGCGCGCCTACATACACCGGACCTTCGGATGGCGCAGATTCGAGTATGGCTTTCACTACCGGACAGCCTTTGTACCCCGGGCTTCGGTACCACTTGTCCAGCACGTCGAATACCGCGAGCAGTGCCTCACGCGGCGGGAGACCAAGCGCTTGCACCTCGGATTGCCAGCCGCGCGAGAAAACTTCCCAGCGACGCGCGAAGAACGCGAGCACCAGCTTGTCTTTTGACGCGTAATGCCGGTAGAGGGTCATCTTCCCCACCCCGGAGCGCGCGACTATGGTGTCCACACCCACGGCGCGGATCCCGTGGCGCGTGAAGAGGGCGTAGGCGGTGCGGTCGATCCTTTCCTTCGGAGTAAGCCCCGGACGCAAGCCTCGCATACCGTTTAATAACATGAACCAGTCGACGTCGCTATGGTCGGCGCATGATCCGATACGCTTGCATGGAACTGTAAAAGTGACGGGCATAGAGCAGCTATTACAAACGATACAGGCCCGTATCGCGTGCGGCCTTCGGCGAGACAGGTCTGTATCGCTTGGTACGCCCCTTGCTGCGACCGTTCGGTGCCCTTAAGGAGCAGCCATGACGCCGTCTACCGCCACTTCCGCAACCGATCTTCGCCGCGATGTCCCCGCCTATGCCACGCCCAGGGGTTCGAACGTCAGCGCCGTCTCATGGGGGGCTATCTTCGCCGGCGCAGCCGCGGCGGCCGTTCTTTCATTGATCCTGCTGCTCCTCGGCACGGGCCTGGGGCTCTCGGCGCTTTCACCTTGGGCAAACGACGGTGCCAGCGGCAAAGCGCTTGGTGCTGGAACCATCGTCTGGGTGACCTTCATGCAGCTCGCGGCTTCCGCCATGGGCGGCTATGTCGCCGGAAGGTTGCGGACCAAATGGATCGATCTCCAGACCGACGAGATCGTGTTTCGCGATACCGCGCACGGCTTCCTCGCCTGGGCCGTCGCCACTCTGTTCACCGCAGCACTGCTCACTTCGACGGTGAGCGCGATCGTAAGCGGCGGCTTCCAGGCCGGCGCCCAGGTCGCCGGAGGCGCCGCCAGCGCCGCTGCGGCGGGCGGCGCTGCCAGCGCCGACAAGTCGGGCGGCGACAGCGGCCCGATGGGCTACATGGTGGATTCGCTCTTCCGCGGCTCCAAGGGTTCAGCCAAAAACGGCGCCGCGGGTTCGCCGGAGCAGGCCACGGCGGAAGTCGCCCGCATCTTCACCAACGCCGCCGCCATGGGAAAGCTGCCGCCGGAGGATGCGCGCTACGCCGGCCAGCTTGTCGCGCAGCGGACCGGGATGTCCCAGCAGGAAGCCGAGAAGCGAGTGAACGACACGTTCAACCAGATCCAGGCGAAGAAGCAGGAAGCCGAGACCGCCGCCAGGGAGGCCGCCGACAAGGCGCGCAAGGCTTCCGCCGCGGCAGCACTGTGGCTCTTTATCTCACTGCTGATCGGCGCATTCGTCGCCAGCTTTGCAGCCACCTACGGCGGGCACCAGCGCGACGATTGAGTCCAAGGCGCACACGCCAAGATTGGAAAGACGAAGACATAAGGAGTCCTCACGCTTCATGCTGTCTCTTCAAGCCAGAACGCTCGCGCGGGCGGCCGCCATCGTCGGCGGCCTCGATATCCTAGCTGGAGAGTTGGCAATCTCATCTGAAATGCTAGGAAGATACGTTCGCGGAGAATCACCAACACCACCCGATGTTTTTATGCGTGCTGCAGACATCGTCACGGAGGCAGGCGTGGCGGACGCCGCCAAGCCATCGCGGCGTATAGAGGATGCGCTTTAGTCAGCCGTTCGCACGTCACGAAACGGCTGTCCTCCGGCGAGCGCGTGTTCTCCCATTGGCCGACGTGCTTTGGGTTGCGCCAGCCCGCGGTGCGCCGCGACGACGTCCCCGTCATGGGGGAACATCGGCTTCTCTAGGACGATCTTGAATTTGCTTGGAAGGGTCTTGGCGGAGCGGACGGGACTCGAACCCGCGACCCCCGGCGTGACAGGCCGGTATTCTAACCAACTGAACTACCGCTCCGTGCTTCTCGCTCTTTCCGAACGATTGCGCGCCGCAGTCGGCGCGCAATCGTGCTTTTTTCTTGGTGGGCGCTGTAGGGGTCGAACCTACGACATCCGCCTTGTAAGGGCGGCGCTCTACCGCTGAGCTAAGCGCCCCGACCGCGCTTGAAAAAGGGGCGCTAGTTTATCGCGTCCTTGAGGGCCTTGCCAGCGCGAAACTTTGGAAGCCGCGCGGCCTTGATGTCCAGCGCCTCGCCGGTGCGCGGGTTGCGTCCGGTCCTCGCCTGGCGCTGGCCGGCGTAGAAGGTGCCGAAGCCGACCAGGGTCACCATCTCGTCCTTGCGCAGGCTCGTCTTCACCGCGCCGACGAGCGCGTCGACCGCGCGCTCGGCGGCCGACTTGGAGATCTCAGCCGCCTGCGCAATCTGCTCGATCAGGTCCGCTTTGTTCACGCCCTCCTCCCCAGGAGAGAACTCAATGCGTGGTGACTGCTCCGGTCTGGTCGTCGGGCTTCTGCGGGAGCGACGCGGACTCGTCGTGCTCGGGCATCGGGTCGGGCTGGCGCTCGAGCGCGATCTCGAGCACCTTGTCGATCCACTTCACCGGCACGATCTCGAGCTTGTTCTTGATGTTGTCCGGGATCTCGACCAGGTCCTTCACGTTCTCTTCCGGGATCATCACGGTCTTGATGCCGCCGCGGTGAGCCGCGAGCAGCTTCTCCTTCAGGCCGCCGATCTGCAGCACCTCGCCGCGCAGCGTGATCTCGCCGGTCATGGCGACGTCCGCGCGCACCGGAATGCCCGACAGCATCGACACCATGGCGGTCGCGATGCCGATCCCGGCGCTCGGGCCGTCCTTGGGCGTCGCGCCCTCGGGCAGGTGAATGTGGATGTCGTTCTTCTGGTAGAAGTCTTCCTTCACGCCGAGCTTGCGCGAGCGCGCCCGCACCACCGAGAGCGCCGCCTGGATCGACTCCTGCATCACGTCGCCGAGCTTGCCGGTGGCGATCGTCTTGCCCTTGCCCGGCATGGCGACCGCTTCGATCGTGAGCAGTTCGCCGCCGACCTCGGTCCAGGCGAGACCGGTGACCTGGCCGACCTGGTTCTCCTTCTCCGCCATGCCGAAGGTGTAGCGCCGCACCCCGAGGTATTTGTCGAGGTTCTTCGGCGTGACGGTGATGCGGTGCGGCTTCCCGGCGGCCTCGCCTTCGGTCTTCTCCTTCTTGTCGGTGAGGAGCTGCTTCACCGCCTTGCGGCAGATCTTGGAGACTTCTCTTTCCAAAGCTCTGACACCAGCTTCTCGCGTGTAGTACCGGACGATGTCGCGCAGCGCCGCCTCGGACACCGAGATCTCGCCCTCCTTGAGCCCGGTCGCCTTGACCTGCTTGGGCAGCAGGTAGCGCAGCGCGATGTTCATCTTCTCGTCCTCGGTGTAGCCGGAGAGGCGGATCACCTCCATCCGGTCGAGGAGCGGCGGCGGAATGTTGAGCGTGTTCGCCGTGGCGACGAACATCACCTCGGAAAGGTCGTACTCGACCTCGATGTAGTGGTCGACGAAGGTGTTGTTCTGCTCCGGATCGAGCACTTCGAGCAGGGCCGACGAGGGATCGCCGCGCCAGTCGGAGCCCATCTTGTCGACCTCGTCGAGCAGGAACAGCGGGTTCTTGACCTGCACCTTGCTCATGTTCTGCAGGATTTTGCCCGGCATCGACCCGATGTAGGTGCGCCGGTGGCCGCGGACCTCGGCCTCGTCGCGCACGCCGCCGAGCGACATGCGCACGAACTTGCGGTTGGTCGCCCGCGCGATCGACTGGCCGAGCGAGGTCTTGCCCACGCCGGGGGCGCCGACCAGACACAGAATCGGCGCCTTCATCTTGTCGACCCGCGTCTGCACCGCGAGGTACTCGACGATGCGCTCCTTCACCTTCTCCAGGCCGTAGTGGTCCTTGTCCAGGATCTCCTGCGCCGCGCGGATGTCGCGCGAGATCTTCGACTTCTTCTTCCAGGGCAGGTTGACGAGGGTCTCGATGTAGTTGCGCACCACCGTCGCCTCGGCCGACATCGGCGACATCAGCTTCAGCTTCTTCAGCTCGGCCTCGGCCTTCTTGCGCGCGTCCTTGTGCATGTGGGCCTTGCGGATCTTCTTCTCCATCTCCTCGAGGTCCGCGCCCTCTTCGCCCTCGCCGAGCTCCTTCTGGATCGCCTTCACCTGCTCGTTCAGGTAGTACTCGCGCTGGCTCTTCTCCATCTGGCGCTTGACCCGGCCGCGGATGCGTTTCTCGACCTGGAGGATGTCGATCTCGGTCTCGAGCTGGGACAGCAGGTGCTCGAGGCGGGCCTTGACGTCGAACATCTCGAGCACCTGCTGCTTCTGCTCGAGCTTGAGCGGCAGGTGCGCCGCGACCGTGTCCGCGAGCCTGCCTGCTTCGTCGATTCCGGACAGGGACGTGAGAATTTCGGGCGGGATCTTCTTGTTCAGCTTCACGTACTGGTCGAACGCGGAGAGCAGCGCGCGGCGCATCGCCTCGACCTCGGGCGCCGGCGTGCCGTCGAGCGGCACCGCGACCGCCTCTGCGATCCAGTGGCTGCGCACGTCGACTACCTCGCGGATGTTTGCCCGTGCGCCGCCTTCGACCAGCACCTTCACCGTGCCGTCGGGCAGCTTCAGCATCTGCAGGATGTTGGAGACGCAGCCGATCGAGTACATGTCGCCCGGGCCCGGGTCGTCCTTGGCCGCCGACTTCTGCGCCACGAGCAGGATCGATTTCCCTGCTTCCATCGCGGTCTCCATCGCCTTGATGGACTTCGGCCGGCCGACGAAAAGCGGGATCACCATATGGGGGAACACCACCACGTCCCGCAACGGCAGCAGCGGGTACTGGACGATTTCCGGGGACGGGAGGGGTTCGGACATTTTAGGTTAGCCTCGTCAAAGGGTTGGGAGCGCCCTGCACTGACCGATAGTTGCGGGTTCTTCCCGAAAAATCAATGCATAAAAGCCTACACGGATGCGGCGGCTGCCGCAATGCAGTATCCGTAGGGAAGTCGTGACGAAATGTGTCAGGCCTAGCCTGACCCGCCAGCGACCTTGTGTTGCTCGGAGTAGATGAGCAGCGGCTTGCCGTCGGCGCTGACCATCGACTCGTCGACCACGACCTTGCTGACATTCTCGAGCGTGGGAAGCTCGTACATGGTGTCGAGCAGGATCTGCTCCAGGATGGAGCGCAGGCCGCGCGCGCCGGTCTTGCGCGCGAGCGCCTTCTTCGCCACGGCACCCAGGGCGCCGGTGCGCACCTCGAGCTCCACGCCCTCCATGTGGAACAGGCGCTGGTACTGCTTGATGAGCGCGTTCTTCGGCTCGGTGAGGATCTGGATGAGCGCGTGCTCGTCGAGCTCCTCCAGGGTGGCGAGCACCGGCAGGCGGCCGACGAACTCCGGAATCAGCCCGTACTTGATCAGGTCCTCGGGCTCGACGCTCTTCAGGAGGTCGTAGGTAGCCTTGGAGTTGGCCGGGCTCTTCACCTCGGCGCCGAAGCCGATGCCGGTGCGCTCGGTGCGGTTGCGCACGATTTTCTCCAGCCCGTCGAACGCGCCGCCGCAGATGAACAGGATATTGGTGGTGTCGACCTGGACGAAATCCTGGTTCGGGTGCTTCCTGCCGCCCTGCGGCGGGACCGAGGCAATCGTCCCCTCGACCAGCTTCAGGAGGGCTTGTTGCACGCCCTCGCCCGAAACGTCACGCGTGATCGAGGGGTTGTCGGACTTGCGCGAGATCTTGTCGATCTCGTCGATGTACACGATGCCGCGCTTCGCCTTGTCGACGTCGTAGTCGCAGTTCTGCAAGAGCTTCTGGATGATGTTCTCGACGTCCTCGCCGACGTAGCCCGCCTCGGTGAGCGTGGTCGCATCCGCGATCACGAAGGGGACATTCAGCAATCGCGCCAGGGTCTGGGCGAGCAGCGTCTTGCCGGAGCCGGTCGGGCCGATCAGCAGGATGTTCGACTTGGCGAGCTCGACCTCGTCGTTCTTCGACAGGTGCTTCAGCCGCTTGTAGTGGTTGTACACCGCGACCGAGAGGATCTTCTTGGCCTGGTCCTGGCCGATCACGTACTGGTCGAGGATGTTGCGGATCTCGCGCGGGGTCGGCAGGTCGGACTTCTGGCCCTTCGCGCCCTTATCGGAGGCGGTTTCCTCGCGGATGATGTCGTTGCACAGCTCGATGCACTCGTCGCAGATAAACACCGAGGGCCCGGCGATGAGCTTCCGCACCTCGTGCTGGCTCTTGCCGCAGAAGGAGCAGTAAAGCAGCTTTTCGCCCGATGACGACTTTTCCGACATGTCGTTAGCGCTCTCGCCCTTTTAGCCGGCTTCCCGGCTGACCAGCGTCTTGTCCACGATGCCGTACTTTACCGCTTCTTCGGCACCCATGAAAAAGTCGCGCTCCGTGTCCCGGCCGATGGTGTCGATCGGCTTGCCGGTGTGCTTGGCGAGGATCTCGTTCAGGCGGCCGCGCAGGTAGAGGATCTCCTTCGCGTGGATCTCGATGTCGGTGGCCTGGCCCTGGAAGCCGCCCATCGGCTGGTGGATCATGACGCGCGAGTTGGGCAGCGCATAGCGCTTGCCGTGGTCCCCGGCCGCGAGCAGGAGCGCGCCCATGCTCGCCGCCTGTCCGACACACAGCGTCGACACGTCGGGCTTGATGAACTGCATGGTGTCGTAGATGGCGAGCCCCGCCGACACCGACCCGCCGGGCGAGTTGATGTAGAAAAAGATGTCCTTGTCGGGGTTTTCGGACTCCAGGAACAGGAGCTGCGCCACGATCAGGTTGGCGGTCACCTCGGTGACCGGACCGACCAGGAACACGACTCTTTCCTTCAACAGCCTCGAATAGATGTCGTATGCGCGTTCCCCCCGCCCCGACTGCTCGATGACCATGGGGATCAGCCCCAGGTCGGAAACCTCGTTGTTGCTTTTCTTCCAGTTCACGAGCTGGCTCCCATCAGCTCGTCGAATGCCATGTCCTTCTCTGTCACTTTCGCTTTCGACAAAACCCATTTAACAACATTGGCTTCCAGCGCCATCGCTTCCATCTCGGAGAGCCGCTGGGGCTGCATGTAAAACCATTTTACTACCTCGGCGGGGCTCTCGTAGGACTGCGCTTCCTGCTCGACGAGGGCGCGCACTTCGGCGGGCTTCGGCTGCAAATTTTCCGCGCGCGCGAGCTCGGCGATGATCAGCCCGAGCGCGACGCGGCGCTTCGCGGCTTCCTCGAACTGCTGCGGATTCAGGTTGAGCTGCTCGGGTTTCAGCCCGCGCCCCTGCAGGTCCTGCGCCGCGCGCTGCACGAGCTGCTGCGCTTCCATGTCGACCAGCGCCTTCGGCACCTCGAGCGGCGTCGAGGCGAGCAGCGCTTCCATAGCCTGGTTCTTGACCCGCGAGTCGATGCGCTTTTTCACCTCGCGCTCGACGTTGGCGCGGATCTCGCCGCGCATCTTCTCGACGTCGCCGTCGACCACGCCGAGCGACTTGGCGAACTCGGCGTCGATCTCGGGCAGCCTGGGCTCGTCGACGGTCTTGACGACGATCTCGAATTGCGCGTCCTTCCCCGCGACGTCCTTGCCGTGATAGTCGGCGGGGAACTTCAGGCCGAAGCGCTTCGACTCGCCGGCCGACATGCCGCGCGCCGCCGCGTCGAACTCCGGCAGCATGCTGCCCCCGCCGAGCGCGAAGACGAAGCCCTGCGCGGCCCCGCCGTCGAAGGGCACGCCGTCGATCGTGCCGTTGAAGTCCACCGTCAGCCGGTCGCCGTCCTTCGCCGGCCTGTCGGCAGCGACGAATTTCGTGCGCTGCTTGCGTAGCACCTCGATGGTGCGCGCGACCGCGGCGTCGTCGACCGCCACCTTCGGCTGCTCGAAGGCGGTCCCCGAGAGGTCGCCCGGCTTCACCTCGGGGTAGATCTCGAAGGTGGCGCTGAATTCCAGCGCGTCAGTGCCGGCGTCGTCCTTCTTCTCGATCTTCGGATAGCCGGCGACGCGCAGGTTCGCCTCCTTCACCACGTCGCTGAACGATTTCTGCACCGCGTCGCCGAGCACCTCGTTGCGCACCTGCGGACCGTAGGTCTGCGCCACGATCTTCATCGGCACTTTCCCCGGCCGGAAGCCGGGCATCTTCACGTTGCGCGCGAGCTGCTTCAGCCGCTCGTCGACCTGCTTCTCGATGTCGCGTACCGGCACCCTCATCGAGACGCGCCGCTCCAGCGTTCCCAGGTTTTCCACGTTTGCCGCCATGTCCCCGAACTCTAGTTGGTGCGAAGGGAGGGACTCGAACCCTCATGCCTCGCGGCGTCAGATCCTAAGTCTGGTGCGTCTACCAATTCCGCCACCTTCGCGCTTGCGCTCAAGCCGCCACCTTCGCGTTCCGCTCCACCCGCAACCCTCGCGCCACCTTCGCCTAAGAATCAACGTATTATAACCGCCGATGGCGATCGGCCATTACGAGAACTTCCCCGTCGCCTCGCTCCTTCTGCCGGCCGAATTGCGAGCGCCGGTCGAAGTGATCTACCGCTTCGCGCGCAGCGCCGACGACTTCGCCGACGAAGGCCCCGATTCACCCGATATACGGCTGGAAAAGTTAAACCGCTACCGGGCCGAGCTCGAGCGCGTCGCGCGCGGCCAACCGACCGAGGACGCGTTGTTCGGCGACGTCGCAAGAATCGTTCGCGCGCATGGCCTGCCCCTGCCCCTGTTCAGCGACCTGCTCGACGCCTTCAGCCAGGACGTAATCAAAAAGCGCTATGCCAGCTTCATCGAGGTGTCCGACTATTGCCGGCGCTCCGCCAACCCCGTGGGGCGGCTGTTGCTGCATCTCTTCAAGCGTACCGCCGAGCCGGATCTGCGCGCCTCGGACGCCGTCTGCTCCGCCCTGCAGCTCGTCAATTTCTGGCAGGACGTGGAGATCGATTACCGGCGCGACAACCGCATCTACCTGCCGCAGGACGAGATGGCGCGCCACGGCGTGAGCGAGCGGCACCTCGCGGAACAGCGCTGCGACGCGGCGTGGCAGAGTCTCATGAAGTTCCAGGTCGACAGAACGAGGGAAATGATGCTCTCGGGCGCAGCGCTCGGCCGCACCTTGCCCGGGCGCATCGGACTCGAGATCCGTGCCACGATCCAGGGCGGCCTTCGCATCCTCGACAAGATCGAGGCCGCGGGCTACGACGTGTTCCGCCGCCGGCCGGTATTGAAAGCGCTGGACTGGCCTCTTCTGCTGTTGAAAGCAGTATGACGCCGGACGAGTATTGCCAGAAGAAAGCCGCGGCGAGCGGATCGAGCTTCTACTACTCGTTCCTGTTCCTGCCCGCGCCGCGCCGGCGCGCGATCACCGCGCTGTACGCCTTCTGCCGCGAGGTCGACGACGTGGTCGACGAGGCCGCCGAGATGCAGATCGCTGCGGCAAAGCTCGCCTGGTGGCGCGCGGAGGTGGCGAACCTGTATCGCGGCAACCCGCAGCACCCCGTCACGCGGGCGCTCGCGCCCTTCATCGGGGAATACTCGCTCCCGCAGGAGCAACTGAACGAGATCATCGACGGCATGGAGATGGATCTCACCCAGACGCGCTACCTCGACTGGCCCGCGCTCGAGCGCTACTGCCATCGCGTCGCCGGGGTCGTCGGCCTGCTCGCCGCCCGCATCTTCGGCTACCGCGACGCGCGCACCCTGGAATATGCGCGCAACCTCGGCATCGCGTTCCAGCTCACCAACATCATCCGCGACGTGGGCGAGGACGCGCGCAAGAACCGCATCTACCTGCCGATGGACGAGCTCAAACGCTTCGACGTGCCGGCAGCCGACATCCTCATCGCGCGGGAGACGCCGCAGTTCAACGCGCTGATGCGGTTTCAGGACGAGCGCGCGCGCGGCTGGTACGGCACGGCGTTCGCGGCGCTTCCTGCGGTGGATCGCCGCGCACAGCGCCCCGGGCTCATCATGGCGGCGATCTACAAGGCGCTGCTGGATGAAATCGTGCGCGACGACTTCCGCGTCCTCTCCCGCCGCACCTCGCTCACGCCGCTGCGCAAGTTCTGGATCGCATGGAAAACCTGGCTCGCGGCGTAGCGATCGTCGGCGCGGGCTACGCGGGCATGGCGGCGGCGGTGACCGCCGCCGCGAGGAGCGTGCCGGTGACGGTGTTCGAGACCGGCCCGGTCCCCGGCGGACGCGCGCGCAGGGTGCGCCTCTCGTCCGACGGGCAGAGCCGGGAGCTCGACAACGGCCAGCACATCCTGATCGGCGCCTATGCCGAGCTGTTTCGCCTCATGCGCACGGTCGGTGTGCCTTCGCAGGCGTTGCTGCGGATTCCATTCGAGATCCGTCACGCGCAGGGATTCAGCCTGCGCAGGCTCTGGCTTCCCGGGTCGGTCGGCCTCATGGCCGGGCTTGCGCTTGCGAAAGGCATCCCATTCACCGAGCGGCTCGGTGCGTTGCAGTTCATGGGCGCGCTGAAGCGAAGCGCCTTCCGGCTCACCTACGACACGACCGTCGCGGAGCTGCTGGAGCAGCACGGCCAGCGCGGCCGCATCGCGAAGCTCCTGTGGGAGCCGCTCGCGGTGTCGGCGCTCAACACGCCGGTCGCCGAGGCCTCGGCGCGTGCGTTCCTCGCCGTGCTGCGCGACACGCTCGCCGGCGACGCCGAGGCGAGCGACCTTCTCCTGCCGCGCTGCGATCTGTCGAAGCTCTTCCCCGAGCCCGCGGTCGAGTTCGTGCGGCAACATGGCGGCCAGGTCTGGCTGAAGAGCCAGGTTACCGACCTGCACGAGCTGCGCCAGGGCTTCGACGCGGTCATCGTCGCCGTGGGCCCGCACCAGCTGAAGACCCTGCTCCCCGACGTCGCCGTCGACTACGAGTACCAGCCGATCTACACCTGCTATCTCCAGTACGAGGAACGGGTGCGGCTTCGGTTTCCCATGCTCGGGCTGTCGGAAGGACTGGTGCAGTGGGTGTTCGACCGCGGCGCGCTGCTGGGCGAGCGCGGCTGCCTCGCCTGCGTGATCAGCGCGCGCGGCGCGCATCAGGACATGAACCTGGACGAGCTCGCCGCGACCTGTCATCGCGAGCTCGCCGCCCACGAGCTCGTCAAGGGTGACCCGGTCTGGACGCGCGCCATCGCTGAAAAGCGCGCGACCATTTCATGCACGCCGGGACGCCCAACGCCGTCCATGGAGACACCGCACGCCGGAATCTTCCTCGCCGGCGACTACACCGATCCGGACTACCCGCCGACGCTCGAAGCCGCCGTGAGGAGCGGCGTGCGCGCGGCGAGCCTGGCGCTAAAGATTGCGCAGTAGCTGGACTGCCTGGTCGACGCGCTCGACGGCCAGCACTTCCAGCCCCGGGATTTTCGCCTTCGGCGCGTTGGATTTCGGGACCAGCGCCCTGGCGAAGCCGAGCTTGGCGATCTCCTTCAGCCGCTCCTGGCCGCGCGGCGCGGGACGCACCTCGCCGGCGAGCCCGATCTCGCCGAACACCGCGACGCTTCCCTGAATAGGCTTGTCCGTCAACGAAGAGACGATCGCCAGGGAAACGGCCAGGTCGGCCGCCGGCTCGGCGATGCGCACGCCGCCGACGGCGTTCACGAACACGTCCTGCTCCCAGGTGGCGATGCCGCCGTGGCGGTGGAGCACCGCGAGCAGCATCGCGAGGCGGTTCTGCTCGAGGCCGACCGAGAGCCGCCGCGGATTGGGTGAATGCGCGGCGTCGACCAGCGCCTGGATCTCGACCAGCAGCGGCCGCGTGCCTTCGAGCGTCGCGAGCACACAAGAACCCGCAACCGGTTTTTCGTGATTGCAAAGAAAAAGGCGCGAGGGGTTCGTGACACCCTTCAACCCCTTGTCGGTCATGGCGAACACGCCGAGCTCGTTCACCGCGCCGAAGCGGTTCTTCACGGCGCGGACCAGGCGGAACGCGGAGTGGAGCTCGCCTTCGAAGTAAAGCACCGTGTCGACGATGTGCTCGAGCACGCGCGGCCCGGCGATCGCGCCTTCCTTGGTCACGTGGCCGATCATGAAGAGCGCGATCCCGGCGCGCTTGGCGTGGCGCGTGAGCTGCGCAGCGCACTCGCGCACCTGCGCGACCGATCCGGGCGCCGACTGCAGCGTGTCGGACCACAGCGTCTGGATGGAGTCGACGACCGCCACCCTAGGCCGCGAGGCTTCCAGCGCGGCGAGCACGCGCTCGAGCTGGGTCTCGGCGATGAGGCGCACGCCCTCCACCTCCAGCGCGAGCCGGCGCGCCCGCAGCGCCACCTGCTCCGCGGACTCCTCGCCGCTCACGTAAAGCACTGCCTGCCCCAGCGCCGCCAGCGTCTGCAGGAGAAGGGTCGACTTGCCGATTCCGGGGTCGCCGCCGAGGAGGACCACCTGCCCCGCGACCAGCCCGCCGCCGAGCGCCCGGTCGAGCTCGGAGACGCCCGTCGCCACGCGCTCGAGCTCGCGCGCCTGGATCTCGTGCAGCGCGACGGGCGCCGCCGCCGCGCCCGCGTAGCGGTGCGAGGCGGCCTTCTCGACCACCGTTTCCGAAAGCGTGCCGGCGGCGCCGCAGGAGGGGCAGCTCCCAAACCACTGCAGGGCGCTGGTACCGCAATCGGAGCAGATGTAGGCGCTTTTCGGCTTTGCCATTAAGGAACTTCCACGACCGGCACCCGCGCCGTCAGCTTCGTGAAGAGCTCGTAGCTCAGCGTGCCGGCCGCGGCGCCGACTTCGTCCGCCGACAGGCCCTCGCCCCAGAGCGTGACCGGCGTGCCCACGCCGACTCCGGGAAGCGTACTGACGTCGATTGCGATCATGTCCATCGATACGCGTCCAACGGTGCGCGCGCGTTGCCCGTTGACGAGCACCGGCGTGCCGCTGGGCGCATGGCGCGGGTAGCCGTCGGCGTAGCCGCACGCCACCACGCCGATCGTCATCGCCTGGGCTGCCTCGTAGGAAAACCCGTAGCCTACGCGCTCGCCGCGCTGCAGGCGCCGCACCGAGATGAGCTCCGAGGCGAGCGTCATGACGGGCCTCAGACCGAGCGAGCTCGCGGCGCGGTCGGCAAATGGAGAGGAACCGTAGAGCATGATTCCGGGGCGGACCCAATCGGCGGCGGTCTCTCTCGAAAAGCGAAGCAGCGCGGCCGAGTTGGCGAGCGAGCGCGGCGCGGGCCCGAGCGGCGCGACCATCCGCTCGAACGCCGACAACTGCTGCTCAACGCCGCCCGAACCGTCGGCGTCGGCGAAATGCGTCATCATGGTGATGCCGCGCACCCGCGGGTTGGCGCGCAGCGCTTCGTAAGCGCTGCGCAGGCCGGCGGCGTCGAAGCCGAGCCGGTTCATCCCGGTGTTCGCCTTAAGATAGACGTCGATCGTAGCGCCGGGCTCGGCCCCGGCCAGCATCTTCACCTGCCCGGCGTGGTGGATCACGGGCGTGAGCGCGTGCCGGCCGAGGAGCGGGACATCGGGCGCCTGGAACATGCCCTCGAGCATGAGGATCGGCTTGCGCACGCCGTGCGCGCGCAGCCGGGCGGCCTCCTCGAAGTCGAGCACGGCGAAGCCGTCGGCCGCGCCGAGCGCCGCCGCGGCGCGTTCCACCCCGTGGCCGTAGGCGTTGGCCTTGAGGACCGCCCAGACCTTCGCCGCGCCGGCATGGGCGCTTGCGAGCATCAAATTGTTTGAGAAAGCGCTCGCCGAGATCAAAGCGCGGATCGGCCGGGGCATTTCACCTTATTGTGCTATAAAGCCCCGCGCCACAAAAAGATCAATCAATCCAGGGGGAAGGCAAAAAGTCTCGGCTTGATGGACGGATGAATTCCGGCTTCTACATCATCATGGCGGCGCAGTTTTTCTCGTCGCTCGCCGACAATGCCCTGCTCGTCGCGGCGATCGCGCTGCTGATGCAGGCCGACAGCCCCACCTGGCTCACGCCCTACCTCAAGTTCTTCTTCGTCGTCTCCTACGTGGTGCTCGCGCCCTGGGTCGGCGCGTTCGCCGATCGCCTGCCCAAGGGCCAGGTGATGTTCATCGCCAACACGGTGAAGATCCTCGGCTGCGTCACCATGCTCTGGGGCGCCCATCCGTTGCTCGCCTATGCCATCGTCGGCCTGGGCGCCGCGGCTTATTCGCCGGCGAAATACGGCATCCTCACCGAGTACCTGCCGCACCGCAAGCTCGTGATCGCCAACGGCTGGATCGAGGGCCTCACCGTGGCCTCGATCATCCTCGGCACGGTGCTCGGCGGCGTGCTGATCCACGTCAAGGTGTCCGGGGTGCTGCTGCACTTCGATTTCCCGTTCATCGAGACGCCGGTCGACACGCCGGCCGAAGCCGCCATCGCGACCATCGTCGGGGTCTACGCGATCGCGGCGCTGTTCAACCTGAAGGTGCCGAGCACCGGCGTGTCGCTCAAGCCGCTGCCCGCGCACCCCTGGTACACGGTCAAGGATTTCTCGCGCTGCGTGGTGCACCTGTGGCGGGACCGCCTGGGGCAGATCTCGCTCGCGGTCACTACCCTTTTCTGGGGCGCCGGCGCGACGCTGCAGTTCATCGTCATCGAATGGGCGCGCGCCACGCTCAACTTCGACCTCTCCAAGGCCGCGATCCTGCAGGGCGTGACCGCCGTGGGCATCGCGCTCGGCGCGGTGCTCGCCTCCGTCTGGGTGACGCTCGACCGCTCGGTGCGCGTCATTCCGCTCGGCATCGCGATGGGCCTCGTCGTCATGGTGATGAACTTCGTGACCGACGTAAGGATCGCCGTCGGGCTCATGGTAGTGATCGGGGCGCTGGCGGGATTCTTCGTTGTGCCGATGAACGCGCTGCTCCAGCACCGCGGCCATCACCTGGTCGGCGCCGGGCGCTCGATCGCGGTGCAGAACTTCAACGAGAACACCTCCATCCTGGTGATGATCGCGCTCTACTCGCTGCTGCTCAGCCAGGGCTACTCGATCTATTTTGTGATCACCGCCTTCGGCCTGTTCGTCGCCTGCACCATGGCCCTGGTGCAGGCGTGGTACCTCTACAACCGCCGCAAGCACCGCGCCGACGTCGAGCGGCTGCTGGCCTTCGCGAGGGCCGAAGACCCTCACCAGAAGTAGTTTCCTAAAGGGAAGCCATCGTCCTGCGTGCGAAGACGAGGTCCGCCCACGCCTTCGCCTTGTCGGGGAGGTTCCTCAGCAGGTAAGCCGGGTGGTAGGTGACGATGCAGGGGCGGCCAGCGTAGCGATGCACCCGCCCGCGCAGACTGGCGATGCTGGCGTCGGTCTCGAGGAGCGTTTGCGCCGCGAAGCGCCCCATGGCGAGGATGAGCTTGGGGTTCACCAGCTCGATCTGGCGCAGCAGGTGCGGGGAGCAGTTCGCCACCTCATCGGGCT
This sequence comes from Burkholderiales bacterium, assembly GCA_035554435.1. Taxonomy (GTDB): domain Bacteria; phylum Pseudomonadota; class Gammaproteobacteria; order Burkholderiales; family SG8-39; genus SCGC-AG-212-J23. Next base: position 2,430 of record DATMJC010000042.1, on the reverse strand, counting down.
CGGGGTTGCGGTTGCCCGGCGGCCGGCACTTGAGCACGTTGGCGATGTAGACGTTCTTCCTGCGCTCGAGGCCGATCGCGGCGAGCATGTTGTCGAGCAGCCGACCGGCCTGGCCGACGAACGGATCGCCGAGGCGGTCCTCCTCCGCGCCCGGCGCCTCGCCGATCAGCATCCAGTCCGCGGCGGCATCGCCGACGCCGAAGACCGTCTGCGTGCGCGTCTTGTGCAGGCCGCATTTCACGCAACCCGATACGAGCTGCTTCAGCTCCATCCAGTCCCTGGCCGGGTCGCCGGCAGGCGCCTCGGAAGGCATCGGCGTATCGCTCTGCGCCTCCTGCACGGCGGAGGATCCGCGTCTCAGGCGCCAGATCGGCGCCAGGCCCATCTCGGCGAGGATCGCCTCGCGCCGTCCCATCAGAGCTCGACCGTGTACACGAGCGCGTCCTCGCGCCCGAGGCGCGCCGGATAGTAGCCGCGCCGCACACCGACGTGCCGGAAGCCGAAGCGCGCATACAGCGCCTGGGCCGCGGCATTGCTCGGCCGCACTTCGAGGAACAGGCTCCTCGCGCCGCGCCGGCGCGCGAGCTCGAGCGCCTCGCGCAGCAGGGCGCTGCCGTGGCCGCCGCGCTGGTGGCGCGCGGCGATCGAGAGGTTGAGCAGATGCGCCTCGCCCGCCGCCGCCATCAGGATGAAATAGCCGAGAAGCCCGCCTTCGAGCCGCCAGGTGCGGCAATCGTAGGCCGCGCGCAGCGAGTCGCTGAAGTTGCCGCGCGTCCAGGGATGCGTGTAGAGAGCGTTCTCGATCTCGAGCACCTCGTCGAGGTCGCTTTGGCTCATGACGAACAGGCGGGGTACGTCCTTGAGTACAGCGCTCATCGGCCAAGCTCCGCCTTGGTGAACGCCACCTTGTCCCGGACATAAACCGGCGCGGCGAGCGCGGCGTCGACGCCCTCGCCCGCGGCGAGCCGCGGCGCGGCGAGGCGCGCTACGGCCATGGCGGTCGGATGCACTTCGGGCAGCACGTTCTTCAGTCCCAGGTTTCCGTACACCGCGAAGCCGTTGCCGGCGCCGATCCAGTCTCCCGGCGGCACCTCGATCGAAGCCGGCGCGGCGCATCGGGCGGCGATGATTTGACGCCACGCCGGAGCCTTCCCGCGGTCTTCGCGTTGCAGCGCCGCATAATACACTTCGCGCATCCGCGCATCGAGGCAGGCGAGCACGCGCGCCGCACCCGATTCCTCGGCGAGCACCTCGAGGGTCGATACCCCCAGCACCGGAATGCCACGTGGAAATGCGAGTCCCTGCGCGATGCCGCAGGCGATTCTCAGGCCGGTGAACGACCCGGGCCCGGCGCCGAAGGCGACCGCATCGAGTTTCTCCGGGGTGATTTGAAACTTGTTCAAAACCTGTTGAAGCATGGGGAGCGCGAGCTCGGAATGCTGGTTACCGGCCCGCCGCTCGATGCCCGCGATCTCGCCGTCGCGCCAGAGCGCGACGCTGCACCACTCGGTCGAGGTGTCGAGCGCCGCGAATCGCATGGCCAATTCTATATACTGGGGGCATGAAAGAGCACCTCATTGCGGTCATCCCCGGAGACGGCATCGGACGCGAAGTGATCCCCGAAGGCGTGCGCGTGCTGGAAGCCGTCGGCGCCAAGCACGGCCTGCGCTTCGCGTGGAAGGAATTTTCGTGGAGCTGCGACTGGTACAAGGCGCACGGCCGCATGTGTCCCGAGGACGCGCCCGACATCCTGCGCAAGTTCGACGCGGTCTATTTCGGCGCGGTCGGCAATCCGGCGCTGGTGCCCGACCACATCGCGGTGTGGGGCCTGCTCATCAACTTCCGCCGCTGGTTCGACCTCTACGTGAACCTGCGGCCGGTGCGCCTGTTCGAGGGCATGCCCTGCCCGCTCGCGGGCAGGAAGCCAGGCGACATCGACTACGTCGTGATCCGCGAGAACACCGAAGGCGAGTACGGCAACGTCGGCGGCCGGATGTACGAAGGCACCGAGCGGGAAGTCGTCACCCAGCTCGCCACGTTTTCCAGGAAGGGCACCGACCGGATCCTGAAGTACGCGTTCGAGCTGGCGCGCAAGCGCGGCAAGCACCTCACCTCGTGCACCAAATCGAACGGCATCTCGATCACGATGCCGTACTGGGACGAGCGTTTTGCCGAAATGGGCAAGAAATATCCTGACATCAAGACGGATCAATATCACGTCGACGGCCTCACCATCCAGATGGTGCTGAACCCCGAGCGCTTCGACGTAATCGTGGCCTCGAACCTCTTCGGCGACATCCTCTCGGACCTCGGCCCGGCCACCGCCGGCACCATCGGCATCGCCGCCTCGGGCAACATCAATCCCGAGCGCACCGCGCCTTCCATCTTCGAGCCGGTGCACGGCTCGGCGCCGGACATCGCAGGCAGGAA
>DATMJC010000041.1:0-10025 GCA_035554435.1 Burkholderiales bacterium | reverse complement strand
GAGCGCGTGGTGCGCGCGACGTTGAACGCGCTAGCGCCGAAGCCGGTGTCGACGTCCACGAGAAGCGGCAGGTCGCAGACGTCGGTAATGCGCCGGATATCGGTGAGGACGTCATCGAGCCCGGAGATTCCGAGGTCCGGCACGCCCAGCGAGCCGGCGGCGACGCCGCCGCCCGAGAGATAGATCGCGCGGTAGCCGACGCGCTTCGCCATCAGCGCGTGGTAGGCGCAGATGGTGCCGACGACCTGGAGAGGTTTCTCGTCCTTGAGAGCCTGCCTGAAGCGTGAACCGGCGCTCATTTGCCGAGCAGATGCTTGACGCCGTCGCGCTCTTCGTGGAGCTCCTTCAGGGTGGCGTCCATGCGCTTCCTGCTGAACTCGCTGACCTCGATGCCCTTGACCACCTGGTATGCGCCGCCCTTGACCGTGACCGGGTAGCCGTAGATCACGCCTTCTGGAATGTCGTAGCTGCCGTCGGAGGGCACGCCCATCGTCATCCAGTCGCCCTCCTTGGTGCCGGCGATCCAGTCGCGCACGTGGTCGATGGCGGCGTTCGCGGCGCTCGCCGCGGAGGACAGGCCGCGCGCGTCGATGATCGCCGCACCGCGCTTCTGCACCGTCGGAATGAACGCATTCTCCAGCCATCCCTGGTCGTTGATCATGGGCCAGACTTTTTTCGCATCCGCCTCGGCCTGGAAGAGGTCGGGGTACTGCGTGGCGGAGTGGTTGCCCCACACCGTGATCCTGCGGATCGCCGACACCGGCTTGCCGAGTTTCTGCGCCACCTGGCTGGTCGCGCGGTTGTGGTCGAGCCGCATCATGCCGGTGAACTGCTGCGGCTTGAGGCTCGGCGCGTTCTTCATCGCGATGAGGCAATTGGTGTTCGCCGGGTTGCCGACCACCAGCACCTTGACGTTGCGGCTCGCGACGCGGTCGAGCGCCTGGCCCTGCGGCGCGAAGATCTTGCCGTTCGCTTCCAGCAGGTCCTTTCTCTCCATGCCGGGGCCGCGCGGGCGCGCGCCGACGAGCAGCGCGATATCGACGTCCTTGAACGCCACCGTCGGATCGGAGGCCGCGGCCATGCCTTGGAGCAGCGGGAACGCGCAGTCGTCGAGCTCCATCATGACGCCCTTCAGCGCTTTCTGCGCCTTCTCGTCGGGGATCTCGAGCAGCTGCAGGATCACGGGCTGATCGGCGCCGAGCATGTTGCCGGCGGCGATGCGGAAGAGAAGCGAATAGCCGATCTGGCCTGCGGCGCCGGTGACGGCGACGCGAATGGGCGGTTTGGACATCTGAGGAACTCTCCCGAGGGACTCCGGCGGCGGAGTTTTTCATTTTACCGCAGCGAGATGCTGCGCCGCGACGCTATAATCGATTCTCCCCGCCGGTGGGGCCGGGGAATCCAATGTCCAGCGCGGCCGCGAAAAAACAACGACCGAAGTACCTCAGCCTCCCCGCGATCCTGTTCCAGATCCGGATGCCGCTGCCCGCCTGGGTGTCCATCCTGCACCGGGTGTCAGGCGCGCTGCTCGTGTTTCCCTTCGCCGCCTGGGCACTTTACCTCCTCGACGCAAGCCTGCGCTCGGAGGAAGGCTTTTCCCGCATCCGGGAATACTTCGGCATGCCGCTGGCGAAGCTGGGGCTCGTGGTGTTCCTGTGGGCCGGCTGTCATCACTTCTGCGCCGGCATCCGCTACCTCGCGCTCGATCTCAACCAGGGCATCGAGCTCAGGGCCGCGCGCATCTCGAGCGCGCTGGTGATCTTCGCCGGGCTCGTGCTGACCGCGCTCTTCGCCGCCAAGCTATGGTGAACCGCGTCATCGTCGGCGCGCACTACGGCACCCGCGACTGGCTGGCGCAGCGCGTCACGGCGGCGGTCATGGCCGTGTACGTCGTGGCGGTGCTGGCGCTGATGGCGAGCCGGGCGCCTTTCACCTACGAGACATGGAAAGCGCTCTTCGCGCAGGGCTGGATGCGCGTGGCGACGCTGCTGTTCGCGCTGAGCCTCGCCTGGCACGCGTGGGTCGGGGTGCGCGACATCCTCATGGACTACGTCAAGCACGACGGCCTGCGCCTCGCGCTGCAGGTGCTGACGGTGCTGCTGGTCGCCGGCTACGCAAGCTGGACCATCGAGATCCTGTGGCGATGATCCGAAAATTCGACGCCATCGTCGTCGGTGCCGGAGGCTCCGGGATGCGCGCGGCGCTCGAGCTGGCGCGCGCCGACCTGCGGGTCGCGGTGCTGTCGAAGGTCTTTCCCACCCGGTCGCACACCGTGGCGGCGCAGGGCGGCATCGCCGCGCCGCTCGCCAACTCGACCGAGGACAACTGGCACTGGCACATGTACGACACCGTGAAGGGCGCCGACTACCTCGGCGACCAGGACGCGATCGAGTACATGTGCCGGCGCGCGATCGAGGTCGTGGTCGAGCTCGAGCACATGGGGATGCCGTTCGACCGCCTCGAGAACGGTAAGATCTACCAGCGGCCCTTCGGCGGCCACACCCAGGACTACGGCAGCCCGAAGATGGCGATGCGCTCGTGCGCCGCAGCCGACCGCACCGGGCACGCCATGCTGCACACGCTCTACCAGCAGAACGTACGCGCCAACACGCAGTTCCTGGTCGAATGGATGGCGCTCGACCTCATCCGCGACCCGCAGGACGGAGCGGTGGTCGGCGTCACGGCGCTCGAGATGGAGACGGGCGAGCTGCACATCCTGCAGGCGAAGGCCGTCCTGCTGGCGACCGGCGGCGCCGGCCGCATCTACTGGGCGACCACCAACGCGTTCATCTGCACCGGCGACGGCCTCGGCATGGCGGCGCGCGCCGGGCTGCCGCTCGAGGACATGGAGTTCTGGCAGTTCCATCCCACCGGTGTCGCGGGCGCGGGCGTGCTCATCACCGAAGGCGTTCGAGGCGAGGGCGGCTACCTCCTCAACAAGTCCGGCGAGCGCTTCATGGAGCGCTACGCGCCCAACGCCAAGGATCTCGCGAGCCGCGACGTGGTATCGCGCGCCATGACCACCGAGATCAAGGAAGGCCGCGGCGTGGGGCCGCATGGCGACCACCTGCTGCTGAAGCTGGATCATCTCGGGCCCGAGGTGATCAACCTGCGCCTGCCGGGCATCCGCGAGATCGCCATGAAGTTCGCCAACGTCGATCCGATCCGCGACCCGATCCCGGTGATTCCGACGGTGCACTACCAGATGGGCGGCGTCCCCACGAACTACATGGGACAGGTGGTGGCGCCCGAAGGCAACAGCAAGGAAGCGATCGTGCCCGGGCTCTACGCGGTGGGCGAGGCGGCCTGCGTCTCGGTCCATGGCGCCAACCGCCTGGGCACGAACTCGCTGCTCGACCTGGTCGTGTTCGGCAAGTCCTCGGGCGAGCAGATGGTGAAGGACATCGCCGCGCAGCCGAAGGCCTCGCGCAACCTGCCGAAGGACGGCGGCGACAACACCCGGGCGCGCCTCGCGCGGCTCGATTCCGCCAACTCCGGCGAACGGGTGGTCGACGTGCTGCACGACCTGCGCCGCACGATGCAGGCCGATTGCGGCGTATTCCGCTTCCCGGACGACCTGCGCAACGGCGTAAGCAAGATGGAGGAGATCGCCAGGCGCGGCGAAAGGGTATTCATCACCGACAAGAGCAAGGTCTTCAACACCGCGCGCGTCGAGGCGCTGGAGCTCGAAAACCTAATCGAGACGGCGATGTCTACCGTAGTGTCGGCCGAGGCGCGCAAGGAATCGCGCGGCGCGCACACGCGCGAGGACTTCCCCAAGCGCGACGACCAGAACTGGATGAAGCACACGCTCTGGTTCAAGGAAGGCAATCGCCTCGACTACAAGCCGGTGCACCAACGGCCGCTCTCCGTCGAGACCATGCAGCCGAAGGTCAGAACATATTAATGAACAACCTCAACGGCAGATGAAACTCTCGATCTACCGCTACGACCCCGACCTGGACGCGAAGCCCTACATGAAGGATTACGAGGTCCAGCTCGAGGACAGCGACCGCATGCTGCTCGACGCCCTCGTCAAGGTGAAAACGCAGGACGACACGCTCGCCTTCCGGCGCTCCTGCCGCGAGGGCGTCTGCGGCTCGGACGCGATGAACGTCAACGGCAAGAACCGCCTCGCCTGCGTCACCAAGATCGCAGAGCTGCCGGGGCACGTCACCATCCGTCCGCTGCCGGGCCTGCCGGTGATCCGCGACCTGATCGTGGACATGACGCAGTTCTTCAAGCAGTACCACTCGATCAAGCCCTATCTCATCAACGCCGACCCGCCTCCGGAGCGCGAGCGCCTGCAGTCGCCGCCGGAGCGCGAGGAGCTGAACGGGCTCTACGAGTGCATCCTGTGCGCCTGCTGCTCGACCTCGTGCCCGTCGTTCTGGTGGAACCCGGACAAGTTCGTGGGGCCGGCGGGCCTGCTCCAGGCCTACCGCTTCATTGCCGACACCCGCGACCAGGCGACCAACGAGCGCCTCGACAACCTCGAGGACCCGTACCGCCTGTTCCGCTGCCATACCATCATGAACTGCGTCGACGTGTGCCCGAAGAACCTGAACCCCACCAAAGCCATCAACCACATCAAGGAATTGCTGGTCAAGCGCTCGGTGTGATGGACCGCCTCTCCCGCGAACGGCTGAAGTGGAAGTGCAGGCGAGGGCGCCTCGAGCTCGATCTCGTATTGGAGCGGATCGTCCCAACACTGGGGGATGAGGATGTCTCCCCGTTCAACGCGCTCCTCGAGCTGCCCGACGACGATCTCTGGGACATCGTGATCGGGCGCAGCGACCACTTCGACCCGCAGTTTTCCGTTATCGTGAAGCGCCTACGCGCCACTTCCGTGGCGCGTCCATCGGGCGCCGCTTAGGATGACCACCATGGCCGACAAGACCGCGACCCTCAAGCTTCCCGACGGCAAGACGCTCGACTTCCCGGTGCTCGGCGGAACGCTCGGCCCCGACGTCGTCGACATCCGCACGCTGTACGGAAGATCGGGCATGTTCACCTACGACCCGGGGTTCCTGTCGACCGCGAGCTGCAGCTCGTCGATCACCTTCATCGACGGCGACGCCGGCATCCTGCTCTACCGTGGCTACCCGATCGAGCAGCTCGCCGAGACCTGCGACTTCCTCGAGGTGTGCTACCTGCTGCAGTACGGAGAGCTGCCCAACCGCAAGCAGAAGGACGAATTCGTCGACATCGTCACGCACCATACGATGGTGCACGAGCAGCTCGCGCGCCTGTACCAGGGTTTCCGGCGCGACGCGCACCCGATGGCGGTGATGGTGGGCGTGGTGGGCGCGCTGTCGGCGTTCTACCACGACGCGCTCGACATCAACGACCCGCACCACCGCGTGATCTCGGCGTTCCGCCTGATCGCCAAGATGCCGACCATCGTGGCGATGTCCTACAAGTATTCCATCGGCCAGCCGTTCGTGTACCCGAAGAACGACCTCTCGTACACGGCGAACTTCATGCGCATGATGTTCGCCGTGCCGGCCGAGGAGTACAAGGTGAACGACGTGCTGGTGCGCGCGATGGACCGCATCTTCATCCTGCACGCCGACCACGAGCAGAACGCCTCGACCTCGACCGTGCGGCTGTGCGGCTCCTCCGGCGCCAATCCCTACGCGTGCATCGCCGCGGGCATCGCCTCGCTGTGGGGCCCCGCGCACGGCGGCGCCAACGAGGCCGCGCTGCAGATGCTCGAGGAGATCGGCGACGTCTCCAAGGTGCCCGAGTTCATCCGCAAGGTGAAGGAGAAGAATTCCGGCGTGCGCCTGATGGGCTTCGGCCACCGCGTCTATAAGAACTACGATCCGCGCGCGAAGCTGATGCGCGAGACCTGCCACGAGGTGCTGAACGAGCTCGGCCTGCACAACGACCGCATCTTCAAGCTCGCGCTCGCGCTCGAGAAGATCGCGATCGAGGACGAGTATTTCGTGTCGCGCAAGCTCTATCCCAACGTCGACTTCTATTCGGGCATCGTGCAGCGCGCCCTCGGCATCCCGGTGGCGATGTTCACCTGCATCTTCTCGCTCGCGCGCACGATCGGCTGGATCGCGCAGTGGCAGGAGATGATCACCGACCCGGAGTACAAGATCGGCCGGCCGCGCCAGCTCTTCAAGGGCTCGACCAAGCGCGACGTCAAGCCGATCGACCAGCGATAACTCGAGGAAAAGACGGCCCCATGGCGAGCGTGATGCGGGAGTTCCTCGACAGCTCCTACCTCTTCGGCGCCAACGCGCCGTTCATCGAGGAACTCTACGAGCAGTACCTCGTGCACCCGGGCTCGGTGCCTGAGGAATGGCGCGACTACTTCGACCGCCTGCAGCAGCTCCCGGGGTCGAGCGCCAAGGACGTGGCGCACGCGCCCGTCGTCGAGTCTTTTGTTCAAAGAGCAAAAAGAGGAGAGCTCGGCGGCTCGCAGCGGACTTTGCCGCAGGAGCCGGTCGCGCCCGAGCGCCTGCAGGTGGCGGCGCTGCTGCTGGTCACCGCCTACCGCATTTCCGGTGCGCGCTGGGCCACGGTCGACCCGCTTAAGCGCATGCCGCGGCCGCCGCAGCCCGAGCTCGAGCCCGGCTTCTACGACCTCACCGAGGCCGACCTCGATCAGGTGGTCAACTCGGGCTCCTACGTCGGCCTCGACCGGGTCTCCCTCAGAACGCTCCTCCAGGCGCTACGCGACACGTACTGCCGCAACATCGGTTTCGAGTACATGTTCATCAGCGACCGGACCCAGCGCCAGTGGATCCAGGAGCGCATCGAGCCCACGCGCGCGACGCCGCAGCTCGCCGACGAGCAGAAGAAACGCCTGCTGCAGAAGCTGACCGAGGCCGAGCATCTCGAGCGCTACCTGCACACCAGGTACGTCGGCCAGAAGCGCTTTTCGCTCGAGGGCGGCGAAAGCCTGATCCCGTCGATCGACGAGCTGATCCAGCGCGCCGGGGCGAACGGGGTGCAGGAGATCGTGCTCGGCATGGCGCACCGCGGGCGCCTGAACGTGCTGGTGAACGTGCTCGGCAAGATGCCGGCAGATCTGTTCCTCGAGTTCGAGGGCAAGGCGGCGCAGGAGCTGCCCTCGGGCGACGTGAAGTACCACAACGGCTTCTCGTCCGACATTTCGACCCCCGGCGGGCCGGTGCACCTGTCGCTCGCGTTCAATCCGTCGCACCTGGAAATCGTCAACCCCGTGGTCGAAGGTTCCGTGCGGGCGCGCCAGCGCAGGCGGGACGACAAGACCGGCGACCAGGTGCTGCCGATCCTGGTCCACGGCGACGCCGCCTTCTCCGGCCAGGGCGTGGTGATGGAGACGCTCAACCTGTCCGGGACCCGTGGCTATGGAACGGGCGGGACGGTGCACATCATCGTCAACAACCAGATCGGCTTCACCACCTCCGATCCGCGCGACACGCGCTCCACGCTCTATTGCACCGACGTGGCGAAGATGGTCGAGGCGCCGATCTTCCACGTGAACGGCGACCATCCGGAGGAGGTGCTGTTCGTGACGCAGCTCGCGCTCGACTTCCGGCGCGAGTTCCACAAGGACGTGGTGATCGACCTGGTGTGCTTCAGGAAGCTCGGACACAACGAGCAGGACGAGCCGGCGGTGACGCAGCCGCTGATGTACAAGAAGATCACCCAGCACCCCGGCACGCGCAAGCTCTACGCCGACCGGCTGGCTGCGCAGGGCCTCATCAGCGCCGACGAGGCCGAGCAGATGATCCGGCACTACCGCGCGACGCTCGACGCCGGCAAGCAGACCGTGAGCCCGGTGCTGTCCAACTTCAAGAGCAAGTTCGCGGTCGACTGGGCGCCGTTCCTGAACTCCAGGTGGACCGACGCAGCCGATACGCACGTGCCGCTAGCGGAGCTGCAGAGGCTGGCCGAGCGGGTCACCGCGGTACCACTGGAGTTCAACCTCCATCCCAGCGTCGCGCGGGTCATCGATGCGCGCAGGCAGATGGCGGCCGGCAAACTCCCCGTGGACTGGGGCATGGCCGAGACCCTCGCGTACGCGTCGCTCCTTTCCAACGGCTACGACGTGCGCCTCTCGGGGCAGGACTCGGGGCGCGGCACGTTCGCGCACCGCCAGGCGGTGCTGCACGACCAGGAGCGCGAGCGCTGGGACGAGGGCAGCTATATTCCGCTGCAGAACATCGGCAAGGACCAGGGCGATTTCGTGGTCATCGACTCGGTGCTGTCGGAGGAGGCGGTGCTCGGCTTCGAGTACGGCTTCGCCAGCGCCGAGCCCAATGCGCTCGTCATCTGGGAGGCGCAGTTCGGCGACTTCGCCAACGGCGCGCAGGTGGTGATGGACCAGTTCATCAGCTCGGGGGAAACCAAGTGGGGCCGGGTGTGCGGCTTGACCCAGTTCCTGCCGCACGGGTACGAGGGGCAAGGCCCCGAGCACTCGTCCGCAAGGTTGGAAAGGTATTTGCAATTGTGCGCCGAGCACAACATGCAGGTGGTGGTGCCGTCGAACGCCGCGCAGATCTTCCATCTGCTGCGGCGCCAGATGCTGCGGCCGTTCAGGAAGCCGCTCGTCGTCATGACGCCGAAATCGCTGCTGCGCAAGAAGGAGGCCGCCTCGGCGATCCACGAGCTCGCCAACGGCTCGTTCCAGACGGTGATCCCGGATACGAGCACGGTCGACGAGAAGGGCGTGAAGCGCATCGTCGCCTGCTGCGGCAAGGTCTACTACGACCTGGCTTTCAAGAGAACGGAGCTTCAAAGGGCCGACACGGCGATCATTCGCATCGAGCAGCTCTATCCCTTCCCGCACAAGCAGTTCGAGGCCGAGATCAAGCGCTATCCCAACGCCGGCGAAGTGGTCTGGTGCCAGGAAGAGCCTCAGAACCAGGGCGCGTGGTACCAGATCGGGCACTACCTGCGGGAGAACATGCGCGACGAGCAGAAGCTTCACTATGCCGGCCGGCCGGCGGCGGCCTCCCCGGCGGGCGGCTACATGGCGCGCCACAACGAGCGGCAGAAAACGCTGGTGGAGCAGGCTTTCGGCAGGTACAAGTAAGGCAGGTTGGATCCCGGCGAGTTACTCGCTGGTTTTTCGTGAACCCGGTGGAAGCTCAGCCGAAGCCGGGGAAAAACTGAACGGGGAGCAGCAAATGATCGTGGAAGTGAAGGTGCCGCAGCTCTCGGAGTCGGTCGCCGAGGCGACGCTCCTCGACTGGCACAAGAAGGAAGGCGAGCCGGTCAAGCGCGACGAGAACCTGATCGACATCGAGACCGACAAGGTGGTGCTCGAGCTGCCGGCCCCTGCCGACGGCGTGCTGGTGAAGATCCTCAAGAACACAAAGGACGCCGTCGGCTCCGGCGAGGTGATCGCGCAGATCGACACCGAAGGGAAATCGGCCTCCGCTGCCGCTCCGAAAAAGGAGCCGGTTCCCGAAAAGCAGAAAGCCTCGCCGCCGGTCATGCCCGCGGCGCAGAAGATCGCGGCCGAGAAGGGCGTCGACACCTCGAAGATCCAGGGCACCGGCCGCGACGGCCGGGTGACCAAGGGCGACGTGCTCGCGCACGCCGCCAGACCTTCCAGTCCTCCGGTTCCTCCCCAAGTTCCGCCTCAGAGGCAGGCACTCCAGCAGCCGCCGCCGCCGATCGACGTCGAGCAGCTGCTGTCGGGCCGCCCCGAGCAGCGCGTGCCGATGTCGCGCCTGCGCCAGCGGGTCGCCGAGCGCCTGGTGCAGTCGCAGTCGACCGCCGCCATCCTCACGACCTTCAACGAGGTCAACATGGCGCCGGTGATGGAGATGCGCAAGAAGTACCAGGAGCGCTTCGAGAAGGAGCACGGCACGCGCCTGGGCTTCATGTCGTTTTTCGTCAAGGCGTCGGTGCACGCGCTCAAGCGCTACCCCGTGGTGAACGCCTCGATCGACGGCGCCGACATCGTCTACCACGGCTACTTCGACATCGGCGTCGCGGTCGGCAGCCCGCGCGGCCTGGTGGTGCCGATCCTGCGCGACGCCGACCGCATGAGCTTCGCCGAGATCGAGAAG
>DATMJC010000040.1:0-142143 GCA_035554435.1 Burkholderiales bacterium | reverse complement strand
ATCTCGATGGTGCCGTACTCGGGCTTGGGGCGGATGTCCCAGTAGAAGTCCTTCATGCTGGCGACGATGCCGAACCCCTTCATGCGCATGAAGTACTCGAGGAACTCGGCCCAGTCGCGCACGAACGGGATGTGGCCGGCGAGCGGAAACGCGCTGACCGCGGTGAGGCGCGAGGACTGGAACGAGGTGTCCTCGCCCTGGTAGAAGGGCGAGGCCGCCGAGAGCGCGATGAAGTGCGGCACGTAGCGCGTCAGGACATGCGTGAGGAACACCGCGTCGTCGCCGCCGGCGCAGCCGATGTGGATGTGCTGGCCGAAGACGGTGAACTGCTTGGCGAGGTAGCCGTAGCGCTCGACCACGTGCATGAAGCGCTCGGTCGGGTAGATGCGGCGGTCGGCCCAGTCGTGGAACGGGTGCGAGCCGCCGCCGGCGATGCGCACGTTGAGCACGCGTGCGTCCTGCAGCACGGCATCGCGGACTGTCTCCAATTCATCGACGAGGGTCGCCGCGCTCGCATGCACCGAGCTGTTCAGCTCCACCATGCTCTCGGTGATTTCGGGCTTTACCGCGCCCGGAAGCTTGCGCTTGCCGAGCCGGCGCAAGAGCTCGTCCGCATCGCGCGCCAGGTCGAAATCGTGCGGCCGCACGAGCTGCAGCTCGAGCTCGACGCCCACGGTGAGAGGCGCCGACGCGCCGAAGGCGAGCTCATCCATCGGGATGCGCCTCCCGCGCCCGGCGCAGGGCGAACTGGGTGGCGAGCGGTCCGATCAGCTCGAGGATCACCACCGCGGAGAGCACCACCGCGGCAAGCTCCCGGCCGAACGCGGGATACAGTAGCGTGGTGTCGCGCACCATCACCACCGCCGAGCCCGAGAGCGGGAGCAGCCCGAGCGCGAGCAGGCCGGCGCCGCCGGGGCGGATGCCGGAAAGGGGGCCAAAGCCGAGCAGCGCGACGCCCTTGCCGAGGAAGCGCACCAGGATCAGCGCCGCCACCGGCGCCGCCGCCGCGGCGCTGAACGCCGAGAACGAGAGGCTCGCGCCGACCAGCACGAACAGGATCACGAAGAAGAGCTGCGAGCCGTGCCCGAAGTGCACCGGCAGCACGGCGTAGCCGCGGTCGAGGTTGCGCGCCAGCATGCCGAGCGTCAGCAGGGCGAGGCTCACCGAAAGCTTGAGCGCGTGCGCGATGCCGACGGTCACGACCACCATTCCGACCATGAGAATGAACTGCCGCTCCTCGCTCTTGCCCAGCCACGCGGCCAGGCGCAGCATCAGGATACAGGCAAGCCAGCCCGCCACCAGCGAGCCCCACAGCAGGTACAGCGGGTGGAAGAACGCCTGCTGCCAGCTCGCCTGGTGCTCGAAATGCAGGAACGGGAGCAGCAGGGTGAGCAGCACGTAGGCGAACGCGCTGTTCACGGCGGTGAAGAGCAGCAGCCGCTCGGTGATCTGTCCCTGCGCCCGCAGGTCGTGGGCCACCAGCAGCACCGTGCCGGGCGAGGTCGCGGTGCCGACCGCCGCCGCCATCGCGGCGAGCACCGGCCGGAAGTCGAACGCCACCATCACCGCGAAGATGCCGAGGAACGAGAACAGCGCCTCGCCGATCGCGGTGACGAGGAGCCAGCGGTTCGCGCGCAGCCACTTGAAGTCGAGGCGGAAGCCGAGCTCGAACACGATCAGGCCGACCGACAGGTCGACCAGCGGACGCAGGTCGAACAGCATGTCGTCGCTGATCAGGCCGAGCGCGTGCGGGCCGAGCGCGGCGCCGGCGAGCACGTATCCGGTGATGCGCGGCAGCGAGGCGTAGCGGCGCAGCGCTTCGCCGGCGGCGAGGCCCACGATGACCAGGGCGCCGAAAAGCGCCGCCTGCGAGAATGCGAGCGGCAGCCGCGGAAGGTACTCGGTCGCCATCAGCCGGCGCGCGCCGCCTCGAGGAATTCCTCGAGGATCGGCGCGCTGTCGAGCGTCGCCTGGTCCCCCGGATGGTGGAATTCCGGATGCCACTGCACCGCGAACACGTAGCCCTTGCCTTGGCCGCGGATCGCCTCGACCACGCCGTCGGGCTCGGACCAGGCCTCGACGTGCAGGCCGCGGCCGAGCGCCCTGATCGACTGGTGGTGGATCGAGGTCACTACCGGCTGCTGTGCGCCGCGGTACAGGCGCGAAAGGCCCGAGCCGGGCTCGAAGCGGATCGCGTGGCGGTGCTTCTCGTAGGCGTCGGTCACGTGTACCTGCGACTCGGGAAGCTGCGTGCGGATGTCCTGGTACAGCGTGCCGCCGAAGGCCACGTTGATGAGCTGCGCGCCGCGGCAAATGCCCAGCACGGGCTTGCCCGCCTCGATGAACTCGTGCACCAGCTCCATCTCGTAGACGTCGCGCAACCGGTCGCCGGCCCACTGCGGATCGAGCGGCGCCTCGCCGTACGACGAAGGGCTCACGTCTGCGCCGCCCTGCAGCACCAGGCCGTCGAGCACGCGCGCGTAGTCGGCGAGGCGCACCTCGCTGCGATGGATCAGTCCGTCCTTGTCCACGGTCGGCACCATGAAGACCAGCACGTCGCGCGACATGACCCAGTGCGCCACCGACTGCTCGAGGTACTGCAGCGTTTTCGACTGGATGCCCTTGGCGTCGGGCTGCGGGTGGAACAGGCGCGCCGACACGCCGATCTTCAGCGCATCGGGCTCGAGCTTGCGGGAGAGGAACTCGCGCGCCGAGCGCGCCACGCGCCTGAGCGAGGTCACCGGCCCGAGTCTAGCGTCTGGACGCTCAGCCTACTACCTCAGGCCTTCAGCGCGCCCAGCACCTCGTCCAGCATCTTCTTGGCGTCGCCGAAGAGCATCCGGTTGTTGTCCTTGTAGAAGAGCGGATTGTCGACGCCGGCGTAGCCCGAGGCCATGCTGCGCTTCATGACGATCGAGTTTTTCGCCTTCCACACCTCGAGCACCGGCATCCCGGCGATCGGGCTCGATGGATCCTCCTGCGCCGCCGGGTTCACGATGTCGTTGGCGCCGATCACCATGGCGACGTCGGTGTCCGCGAAGTCCTGGTTGATCTCGTCCATCTCCATCACGATGTCGTAGGGCACCTTCGCCTCCGCCAGCAGCACGTTCATGTGGCCGGGCATGCGGCCGGCCACCGGGTGGATGCCGAAGCGCACGTTCACCCCCTTCTCCCGCAGCAGCCTGGTGATCTCGTAGACGGCGTGCTGCGCCTGCGCCACCGCCATGCCGTAGCCGGGAACGATGATGACGTTCTTGGAGCCGCGCAGCAGCTCGGCCGTTTCGCTTGCAGAAACGGGTTGGACCTCGCCCGCCGGTGCCGCACCCGAGGCTGCGGGTGCTCCGCCCCCGGTTCCAAACCCGCCGGCGATGACGCTGACGAAGTTGCGGTTCATCGCCCGACACATGATGTACGAGAGGATCGCGCCGCTCGAGCCGACGAGCGCCCCGGTGACGATCAGGAGGTCGTTGCTCAGCATGAAGCCGGTCGCGGCCGCCGCCCATCCCGAGTAGCTGTTCAGCATCGAGACCACCACCGGCATGTCGGCGCCGCCGATCGCCATCACCATGTGGACGCCGAAGAGGAGCGCGATGACGGTCATGATCGCGAGCGGCTTCAGGCCTTCGTCGACCGGGTGCGCGCCGACGAACCAGCCGCCGCACCACAGAACCACCAGCAGGCCGGCGAGGTTGATCCAGTGGCGTCCGGGGAGCAGCACCGGTTTCCCGCTGATCCGGGCGGAGAGCTTGCCGAAGGCGATGAGCGAGCCGGAGAAGGTCACCGCGCCGATGAGCACGCCGATGTAGATCTCGAGCTCGTGAATGGTCTTCTCGGCGCCCTGGAAGCCGGCGCTTGCCGCCGGGTCGATGTAGTTCGCGTAGCCGACCAGCACCGCGGCAAGGCCCACCAGGCTGTGCATCAGCGCGACCAGCTCGGGCATCTGCGTCATCTTCACGACGCGCGCGGCGTACAGCCCGATCGTGGCACCGAGCGCCATCGCGCCGAGGATCCACGGATAGGCGGTGCGCGTGACTTGCGGGCCGAGCACCGTGGCGAGCACCGCGATCGCCATGCCGATCATCCCGTAGAGGTTGCCGCGGCGAGAGGTCTCCGGGCTGGAAAGGCCTCCCAAACTGAGCACGAACAGGATCGTCGCCGCGAGGTAGGACGCCGTCAGGAGCGTCGGGGACATGGCGGCGCCCTACTTCCGGAACATCTGCAGCATGCGCTGCGTCACGGCGAAGCCGCCGAACATGTTGACCGCGACGAGCGCGATGCTCACCACCGCCAGCCCGACGATCCACGCCGTGGGCCGGTCGGCGGCGCCTGCCCCCGGCTGGAAGGGCGCAACCTGCACCAGCGCGCCAATCGCGATGATGCTGCTGATCGCGTTGGTCACGCTCATGAGCGGCGTGTGGAGTGCGGGCGTCACGTTCCAGATCACCATGTAGCCGACAAAACAGGCCAGCACGAACACGGTGAAGTGGGCGAGAAACGCCGGCGGGGCGTAGGCGCCCAGGAACCCAAAGAGCGCAGCTGCGACCAAGAACGCGATCGCCGTTGCCCTTGCCGAGGCGGGCGCACCCGCGCTTCCATGCTTGGCTTTTCCTTTTTCAGGTACGGCGGGTTTTGCG
Source organism: Burkholderiales bacterium (assembly GCA_035554435.1). Classification (GTDB taxonomy): domain Bacteria; phylum Pseudomonadota; class Gammaproteobacteria; order Burkholderiales; family SG8-39; genus SCGC-AG-212-J23. The sequence goes on along the minus strand of DATMJC010000040.1, from coordinate 137,509 downwards.
GCCGCCGGTTTGGCGGGCGGCGCGGCGGAGAGCTTGGGCGCGGGCGGCGGCCAGGTGACGTTGCCATCCTTGATCACCGTCGTGCCGCGGATCACCTCGTCGTCCATGTTGACGTTGAATTTGCCGTCCTTCGCCTTGCACAGCTCTTCGCTCAAGCGCAGCAGATTGGTGGCGTAAAGCGTGCTCGACTGCTTGGCGAGCCGGCTGGGAAGGTCGGTGTAGCCGATGATGGAGACGCCGTGCCTCACCACGAGCTGCCCCGGCTCGGTCAGCTCGCAGTTGCCGCCCTGCTCCGCGGCGAGATCCACGATCACGCTGCCGGGACGCATCGAGCGCACCATCTCGGCGGTGATCAGCTTGGGGGCGGGCTTGCCCGGGATGAGCGCGGTGGTGATGATCACGTCGACTACTTTCGCCTGCGCCGCGAATACCTCGCGCTGGGCTTTCTGGAAGCCCTCGCTCATGACCTTGGCGTAGCCGCCGGCGCCGGAGCCCTCCTCCACGTAGTCCACGCCGACGAACTCGCCGCCGAGCGACTTGATCTGGTCGGCGACTTCCGGCCGGGTGTCGTTGGCGAGCACGATCGCGCCGAGGCCCGAGGCCGCGCCGATCGCCGCGAGGCCCGCCACGCCGGCGCCGATGATGAACACCTTCGCCGGCGGCACCTTGCCCGCGGCGGTGATCTGCCCGGTGAAGAAGCGCCCGAAGGCGTGAGCGGCCTCGATCACCGCGCGGTAGCCCGCGATGTTCGCCATCGACGACAGCGCGTCGAGCTTTTGCGCGCGCGAGATGCGCGGCACGCTGTCCATCGCGAGCACCGTGGCCTTCCTCCCCGCGAGCGCCTGCAGCAGCTCCGGGTTCTGCGCCGGCCAGATGAAGCTCACCAGGGTGGCGCCTTCGCGCATGCGCGCGACTTCGGCCATGCTGGGAGCGCGCACCTTGAACACGATGTCCGCGCCTTCCCAGATGCGCGCCGCGTCGGCGATCTCCGCCCCGGCCGCGCGGTACGCTTCGTCGGGGAAGTTCGCAGCGTCGCCTGCGCCCGATTCGACCGCGACCCTGAACCCGAGCTTGACCAGCTTCTCGACGACGTCGGGAACGGTGGCGACGCGCTTCTCGCCCGCCGCGGTTTCGCGCGGAACTCCGATCAGCATGTAGGGACCTTCTCCGGGAAAAAGGTGGGCGGATTCTACCTTGGCAACCGCCACAGCGAGCGCTCGATCGCCTCGAACAGGCCGTGGACCGCGAGCGCGAGCGCGGCGGCGGGCAGCGCGCCCGCGAGCAGCACCGCGTGATCGTTCAGAGCCAGGCCCTGCGAGATGCGCTCGCCGAAGCCGCCCGCACCGATGAACGCGGCGATGGTCGCGGTGCCCACGTTGATCACCGCCGAGGTCTTGATGCCGGCCATGATCGTGGGCAGCGCGAGCGGCAGCTTCACGTGCCTGAGGATCTGGGAAGGCGTCAGGCCAAGCGCGGTGCCGGATTGGATCAATCCCCGCGGTACCTGGACGAGGCCGGCGTGGGCATTGCGCGTGATGGGCAGCAGCGCGTACAGGAACAGGGCGATGAGCGCGGGCCACACGCCGATGGTTCCGGTCAGCGGTATCAGGAACGCGAGCAGCGCGAGCGATGGGATGGTCTGGACCAGGCCGGTGGCGACGAGCACGGGCTGCTCGAGCCAGCGTTGCCGCGCCGCGACCATGCCGAGCGGCACCCCGACCAGGATCGCGGCGGCGAGCGAGGCGAACACCAGCGCGAGGTGCTGCGCCAGCAGGCGCCCGAAGTCCGGCGCGAACAAAGCCGACCAGAACGAGCGCCGTCCCCCTTTGTCGCCTCCAAGATATTCCGCGGCGACCTGCGCGAAGGGCACCTTGTCGATCTCCGCCTGGGCATTGAGGCGCACCATCGTGGCGTTGTCGATCCGGTTTTCGAGCTTCTTCCACGCGGCGAAAGCCTCCGGGAATCGCTTCGGCGCGTCGGCGCGGTAAAGAAGCACCGCGTCGTAGGACGGAAAGAAATGCCGGTCGTCCTGGAGCACGCCGATGCGGTAGCGCTCGATCTTCGCGTCGGTGGAATAGAGGTCGATCACGTCGAGCTCGCCGGCGGCGAGCGCTTCATACGCGAGGCCGTGATCCAGGCCGCGCGGCGTTTGCGGCAAGCGATACGCCTGCTTGAGGCCCGGCCAGCCGTCGCGCCGGCCGAGAAACTCGTGCGACAGGCCGATGCGGGCCTCGGGCCGCTTCGCCAGCTCGGAAATCGTCCTCAGCGGCAACCGCGTGCCCAGCGCGTAGCTGTTGCTGAAGCCCAGCGGCACGGAAACCGCGAGCCCGAGCGGCTGCAGCCGCCGGTTCAGCTGCGCGAGATCGAGGCTCTCCTCGGTCTTGAGGATTTCGCGCGCGATGGTGCCCGTGTACTCGGGATAGACGTCCACGGCGCCGTTTTTCAGCGCTTCGTAGAGGATCGCGGTATTGCCCAGCCCTGGCTTGTGCTCACCGCCGGCGGCGCGCGCGAGCAACTCGCCGAGGATGTAGGACTCGGTAAAGCGCTTGGAGCCGACCTTGACGGTTTCCGCATGTGCCGGCAGAACCGCGGCCAGCATTAGAACGAGCAGTGCGCGCAAGCTACGCCGCGCGCTCGATGTTGCGCGCGCCCAGGTCGCCCAGGAACTGGAGCGAGGCGAGCCGCGCGTACAGCCCGCCCTCGCGCATGAGCTCCGCATGGCTGCCTTCGGCTACGATCGTGCCCCGCTCCATGACGATGATGCGGTCGGCATGCTGCACCGTGGCGAGTCGGTGCGCGATCGCGAGGGTCGTGCGGCCCTTTTCCAGCGCCTCGAGCGCGCGCTGCACCACGAGCTCGCTCGCGGCGTCGAGCGAGCTCGTCGCTTCGTCCAGCAGCAGGATCGGGCGGTCGGCGAGCAGCGCGCGCGCGATCGAAAGGCGCTGGCGTTGCCCGCCGGAGAGCGTGACGCCGCGCTCGCCGAGCGCGGTATCGAGCCCCTGCGGCAGGCGCTCGATGAACTCGAGCGCGAAGGCCCGCTCGCAGGCGGCGAGCACCTCGTCGCGTCCGGCGCCGGGGCTGCCGTAGCGCACGTTGTCGAGCACGCTCGCGGCGAAGATCACCGGATCCTGCGGCACCACCGCGACCAGGCCGCGCGCGACGCGCGGGTCCATGTCGCGCAGGTCGACGCCGTCGATGCGCACCGCCCCGCGCTGCGGGTCGTAGAAGCGAAGCAGCAGCGCGAACAGCGTCGATTTGCCGGCGCCGGACGGACCGACCAGCGCGGCGCGCTCGCCCGCCGCGATGCTCAGCCCGAAGCGATGCAGCGCCGGAGCGCCGGGACGCGAAGGGTAGGCGAAGCTCACTTCATCGAATTCGATCGCCCGTGCCTTGCCGACCTGGGGCACAAGGATTGGTAATGGTGGGGCTACGATGCTCGGCACTGTGTCGAGGAGGTCCACCAGCCGCTCGGCGGCGCCAGCGGCGCGCTGCAGCTCGCCCCAAACCTCGGCCACCGTGCCGGCGCCCGCGGCGAGCATCGCGGCGTAGAACACGAACGCGGAGAGCTCTCCGGCGCTGATGCGCCCGGCGAACACGTCGTGTCCGCCGATCCACATGATGACCCCGACCGCGCTGAAGGCGATCAGCATGACCGACGAGATGAGCCAGGCCTTCTGCCGCACGCGCGCCACGCCCGCGCGGTAGGCCGCCTCGGCGTAGCGTCCGAAGCTCGCGCGATCGGCGTCCTCGTGCACGTACGCCTGCACGGTGCGAATCTCGTGCACCGCCTCGTCGACGTAGGCCGACACTTCGGCGACGCGGTCCTGGCTCGCGCGCGAGAGCCGGCGCACGCGCCGGCCGAGCAGCAGGATCGGCAGCAGCGTCGCCGGCACGCCCACCAGCACCAGCGCGGCGAGCTTCCAGCTCGTCACGAACAGCATCGCGGCGGCACCGGCCATCATGAGCGCGTTGCGCAGGAACATCGACAGGCCGTAGCCGATCACCTGCTGAAGCAGCGTCGCATCGTTGGTCAGGCGCGAGATGACCTCGCCGGTGCGCGTCGCCTCGAAGAACGCCGGCTCGAGGCCGAGCAGGTGTCCGAACACCGCGCGGCGCAGGTCGGTCACCACGCGCTCGCCCAGGCTCATCATCAGGTAGAAGCGCAGCCACGTGGCGAGCGCCAGCACCGCGGCGATGCCGAGCACTCCGGCGAGCGCCTGGTCGAGCGCCCGGGGCTCGCCGCCGGCGAAGCCGCCGTCGATGACGTGCTTCACGCCCTGGCCGAGGGCGAGCCAGCAGGCGGCGGCGACCACCAGCGCCGCGAGCGCGACCGCCACGCGCGCCCGGTACGGGAGCAGGAAGCGCGCGACCCGGCGCAGGGCGCTAGCGCGGCTCAACCAGCACCTCGAGGACCGCGCACCAGGCCGCCGAGAGATTTTCCAGGCTGTAGCCGCCGCCGCCGAACGCCATCAGACGGCCGCGGGCGTGGCGCTCGGCAAGCGCGACCAGGCGCCGCGCGACATGCGCGTGCGCGGCGGCCGTGAGGCGGAGGTCGGCGAGCGGGTCGCCGGCGAGACCGTCGGCGCCGCATTGCAGGATGACGAGCTCGGGACGTGCCCGGTCGACGAAGCCCTCGGCCTTCTCCCACGCGCGCAGAAACTCCCGATCGCCCGAGCCCGGCGCGAGCGGCAGGTTGAGTTTGGTGCCCTCGGCCGCGCCGCAGCCGGTCTCGTGAACGCTGCCGGTGCCGGGATAGAGAAACTGCCCGTCCTCGTGAATGTCGACGCAGACGACGTCGGGGTCGTGCTCGAACTCGTAGAACACGCCGTCGCCGTGATGCACGTCGATGTCGACGTACGCGACGCGGCGCAAGCCGTGTTCGGCCCGCAGCGCCTCGATCAGGACGCCGGGGTCGTTGAACACGCAGAAGCCGGCAGCGCCGCCGCGCCTGGCGTGGTGCAGCCCGCCGATCGGCTGAAAAGTGCGTCGCGCATCGCCCGCCATGATGCGGCGCGCGCCCTCGAGGGCGGCTCCGACCACGTGCGCGGCGATCTCGTAGCAGCCGGGGAACGCCGGCGTGTCGCCGTAGTCGAGGTAGCCGCTGCCCTGGCGCGAGGCAGCGACGACACGGTCTATGTATTCGGCAGTATGAAAACGCAGGATGGCTTCTCTTGGCGCTGCGGGAGACTCAGCCAGCGTCACCTTGCGGTCGAGGCCAGTCGCGCGGGCGCGGCGCCAGAACGCGCCCTGCCGGTCTACGGACAGCGGATGGCCTTCTGGAAAGCCGTAGCGCCCGAGCTGCGGGCTAAGGAAGAGATGCGTCGACACGCTCGACCTGCACGCGGCAGTCGTAGAACGTGGCGCCGCCGCCGAGGTCGGTGGTGCGTTGCGAGGTGACGTTGTTGGCGTTGCCGCCGTCGCGCGCGTACTTCTTCCACCATACCGAGGGCGCGACCACCACGCCGCGGCGCGGCTTGCCGTTGACGCGCGCCCTGAGCGTGTAGCCGCCGCGGGCGTTGAACACGCGCACGCGGTCGCCTTCGCGGATACCGCGCGCCGCGGCGTCGTCTGGATGCATGTCCAGATGCGGCTCGCGCTCGAACTCTCTGAAGCGCGCAAGGTTGGCGAACGACGAGTTGAGGAAGTGGCGCGCCGGCGGCGAGATGAAGGCGAGCGGGAAACGCCCCGCCAGCGCTTCGTCAGCCACCTCTGCGGGCGGATTGTAGAAAGGCAGAGGGTCGACGCCCTGCTTCTCGAGCACCGAGCTGTAGAGCTCGCACTTGCCCGACGGCGTGGGGAAGCCGCCTTGCGCGAACGGGGCGAAGCGCTCGGGCTTCGACAGGCGCTGCCACCCGCGCTGCTTGAGCTCGTTCCAGTCAAAGTGCGAGCCGAGCGCCGTGCGGCATATATCCTCGTCGGAATCGCGGAAGCACGGCTCGTCGAAGCCCATGCGCGCGGCGAGCCGGCGGAACACCTCCGAATTCGGCAGCGACTCGCCCACCGGCGCAATGGCGGGGTTGTTGCCGAGCACGTAGAGGTGCCCGTACGACTTGTGCACGTCGTAATGCTCGAGCTGAGTGGTCGCGGGAAGCACGATGTCGGCGTAATCCGCGGTGTCGGTCTGGAAGTGGTCCATCACCACGGTGAACAGATCCTCGCGCGAGAACCCCGCGATCACCTTGTCGGAGTCCGGGCACACCGCGACCGGGTTGTTGTTGTAGACCACGATCGCGCGCACCGGCGGCTCGGCCGAGGTGAGCGCGTCGCCGAGCTTCGACTGGTTGATGACGCGCGGACGCCTCCCGGCGAGGAGGTCGGGACGCTCCAGCGCGGCGTGGTCGAAGCGATAGAAATCGGCGGTGGTGAGCACGATCCCGCCGGCGGGCTCGCGCCAGGCCCCGATCAAGGCGGGGAGACAGGCGATGGTGCGCGCTGCGATACCGCCCCCGGCGTGGCGCTGCATGCCGTAGTTGAGCCGGATCGCCGCCGGCCTCGTGCGGCCGTAGTCGCGCGCGAGCTGCACCACCTCGCCGACGCTCAGGCCGCAGGCGCGCGCGGCCCACTCCGGGGAATAGCGCTCGAGAACCCGCTGGCGCAGCGCCTCGTAGCCGACGGTGTACTTCGCGACGTAGTCAAGGTCGATCAAGTCCTCGGCGATCAGCACGTGCATCATGCCGAGCGCGAGCGCGCCGTCGGTGCCCGGTAGCAGCGCCACGTGCTGGCTGCACTTCTCCGCCGAGAGGCTGCGGTAGGGATCGATCGCCACGACCTTGGCCCCGCGACGCTTCGCTTCCTGCACGCGCGACCACAGGTGCAGGTTCGACACCACCGGGTTCGCGCCCCAGAGCAGGATCAGCTTCGCCTCGTCGAAGCGCTCGGGGTCCATGCCGACCGAGCCGCCAAGCGTCGCGCGCAGGCCGAACTTGCCCGCCGTTGAGCAGAGCGTGCGGTCGAGCAGCGTCGCGCCGAGGCGATGGAAGAAGCGCCGGTCCATCGAGCTGTACTGGACCATGCCCATGGTGCCGGCGTAGCTGCAGGGCAGGATGGTCTCGGGATTCTCGCTTGCGAGGCTCTTCAGCCGCGCCGCGATCTCATCGAGCGCCTCGTCCCAGGTGATTCGCTCGAATTTTCCCCCGCCCTTCTTCCCGACGCGACGCATCGGGTAGAGCAGCCGGTCGGGGGCGTAGGTCCGCTCGAGGTAGTGCGCGACCTTCGTGCACAGCGTGCCGTCGGTAAAGGGCATCGACGGATCGCCCTGGATCTTCGTCGCGACCCCGTCTTCCACGGTGACGAGCATGGCGCAGGTGTCGGGACAATCGTGCGGACAAGCCACACGCACCACATTGGGAGCGACTTCGGGAGCGGGTCTGGCGCTCATGCTTGCATTTTACGCTGCAGCGCCGCGTCGAGGACTTCGATCCAATGGCGCACCGGCACTTGCGATGCGCCTTGCAGGTGAGTCAGACAGCCGATGTTCGCCGTGGCGATCTGCTCGGGCTGCCCCTCGCTCAGCGCGGCGAGCTTGCGGCCGCGAAGCTCACCGGCGATCGCCGGCTGCAGCAGCGAGTACGTGCCCGCCGAGCCGCAGCACAGGTGGGCGTCGCGCACTCCCGTGAGCTCGAACCCGGCGCGCGCCAGCCGCGACTCCACGGCGCCGCGGATCTGCTGGCCGTGCTGCAGCGTGCAGGGAGAGTGGAAGGCGATCCGGCCCGCCGCGATGCCCGGGGGAAGCGCGTCGACCGGTATCACCTCGGCGAGGTCCTTGGTCAGCCCGGCGATCCGCGCGGCCTTGTCGCGATACGCCGGATCGTGCGCGAGCAGGTGGCCGTACTCCTTCACCGTCGCGCCGCAGCCGCTTGCCGTCATGACGATTGCCTCGACCGCGCCGCGTTCGACCAGGGGCCACCACGCGTCGATCAAGGCGCGCATGTCGTCGCGCCCCTCCTGCTGATAGTTCAGGTGGAAGCGCAGCGCCCCGCAGCATCCGGCGCGCGGCGCTTCGACGAGCGAGATGCCGATCCGGTCGAGCACCCGTGCCGCCGCGGCATTGATCGACGGGGCGAGACCGGGTTGCACGCATCCCCCCAGCGCGAGCATCTTGCGCGCATGCCGCGGCGCCGGCCACTCGCCAGGGTCCGCCATCGGTCCCGGAACTTTTGCTTTCACGGCAGCAGGCAGCACGGGCCGCACCACTCGGCCCAATCCCGCGAGCAGCTTGAAGAGCCGCGGGCGCGGCACGACCGAGGCGACCAGGCGCCGCACCAGCCGCTCGGACGGGCGGCGCTTCGCGCGCGCCTCGACCACGCCGCGTCCGATGTCGACGAGCCTGCCGTAGCGCACCCCCGACGGGCAGGTGGTCTCGCACGCGCGACAGGTGAGGCAGCGGTCGAGATGGAGCTGGGTCTTCGCGCTGACCGGCGCGCCTTCGAGCGCGCGCTTGATGAGGTAGATGCGCCCGCGCGGACTGTCGAGGTCGTCGCCGAGCACCTGATAGGTCGGGCAGGTCGCGGTGCAAAAGCCGCAATGCACGCACTTGCGCAGGATGGCCTCGGCCTCCCGGCCTTCGGGCGTGTCGCGGATGAAGTCGGCGAGCCGGGTCTGCATGTGCCGCTATACTTTTTGCATGAAGGTCGTGGTCTGGCTGCTCGGCGCTGCTGCAATCGGCGTGCTCGTGTACGGGCTCGTGAAGTGGCGCCGGCGAAGCGAGGAGCTGCGCCGAGCTTCCGAGGAGCGCAGCGCGGCGTTGATGGCCGAGGTCATGGCGACCACCAAGTCGCGCCCTGCCCCGCCCCAGGCCGAGACCGATCTCGCCAGGGCGGCCGATTTTGCCAAGGCCGCCGAGCTCGCCCGGGCCACGGATGTCGCGAAAACCGCGGACGTCGCGAAGGCTGCAGACTTCGCCAAAGCGGCGGACCTCGCCAAGCAGCGGCTGCTCTTCGAGGCTGCCGCCAAGGCCGGCGAGGCCGGCGAGCCAGTGCTGTCGATCCAGCTGTACGCCCGCCTCCTTGCCCGGTATCCCGACAGCGCGTTCGCCGCGCAGGCACGCGCGGCGGTGGAGGCGCAGAAAAAGAACCTGACCAAGGCCTAGAGCTCTGCGTACATGCGGCCGGGATTGAGGATGGCGGCCGGATCGAAGGCCGCCTTCAGCCGGCGATGCAAGGTCATCGCGACCGGGTCGAGCGTCGTGAAAACGCTCTCGCGCTTGTCGTGCGAGCGAAAGAGCGTCGCGTGCCCCCCGGCCCGAGCGGCGAGCTCCCGAGCGTCCGGCGTGCGAATCCACCGCAACGCTCCGCCCCATTCGATCAGCGTGCCGCCCGGCGCGCCGAGCGGCGGGCAAGTCGATGGAACCGCGAGACGCCACAGCGGCTCCGGTCCACCGAAAAACGCGTGCCGGTGCTCGCGCACCTCGTCCCAGAATGACCCCGCCTCGACCCGGGTGCCGCCGATCTTCAGGGCGGCGGCGCGCACCGCAGGCTCCGCGCCGGACAGCCGCACGCGCAGGCGCCCGGCGTGCCACGCCGTGGCCGAGACCGGCAGCGGCTGGCCGGCCCAGGCATTCATGCCCTCGAGGGCCGCGGTCTCGCTCATTTCCAGCTCGAGCGTGAGCTCGCTCGCCGGCAGCGGGAGGACCTTGAGCGAGACCTCGGCGATGAGGCCAAGCGTGCCGAGCGAGCCGGCCGCAAGCCGCGCGAGGTCATATCCCGCGACGTTCTTCATCACCTGGCCGCCGAACGCAAGCGCGCGACCCTGCCCGTCCACCAGCTTGACGCCGAGGACGTAGTCGCGCAGCGCCCCGGCGCTAGCGCGCCGCGGCCCCGACAGGCCCGCCGCGACGCAGCCGCCCAGCGTGGCTTCGGGGCCGAAGTGCGGCGGCTCGAAAGGGAGGCACTGGTTGTGCCCCTTCAACGCACGCTCGAGTTCGACGAGGGGAGTGCCGCAACGGGCCGTCACCACGAGCTCGGTGGGCTCATAGCTCGCGATCCCGGCGTAGCCGCGCGTATCGAGAAGCTCGCCGCGCGGCTCGTTGCCGTAGAAGTCCTTGCTGCCACCGCCGCGCAGGCGCAGCGGCGCCTTGCGCGCTGCGGCTTGACGGATACGGTCTTGAAGCGCTTCGAGAGTCAAAAGCGCGGCAGCTCGGGATGCGGCAGCCTGCCGCCGCGCACGTGCATGCGGCCGAACTCCGCGCAGCGCGCGAGCGTGGGAACGGCCTTCCCTGGGTTGAGCAGCATCGCCGGATCGAACGCGCGCTTCACGGCAAGGAACAGCTCCAGCTCGTCGGGCCTGAACTGCACGCACATCTGGTCGATCTTCTCCACCCCCACGCCGTGCTCGCCGGTGATCGTGCCGCCGACCTCGACGCACTTCTCAAGCACTTCGGCGGCGAAGAGCTCGGTGCGACGCAGCTCGTCGGCGTCGTTCGCGTCGTAAAGGATGAGCGGATGCAGGTTGCCGTCGCCGGCGTGGAAAACGTTCGGGCAGCGCAGGCCGTATTTCTTCTCCATCGCGCCGATGAACTTGAGCACCTCGCCCAGGCGCTTGCGCGGGATCGTGCCGTCCATGCAGTAATAGTCGGGCGAGATGCGCCCGACGGCTGGAAACGCGCTCTTGCGCCCCGACCAGAAGCGCAGCCGCTCGGCCTCGTCGCGCGACACGCTCATGCGGGTCGCGCCGGCGCGGACGAGCACCTCGCGCATGCGCGCGATCTCGTGCTCGACCTCCTCGGCCGTGCCGTCGGATTCGCACAGCAGGATGGCGGCGGCGTCGAGGTCGTAGCCCGCCCCCACGAACTGCTCGACCGCATGCGTCGCCGGACGATCCATCATCTCGAGCCCCGCCGGGAGGATCCCGGCGGCGATCACGTCGGCCACCGCCTGGCCCGCCTTCTCCACGTCGTCGAACGAGGCCATCACGACTTTGGCGCATTGCGGCTTGGGAAGGAGCTTCACCGTCACCTCGGTGACCACCACGAGCATGCCTTCCGAGCCGATGGCGAGCGCGAGCAGGTCGTAGCCTGGCGCGTCAGGCGCCTGCGAGCCGAGCTCGACCGGCTCGCCCGCCGCGGTGAAGCCGCGGACCCGGAGCACGTTGTGCACCGTGAGGCCGTATTTCAGGCAGTGCACGCCGCCCGAATTCTCGGCCACGTTGCCGCCGATCGTGCACGCGATCTGGCTCGAGGGGTCGGGCGCATAGTAGAGGTCGAAGGGGGCGGCCGCTTCCGAGATCGCGGCATTGCGCACGCCAGGCTGTACCACGGCGATCCTCGCGCGCGCGTCCACGCGCAGCACGCGCATGAACTTGGCCATGGAAAGGAGCACGCCGTCGCCGCGCGGCAGCGCGCCGCCCGAAAGGCCCGTGCCTGCGCCGCGCGGCACGACCGGGATGCTCATCGCGGAGCAGGTCTCGAGGACGCGGCGCACCTGTTCCTCGGTCTCGGGGAGCGCCACGACCATGGGCAATTGCCGATAGGCGGTGAGCCCATCGCATTCGTAGGGTCGGGTGTCCTCCTCCTCCCACAGCAGGGCGCGCGCCGGCAGGAATGCCCGCAGCGCGCGCGCGACTTCAGCTTGCCGGACTAGAGGTAAGGCCTGGCCCATTTCAGGCCCGCGAGCGTCTCACCGGCCGGATTGTATTCGCAGCCGATCCAGCCGGCGTAGCCGATGGCATCGACATGCCCGAAGAGAAAATCGAAGTTGATCTCGCCGCTTCCCGGCTCGTGGCGCCCGGGAACGTCGGCGATCTGCAGGTGCCCGATGCGCGGAAGCAGGCGCGCGATCGTCGCGGTGAGATTGCCTTCCATGATCTGCATGTGGAAGAGGTCGTACTGGAGGAGCGCGTTGCCGGCGCCGACTTCGTCCAGCACCTGGACCGCCTGCGCGCTCGAGCGCAGGAAGCAGTTCGCCACGGTTCGCTCGCTCAGCGGCTCGATGAGGAGACGCATGTCCTCCTGGTCCAGGCGCTTCGCGGCCCGCTTGAGATTCGCCACGTAGGTGGCGTGCAGCGCGGCACGCTCGGCGCCGGGCGGGACCACGCCGGCCATCAGGTGCAGGCTCGTGCAACGCGCCGCACGCGCGTACTCGATGGCGCGCTCGAGGTCGTCGCGGAAGCGCTGCTCGCGGCCGGGAAGGCAGGCCGTGCCGCGCTCGTTCCGCTGGGCGTCGCCCTGCGGCATGTTGTGCAGCACGACCTCGACGCCGGCCTCGCGTGCCGCGCGCGCCACCTCGGCCGGCGCGACGTCGTACGGGTACTGGTATTCGACCGCGCGGAATCCCGCCTCGCGCGCGGCCGCAAAGCGCTCGAGAAATCCGATTTCGGTGAACAACGTGGAAACGTTGGCGGCGAATCGAGGCATCGGGTTAGCATAGCGCCAAAAATGGCGGACGCTTGGTGGATCTGGCTTGCGGCGGTGTTCGCCGTAAGCTTCGTGATCGGGATTGTCGCGGTCGTCGCGGGCGTCGGCGGCGGCGTGCTTTTCGTGCCCATCGTCAGCGGCTTCTTCCCGTTTCACCTCGACTTCGTGCGCGGCGTGGGGCTGGTCTTCGCGCTCGCCGGAACGCTCGCCGCGGGCCCGAGCCTGCTGCGCAACCGCCTGGCCAGCCTGCGGCTCGCGGTGCCGCTCGCGCTGTCGGGCTCGATCGCCTCGTTCGCCGGCGCGCTGGCGGGCCTCGCGCTGCCGACCGAGGTGGTTCAGACCGCGCTCGGCGCCACGGTGCTCGCGATCGCGGTCGTGGTCTGGCGCACGGGCGACGCTGCCGCCGGGACCGGCGAGGCCGACGCCCTCGGCACGATCCTGCGCCTGCGCGGCCGCTACGAGGATCCGTCCGACGGCGTCGCGGTCGACTGGCGCACGCGGCGCACGCTGAGCGGATTCGCGGCCTTCGCCGGCATCGGGTTTCTCGGCGGCGTCTTCGGCCTGGGCGCCGGATTTGCCAACGTTCCGGTGCTGAACCTCGTGATGGCGGCGCCGCTCAAGGTCGCAGTGGGCACGAGCGGCCTGATCATCTCGATCGTGAACAGCTCCGCGGCCTGGGTCTATATCCACCGCGGTGCCCTGCTGCCCGCGCTCGCCGTTCCTGCGATCCTCGGCGTCATGCTCGGCTCGCGGCTGGGAGCGATCCTGCTCGCGCGCACGCCCGCGTCCGTGGTTCGCCGCGTCGTGATCGTGGTGCTCCTCCTCGCAGGCGCCCGCGCCTTCGGGCGCGGAACGGGGCTGTGGCCGTGAGCCGCGAGCAGGTCTTCCAGGAGCTCTATGCGCGCTGGCTCGGCGCGGCGACCTGGATCGCGTTCGCCGCCGCCCTCGTTGCGTTCGTCCTCTACGCAGGGGGCGTCCTGCCGTCGTTCGTGCCGCTCGACGCGCTGCCCACGCTCTGGCGACTGCCGGTCGGCGAGTACCTCGCGCGGACCGGTGCTCCCGTGGGCTGGGGGTGGCTGCGGCTCCTTCCCGACGCCGACTACCTGAGCCTCGGCTGCGTCGCCCTGATTGCCACCGTGACGCTGGTCTGCTACCTCGCGACCCTGCCGATGCTCATGAAGCTGGAGGAGCGGATGCAGGCCGCGCTCGTCGCCGCCCAGATCATCGTCCTCCTCGTCGCCGCCTCCGGCGCTTTAGCGGCCGGTCATTGACGCGTGCTAGACTTTTGCTGCCGCAACCCATAAACAAGACAGGGAGAAAACCAATGGGTGCCATCTTCCAATCGCTCGGTCGCACGATCGCCGCAGGCGTCGTCGTGCTGGTCGTCCTGCTGATCATCCTCGTCGCCGCCGGAGGAAAGGTCGCGCTCGGCGAGCACGGCTGGTGGCTGTTCGCCATGCGCTGGCTGCACGTTACCGCCGGCGTGATGTGGATCGGCCTGCTGTGGTACTTCAACTTCGTGCAGACGCCGTCGATGCCCAAGATTCCGGACGACCAGAAGCCGGCGATCAGCAAGGTCATCGCGCCGGCGGCGCTGTTCTGGTTCCGCTGGGCCGCGATGGCGACGATCGTCCTCGGCCTGATCCTCGCCCTGATGAACGGCTACCTGGTGCAGGCGCTTACGCTGCAGAAGCCCTTCACTGCGATCGGGCTGGGAGCGTGGCTCGGCACGATCATGTGGTTCAACGTCTGGTTCGTCATCTGGCCGAATCAGAAGAAGGTGCTCGGCATCGTGCAGGTGCCGCCTGACCAGAAAACCAGGGCGGCGAAGACCGCCGGGATGGCCTCGCGCATCAACACGATGCTGTCGATTCCGATGCTCTACTTCATGGTGGCGCAGAGCCACGGCGGCGTGGCCTTCTAGGCAGGCCGAATCGGGCCAGCCGAGGAGGTCGGCCTACTTCACCCCGGGAATGCCGCCGAGGCGGCTTCCCGGCTTGACTCCCCGGGCGGCAAACCAGCCGCGGTTCATTTCAAGTGCGTAGCGCACCGGCTGCGCCGCGCAGTGCGAATCCTCGGTCTGAGGCTTCATGTCCTCGATGTTGACGATCGCGCCGCGGTCGTCGATGAAGGCGACCGAGAGCGGGATCAGCGTGTTCTTCATCCACATGCAGTGAACCTGCGGCTCGTCGAAGATGAAGAGCATCCCCGCGTTCTGGGCCATGGTCTTGCGGTACATGAGGCCCTGAGCGCGCGTGCCGGGGTCGGAAACCACTTCCGCGCGAATGAGGTGCATCCCGGCGTTGAGCTGCGTCACCGGAGGCTCGGCGAGGGCCGGGGCGGCGGCAAGCGCCGCGAAAAGGATAACGGAGCGCATCAATAGAAAAGGCAGGGGAGACCCTGCCTTTCCTTGATTTTCTCTGAAGCGGGTTACTTCTTGGCTTCGTCTTTCTTGGCGGCGCTCTTCTTCTTGCCGTCGGACTTCTTGGACGACTTCTTGGCTGCCTTCTTGCCGTCCTTCTTGTCCATCTGGCCGGCCTTCGCCTTGTCGTCCTTCTTGTCCTGCGCGATCGCGGTCACGCTCGCGGCGGCGAAGACGGCCGCAACCAGCATCGAAATGAACTGCTTCATTCTCATCCCCTTCTCTAGAGTGGTTTGGGAAAAACCGGCAATGACCGGTCCACCGCATGTAACGCGGCTGTGTGCCGCTGGTTGACGATGACCTGACTGGAGATGGGTTGACGCAGTGCAAACTTATTCCAAATCAATAACCTAGCTCAGTCAAAGGCGAGTATAATCGCCCCCCTTTCAAGAGTCCACTGCACTTTCCAACAGCCCCCACGCGCAGGAGAACCCATGGCGTACAAGCACATCAAGGTCCCGGCGAGCGGAGAGAAGATCCGGGTGAACAAGGACTTCTCGCTCGCGGTTCCGGACATTCCCATCATCCCCTACATCGAGGGCGACGGCACCGGGGTCGACATCACCCCGGTGATGTTGAAAGTGGTGGACTCGGCCGTCAAGAAGGCCTACGGCGGTAAGCGCAAGATCGTCTGGATGGAGATGTTTGCCGGGGAGAAGTCGACCAAGGTCTACGGCGAGAACGTCTGGCTGCCCGACGAGACCCTGGAAGCCTCGAAGGAGTTCGTGGTCTCGATCAAGGGACCGCTGACCACCCCTGTGGGCGGCGGCATCCGCTCGATCAACGTCGCGCTGCGCCAGGAACTGGACCTGTACGTCTGCCTGCGCCCGGTTCGCTGGTTCAGCGGGGTTCCCTCGCCGCTCAAGAAGCCGGAGGATGTCGACATGGTGATCTTCCGCGAGAACTCGGAGGACATCTACGCGGGCATCGAGTGGCCCGCGAATTCTCCGGAAGCGAAGAAGGTCATCGACTTCCTGATGAAGGAAATGAAGGTCAAGAAAATCCGCTTCCCGGCCTCCTCGGCAATCGGCATCAAGCCGGTATCGATCGAAGGCTCCGAGCGGCTCATCCGCCGGGCCTACCAGTATGCAATCGACAACAAGAGAAAGTCGGTCACCCTGGTGCACAAGGGCAACATCCAGAAATTCACCGAGGGTGGCTTCCGCGACTGGGGCTACCAGCTCGCAGTGAAGGAATTCGGCGCCAAGCCGCTCGACGGAGGCCCGTGGCACAGCTTCAAGAACCCCAGGGGCGGCCCCGACATCGTGGTGAAGGACGTGATCACCGACGCGATGCTGCAGCAGATCCTGCTGCGGCCCGCCGAATACGACGTGCTCGCGACCACCAACCTGAACGGTGACTACATCTCCGACGGGCTAGCGGCGGAGGTCGGCGGCATCGGGATCGCGCCGGGCGCGAACCTGAGCGACACCGTGGCCATGTTCGAAGCCACGCACGGGACCGCCCCGAAATATGCCGGCAAGGACTACGTGAACCCCGGCTCGGAGATCCTTTCGGCCGAGATGATGCTGCGTCACATGGGCTGGGTCGAGGCTGCCGATGCGATCATCCGATCGATGGAGAGGGCGATCCAGGACAAGATCGTCACCTACGACTTCGCCCGGCAGATGCAGGGCGCGAAGCAGGTGTCGTGCTCCGGCTTCGGCCAGGCGATGATCGAGAGGATGTAAGGAAAAGGAGAGAAAGGAAGAGCAGAAAAACGAAGGCCGCCCGAGGGCGGCCTTCTTGTTGTTATTTAGCCCGCTGTCGCGCTCAGACCTTCTGGATGTTGGAGGCCTGCTTCCCCTTGGGCCCCTGCACCACGTCGAAGCTTACTTTCTGTCCTTCCTTCAGCGTCTTGAATCCCGACATGTTGATGGCCGAAAAATGAGCGAAAAGATCCTCGCTGCCGTCGTCCGGAGTGATGAACCCGTAGCCTTTTGCGTCGTTGAACCACTTGACCGTCCCTGTTGCCATGCCGCTCTCCCTAGTTCGTCGTCGTTATTGATGAGCTACCGGGCGTTCGACCCGAGCCATGCCTGGAACTCCACGACCCCGCCGCCCTAGATGGCAAACAGACAGCCTGAATCCAAACACAGCCCGCCTTTTACGCGCCCGGCACGGGCACGTCAAGGGATCCCCTAGTGGACTGTGGCGCCAGCGCCAAGGCCTGTCGCTAATGCGCCAAGGCCGTGAAAAAACGCCGTAATTCGGCCATTAGGCCGGTCGGGCCGCATTGATTCGACCCCCCACTAAGATTACGATAGTCCGCAGTATGGCGATTGGACGCACCGGAAGGCGGGACGGAAACGCCGGGGGGAACGGGCAAGCCCGGAAATTGTCCGATTCTGGGGGGCTCGAGGGCGCGTAGTCAGGCGGCATGGCGCAGCCAAAGGACGACACCATACTGGAGGCCCAGCGGAGCAAGCTGAAGCCTCCGCCGATGTTCAAGGTCATGCTGCTGAACGACGACTACACCCCCATGGAGTTTGTGGTGGTGGTGCTGCAGAAGTTCTTCGGCATGAGCCGGGAGCGCGCCACGCAGGTGATGCTGAAGGTGCATCGCGAAGGCATCGGAGTCTGTGGGGTCTATCCCCGCGACGTTGCTACCACCAAGGTGCAGCAAGTCGCGGCATACTCCCGGAAGCACCAGCACCCGTTGCAGTGCGTGATGGAAGAGACTTAGCGGAGAAGGCGGAGGAAAAGGTGTTAACGGCAGGCAGGAGGAAAGGCAGCAAATGATTGCCCAGGAGCTTGAAGTCAGCCTCCACATGGCGTTCGTCGAGGCGCGCCAGAAGCGCCACGAGTTCATCACCGTCGAACACCTGCTGCTTGCGCTGCTCGACAACCCCACCGCGGCCGAAGTGCTGCGCGCCTGCGGCGCCAACATGGACGAGTTGCGCAAGAACCTGACTCAGCACATCGCCGAGCAGACCCCGCGCATCGCTGCCGACCGCGAGGTCGACACCCAGCCGACCCTGGGCTTCCAGCGGGTCATCCAGCGCGCGATCCTGCACGTGCAGTCCTCGGGGAAGAAAGAGGTCACCGGGGCCAACGTGCTGGTGGCGATCTTCGGCGAAAAGGACTCGCACGCGGTGTACTTCCTGCAGCAGCAGGGAATCGCGCGCCTCGACGTGGTGAACTACATCTCGCACGGCATCACCAAGACGCCGCAAGCGCACCAGGGCAAGAACGACCAGGAGGCCGAGCAGGAAGGCCAGGCCGAGACCTCGAACAGCCCGCTAGACAACTACACCCAGAACCTGAACGCGCTCGCGCTCGCCGGCAAGATCGACCCGTTGATCGGCCGCGACAGGGAGCTCGAGCGCGTGGTGCAGACGCTTTGCCGCCGCCGCAAGAACAACCCGCTCCTGGTGGGCGAAGCGGGCGTCGGCAAGACCGCCATCGCCGAGGGCCTGGCGCGGCGCATCGTCGAGGGCAACGTCCCCGACCTGCTCGCGAAGTGCACGGTCTATGCGCTCGACATGGGCGCGCTCCTCGCCGGCACGAAATACCGCGGCGATTTCGAGCAGCGCCTCAAGGCTGTGCTCAAGCAGCTGGTCGACAATCCGAACGCGATCCTCTTCATCGACGAGATCCACACGGTGATCGGCGCCGGCGCGGCTTCGGGCGGGACGCTGGACGCATCCAACCTGTTGAAGCCGGTGCTCTCCACCGGGCAGCTGAAGTGCATCGGCGCCACCACCTACAACGAGTACCGGGGCGTGTTCGAGAAGGACCACGCGCTTTCGCGGCGCTTCCAGAAAATCGACGTGGTCGAGCCCTCCGTGGACGAGACGGTGGAGATATTGAAGGGGTTGAAGACCCGCTTCGAGGCGCACCACAGCGTGAAGTACACCGCCAACGCGCTCACCACGGCGGCCGAGCTTTCCGCGCGCTACATCAACGACCGGCACCTCCCAGACAAGGCGATCGACGTGATCGACGAAGCCGGTGCCGCGCAGCGCATCGCGCCCAAGGCGAAGCAAAAGCGCATCATCGGCAAGGCCGAGATCGAGGAGATCATCGCGAAGATCGCGCGCATCCCGCCGCGCAGCGTTTCCACCGACGATCGCAGTGCCCTGGCCAATTTGGACCGGGACTTGAAGGCGGTCGTGTTCGGTCAGGATCAGGCCATCGACGCCCTCGCCTCAGCGATCAAGATGGCGCGCTCGGGCCTGGGCAACCCCCAGAAGCCGATCGGCAACTTCCTCTTCTCCGGCCCCACCGGCGTCGGCAAGACCGAGGTCGCGCGCCAGCTCGCCTACTGCATGGGGATCGAGCTCATCCGCTTCGACATGTCGGAGTACATGGAGCGCCACGCGGTCAGCCGGCTGATCGGCGCGCCGCCGGGATACGTGGGCTTCGAGCAGGGCGGGCTGCTCACCGAGGCCATCACCAAGAAGCCCTATTCGGTGCTGCTGCTCGACGAGATCGAGAAGGCGCACCCCGACATCTTCAACATCCTGCTGCAGGTGATGGATCACGGCACGCTCACGGACAACAACGGCCGCAAGGCCGATTTCCGCAACGTGGTGATCGTGATGACCACCAACGCCGGTGCGGAGTCGCTCGCCAAGAACACCATGGGCTTCACGCTCAACAAGCAGGTCGGCGACGAGATGGAGGCGATCAAGCGCATGTTCACGCCGGAGTTCCGCAACCGGCTCGACTCGATCATCTCGTTCCGCGCGCTCGACCACGACATCATCATGCGCGTGGTGGAAAAGTTCCTGATGCAGCTCGAGGAGCAGCTCGCCGAGAAGAAGGTCGAGGCCCAGTTCACTCAGCCGCTGAAGGAGCACCTCGCCAAGAAGGGTTTCGACCCGCTGATGGGCGCGCGGCCGATGGCGCGCCTGATCCAGGACACCATCCGGCGCGCGCTTGCCGACGAGCTGCTGTTCGGCAAGCTGCAGCACGGCGGGAAGGTGACCATCGACCTCGGCGAAGCCGAGAAGATCGAGCTCAAGTTCGAGGAAGAGCCCGCCGCCGTCACCACGCAGTAGCCGCACGGCACCTGGCACAAGGCCGCCGGAATGCAAGATTCGGCGGCCTTTGCTTTTTTCGGTACCCGGCGTTACTTTCTCCCACCCACGGGAGGACCGATGAACCGGACAACGGCGGTTGCGGCGGTGGTGCTGTGCTTCGCGTCGGCCGCGTCGGCGCAGGATACGCAACGGCTCGCGGCGCCGTGCGCGATCTGCCACGGCACCGACGGCCGGGCCGCGACCAAGGAGGTGGTGCCGCTCGCCGGCCTGCCGCGCGACTACATCGCCTCGCAGATGCGCGCGCTGCGCGACGGCCAGCGCCAGGCCACCGTGATGCACCAGATCGCCAAGGGCTACACCGATGCGCAGATCGACGCGCTGGCGGCGTGGTTCTCCGCGCAAAAGAGGTAAGCCATGAAAAGACGCGATTTCCTCGGCTTCGCGGCCGCCGGCTCGCTGGCCGGCCTGGCGGGATGCGCGGCTAACGTACCGTCCAAAGCGCGCGTGGTCGTCGTGGGCGGCGGCTTCGGCGGCGCGACCGCCGCCAAGTACATCCGGATGTGGGATCCGTCAATCGACGTCGTGCTCGTCGAGCGCGATCCGAGCTTCGTCTCGTGCCCGATTTCGAACCTGGTCCTCGCCGGGTTTGCGGGCATGGAGGACATCACGCGCAGCATCGACGGCCTCGCGCGCCACGGCGTCAGGGTGGTGCGCGACGAGGTTACCGCGATCGATGCGGCGAAGAAATCCGTGAGGCTCGCGCGCGGCGGCGACATCGCGTACGAGCGCCTGGTCGTCTCGCCAGGCATCGACTTCACGTTCGGTGACGTCCAGGGCTTCGAGCAGGCGATGCAGGCCGGAAGGGTGCTGCACGCCTGGAAAGCCGGGCCGCAGACCCTCGCGCTGCGCCGCCAGCTCGAGCAGATGCGCGACGGCGGCGTTTACGTGCTCTCGATCCCGGTCCAGCCCTACCGCTGCCCGCCCGGGCCTTACGAGCGCGCGAGCGTGGTGGCGGCCTACTTCAAGCAGGCCAAGCCGCGCTCCAAGGTGCTGGTGCTCGACGCCAACCCCGACGTCACCTCCAAGGCCGGCCTATTCAAGCGCGCCTGGTCCGACCTTTATCCCGGAATCATCGAGTACCGCGGCAACGCGCGCGCGGTGGGCGTGGACGGCAGTTCGATGACGGTGCGGCTCGAGGTCGAGGACGTGAAGGGCGACGTACTCAACGTAGTGCCACCGCAGCGCGCGGGCGACGTCGCGGCCAAGGCCGGCCTCATCACCACCAACAACCGCTGGTGCGACGTGGACTGGCGGACCATGGAATCGAAGGCCGTAAAGGGCGTCCACGTCTTGGGCGATTCCACGCTCTCCGCGCCGGCGATGCCCAAGTCGGCGAGCATGGCGAACAACCATGCCAAGATCGCCGCCGGGGCGATCGTCGATCTCCTGAACGGCCGCGAGGCGCAGCCGCTGAAGATCATCAACACCTGCTACAGCTTCGTCTCGCGTACCGAAGGGATCCGGGTCTCGTCGGTGCACGAGTGGGACCCCGGGCAGGGCACGCTGATCGCCGTGAAAGGATCCGGCGGGGTATCCGCTGCGCGCAGCGAGGCGGAAGGGAACTACGCGTGGAGCTGGGCGAGAACGATTTGGGCTGATTCTCTTACTTAGGGAACCAGCTATCCCTTCCCTGTAGACCCGAAGCCGCCGGCGCCGCGCGCGCTGGCGGCGAAGTCCTCGACCACCTCGAACTCGACCTGCACCACCGGGATCACGACGAGTTGCGCGATCCGGTCCATCGGCTGCACGGTGAAAGGCTCGCGACCACGGTTCCAGACCGACACCATGAGCGGCCCCTGGTAGTCCGAGTCGATGAGCCCCACGAGATTGCCGAGCACGATGCCGCTCTTCGCCCCGAGCCCCGAGCGCGGCAGGATGATCGCGGCATAACCGGGGTCGCCGACATGGATGGCAATCCCGCAAGAGACCAGCCGGCTGTCACCCGGTTCCAATCTCAACTCCTTGTCCAGGCAGGCGCGCAAGTCCAGGCCAGCTGCGCCCGCGGTGGCGTAGTGCGGCAGCATGGCGCGCATCCTCTCGTCGAGGATCTTGACCTGGAGCTGTCTCATTTCCCCGGCGGTAGAAGTGGGGCGACGTGCTCGATCAGCTTGCGCGCGAGTTCGAGCTTCGGCCCGCGGCCGAGCGGGTGCTCGCCGCGCGCGTCGTAAAGAGTGATCGCGCTGTCGTCGCGGCCCATGGCGTCCTGCGCCAGGTTGCCGACAATCAATGGCAGCTTCTTCTTCGCCAGCTTGGCCTTTGCGTTCTGGGCAAGGTTCTCGCTCTCGGCGGCGAAGCCGACGCAGAACGGCGGGTTCGGCTGCCCGGCCACCCAGGCGAGGATGTCGGGGTTCTCCTCGAGCTCGAGGCGCGGCGCGCCGTTGCCCTTCTTGACCTTCTGCGTGGACGGGTTCTTCACGCGATAGTCGGCGACCGCTGCGACCGAGATGAAGACGTCGGCGTGCTTCGCGTCCTTCTTCACCGCCTCAAACATCTCCTGCGTGGTGCGCACGTCGACGCGGGCCACACCGGCCGGCGTGGGCAGCGACACCGGACCGCTGATCAGCGTAACCTCGGCCCCCGCCTCGCGCGCCGCGCGCGCGACCGCGTAGCCCATCTTCCCCGAGCTCGTGTTGGTGATTACGCGGACCGGGTCGATGGGCTCTTCGGTGGGGCCAGCGGTGACGACCACGCGCCTACCGGCGAGGCGCTTCGGCTGAAAAAAAAACTGCACGTCGGCGAGGATGTCGGCCGGCTCCGTCATGCGGCCCATGCCCATCTCGCCGCACGCCTGTCCGCCGGAGGCGGGCCCGACGATCTGCACGCCATCGGCGCGCAGCGTCTCGGCGCTGCGCTGCGTGGCAGCGTTCTGCCACATCTCCACGTTCATCGCCGGCGCCACCATTAGCGGGCAGCGGCGTGCAACGCACAGCGTCGACAGGAGGTCGTCGCACAGGCCGTGCGCGAGCTTGGCCATGAAGTCGGCCGACGCCGGCGCGACCAGGATCAGCTCGCGGTCGCGCGAGAGCTCGATGTGCCCCATGGCGTCGTTCACACGCGCGTCCCACAGATCGGTCCACACCGGCTGCCCGGAAAGCGCCTGCATCGTCGTGGTGCCGATGAAGCGGGTGGCGGCCTCGGTCATGGCGACGCGCACGTCGGCGCCCGCTTTCACCAGCAGGCGCACCAGCTCGGCGGCCTTGTAAGCCGCGATGCCGCCGGTGACGCCAAGCAGAATCCGCTTTCCTGTCAATGTCATCGGGCTGACGACTCAGCCGTTAAGGGGAGACGATTCTAAGGGAAACCACCGGACATGGCGATTTCGGACTGGCCGCTCGCCGAGCGGCCGCGCGAGCGACTTCTCGCCGAGGGAGCCAAGGTCCTAAGCGACGCCGAGCTCCTGGCCGTTCTACTGCGCACCGGACTGCCGGGAAAAAGCGCAGTCGAGCTCGGCCGCGAACTGGTGCACGAGTTCAAGGGCGTGAGCGGTGTGCTGGAAGCGGGGGCGCGCCTCGGCAGTATCAAAGGTCTGGGTCCGGCGAAGGCCGCGCAGTTTGCCGCGGCGATCGAGCTTGTGCGCCGCGCACTTCAGGAGGAGCTCAAGAAAACCGCAGCGCTGACCTCGCCGGGAGCGGTGCGCGACTATCTGCGCCTTGCCATCGGCGCGCGTGCGCACGAGGTGTTTGTCTGTATCTGGCTCGACGCGCAGCACCGCGTAATCAAATTCGAGGAGCCGTTCCAGGGGACCCTCACCCAAACCAGCGTCTATCCCAGGGAAATCGTGAAGGCCGCGCTGGCCTGCAACGCCGCCGCGGTGATTTTTGCCCACAATCATCCATCGGGGGTCGCTCAGCCGAGCCAGGCCGACGAGTTGCTGACCGCCAATCTGAAGGAGGCGCTCGCGCTCATCGAGGTGAGGGTACTCGACCATTTCATCATCGCCGGCAACCAGGCGATCTCTTTCGCGGAGCGCGGATTACTGTAGTAAAATCCGCGCCTTTCGCGCATTTCGGCGAATTTCTCGGAGCCGTTCCGATGTCCCGCGTCTGCCAGGTCACCGGCAAAAAGCCGATGAAGGGCCACTACGTGTCCCACGCCAACAACAAGACGATCCGCACCTTTGAGCCCAATCTCCATTATCGGCGCTTCTGGGTGGAGAGCCAGAACCGCTGGGTACGGCTGCGCGTCTCGACCGCCGGCCTGCGCCGCATCGACAAGCTCGGCGTCGAGGCCGTGCTGGCCGAGATCAAGGCGAAGAAAGGCAAAGGCTGACCATGCGTGAAAAGATCAAGCTCGAATCCTCGGCCGGTACCGGCCACTTCTACACCACCACCAAGAACAAGCGCACCACGCCCGACAAGCTGGAGATCAAGAAATACGATCCCAAGGCGCGCAAGCACGTCATCTACAAAGAGACCAAGCTGAAATAAGAAAAGGCCCGCGGATGCGGGCCTTTTGCTTTGGGCGGACCGGGTCAGCGGAAGGTGTATTGCGCGCCGATCATGAGCGTGTCCACGTCGTCCTTCGTTCCCGGAAACCTCACGTGGTAGCGGTCCCAGTCGCCACGAATCGCCCACTGCGGCGTGAGGCCGATCTGCGCGCCCACGCCATAGCGCGGTCCCCAGCCGGATTCCTTGCCAGTCTGCACCAGCGCAGGGTTGCCGCCGACGTCCATCTGGCTGTAGTTGACGCCCGCCTTCGCGAACACGGACGAGTTGCTGCCGATCGGGAACCCGAGGAGGAGCGGAATGTCGAGGCCCCAGCCTTTCGTGTCGCCGCCGCCGCGCTGAAACTTGCCGTAGTCCACCAGCCCGAGCTCCAGCCCGAACGCGTTGTTGAATTTTCCGCCGGCGTAAACCCGGAACGTGGTGTCCTTGTCGTCGCAGCTCGCGCCCGACGGGCAGCCGAGTTTCAGCTTGGATTCGCCGGCACTCGCGCCCGCATGACCCCAGAAGCCGCTCTGGTAAGGCATGCGCCAGGTATCGGTGGTTGTCGATGTGGTGGACTGCGCCGACGCGATGCCCGATGTGGCGACGCCGAGCCCGGCGATTGCGGCCGCGGTGAGAGTACGGTAGTGCATGTCGGAAGCTCCTTTGGGATAGGCAAGTGACGGGTCATGCCATGCAAAGGATCTGCCAGACGGGCTGTGTGCCTATCGCGACGTTTTGTGGTCCTATCGCGGACAACGCCCTGGCCAGCGGGGTTTCGAATTTCGGCAAGGGCGGGAAAACAAACAGCGCCCCTGCGTTCAGGGCGCCGGCGGTGTAACAGAGGAGACTACCCGGGCAGGATCCTTGCCCGGTTCAAGCGTAGGAGCGAAGGCGAGCCGAAAAGTCCACGAGCGAGGCCACGCCGCTCGCCTCGGCTCGATGGCACCAATCCTGGAGCTGGCGCAGCAGCTGCTCTTTGGAAGCATGCGAGCGCTCCCAAAGCGCGGCCAGCTCGTCGCGCATGGCAATCACCGTGGCGAGCGCACGAGAGTTCTTCAGCGCCTCGGCGAGCCGCGCGCTCTCCGCGCCGGCGGCCGCCTGGCCGCGGAGCAAGGCGCGCTTGAGCGGACGCAGCACCTCGGCGTCGCGCGGCGACCAAAGTTTGAGCCGCTGCATTTCCTCCGCGTACGTGCGCCGCACCGACTTGGCGTAGCGCGAGAGCACGTCGTAGCGGTTGGCGATGACGGCATGCAGCGTGTCGAAATCTGCCGCGGGCTTGGGTCGCGCAAAGCGCGGCTGCGGCGCGAGCTTCTTGACCGTTGCGAGGCCGAAGCTCTCCAGCACCCGGATATACAGCCAGCCGATATCGAGCTCGTACCATTTGGACGAGAGCTTCGCCGAGGAGGCGAACGCATGATGGTTGTTGTGCAGCTCTTCGCCGCCGATCAGGATGCCCCAGGGAACGATGTTCGTGCTCGCGTCGGCGACGTCGTAGCTGCGGTAGCCGAAGAAGTGGCCGACGCCGTTGATCACCCCCGCGGCCCAGAACGGAATCCAGGCGATTTGCGTGAGCCAGATGAGCGCACCCGGCACAACACCGAACGCCAGAAGATCGGTGAGCAGCATGAGCCCCACGCCGACGATGGCGTAACGCGTGTAGACGTTGCGCTCCATCCAATCGTCCGGAGTGCCGTGGCCGTAACGCTCGAGCGTGTCCTTGTTGTAGGACTCCTTGACGTACAGGAACACGCCGAGCCAGAGAACGCGGTTGATTCCGTAGATCTGCGGGCTGTGCGGATCCTCCGCAGTCTCGCATTTGGCGTGGTGCTTGCGATGGATCGCCGCCCATTCCTTGGTGACCATGCCGGTGGTGAGCCACAGCCAGAACCTGAAGAAGTGCGAGATCACCGGGTGCAGCTCGAGCGCCCTGTGCGCCTGGCAGCGGTGCAGATAGATCGTGACCGCGGCAATCGTGACGTGCGTAAGGCCGAGCGCGGCCACTACGTAACCCCACCACGGAAGATCCAGAAAACCTTTTAGAATCATTTGGTTATGTAACATCCTAGGCCATGGTTAGACGGCGCGGGCCATTCTACGCGAAGCCCGGTGACGGCGTCGTAACTTTTGTTAAGCCGCCTGTCAGAAAAGGGAGCTTTTGAGACCCCGCCGGCGTGCAATTGTTCCTTACCGTGCGCGCCGCTCGAAAGCGGCGGCGAAGAATCCATCGGTACCGTGCTCGTGGCTCCAGAGGCGCATGCGAGCGCCCGCCTTGAGGGGTATGCGCTGCTCGGCGAGCAGGCCCTCGCACGACAGCGACTCGAACTCTAGGCTCGATGCAGCAAACTCGTCGGCGATCGCCTCGTTTTCGGCTTTCAGGATGCTGCAGGTCGCATACACCAGCCTGCCGCCAGGCTTTACGAGGCGCGAAGCCGCACGCAGGATCGCGCGCTGCTTTTGCGCGAGCTCAGTCACCGCCTCGCGCGCGTGGCGCCATTTCAGGTCGGGATTGCGGCGCAGCGTGCCGAATCCGCTGCACGGCGCATCGACCAGAACGCGGTCGAGCTTCCCCGCAAGACGCTTTGCTCGCACGTCGTTATCGCCCGAAAGCGCGATCACGTGGACGTTGGTGACGCCGGCGCGCGCGGCGCGTGGGCGAAGCGCACCCAGCCGGCGGGTCGAAACGTCCATCGCGTATATGCGTCCGGTACCGCGCATCAGCATGGCGACGGCGAGCGTCTTGCCGCCCGCGCCGGCGCAATAGTCGCCCACCATTTCACCGCGGCGCGCACCGAGCAGCCAGGCAAGCACCTGGCTACCCTCGTCCTGCACTTCGATCAGGCCGTCACGAAAAAGCGCGTGGCGGTTGATGGCGGGTTTGCCCGTGACCCGCAAGCCGGCAGGCGAATATGGAGTGGGCTGCGCGTCGACGCCATCGGCTGCCAGGCGCGCGCGCGCCTCCTCGCGGCTGGTTCGGGCAAGATTGACCCGCAAGTCGAGCGGCGCCGGGTTCAGCATCGCCGCGGCGATGCGCTCGGCCTGTGCCTCGCCGTAATCGGCGACGAGCATGTCCCAGAGCCAGTCCGGCAGGTCGGCGCGCACCGCTGCCGGCATCCCGGCGAACGAGAACGCGCGGATTTGCTCTGCGAGCTGCGGCTCGACCAGCCCCTCGAGCGAGCGCGCCGACAGGCCGAGCACCTTGATCGCGGCGGCGGCGACGAGCGCCTCGGGGGTGGCCGAGCCCGCCGCCGCGGCGAGGGAGCGGCGCTTGCGCAGCACCGCGAATGCCGCATCGGCGACGAAGCCGCGCTCCTGCTGGCCGAGTTCGGGGTGGGCGCGGAAGTAGCGCGACAGGGTCTCGTCGGCTGGCTGCGAGAACTCGAGCAGGCGCGACAGCGCAGCCGCGGCGTGACGCAGCGTGCCCCGCCCCAGCCTCACGGCGTGGTGATCTTGGTCGCCACCTGCTCGTAGCGCGTGCCGTCTTTCTCCGTGACCAGGACTCTCACGGGCAGATAGCCGAGCTCTTTCGCGAGCCAGACCTCGGAGCGCTCGTCGCCGCTGCCGCGAAAGAACCGCACCGCGTCGAACTCGCCGATCGGAACCTTGACCCGATCGTTGCCGCCGTTCGTATAGACGTGATGCGACTGCCCCCGGCCGTCGAAAAGGTCGAACACGACTTCGCGCCGCTGCGGCCCAAAGGCGAGGTCCAGCAGAAAGGCGAGGCGATCGTGCGCGTTCGGCGGCAGGGGCTCGATGCGCGGGTCTCCCTTGTACTGCTGCGTCACGGTACCCGCCTTCCAGTCGAAACTCGCGCGCGCGGTGTTGCGGCCGGTACGCTCGTCGACGAATTCGACCGGCTTCAGGCCTTCGGGCGTGACCATGCCGCGGCTCGTGCGCCGGGTGGTGCCGCGCAGCGCGAGGATTCCGCGCCCCTTGGTGGTCTCGGTGATCTGGTAGTTGCGTCCGTCGTGCTCGAGCGAGTAGGTGACCTCGGCGAGCGTTATGCCGTTGCGGCTGGTTTCATAGGTCATCTCGGCCTGCCGCGGCGGCGCGCCCCAGGCCGCGGCGGCGAAGCAGGCGAGCACCCAGCCGAGGCCCTCAATCCGGAGCGAAGACCAGTGGCTCATGGTTTCCCTCAACGCAGACCACCCCGGATTTGATGACAAGCTTGCCATCCAGGAACCAGCGCGCCGCCCGCGGGTAGACAACGTGCTCCTGGCGCAGGACGCGCGCCGCCAGGCTCGCGGCCGTGTCGTCGGCGCGCACCGGTACTGCCGCCTGGATCACGATCGGGCCGTGATCGAGCTCGGCGCTGACGAAGTGAACGGTGCAGCCATGCAGCTTCACGCCCGCGGCAAGCGCGCGCGCGTGCGTGTCGAGGCCGGGAAACGCCGGCAGCAGCGACGGGTGGATGTTGAGCATGCGGCCTTCGTAGCGAGCGGCGAAACCGGGCGTGAAGATCCGCATGAAGCCTGCGAGCGCGACGAGGCGCGGCGTGAAGCGCTCGATTTCGCGGCCGAGCGCCGATTCGAACGCCTCGCGGCTCGCGAAGGCGCGATGCTCGACTACCTGTGTGGCCACGCCACGGGCCGCGGCCAGCTCGAGGCCCCTGGCATCGGCGCGGTTCGCGATCACGCCGCTCACCGGCAGGCCCGCCTCGAGCAACGCCTGCAGATTGCTGCCACGCCCGGAAATCAGCGCGACGATCAATTTTCGCGCCGGCCGATCATCGCCTCGGGCCGCACCCAGCGGTCGAAATCCTGCGCGCTGACGTAGCCAAGGCCGAGCGCTGCTTCGCGCAGCGTGCTGCCCTCGCGATGCGCTTTCTTGGCAATCTCGGCGGCGCGGTCGTAGCCGATGTGCGGCGAGAGCGCCGTGACCAGCATCAGCGAGCGCTCGACGAGCTCGCGGATGCGCCCCTCGTCGGCTTCGATCCCGCGCACGCAGTGCTCTTCGAAGGAGCGGCCGCCGTCGGCGAGGATGCGCGCGCTCTGCAGGAAGGCATGAATGATGAGCGGCTTGAACACGTTCAGCTCGAAGTGCCCGGAGGCGCCCCCGAAGTTGACCGCCACATCGTTGCCCATCACCTGCGCGGCCACCATGGTAAGCGCCTCGGCCTGGGTCGGATTCACCTTCCCCGGCATGATCGAGCTGCCGGGCTCGTTTTCCGGAATGCGCAGCTCGCCCAGGCCCGAGCGCGGGCCGGAGGCGGCCAGGCGGATGTCGCTCGCGATCTTGAACAAGGCGGCGGCGAGAGTCTTCAGCGCGCCGTGCGCGAATACCAGCGGCTCGTGCCCGGCCAGGGCGGCGAACTTGTTGGCCGCAGGCGCGAAGGGTAGCTTGAGCTCCGCCGCCAGAACAGAGCACACCCCGGGCGCGAAGTCCGGATGGGTATTGAGGCCGGTCCCGACCGCAGTCCCGCCGATGGCGAGCTCGTGCAACCCCGGCCGCGCGCTGCGGATCGCGCCAGCGGCATGCTCCAGCTGCGCGACGTACCCCGAGAACTCCTGCCCCAGCGTGAGCGGGGTGGCGTCCTGCAAGTGCGTGCGGCCGATCTTGACGATGGCCTCGAAGGCCGCGCTCTTGTCGTGCAGGGTCCGGCGAAGCCGGTCCACTGCGGCGAGGAGATCCTCGAGCGCCAGCGCGGCGGCGATGTGCATCGCGGTCGGGAAGACGTCGTTCGACGACTGGCCGAGGTTGACGTCGTCGTTGGGATGGACCAGGCGCTTCGCGCCGCGCTCGCCGCCGAGGAGCTCGGAGGCGCGGTTGGCGAGCACTTCGTTGACGTTCATGTTGCTCTGCGTGCCCGATCCGGTCTGCCACACCGAGAGCGGGAACTCCTCGTCGTGCTTTCCCGCGAGGACCTCGCCGGCCGCGCGTCGGATGGCCTCCGCCTTTTTTCTGTCCAGCAAACCCAGCTCCGCGTTGACGCCCGCGGCGGCTTGCTTGACGCGTACCAAGGCGTAGATCACGGCAAGCGGCATGCGCTCGCTCGAGATGCGGAAGAAGCGCAGGCTGCGCTCGGTCTGCGCGCCCCACAGGCGCCCGGCCGGGACCTCGATG
Source organism: Burkholderiales bacterium (assembly GCA_035554435.1). Classification (GTDB taxonomy): domain Bacteria; phylum Pseudomonadota; class Gammaproteobacteria; order Burkholderiales; family SG8-39; genus SCGC-AG-212-J23. The sequence goes on along the minus strand of DATMJC010000040.1, from coordinate 107,203 downwards.
GCGCCGAAGCTGTCCTTCTCGATGCGGGTGCCGCCCATCGCGGCCGCTATGTTACTTCTTCAGCAGGCTGCGCAGCATCCAGGCGTTCTTCTCGTGAACCTGCATGCGCTGCGTCAGGAGGTCGAGCGTCGGCTGGTCGTTCGCCTCGTCGGCCACGCTCAGCGCCTCGCGCGCCGTGCGCACCACGGCCTCCTGGCCGTCGATCAGCAGCCTGATCATTTCCTCGGCGCGCGGCACGCCCTCGGTCTCCTTGATCCGCGTGAGGCGGGCGTATTCGCGGTAGGTGCCCGGCGCGTACTCGCCGAGCGAGCGGATGCGCTCCGCAATGAGGTCGATGGCGTTCCACGTCTCGGTGTACTGGTCCATGAACATCTGGTGCAGCGTCTGGAACATCGGCCCCTCGACGTTCCAGTGGAAGCTGTGCGTCTTCAGGTACAGCACGTAGGTGTCGGCGAGCAGCCTGGACAGGCTCTGGACGATCGCGCTGCGCTGCTCGGCGGAGATTCCGGTATTGATTTCCATGATCGCCTCGTCGATGTCGATAGCTGCAGTCTAGGAACGCCCCGCACCCTCGTCCATTGAATTATCAGAATCAGGCCGATAGGCCGGGACTCTCCTATTCCTCGGGAAGGTCGAACACCAGCACCTCGGCGCCGCGGCCGCGCTCGAGCACGATCGGGCCCGAGTCGGTTTTCAGCGCGTCCCCGGCGCGCAGCCCGTGCCCGTTGACGCTCACCTCGCCACGCGCGACGTGCACGTAGCCCTTGCGATCCGGCGACAGCGGCAGCTCTGCGCGTTCGGCGCCGTCGAAGAGGCCCGCGTAGACGCGTGCATCCTGGTGGATCGTCACGGACCCCTCCGCGCCGTCGCGCGAGGCGATCAGCCGCAGCCGGCCGCGCTTCTCTCCGGCGCCGAAGCACTTTTGCTCGTACGAGGGCTCGATGCCGGCGACCTCGGGCTCGATCCAGATCTGCAGAAAGTGCGTCACGCCCGATTTTTCGTTGTTGAACTCGCTGTGCCGCACGCCGCGGCCCGCGCTCATTCTCTGCACGTCCCCGGGGACGATGGTCGAGCCGTTGCCCATGGAATCCTTGTGGCCGAGCGAGCCCTCCAGGACATAGCTCAGGATCTCCATGTCGCGGTGGCCATGGGTGCCGAAGCCCGAGCCGGGCTGGACGCGATCCTCGTTGATCACCCGCAGGGCGCTGTAGCCCATGTGCCGCGGGTCGTAGTAGTCGGCGAAGGAGAAGCTGTGGTACGAGTCGAGCCAGCCGTGGTTGGCGTGGCCGCGCTCGCCGGCGCGGCGCAGCTCGATCATGACGCCGGCTGCGACTGCTGGGCGGCGAGCTCCTGGTGCACCTTGGCCATGTCGAGCGCCTTGGCCTGCGCGATGATCTGCTCGAGCGCGGTGCCGGGAAGCGCGCCGGCCTGCTGGAACAGGATGATCTTCTCGCGAAACACCATGAGCGTCGGAATGGAGCGGATGCCGAAGCTGCCGGCAAGCTCCTGCTCTTCGTCGGTATTGATCTTGCCGAACACCACGTCGGGGTGCGCCTCGGAGGCCTTCTCGTACACCGGGGCGAAACCCTTGCACGGGCCGCACCACGGCGCCCAGAAATCGATGATCACCATCGCATTTTCGTTGACGGTCTTTTCGAAGTTCTCCTTGGTGAGATCGACGGTGGGCACGCTGCGTACCTTTCCAGGAAATTGGCCAGTGTACTCTAGACAACCATGTACGTAGGCCGGTTCGCACCCTCGCCGAGCGGACCGCTGCACTTCGGCTCGCTCGCGGCTGCAGCGGCGAGCTGGCTCGACGCACGCGCGGCGCGCGGCCGCTGGCTCCTGCGCATCGAAGACCTCGACGCGCCGCGCGCGCTGCCGGGCGCTGCCGACGACATCCTGCGCATCCTCGAGCGTTTCGGGTTCACCTGGGATGGAGCGGTCCTTTACCAGAGCCTGCGCGGCCCGCGGTATGAAGCGGCGCTGCAGAAGCTGCAGGCGAACACGTACTGGTGCGGTTGCACGCGCCGCGAGATCGCCGATTCGGCGCTTGGCCTCGCGGCGGACGGCGCGCAGATCTATCCCCGCACCTGCCGCACCGGGCTGGCGGCGGGCAAGGCCGCGCGGGCGCTGCGCCTGGACGTAGGCCGGCACACGGTGTCGTTCGCGGACCGCGTCCAGGGGCCGCGCCGGCAGGATCTGGCGAGTGAGGTCGGAGATTTCGTTCTGTATCGCGCGGACGGCCAGGTCGCCTATCAACTCGCCGTCGTGGTGGACGACGCCGAACAGGGTGTCACCGACGTGGTGCGTGGCGCCGACCTCATCGACTCGACCGGCCGCCAGATCCATCTGCAGCGGCTGCTCGGCTATCCGCAACCGCGCTACCTCCATGTCCCGGTGGCGGTAAACGCAAACGGTGAAAAGCTCTCGAAGCAGACCGGTGCGCGAGCGCTCGACCCTTCGCGCCGCGACGAGCTGCTGCCGCGGGTGCTCGCATTTCTGGGCCAGCGCGCCACCGCCGACCTCGACGAAGCTGTCGCAGACTGGGACCCCGGACGGATCCCGCGGGAGCGAATCAAGCCGGTCGACGTCGTATGACGGTGGCGAGGGCTCCCAGCACGAAGAAAAGCGCGGCGACCTCGGTCCAGCGCGGCCGCTCGCCGAGGAACGCCACGCCGCTCAGCACGCCGATCACCGGGATGATCAGCATGGCGACGGAGAACACGCCGACCGGCACCGAGGTGGCGAGCTTGATCCACGCCCAGTGCGCGAAAGCGAAAGAGACGAAAACGTTGTAGGCGACGCCGAGCGCCGGCGCAAGGCTCACATCGCGCAGCACGCGCACATCCTCGAGGAGCGCCGCGCCAATAAAGATCGGCACCCCGCCAAGGAGCATCATCCAAGCCGTGTACGCGCCGAGCGGCATGCGCACGGGCAGGCGCTTCTGCAGCACCGTGCCGAGCGCCCAGCTCAGGGCGGCGCCGAGCACCATGAGCGATCCGGCGGGAGCCGCCCCGAGCCCCCAGAGGCTCTCGCCCATGAGGAGGGCAAGCGCGACCATCCCGAGCGAGAGGCCTGCGAGACGCCGCGGCGTAACGCGCTCGCCCAACACCCACACCGAGAGCGGGATCGCCCAGATCGGCATCGTGTACGCGAGAACCGACGCGCGTCCGGACGGAATCAGCGCAACGCCGAACGCGATGAGCATGTTCCAGCAAGTGATGTTGAGGAACGCAAGCAGTGCAAGCCGGCCCCACTGCCCTTTCGGCACCGCGAGCGGCTGGCCGCCGGCGCGCAACGCGGCGAAGAGCACCGCCGAGCCCAGACCCAGGCACAAGGTGCGAAACGTCCAGGGCGGCACCTCGCTAAGCGCGACCTTAAGCGCGGTCCAGTTGAAGCCCCACGCGAAAGTGAGCGCCGCCAGCACCCACCACAGGTGGCGCGGCAGATGATCGGGCTCGCCGCTCAATGTCGCACGCGCAGCGGCATCGCCTTCATGCCGCGCAACACCATCGAGTCGATCCATTCCAGGCGCGGCGCGGCGAGCTCGATCGTCTTCCAGCGCGCGAGCAACGCGGGCAGCGCGATCTGGCCTTCCAATCGGGCCAGCGGGAAGCCCAGGCAGATGTGGGCGCCGAAGCCGAAAGTGAGATGCGGCACGCCATGGCGTTGCAGGTCGAGGCGATCCGGGTCCTCGTACGCGCGCGGATCGCGGTTGGCGGCGTTCATGAGAAGAAACACACGCTCGCCGGGGGCGAACGCCTTGCCGTGCACCGTCTGGGGCCGCTGCACGATGCGGACCTGCGCACCGATAGGTCCGTCGTAGCGCAGGAGCTCTTCGACCGCCGAGGCGGCGAGGTCCGGCCGCTCGCGCAGCCGCGCGAGCTCCGCCGGAAACGCGAGCAGCGCGCGCAGTCCGTTCGCGATGTGGTGCGTGGTCGTCTCGTGTCCGGCGAACAGCAGCAGCACGCAGGTGGCGACGAGCTCGTCGTCGCTCAGCCGCTCGCCCTGGTCCTCCACCTGGACGAGCTCGGTCAACAGGTCGCGCGACGGGCGCGTCCGGCGCAGCGTGGCGAGATCGCGGAACAGGGCCGCCATCTCCGCGGTGGCCGCCTCGGCGCGCGCGTATTTGTCGGGCGCGTCGCGCGCGCTGCCGATGAAGAGCGCCATCTCGTCCGACAGGCGCTTCAGGCGCGGCAGCTCCCCCTCCGGAACGCCGAGCATGTGCATGATCACCAGCGCCGGCAGCGGCCCGGCGAACTCGGCGACCAAGTCGAATTCGTCGCGTTCCTCGAGCGCATCGAGGAGCCATCGGCTGATCGCCTCGACCTCTCCGCGCAGGGCATGGATCGAGCGCGCGTTGAACACCTTGGCGGCAAGGCGGCGCAGGCGGGTGTGCTCGGGCGGGTCGCGAAAGACCATCCACAGCGTGAGGTAGCGCATCAGCTGCGCGACCTGCGCGGCTTCGCTGCCTGGGAGCGCGGCGAAGAAGGGGCGCAGCCGGTCGGAGGACATCCCGCCGGTGTCCACACAGACGCGCCTGACGTCGTCGTAGCGAGTCAGGACCCAGGCCTTGAGCGAGGGGCTCCAGTGGGCGGGGTCCTCGTCCCGCAGACGCACGTACAGGGGGAACGGGTCGGAGACTACGGCGGGATCGTTCGGCCGGTATTCGAGTGGCACGCCGCGCAGGATAGCCCGGCCCACGTAAGGAAGCCCTAACTTATGACCTGTAGTTGATTGTGCGACACAACAACCGACCGATCGGTTACCGGCCAAACCCCTTGACTTTCGACATCATGGGCCTACAATGCCGATTGTTGCATTGCACAAATAGCTCAGCAGCCCGTCCACCAGCGAAAGCACAGGAGCCCGACAAAATGTACGTCACCCCCGAACAAATTCAAGCGGCCAGCAAAGCGAACGTCGAATCGTTCCTGGCCGTCGCCAACGCCCAGTTCGCCGCCCTCGAAAAGCTCGCCAACATCCAGGCGAGCGCGATGAAGAGCGCCTTCGAAGACTCGATCGCCAACACCCGCGCCCTGCTCGGCGCGAAGGACGTGCAGGAGTTCGTCGGCCTGCAGAACTCGTTCGCCCAGCCGGCGCTCGAGAAGGCCATCGCCTACTCGAGGAGCGTCTATGAAGTCGCCACCGGCGCCAACGCGGAGCTCTCCAAGGTCGCCGAGCGCCGCGTCGCGGAGTGGAACGAGAACTTCGTGACTCTTCTCGACAAGGTGTCGAAAAACGCCCCCGCCGGATCCGACGTGGCGGTAGCCGCGGTGAAGTCGATGCTCGCGGCCGCGAATTCGGCCTATGACAACCTCACCAAAGTGGCGAAGCAGGCGACCGAAATCGCCGAAGCCAATGTCGCCGCCGCGACCGAAACCGCCCGCGGCCTCGCGAAGACCAAGAAAGCGGCCTAAGCAGAGGTAGCAGACAGCAGGCAAAGCCCGCCTTCAGGCGGGCTTTGTTTTTTCAACGGCCGAAAAGGGAAAGCCGGCGTCGCGCACAGAGCGGCGCAGCGCCTCGGCCGCCTCCCGTACCTGCACCGGATCGCCGCGCACTCCGAGCTCGACGTGGCGGCGGCTGCCGTCCTCGCCCATCGAGGGAAGGCTGAACACTTTGACGCCGGAGTAAGCCGCGCCGACGGCCTCCATGGCGGCAATGAGCTGGCTCTCGCCCGCCTCGTACACGAAGATCGATTCCTCGCTCCAGCGATCGCGGTCGAAAAGGTGCCGGTAGCGGGAGTCGAGCACCCACTCCACCATGGGCCGCGCCATCTGCGGAAACCCCGGCACGAAGTGATGTTCGCCGTAGGAGAAGCCTGGGATCCGGTTGACCGGGTTCGGGATGATGCTCGAGCCCTCCGGGAACTCGCCCATTCGCAGCCGCGCCGGGGTGGTTTCGGCGCCGAAGCGGCCGCGGATCTCGCGCTCCGCTTCCGGATGCAGGACGAGCTTGATCCCGGCGGCCGCAGCGACGCACTGGCGCGTGTGATCGTCCGGCGTTGCGCCTATTCCGCCAAAGCTGAACACCGCGTCGTCGGCGCCAAGGCTGCGGCGAAACGCTGCGGCAAGCCTTTCAGGCTCGTCGCCCAGGTATTGGGCCCATGAAAGACGAAGCCCCCGCTTCGCGAGGGCTTCGATCAGGAACGCGAGATGCTTGTCCTGGCGCTTCCCAACCAGGATCTCGTCACCGATGATATAGGCGCCGAACAATCAGGCGGCTTTCTTGGCCCATTCCTGGAGCTCTTCGAGGCCGCCGACGTGCCGGCCGTTGACGAACACCTGCGGCACGGCGCCGCGACCGGTGATCGCGCCAACGACCCGCGAGCGGTCGCTGTGATCGAGCTTCACCTCCGAGTACGCGTAGCCGAGGCTCTTCAGCAGGGCCTTCGCCTTGGCGCAGAACCCGCACCCCTCGCGCGTGAAAATGGCCACCTGGTCGGGCTTCTTCGCCCTGGGATTAATGTAGTTCAGCATCGTGTCGGCGTCGGACACCTCGAACGGATCGCCCGGCTTCTCGGGCTCGATGAACATCTTCTCGATGACCCCGTTTCGCACCAGCATGGAATAGCGCCACGAGCGCTTGCCGAAGCCGAGCTCGCTCTTGTCGACGAGCAGGCCCATCTTGCCGGTGAACTCGCCGTTGCCGTCGGGAATCATCGTGATGTTGCCGCACTCCTGCGTGCGGGCCCATTCGTTCATGACGAAGGCGTCGTTCACCGAAATGCACACGATGCGGTCCACGCCGCTGGCGAAGAACGCCGGCGCGAGCTCGTTGTAGCGCGGCACGTGGGTGGATGAGCAGGTCGGGGTGAACGCGCCCGGCAGCGAAAACACGACCACGGTCTTGTCCTTGAAGAGCTCGTCCGTGGTGAGCGTCTTCCATTCGCCGCCTTCGGTGCGCGTACGGAAGCCCGCCTGGGGGATCCTTTGTCCTTCACGATTCTCGAACACTGTCAGCTCCGATCCAAATAGTTGAAATTGGGGTTCAAGTAGGGAGTGACACAGTGTACGCAGCGGCGTTCCGGCGGACCAATCTTTTGTTCGCATGAGCGTCATAGGGTCGATCAATCGCGAAGCTCCTGCAGCGCGCCCAACAGGTAGCGGATGAACGCGAGCCCGAACAGCACCGGCGCGATGAAGCCAACGAACGGCACGTAGGCGAGGAGCGCGAACAGCAGCCCGAGCGTGAGCAGCGTCCCGCGCCGCTCGCGGAAAAGACGGCCCATCTCCGCGGCGTCGGCGTGCTCGGCGAGCGCGTCGTAGCGCAGCAGCTTCTGGTTCCCCCAGGCGAAGATCGCGAGCGGAATCAGCGGCCACAACGGCGGCAGGAGCCACAAAGGCAGGCCCATCAGGAAAAGCGCAGCCATGCCGCCTAGCGCCGCGACGCTGTTCCACACGCTGCCGGCTACGCTGCCGCCGCGCCTGCGCTCGAGCGCGGGGAACGAGCGCTGCGCGACATGGTCCACCATTTTCTGCATGCCGAACGCGCCGAGGATGAAGAGCGCGGTCAGATAGACGAGCGGCACCAGAAGCAGCACCAGCACTACATCGGCTGCGATGACCGTGGCACCGTCGAAATTCAGATGGACGAAGGCCAAGGCAGACTGGAAGAGGCCGGCCAGCGCAGCCTCAAGTGGCTTCCAGAAGGCAAACGCCACGGCGAGCCAGAACACGAGTGAAACCAGCATCGGCCAGACCATGAGCCAGAGCATGCGCGGATGCAGCAGGTTGGCGAAGCCGTAAAGCAGCGCGCCGACGAGATTCATCGGCGCAGAGTCTCCCACAGTTTGGACAGGCGCTTGACCGACACCGGCACCGGCGTCTTCAGCTCCTGAGCGAAAAGCGAGACCCGCAACTCCTCGAGCAGCCAGCGGAACTGGGCGAAGCCCGCGCTCTCGCCGCCTTGCCGCGCGCGCGCGGCAGATTCCCTGCGATACGGCTGCTCCAGGCCCGCCACTTCCGCGGCCAGGCGCGCATCGCGCGCCGGATCGCCCCGCACCTTGTCCAGCCGCTGCGACGCCGCCTTGAGATAGCGCGGTAGGTGCTGCAGGCGCTCCCACGGCGTGCGGGCGAGCCAGCCGTTCTCGAGCAGGCGGGCAAGCTGCTGCTTCACGTCGCCCGCGGCTTGCGGATGAGCCTTCTCCGAGGCGTTCAATTTCTTCTCCAGCGCCGCGCGCTCGGCGAGGATGCCGGCCGCGGTACGCGAGATCTCCTGCGCGATCAGCGTGAAACGGCTGCGGCCCTCGTCCACGCGACGGGCGAACTGGGCCTGCAGCGTCGGCACCGAATCTTGCAGGAAGGTGCGCGCCAGCGCCGCCGCGATCACGTCGCCTTTCAGCGGGCCGAGCACTACATCCCTGGCGAGGGAGCGCTCGAGGTCGCGGATACGGTCGCGGAAGGCGATGGCCAGCAGCCGCAGCACGCCGGCGCGATGCAGCTCGCGCGCTTTTTCGGGCGAGTCGAAGACCTGGAGGGTGACTGCCGCATTTGCACCCTCCCCGGCGTCGACCAGCGCCGGATAGCCGACGAGGGTATGGCCGCCGCGCTCGATCTCCATCAACTCGGGCAGATCGCCCATGGTCCAGCCGGTATAGCGCTCGCCTTCGTCGAGCGGGGCTTCCTCCTGCAGGATCGCCTCGGTTTCCTTTCCCAGCTTGCGCTTCAGCTCGGCCAGGTTGCGTCCCATCTCGAGCTGGCGGCCGTCGTCGCCCAGCACCCGGAAGTTCATGTGCAGGTGCGGCGGCGCCGAGTCCGGGCGGAGGGCATCGAGCGGGACGTCGAGGTTGAATTCGCCGCGCACATAGCGGCGCAGGGCTTCGGCCAGCGGCAGGTCGACGGGCGGCGCCGCGGCGCTGAACGCGGCTGCGAAGTCGTCGAGCGTGCCGAGCTTGTGGCGCAGGCGTTGCGGCATCGACTTGGCCAGCGTGCGCACCTTCTCCTTGAGCAGCCCGGGCACCAGCCACTCGGTGCGCGCTGCCGGGACCTGGTTAAGCAGCGCGAGCGGTACGTTCATCGTCACGCCGTCGCGCGGCGAGCCGGGCTCGAAGTGGTACTCGAGCGCGTAGCGGTTCGGGCCGAGCTCGAGCGACGGCGGAAAATTCTCCGTGGTGATGCCCGCGGCCTCGTGGCGCATGAGGTCTTCGCGCGAGAGGTGCAGCAGGCGCGGCTTTGCCGCTTCGGCCTGCCGGCGCCAAACTTCAAATTTTCTTGAAGAATTAACTTCCTTGGGAATGCGCTCGTCGTAAAACGCATGGATCAGCTCGTCGTCGACCAGGATGTCCGGGCGGCGCGACTTGTGCTCGAGGCGCTCGATGTCGGCGACCAGGCGCCGGTTGTGGGCGAGAAACGGCGCGCGGCTGTCCAGGTCGCCCTCGACCAGCGCCGAGCGGATGAAGAGCTCGCGCGCCAGGTCCGGGTCGAACGGCGCGAAGGGCACGCGCCGGTTGGCGTAGACGGGTAGGCCGTACAGTGTGCCGCGCTCGAGCGCCACCACCTCGCCGCGGTCCTTCTCCCAATGCGGATCGCTGCGGCTGCGCTTGAGAAGATGCCCGCCGATTTCCTCCAGCCAGCGCGGCTCGACGCTCGCCACCGTGCGCGCGAAGAGGCGCGTAGTCTCCACGAGTTCCGCCGCGACGATCCACTTGCCCGGCTTCTTGGTCCACGATCCCGGGTGCACCCAGAACTTGATGCCGCGCGCTCCGGTGTATGCCCCCTCCTCGTCGCGCAGTCCCACGTTGCCCAGCAACCCGGCGAGCAGCGCGCGGTGGATCGCGCGATAGCCATCGGCTTTTTCCGGCTTTACCGAGGATTCCGGCCAATCGAGCGCCTGCTTGAGCTGCTCGTGCACGTCGCGCCACTCGCGCATGCGTGGGTAAGACAGGAAATTCTCGCGGCACAGCCGCCGCAGCCCGGACTCTTCCTGCAGCTTCCACAGCTTGAGGAACGAGAGGAAATCCGACTGCTCGTCGGCAAAGCGCGCGTGGCGCTCGTCGGCCGCCTCGGCCCGTTCCAGCGGCCGCTGGCGCGGGTCCTGCACCGAGAGCGCCGCGGCGATGATGCGCACCTCCGCGAGACAACCCTCGTCGCGTGCGGCGACCAGCATGCGGGCAACCCGCGGATCGAGCGGGAGGCGTGCCAGCTCCGATCCGACCTCCGTCAATTCACGGCTTTCATCCACCACCGCGCCCAATTCCGTCAGCAGCTCATAGCCGTCGGCGATGGCTCGAGGGTTGGGCGGATCGACAAAGGGAAATGCCTCGACTTCCCCCAGTCCGAGGCTCTTCGCGCGCAGGATCACCGAGGCGAGCGAGGAGCGGAGCACCTCGGGGTCGGTGAACGCCGGCCGCTTTGCGAAATCATCCTCCGAGTACAAACGGATACAAACGCCGTCAGCGACGCGGCCGCAGCGCCCGGCGCGCTGCTGCGCCGCAGCCCGCGAGATTGCCTCGACGCGCAGCATCTCGACCTTGTTGCGGTAGCTGTAGCGCTTGACCCGCGCGTCGCCGGTATCGACTACGTAGCGGATGCCCGGAACGGTCAGCGAGGTCTCCGCCACGTTCGTCGCCAGCACCACGCGGCGCTGCTTGCCCGGCTTGAACACCCGGTCCTGTTCCGCGGTGGACAACCGCGAGTACAGGGGCAGCAGCTCGAGCCCTTTCGGGCCTTTCCGTCTCAGGGTGTCGGCGGCGTCACGGATCTCGCGCTCGCCCGGCAGAAAAACCAGGATGTCGCCCGGGCCCTCGCGGCACAGCTCGTCCACCGCATCGGCGAGCGCCTGCTCCTCCTCGTCGCGCGTCGTGTCTTCGGCGTCTCCGCCGACGGGGCGGTAGCGTACATCGACCGGGTAGAGGCGGCCCGAGACTTCGATCACCGGCGCGTCGTTGAAGTGCTTCGAGAACCGCTCGGCATCGATCGTGGCGGATGTAATGACCACCTTGAGGTCACTCCGGCGAGCCGCCAGCTGCTTCACATATCCCAGAAGAAAATCGATGTTCAGGCTGCGCTCGTGCGCCTCGTCGATGATGATGCTGTCGTACTGGCGCAGCTCGCGGTCGCCCTGCGTCTCGGCGAGCAGGATGCCGTCGGTCATCAGCTTGATCGCGGTGCGGCTGCCGACTTGGTCCTGGAAGCGCACCTTGTATCCGACCAGCCCGCCGAGCTCGGTGCCGAGCTCCTCGGCGATGCGCGCCGCGACCGAGCGCGCGGCGATGCGGCGCGGCTGGGTGTGCCCGATGCGCCGGCGTGGGTCCATCTCGAGCAGGATCTTGGGCAGCTGCGTGGTCTTGCCCGAGCCGGTTTCGCCGCAGACCACGACCACCGGGTGACGCTCGAGCGCCGCGCGGATTTCCTCGCGGCGTGCGCTCACCGGAAGCGCGGGGTCAAAGCGGATTTCGCGGCTCATCGATTCGCCGAATCGTACTAGGTCGCTCGCGCAGGACTGCCCTGACGTACACGGCGACAAGTCGCGCGGTATTACCCGACGCTACGGCGCCGATTCGGCTGGACGCAGCGTTCCCGCGGAGCGACAGTGGTGCCGCGACTTACAGCACAGCGGGGGGATCAGCGGGGGAAAGGGGAGGCGCCCCAGCGCCTCTTCCGGTTCGGGGGCGCGCGTGCGCGCCCCCATTTTTTTTATGCCCGCAGGCCCGCCGGACGTGCCATGTGCGGCGCGAGCCGCGGTCGGAACACGAGCTCGACGTCCTCGCCCGAGAGAGACTTGAGGGAGCGCTGCAGCTTGTGCTCGTCGGGCGCCTTGACGGCCAGGAATGCGCTGGCATGGGAAGGATGGCTCGCCCAGGCGACGATCACCGCGACGTTGCACACCTGCGCTCCCTGGTGATGGATGGCCATGAAGTAGCGGCCGGTGATGTCGCGCGTCGGCACCTTCACGGTGATGAGCGAGCGGCGCAGCAGCTGCTTCGCCGAGCGCGGCAGGAGGAACCCGTCTCCGGAGAGGCCGATGGTGAACGAAGGACAGACAAAGCCGAACTCGCGTTTGCGCGCAAACAGCGTGGTGGTGTTTTCCAGGCGCCTGGCGGCCGCGATCAGCATTAGCGGAGCCTACCGCCAGGAGCGTCTAGCACCCTATAAAGGAAGTCACAGGTCGGACGCTTCGAGCAGCCTCGCAACGTAGCGGGCGATCAGATCGGCCTCCAGGTTCACGCGGACGCCCGCCCGCAGACGGCCGAGCGTCGTGACTTCCAGCGTATGCGGGATTAGGTAGACCTCGAATACGCTGCCCTCCACGCGATTGACCGTCAGGCTCACGCCGTCGATGCAGATCGAGCCCTTGCGGGCAATGTAGCGGGCGAGCTCGTGCGGGGCGCGCACCTCGAGCACGCCCTTCTCGAAGCGCGTCACTTCACCCACGCCGTCGACGTGGCCGGCGACGAAATGGCCGCCGAGGGGCTTGCCCACGGCAAGCGATTTCTCAAGGTTAACCGGGCCGGCGCGGTCGAGGCCGACCGTCACGGCGAGGGTGGCTGGCGACACGTCGGCGGTGAAGCCGCGCGCGGTGAGCGAAGTGAGGGTGAGGCACACGCCTTGCACGCAGATGGAGTCGCCGGTGCCGACGTCGGCCATGTCCAGGGCGCGGCTGTCGACCTCGAACGGCTGCGCCCGGACGATCTCGCCGACGGCCTGCACGATCCCGGTAAACATGGCGCGCAGGTTACCGCAAAGCGCGCGCGACGGGCTTCAGTCCTCGACGAACTGCTTATGCCACCATTTCTCGATTTGCTTGTCGAGCGACAGGGCGGAAGCGGCGAGCGCCATCACGAGCGTGCCCACCGCAATGGAATTGACCGCCGGCACCGCTGCGGTGGCGAACCCGAAGAAGAACGGCGCGGCGGCAAGCCAGGTGCCGGCCGCGAGGTTCAGCCACTCCGCAAATTCCGTGTCGAAAGCGACCTCGAAGTGAGACCCCAGCGCGAGCGCGATGCCGATGAATGCCGCGTTTCCGGTCGCGAGATGCTCGTCGTCGGCGTAACCGCAGATCCACGGCGACATGGCGAGCCACAGCCCGAGCGCGAAGCTCACCCAGCCCTGCCATCTCGCCGCCGCCGCGTCCTTCACTGTGACCTCATCCTCACTGGGTTACGATTGGACCCAGTAAGTTTGGACCCAGCAAGTTACTTGCCGTTCGGGGGTCAAGCGTCGTTGACTGGCTGAAACACCTGTAGCGATGCAGCGACACATCGAGTTGATCGGTGCGGCCTGGGGCCTTGGGGGCGCCGATCCCGGCTGCGCGGAGGCTCCGGATGCGCTGATCCCGCGTGTCCGGGAGCGGCTTGCGCACAGCGGGGCCGAGGTCTCGTTGGGACCGATGCTTCGCCCCTCGCCCACGGAGCGGCGCAAAGAGGCCGCGGTAAGCAAGCTCAACGCCGCGCTCGCATCGGCGGTCGTCGCCGCGATGCGGCAGGCGCGAGTGCCCTGCGTGATCGGCGGCGACCATAGCTGTGCCGGAGGAACATGGGTCGGCGTCGCCCGCATGGTGCAGGGCGAGCTCGGCCTCATCTGGATCGACGCCCACATGGACAGCCATACCCCCGGCACGAGCCACACCGGCAGGCTGCACGGCATGCCGCTCGCATGGCTACTGGGACAAGCCGACGACGACCTCTACGGGTTGTCCGCCGGCGTGGTCGATCCCGAGCGCGTCGCGTTGATCGGGGTGCGCAGCTACGAGCCCGAGGAGAAGGAGCGCCTCGACCGGCTCGGCGTGCGGGTGTTCCACATCGAGGAAGTCGGCAGGCGCGGCCTCGACACGGTGTGCGACGAGGCTTTGAGGATCGCGACTGCCGGCACTTCGGGCTTCGGGATCAGCATCGACCTCGATGCGGTCACGCCGGAGGAAGCGCCCGGCGTCGGCACTCCGGTGCCCGAGGGCATCGCGGCGGGCGAGCTCGCGCGCGCGCTGCAGCGCCTCGGCTCGAGGCCGGATCTCGTCGCCCTCGAGCTCGCCGAATACCTGCCGCGCCTGGACCCCGATGGGCGCAGCGCCCGAGTTGCGATCGACCTGCTGCTCGCGGCGCTATGCGGGACGCGCGAGAATCCTCAGGTCGTCGCCTAGCCGCTCCAGCGACACGAGCTTCAGCTTGAGCCGCTCTTCCAGGGCGCCGACGGCCGGAAGGTCGAGCATCCCCTGCGCGCCGTCGCCGAGGAAGCTCGGGTTGAGGTAGACCAGAAACTCGTCGACGCAGCCCTCGCGCACCAGCGAGCCGTTGAGGCGGAAGCCCGCCTCGACATGCAGCTCGTTCACACCGCGGCGCGCCAGCTCCTCCAGCATGCTCGGCAGCTCCACCTTCCCGTGCGCATTCGGCAGCAGCACTACCTCGGCGTTCTTGGGCGCGGGCGCCGCACGCGCCGCGAAGATGAGTACCTTCGGACCCTGCAGCACTCGCGCTGCGTGCGGAATTTCCAGCCGGCTGTCGACGATCACCCGCAGCGGCTGGCGCGGCGTGTCGACTTCCCGCACCGTGAGCCGCGGATCATCCGCCGCGACCGTGCCGATGCCGGTGAGCAGCGCGCAGGCGCGGGCGCGCCAGCGGTGCCCGTCGCGCCGCGCCTCTGGACCGGTGATCCACTGCGAGGCGCCGTTCGCGAGCGCGCTGCGACCGTCGAGCGTGGCGGCGACCTTGAGGCGAACCCACGGCCGGCCGCGCTGCACCCGCGACAGGAAGCCGAGATTGAGCTCGCGCGCCTCCCCCTCGAGCAGGCCATGCTCGAAGCCGATGCCCGCGGCCGCGAGCGCGTCGCCGCCGCGCGCCGCCTGAGGGTCGGGGTCGCGCAGCGCGGCCACTACGCGGGCGACTTTTGCGTTGATTAGCGCCCCGGCGCACGGCGGCGTGCGGCCGTGGTGGCTGCAGGGCTCGAGATTTACATACACCGTGGCACCCGCCGCGCGCGGGCCTGCGTCACGCAGGGCGAGCGCTTCGGCGTGGGGCTCGCCCGCCTTCTCGTGCCAGCCCTCGCCGACGATCGATTCGCCCTGGGTGATGACGCAGCCGACGCGCGGGTTGGGGGTGGTGGTGAACAGGCCCTTCTCCGCGAGCGCCAGCGCGCGGCGCATCATCGCCTCGTCGAACGCCGAAAACACCGCTCTAACGCTTCTTCTTTCGCGTCGCCTTGATCTCCTGCACCGCTTCGCGAAAGTCGTCTGGGGTTTCGAAGCTGCGGTACACCGAGGCGAAGCGGATGTAGGCGATCTTGTCGAGCTTCGCCAGCTCGCGGATGACGAAATCGCCCACCCGGCTGGTCGGCACCTCGCGCTCGCCGAGCGAGCGCAGCCGCTCGATCACGCGATCCACCGCGCCTTCCACCTCCTCGGTGGCGACCGGCCGCTTCCTCAGCGCGAGCATCATGCTGCCCATCAGCTTGTCGCGGTCGAAATCGGTCCGGCTGCCGTCCTTCTTCACCAGGCGCGGCATCTTGAGATCGACCCTTTCGTAGGTGGTGAAGCGCTTTTCGCACTGCACGCACTTCCTGCGGCGGCGGATGGTGTTCGCCTCGAGGCTCGCCCGCGTGTCGACGACCTGGGTGTCGTCCGAGCCGCAGAAAGGACATTTCATACGTAGACCGGGAACCGGGCGCAGAGCGCCTTGACCTGCTCCGCGACGCGCGCGACGTTCCTCTCGTCGCCCGGGCGCTCGAGCACGTCGGCGATGAGATGCGCGAGCTCCTTGGCCTCGGCGGCGCCGAACCCGCGGGTGGTCATGGCTGGCGAGCCGATGCGCACGCCGCTCGTGACCACAGGCTTCTCGGGGTCGTTGGGAATCGCGTTCTTGTTCACCGTGATGTGCGCGCGCCCGAGCGCGGCCTCGGCGTCCTTGCCGGTGATGCCCTTGCTGCGCAGGTCCAGCAGGAACATGTGGCAGTCGGTGCGTCCCGAGACGATCCTCAGTCCGCGCTCGGTCAGCACGGCGGCCAGCGCGCGCGCGTTCTCCAGGACCTTCTTCTGATAGGTCCGGAAATCCGGCTTGAGCGCCTCGCCCAGGGCGACGGCTTTCGCCGCGATGACGTGCATCAGCGGACCGCCCTGCAGGCCCGGGAAGATGGAACTGTTGATGGTCTTTTCGAATTCGGGCAAGCCAAAGATCATTCCGCCGCGCGGCCCGCGCAGCGTCTTGTGCGTCGTGGTGGTGACGAAGTCGGCGACGCCGATGGGCGACGGGTAGAGACCCACCGCGATGAGCCCCGCGTAGTGCGCAATGTCGGACATCAACAGCGCGCCGCACTTGTCGGCGATCTCGCGGAAACGCTTCCAGTCGATCGCGAGGGAGTACGCCGAGGCGCCGGTCACGATGAGCTTGGGCCTTTCCGCCATTGCGATTTTTTCCGCGGCCTCGTAGTCGATCTCCTCCTTGTCGTTCAACTGATACGAAACCACGCGATAGAGCTTGCCGGAGAGGTTCACCGGCGAGCCGTGCGTGAGGTGGCCGCCATGCGCGAGCGACATGCCGAGTATGGTGTCGCCGGGCTTGAGCGCCGCCGTGTACACCGCCTGGTTCGCCTGCGAGCCGGAGTGCGCCTGCACGTTCGCCCAGGGCGCGCCGAAGAGCTTCTTCGCGCGCTCGATGGCGAGCGACTCGGCCATGTCGACGTACTCGCAGCCGCCGTAGTAGCGCCTGCCGGGATAGCCCTCCGCGTACTTGTTGGTGAGCTGGCTGCCCTGCGCGATCAGCACCTGGCGGCTGACATAGTTTTCCGAGGCGATGAGCTCGACGTGGTCCTCCTGCCTCTGGTTCTCGAGGCGGATGGCGTTCCAGAGCTCGGGGTCGGACTGGGCCAGAAGGTCGGGCGATAGCATCGTCAAATTTTACCGGTATCCTAGGAGCATCATGAATCAAAAGCCGATCAGCCGGTTTCCGGTGCCGGAACTCAAGGATCTGCCTCGGGATATCCGCGAGCGGATCCTGGCAGTGCAGGACAAGGCGGGCTTCGTGCCGAACGTGTTCCTGGCGCTTGCGCATCGCCCCGACGAGTTCAGGGCGTTCTTCGCCTACCACGACGCGCTGATGGAAAAGGCCGGCCCGGTCACCAAGGCCGAGCGCGAGATGATCGTGGTCGCGACTTCGGGCGCCAACCAATGCCAGTACTGCGTCGTGGCGCACGGTGCGATCCTGCGCATCCGCGCCAAGAATCCCCTGGTTGCGGATCAGGTCGCCGTCAACTATCGCAAAGCGGACATCTCGCCGCGCCAGCGCGCGATGCTCGACTTCGCCATGAAGGTCTCGCAACGTTCGCACGAGGTCGGCGACGCCGACTTCGAGCCGCTGCGCGCGCACGGCTTCTCCGACGAGGATATCTGGGACGTGGCCGCCATCAGCGCCTTCTTCGCGCTGTCCAACCGCATGGCGAACTTCCTCGACATGAGGCCGAACGACGAGTTCTATCTCATGGGCCGCGTCGAAGAGCGCAAGGAAGCGGCTAGACGTTGAGCGGCGGCGCGAGGTCGCCCGGCGTGTCGATGTCGCGCAGGACGCCGGGGTCGCCGACGGGAATCTTCACCAGCCGCTTTTCGTTTTCCGTCAGCAGCCCCTTGGCGCCCTCGTCTCCGCCGCACGCGAGCAGCCGCTCGAAAAATACGCCCGAGATTCCCACTGGGTGGCCGCGCCGCGCGCGCCAGTACGGCGCTGCGAGCGGCGCCCCCGCGGCGAGCGCGTCGCGCACCGCCGCGATGGACGCGGTGCGCACGAACGGCATGTCGGCGAGCGCGACGAGATAGCCCTCGGCCTGCCCCGCCGCGCGCGCGCCGCAGGCGAGGCTCGCGCCCATGCCTTCGGCCGCTTGCTCGCACACCACGATCCGGCAGCCCTCCTTCTCCAGAACGGGGATGAGATTGCCGGTTCCAGGCTTCACCACGGCAAATACGTTCGGGACTACGGCACGGAGGTGACGCGCCGCCTGCACCGCGATCGGGACGCCGTGCGGCAGCCGGTGCGACAGCTTGTCGGAGCCGAAGCGAGTCGCGGACCCCGCGGCGAGCAGGAGCCCGACGATGTTCAAGTCTCGGTCTTGACTTCGCAG
The DNA here is from genome assembly GCA_035554435.1 of Burkholderiales bacterium. Lineage (GTDB taxonomy): Bacteria > Pseudomonadota > Gammaproteobacteria > Burkholderiales > SG8-39 > SCGC-AG-212-J23. The sequence continues at coordinate 89,168 of DATMJC010000040.1, read as the reverse complement.
GCCGACGGATCGTAGCGCCGCTCGGGCTTCGCGGCCCACGAGGGCTCGCTTACGCCATGGCGCACCGCGGTCATCTCGGCGAGGATCGCCAGCGCGATCTCGGGCGGGGTCTTCGAGCCGATGTACAGGCCCACCGGCCCGCGCAGGCGCGCGATCTCGTCCGCCGAGACGTCGAATTCCTTCAGCCGCTCGCGGCGCGCGTCGTTGTTCTTCTTGGAGCCGATGGCGCCGACGTAGAACGCCGCCGACTTCAGCGCCTCCATCAGCGCAAGGTCGTCGAGCTTGGGGTCGTGCGTGAGCGCGACCACTGCGCTGTGGCCGTCGAGGTTCAGCTCGCGCACCACGTCGTCTGGCATGCCGCGGTCGAGCGGCACCCCGGCCAGGTCCCAGCCCGCGGCGTACTCCTCGCGCGGGTCGATCACCACTACGTGGTAGTCGAGCATGTGCGCCATCTCGGCGAGATAGCGCGTGAGCTGGCCGGCGCCGATCAGCACGAGGCGCCATCTCGGGCCGTGCACCGTCGTCAGCACGAGGCCGTCGAACTCAAGCACGTCCTGCCAGCGCCCGGGCTCGAGCGCGCTGCGGCCGCTTTCCATGTCGAGGCGGCGCCGCACGAGCTGCTGCGTGCCGATGCGCTTCAGGAGCTCCGCGACGCCGCTCGCATCCGAGAGCGGCTCCATGACGAGTTCGAGCGTGCCGCCGCAGGGCAGTCCCCAGCGCGTGGCCTCGGCGTTGGTGACGCCATAGGTGATGAGCTCGGGCTTGCTTGCCGCGACCAGGTTCTCGCGCACCTTGTCAACAAGGTCATCTTCGACACAGCCGCCGGAGACAGAGCCTACGATTTGCCCGTCACCCCGGATCGCCACCATCGCACCCACCGGGCGCGGCGCGGAGCCCCAGGTTCTGACGATCGTGCCGAGCGCGACGCGCTGCCCGCTCTTGCGCCAGCCTTCGGCGGTCCTCAACACTTCGATATCTACGCTATCCATGCGGCAACCTATCCATGCGGAAATGTTAGCGCAACTCGGCAGCCCCGGGCGCCCGCGCCCTCGGTGAGCTCCATGCGAGCGCCGTGCCCGCCGGCGATCTCGCGCACGATGGCGAGCCCGAGGCCGCTGCCCGTGCCGCGCGTACCCGGCACGCGGTAAAAGCGCTCGAGCACGCGCTCGCGCTCCTGCGGCGCGATGCCCGGCCCGTCGTCCTCGACCTCGGCGAAGGACTGGCCGTCGCGCTGGCCGGTGCGCACGGTGACGCGGCCGCCGTTGTTCGAGTACTGGATCGCATTGTGCACGAGGTTGGCGAGCGCCTCGCGCAGCAGCAGCGCATCGCCCTGCACCGGCGCCGAGCCGAGCTCGAAGCCGAGGTCGACGTCGCGCTCGAGCGCCTGGTGCACCCAGCCGTCGGCCTCGGCCTCCACCACGCTGCGCAGGTTCACGTCGGAGGAGCTGCCGCGCGCGCCAGGCTCGGCGCGCGCGAGTGCGAGCAGCTGGTTGGCAAGGCGCGCGGTGCGCATGGTCGCCTGGTGCACCTGCTCGATCTGCGTGCGGATCGACTCCGGCAGCGGCTGGGCGAGCGCGAGCTCGGTATGCGCCTGCAGCCCGGCGAGCGGAGTACGCAGCTGGTGCGCCGCGTTGGCGATGAAGCGCTGCTGGTTGCGCGCGGCAAGCGCCACTTCGTCGAGCAGGCCGTTCAGCGCCGACACCAGCGGCCGCGTCTCCTCCGGCGCGCCGGCGGCGTCGATTGGGCGCAGGTCGCGCGGCGAGCGCGCCTTCAGCTCCTCGGAAAGGCGTGCGAGCGGCCCGAGGCCGCGCCCCACGCCGAACCACAGGAGCACCAGCGTGGCGAGCGCGATCAGGATGCCCGGCAGCAGGCTCGAGATCAGGAACTCGCGCGCGAGCCGCGTGCGCTTGACCATGGTCTCGGCGACGAGCACCGTGCAGGTCAGGTTGCCGCACGGCGCCGGCGCGGTGACGATGCGCACCGCCTCGCCCCTGAACCTGGCGTCGTACGCGGTGCTGCGCTCGGAAACCGGCAGCTTGTCGTCGCCCGCGATGTGCGCGCCGCTCGGCGACAGGACGCGGTAGAACATCTTGTCGTAGCGGTCGGTGCGCAGTGCTGTCTCCACCTCGGGCGGCAGATCGAGGCGGTAGTCGGTGTCGTCGGTGCGCACATGCGCGGCGATGGCGGCGGCGATGTCGGAGAGCGCCTGGTCGTAGGCCTCGTTGGCCGGCTCGATCGACGAGTAGTAGCCGACCACCGCGCCGACCGCGAGGAGGGCCGCGATCGGCGGCAGCAGCAGGCGCAGCAGGTGTGCGCGTAGGCTGCGCGCGGGCATTGCTTCTGGCCTAGTGCGGCGCGGGCTTGAACTCTTCGAGCATGTAGCCGAAACCGCGCACCGTGCGGATCTTGATTCCGGCGGGCTCGAGCTTCGAGCGCAGCCGCGACACGTACACCTCGATGGCGTTCGGCGAGAGATCCTCGCCCCAGCCCGCGACCGCCTGGTTGATCGCTTCCTTCGACACGATCTTCTCCACCTTCGCGAGCAGGACCTCGAGCACTGCCCATTCACGCGCGGCGAGCTCGAGCGGCTCGTTCCTGAGGAAGGCGCGGCGCGCCACTGTGTCGAGGGCGAGCGGGCCGTGCACGATGCGCGGGCCGCCGTGGGCCTGCGAGCGCCGCAGGAGCGCGCGCACCCGCGCCGTGAGCTCCGGCATCGCGAATGGTTTCACCATGTAGTCGTCGGCGCCGAGGTCCAGGCCGCGCACCCGGTCTTCGACCGCGTCGCGCGCCGTCAGCACCAAGACAGGAATCGGCTTTTCCGCCGCCCGCAGGCGGCGCAGCACCTCGTAGCCGTCCATGCGCGGCAGGCCGATGTCGAGGATCACCAGGTCGAAGTGCTCCTGCGAGGCGGCGAGCACCGCGTCCTCGCCGCGCTCGGTGACGTCGACGGCATGGCCCTCCGCCTCGAGGATGCGGGACAGGCCAGAAGCGAGCGGTGCGTCGTCCTCGACGATGAGCAGTCTCATAGGGATTTCGGGATGATAAGCGATCCGCCATTATGCGCGCGGCTTTCGCAGCGCACCATTGCCGCCCCGCTACGGCGAGGCTAGGATGGCTGCTCGTCAGAGGCACCCTATCCCCGGAGGCTTGCATGTCGGTCAAGGTATCCATGAAGGTCAATGGCAAACCCGCTTCGGCCGAGCTCGAGGCGCGGACGCTGCTCGTCACCTTCATCCGTGAAAACCTGCGTCTCACCGGTACCCACGTCGGTTGCGACACGGCGCAGTGCGGCGCGTGCACCGTGCTCATGAACGGGCGCGCGATCAAGAGCTGCTCGATCGTAGCGATGCAGGCGGAGGGCGCCGACATCATGACGATCGAGGGCGTCGCGAAGCCCGACGGCACGCTGCATCCGATGCAGCAGGCGTTCAAGGAGAACCACGGCCTGCAGTGCGGCTTCTGCACGCCCGGCATGGTCATGAACGCGCTCGATTTCGCCAAGGGCCATCCGAATCCGACCGAGAAGGAAGTGCGCGAAAGCCTCGAAGGCAATCTCTGCCGCTGCACCGGCTATCACAACATCGTGAAGAGCATCATGGCGGGCGCCCGCGCGATGGGAGGAAAGATATGAACGCCCCGCTCATCGGCGTGAGCGTTCTGCGCAAGGAGGATTACCGCTTCCTGACCGGCGCCGGGCAGTACACCGACGACGTGACCCTGCCGGACCAGGCCTACGCAGCTTTCGTGCGCGCACCGCACGCGCATGCCGCGATCAAGAGAATCTCCATCGAAAAAGCCAAGACGGCGCCCGGTGTGATTGGCGTCTACACCGGCGCGGACCTGGCGAACGCCAAGCTCGGCTCGCTCCCCTGCGGCTGGCTGATCACCGACGTCAACGGCCAGCCGATGAAGGAGCCGCCGCATCCTTGCCTCGCGCAGGGCAAGGTGCGCCACGTCGGCGACCCGGTTACCGTGGTCGTGGCGACCACGCTCGAGCAGGCGCGCGATGCAGCCGAGAAGGTCGAGGTCGATTACGACGTCCTCCCCGCGGTAGTCGACCCCGTCAAAGCGCGCGCCAAGGGCGCACCGGCGCTGCACGACATCGCGCCGGACAACACCTGCTACGTCTGGGCGCTCGGCGACAAGGCGAAAGTGGACGAGGCATTCGCCAAGGCCGCGCACGTTACCAAGCTCGATTTCGTCAACAACCGCCTGATCCCGAACGCCATTGAGCCGCGCGCTGCGAACGGCTCGTACAGCCGCGCAAATGACGCGTACACGCTCTATGTGGCGAGCCAGAACCCGCACGTCGAGCGGCTGCTGATGACCGCGTTCGTGATGGGCCTCCCCGAGCACAAGGTGCGGGTAATCGCGCCCGACGTCGGCGGCGGCTTCGGCTCGAAGATCTACCTCTACGCGGAGGACGTGGTGGTGACCTGGGCGGCCAAGCAACTCAACCGCCCGGTGAAGTGGACCGCGGACCGCTCGGAAGCCTTCCTGTCCGACGCGCACGGCCGCGATCACGTCACCACCGCCGAGCTCGCGCTAGACAAGGACGGCAAGTTCCTCGCCATGCGGGTCAAGACCACCGCCAACCTTGGCGCGTACCTGTCCACTTTCGCTTCGTGCATCCCGACGATCCTGTACGCGACGCTGCTCGCAGGTCAGTACAAGACGCCGCAGATCTATTGCGAAGTGACCGCCGTATTCACCAACACCACGCCGGTCGACGCCTACCGCGGCGCCGGGCGGCCGGAAGCCACTTATGTGGTCGAGCGCCTGGTCGAGACCGCGGCGCGCGAGTTGAAGATCGATCCCGCCGAAATCCGGCGGCGCAACTTCGTGAAGGAGTTCCCCTACCAGACGCCGGTCGCGCTGCAGTACGACACCGGCAATTACGGCGCGACGCTCGAGGCCGCGCAGCAGCTTGCGGACGTCAAGGGTTATGCCGCGCGTAAAGAAGAGTCGTCGAAGAAAGGCAAGCTGCGCGGCATCGGCTACGCGGCGTACATCGAGGCCTGCGGCATCGCGCCCTCCGCGGTGGCGGGCTCGCTCGGCGCTCGGGCGGGGTTGTTCGAGGCCGGCGAGGTCCGCGTGCACCCGACCGGGAGCGTGACGGTGTTCACCGGCTCGCATTCGCACGGCCAGGGACACGAGACCACCTTCGCCCAGGTGGTAGCCGACCGGCTCGGCATCGCGCTGGAGGCCGTGGACATCGTGCACGGCGACACTTCCAAGATCCTGTTCGGCATGGGGACGTACGGCTCGAGGTCGATCGCCGTCGGCGGAACCGCGATCGCCAAAGCGCTGGACAAGATCGTCGCCAAGGGCAAGAAGATCGCGGCGCACCTCATGGAGGCCGCCGAAGCAGACATCGAGTACGACCGCGGCGTGTTCAAGGTGGCCGGCACCGACAAGCAGAAGGCTTTCGGCGAAGTCGCCTTCGCCGCGTATGTGCCGCACAACTATCCGCACGACAAGCTCGAGCCCGGTCTCAATGAAAACGCGTTCTACGACCCGGCCAACTTCACCTTCCCGGCCGGAACCTATGTGTGCGAGGTCGAGGTCGACCGCGACACCGGCCAGGTGAGCGTGGAGCGGTTCACTGCGGTAGACGACTTCGGCAAGATCATCAACCCGATGATCGTGGAGGGCCAGGTGCACGGGGGTCTTGTCCAGGGCATCGGCCAGGCGCTCACCGAAGGCTGCAGCTACGATGCCGCCGGGCAGCTCGTCACCGGCTCGCTCATGGACTACTGCCTGCCGCGCGCCGGCGACGTGCCCTCCTTCAAGATCGATACCCGCGAGACCCCCTGCACCCACAACCCGCTCGGCGTAAAGGGTTGCGGCGAAGCCGGCGCCATCGGCGCGCCCGCGGCGGTCATGAACGCGATCACCGATGCGCTCGGGGTCAAGGACCTTGCGATGCCTGCCACCGCGCAGACCGTGTGGCGCTCGCTCCAGAAAAAAGCAGCCTAGGAGAACCCACCCATGCATGCATTCGAGTACCACCGTCCATCCACCACCAAGGACGCCCTCGCCCTCGGCGCCCAGAAGACCGAGGGCCGTTACCTCGCCGGCGGGCAAAGCCTGGTGCAGGCGATGAAGCTGCGCCTGTCCTCGCCCAGCGATCTCATCGACCTCGCCGCCATCGGCGATCTAAAAGCGCTGTCCGCGGATGCGGGCTCGGTCACGGTCGGCGCGATGGTGAGGCACGCCGAAGTCGCCGCCTCCCCGGCGGTGCAGAAGGCCATTCCAGCGCTGGCGCAGCTCGCCGGCATCATCGGCGACCGGCAGGTGCGCCACATGGGCACGATCGGCGGCTCGCTCGCCAACAGCGACCCGGCGGCGGACTACCCGGCGGCGGTGCTCGGCCTCGGAGCCACGATCACCACCAACAAGCGCAAGATCGAGGCCGACAAGTTCTTCATGGGGCTCTACGAGACGGCGCTCGAGCCCGGCGAGCTCATCACCCAGGTCACGTTCCCGGCGCCCAAGCGGGCCGCGTACATGAAATTCAAGAACCCGGCCTCGCGCTTCGCGCTGGTCGGCGCGTTCGTGGCCGACTTCGGCGGCGGCAACGTGCGCGTCGGCGTGACCGGGGCGGGAGCGTCCGCGTTCCGCCAGGGCGACATGGAGAAAGCCCTGTCGCAGAAGTTCGCGCCGGAATCGGTCGCCGGAATCAAGGTGAAGCCCGACGGGCTGAACAACGACCTGCACGCCTCGCCCGAGTACCGTGCCCACCTCATCGCGGTGATGTGCAAGCGCGCCGTGGAAGCCGCGCTCAAGTAACGCCTCTCAGCGCATCTTGGTTCGCTCGGCCTTCGCGCGCGCGGCGCCGATCGCCGAGTGAACGTCCTTGCGCTCCTCGGGCGGCGGCAGCACCGCCTTGAGGCCGAGCGCCTCGAGGGCGAGTTCGCGCGCCCAGCCCTTCGAGTGGTAAAGGTGCTCGTCCTCCTGGTCCTCGACCTCGGCATAGGCTTCTTTCAGCGCCTTGCCTTCGGCGCCGGTCGCCTTCTTGGACACCTCGCCGATCAGCCCCCAGTTGGCATGGTCCTTGGTCTCGGCGATGACAACGCAGTCGCATGCCACGCTTTGCGCGGCTTCCTTGTCACCCGTGGCCAGCGCAGCTTCCATGGCCTCGACTAGGGACTCCCCCATGTCGTGCACGATCTTGCGGCCAGGGGTCAGTTCTTCGGGATCGAGCTGCATCTGGGAGCAGACGTCCTGTAAGACCTGCACGTGGTGCTCGGTTTCCTGATGGTACTTCTCCCATTCTTCCTTCAAGTCCTCGTTGATGACGCATTTGAGCGCCGTCTCATAGACCTTGACTCCGCCCTTCTCGTGCTCCAGGGACTGGAGCAGGAGCTCCTTGACCATTGCCATTTCCATTCGCGCCTCCTTGGTTAGTCCGGTCCGCGAGCAAGCGCTATGCCGAGCCGGCCGAAACGGGCTGGCGGCACCCCGGCAAATCCCGCAAAATGCTCGGCGCCATGACGAAACCGCTCCCCAGGTCGATCGACGAGACCCAGGCTCTGCTCGGCGCGGGCGACTATGTCGCCGACCGTAGCCTCGCCACCTCGCTCTTTCTCGCGCTCGCCATGAAGCGGCCGCTGTTTCTCGAGGGCGAGGCAGGCGTGGGCAAGACCGAGATCGCGAAGGTGGTGTCCGAAGCGCTGGGACGCGAGCTGATCCGTCTGCAGTGCTACGAGGGCCTCGACATCGCGCAGGCGGCCTACGAATGGAACTACCCCCGCCAGATGATCGAGATCAGGATGGCGGAAGCCGAAGGCGTCAAGTCGCGCGAGGGTCTCGAGCAGGACATCTTCTCGGAGCGCTTCCTGGTGCGGCGGCCGCTGCTGCGCGCGCTGCAGTCGGCCGGCGCGGCGCCGGTGCTGCTGATCGACGAGCTCGACCGCACCGACGAGCCCTTCGAGGCATACCTCCTCGAGGTCCTGTCGGACTGGCAGATCACGATTCCCGAGATCGGCACGGTGCGCGCCGCCGAGGCGCCCGTGGTGGTGATCACTTCCAACCGCACGCGCGAGATCCACGACGCGGTGAAGCGGCGCTGCTTCTACCACTGGGTCGACTATCCGGACGCGAAGCGCGAGCTGGAGATCCTGCGCCGCAAGGCGCCGCGCGCGGCCGAGCGCCTCTCGCGCGAGGTGGTCGCGTTCGTGCAGCGCCTGCGCACGAGCGACCTTTTCAAGCAGCCGGGCGTCGCGGAGACCATCGACTGGGCGAACTGCCTGGTTGCCCTTGACCGCGTGGCGCTCGACCCGGAAACCGTCAACAACACCCTCGGCGTGCTGCTCAAGTACCGGGACGACCTCGAGCGCGTCGCCGGCGCCGAGGCCGAGCGCATGCTGGCAGAAGCGAGTGCCGCGGCGTGAATCCGGCCTCGTTCCTGAGAAAGCTCCTCGGCGGCGGCCAGAGCGCGGTCGAGCGCCGCACGCGCGAGCTGGTCGGGCTGTGCGAGGCGCTGCTCGCCGAGCGCGGCGAGTACACGAGCACAGCGCTCGCGCGCGACGCGCTCGCCGCCTGCCAGGGGCTCGACGAGCGCTCGCGCGAGGACTTCTTCGACGTGCTGGCGCGTCACTACTCGCCCTCCCCGGAGGCGGTGTCGCGCGCCGCGGCCGAATACCAGGCCGATCCGTCACCGGCGAATTTCGCGCGGCTGCAGGAGACGGTCGAGCCGCCGCGGCAGGAGATCTTCCGCCGCCTCAACATGGCCCCAGGCGGGACCGCCACCCTGGTGGAGATGCGCAGCCAGCTCCTCAAGGGCATGAAGGCGCATGCCCATTGGCGGGTGATCGACTACGACCTCATGCACCTGCTGCGCTCGTGGTTCAACCGCGGGTTCCTGCGCCTCGAGCGCATCGACTGGCGCACTTCCGCGATCGTGCTCGAGAAGCTGATCCAGTACGAGGCGGTGCACGCGATCCAGGGCTGGCGCGACCTGCGCCGGCGCCTCGAGTCGGACCGGCGCTGCTTCGCCTTCTTCCATCCGCAGCTGCCGGAAGAGCCGATCATCTTCATCGAAGTCGCGCTCACGCGCGGTATGAGCGCGCACGTGCAGCCCCTGCTCGACCTCAAGTCGCCGGTGGCGGTGCCGGCGAACGCCGATTGCGCGATGTTCTACTCGATCACCAACTGCCAGGAGGGGCTGCGCGGCATATCGTTCGGCAACCTGCTCATAAAGCAGGTCGCCGAGGAGCTGAAGCGCGAGTTTCCGCACCTGCGGCGCTTCGCCACGCTCTCCCCGGTGCCGGGATTCCGGCGCTGGCTCGGCGAGCACGGCGGCCCCGAGCTCCTGAAGAGGATCGACGACCCGGCCTGGCACCTGGGCGAGGTCCCCGAGGCTGTGCAGGCGCAGCTCACGCGCCTGTGCGCCCGCTACCTGCTGCACGCCAAGCAGGGCGACGAGCCGCTCGATCCGGTGGCGCGCTTTCACCTGGGGAACGGTGCCTCGCTCGAGCGCCTGAACTGGATGGGCGACACCTCCGAGCAGGGCATGGCGCGCTCGGCGGGCCTGATGGTGAACTACGTCTACTGGCTCGCGGAGGTCGAACGCAACCACGAGCGCTATTTCCGGGAGCACGCGGTCGTCGCGGCTCCCGCAGTGGAGAAACTCGCCCGTGAGGCGGCGCCGGCCGCCGAAAAGGGCAAGGCTGCTTGACCGAAGGTCGTCTAGCAGAAAACGTCATGCATTTCGCGCGCCTGCTGCGCGCGGCAGGCCTGCGCATCGGCCCCGACCGGGTGGTCGACTGCGTCAAGGCGCTGGAGATGGCGGGCGCGAGCGAATTTCCGCTGCGGCGCGAAGACTGGTACTGGACCATGTCGGCGGTGCTGCTCTCGCGCAACGAGCAGCGGCCGATCTTCGACCAGGCCTTCCGCATCTTCTGGCGCGACCCGAAGCTCGCCGAGCGGATGATGCAGCTCATGCTGCCGCAGGCCTACGGCCGCGCGCCCAAGCCCGAGGAGCAGCAGAGCCAGCGCCTGACCGACGCGCTGTTCAGTCAAAAACAGCAGGAAGCGAAAACCGAGAAGGTCGAGCTGGAGGCCCGGCTCACTTTCTCCTCGCGCGAGGTGCTGCAGCGCATGGACTTCGACACCATGTCGGCGGCCGAGCTGGCCGAGGCGAAGAAGCTGATCGCCGAGCTGCGCCTCCCGCTACCCGTGATCAAGACCAGAAGATTCCATGTCGAGCGCAACGGCAGGCGGATCGATTTGAGGAAAACGCTGCGCGAATCCCTGCGCGGAGGCGGCGACGTGATCCCGCTCGTGCGCGCCGCGCCGCGCGAGCTGCACCCGCCGCTCGTCGTCCTGTGCGACATCTCGGGGTCGATGAACCCGTACTCGCGGATGTTTCTGCACTTCCTGCACGCCATCACCAACGACCGCGACCGGGTGTCGGTGTTCGTGTTCGGGACGCGGCTCACCAACATCACGCGGCAGCTGCGCCATCGCGACGTCGACGTGGCGATGGCGCGCGTGGCCGAGGCGATCAAGGACTGGTCCGGCGGCACGCGCATCGGCGCCAGCCTGCGCGAGTTCAACTGGCGCTGGAGCCGCCGCGTGCTCGGCCAGAACGCCTGCGTGCTGCTCGTGTCCGACGGCCTCGACCGCGAGGCAGGCGAGGGGCTCGGCGACGAGATGGAGCGCCTCGCGAAGTCCTGCCGCTACCTCGCCTGGCTCAACCCGCTGCTGCGCTACGAGAAGTTCGAGGCGCGCCCCGCCGGCGTGCGCGCGATGCTGCCGCACGTGGATCTTTTTTTGCCGGTGCATAATCTCGACAGCCTGCTCGACCTGGCCAAGGCGCTGAGCGGACCGATGACGAGACAACAGGAGACCCGCGCATGGAAATGAGCGCCGAGCAGGTGATCCCGGCCTCCCAGCAGCAGACCTGGGACGCGTTGAACGACCCGGCGGTGCTCAAGCAGTGCGTGCCGGGCTGCGAATCGATCGATCCGATCGGAGACAACCAGTATCAGGTGCTGATGGTCGCGCGCGTCGGGCCGGTGAGCGCCAAGTTCAAGGGCAAGCTCACGCTCTCCGACATCCAGCCGCCGAATTCGTACTCGATCTCCTTCGAGGGCCAGGGCGGCGCCGCCGGGTTCGCGAAGGGCGGCGCGCAGGTGCGCCTTTCGCCGCAGGGGGAATCGACCCGGCTCGCCTACGACGTCAAGGCGAGCGTCGGCGGCAAGCTGGCGCAGATCGGCTCGCGCCTGGTCGACGCCGCGGCGAAGAAGGTCGCCGGCGACTTCTTCCGCAACTTCAACCAGAAGGTGGGCGAGCTGCATGGAAAGAGCAACCCGCCCGGCTGACGGGCACGCGGACGCGCATCCCGCGCCTGATCTTGCACCCGTGGCGCGCGATCCGGACTTGCCGCTGATGTCCGACGCCACGCTCATGATGTTCGCCGCAGGCGCGCTCGTCGTGACGGTGCTCGCGCTGCTTTTTCTCGTTGACTGAACACGAAAACCCCGTGCTGCCGTGAGCGTGGTCGCGCGCATGGACCGGGTGGTGAACGACTTCGTCGCGCGCTGCCGCTGGTTCCACGAGCCGCTGACCGAGGGCCGGGCGCAGATGTTCGCCATGCAGCACCGGCTCAACACGCGGCAGCGCAACTCGGTGCTGAAGCTCAAGGTGGCCACCAACTGCGACGACTGGGACACGCGCATGCGCATCCTCCAGGCGTGCAGCGAGGAGGTCATCGCCGACCATGCGCACGGCGGCGGCCGGCCGCACTGGGCGATCCTCGAGGAGCTGGGCACGCGCATCGGCCTCAGGCGCGGCGAGCTCACCGCCGCGAAGCCCCTGCCCTCCACCCAGCTCGCGTGGAACGCGTGGGAAGGCCTGATGGCGAACAAGCACTGGCTGGAGGGGATCGTCGCCAATACCTGCGCCGAGCGCATCAACGTGCCCGGCTACGGCAAGGGCGAGTTCAGGCGGCGCGGCTGGTTCGGCATGGAACGCGGCCGCTGGGGCAGGCTCTTCGGACTGGGCGACGACGAGCTCGAGTTCTTCGAGCTGCACACCGAGGCCGACATCGAGCATTCCGACATGGGCTGGCGTGCCGTCGAGAAATTCGCGAAAAAGCTCCGCATGGAGGACGCCGCGGTTGCCGCGTGCGAGCGCAACCTGCACGTGTGGGAGCACTACCTGAACGGCATCGCCGCCGCCGGCGATGCGTACCGCCGGAAAAAATAGGGACAGACCCTATTTTGGGTTCTACTTGTCGTTCAGCTTGGGCTGCCTGTCCTTCGGCGGCACGGTCCAGAAGTAGATGGTGCGCCCGTTCGATTCGAGCCGCTTCTCCGGCTTCCACGCGCCCATCTCGAACTGGTGCGAGACGATGCGCGTCCCCGGCTTGAGCTCGTTCCAGAGCTTGGGCCGCAGCTTCACGTTGAGATCGGGCAGCAGGTAGAGCGTGATGACCGTGGCGTCCCTGAAATCGGCGGTGAAGAGGTTCTCCTGCCGAAACTGGACCAGGTTGGTGACGCCGGCCTTCTTCGCGTTCTCGTTCGCCTCGCGGATGCGCTCGGGATCGATGTCGATGCCGGTCGCCTTGATGCCGTACTTGCGCGCCGCGGTGATGGCGATGCGGCCGTCGCCCGAGCCGAGGTCGTAGAGCACGTCGCCTTTCTGCACGTTGGCGAGGCGCAGCATGTCCTCGACCACCTCCTGGGGCGTGGGCACGAAGATGACATCCGGGTATTGCGTCGCCGGCTGCTTTTGCGCCTGCGCGAGCAGCGGCAGGGGTACGGCGAGGCTCCACGCCGCTCCGAGCGCGATCAGGATCTTCATGCGGAAATTATGCCTGAGGGTTTATTGCGGGGAGATGCCGCCCGCGAACCGGTTCGACGTGACTGCGGCGTCGAGCTCGCGTTGCTCGTCGGTGCCCTGCGCGAGCGGGCCGTCGGTGAGCGTCGCCTCGATGTCCTCGGTGCCGTGGAGCGCGACCCGTGCCCACATAATCAACACGATGGCGGCGACGATGGCGACGACCGCAAGGATCGCGACGATCGGATGCTCGTCTTTGGGCGGCTGCGGGAAATCCTCTTGCGTGCAGGCGACCATGGACATTAGACAGTACGCCCATGGTTGGTTCGTTGCCAGCCGACGACGCTCTGGTTCTAATCCCCCGCGATGGTCATGCTCTCGACCAGGATCGAGCCGCAAGAGCGCCCGCTGCGCGTCACGACGTCGCTCCCGATGGCGACGATCGCGCCGAACATCTGGCGCAGGTTGCCGGCGATGGTGATCTCCTCCACCGGGAAGCGGATCTCGCCGTTCTCGACCCAGTAGCCGGCCGCGCCGCGCGAATAGTCGCCGGTGACGAGGTTGACGCCCTGCCCCATCAGCTCGGTCACCAGCAACCCTTTGCGCATCTGCTTGAGCATTCCTGCGAAATCGGGCCCTTTCGAACGCACGAAGAGGTTGTGGTGGCCGCCGGCGTTGCCGGTACTCTTCATGCCGAGCTTGCGCGCCGAGTAGGTGCCGAGAAAATAGCCCTCGATCACCCCGGCGCGCACGATGGTGCGATCGCGCGTCGCCACGCCTTCCTCGTCGAAGGGAGCGCTCGCCATCGCCCCGGGCACGTGCGGGCGCTCCTCGATATCTACGAGCGGCGAGAACAGCTTCTGACCGAGACTCTCCGCCAGGAACGAGGTCTTGCGATAGAGATTGCCGCCATTCACCGCGGAGATGAAGTGGCCGATGAGCTGGAGTGCCACCGGCGCCTCGAACAGCACCGGCGCCTTGCCGGTGGGAATCTTGCGCGCCCCCAGGCGGGCGAGCGTGCGCTGGCCGGCGTAGCGGCCGAGCACCACGGGATCGGCAAGCTGTTCCGGGCTGCGCGATGCGCTGTACCAGTCGTCGCGCTGCATCAGCCCCTTGTCTTCGGCGATCACCGAGCACGACAGCCAGTGCCGCGAGCCGGGATAGCCGCCGACGAATCCCAGGCTGTTCGCGGTCACGAATTGGGAATGCTGCGCCGAGACGCTCGCCCCTTCCGAGTTGCGGATTTTCTTCGACACCGCGAACGCCGCCGACTCGCAGCGCGTGGCGAGGTCGATCGCCTCCTCGGTGGACAACGCCCACGGGTGGAACAAGTCCATGTCGGCGGCGCCGCGCGCGAGCATGTCCGGGTCGGGCAGGCCCGCGCAGTCGTCTTCGGCCGTGTGGCGCGCAATCGCGACCGCCGCCTCGACCGTCTGGCTGACGGCCGCGGGCGAGAAATCGGAGGTGCTGGCGTGGCCGCGGCGCGCCTTAGGGCGCGCGCCCCAGTAGACCGAGACGCCGAGGCTGCGGTCGCGGTTGTGCTCGACGGTGTCGGGCTTGCCCTTGCGCACCGTCACCGACAGGCCGTAGCTCTCCGACACGTCGCAATCGCAGCCGGAGGCGCCTGCGCGCCGCGCCTGGTCTAGCACCGCCTGCGCGAGGCTCTCCAGTTCGCCGGGCTCGCAGGTGAAGCCGTGGTGCTTCGGCATGGGGGCGCTATGATAACTCGCGTGCCAGACGAACCCGTCAGCAAGACCCGCAGGAAGCGCGAAATGACCGAGCTGCAGTCGCTCGGCGCAGCGCTGGTCGGGCTGCCCGAATCGCAGCTCGACCAGATCCAGCTCGAAGCCGCGCTGAGGCAGGCGGTGCTCGACGCGAAGCGCATCACGAGCCACGAGGCGAAGCGCCGCCAGCTGCAGTACATCGGCAGGCTGATGCGCGAGGTCGATCCCGAGCCGATCCGGGCGCGGCTCGCCGCGGTCGAAGGCCGCTCGTCGCAGGCCGCGGCCGCGCACCGGCGGCTGGAGGCGTGGCGGGAGCGCCTGCTCGCGGACGATGCCGCGCTTACGCATTTCGCCTCCGAGCATCCCCGCGCCGACCTGCAGGAAATCCGCTCGCTCATCCGCAACGCGCGGAAGGAGCAGAAGGAAGGCAAGCCGCCACGCGCCTACCGCGAGCTCTTCAGGGTGCTGAAAACCCTTGAAACTGCAGGCTCTCTTCAAGGCTGACATCGAGCTTGCGCCGGCGCAGGAGCTGGGCGCCGGGCCGCTCGGGCGCAGGCGCATCATCGCCATCACCGGGGGGCGTTTCTTCGGCGAACGCCTCTCGGGCCGGGTGCTTCCGGGCGGCGCCGACTGGCAGGTGATTCGCGCCGACGGGGTCGCCGATCTGGACGCGCGCTACACCCTCGAGACGGCGGACGGAGCGCTCGTCTACGTACGCAACCGCGGCTACCGTCACGGTCCCGCGGAGGTCCTCAAGCGCCTCGCGGCGGGGGAAAATATGGACCCGGCCCAATACTACATGCGCACCACGCCGCTCTTCGAGACGGGCGACGAGCGTTACGCCTGGCTGAACCGCATCGTCTGCGTGGCGAGCGGCGCGCGCCGCCCCACTGCGGTGGAGCTGGAGGTGTTCGAGGTCCTATGAAGGAAGAGCTGATCGTAGGCCTCGTTTCGGTGAGCGACCGCGCCTCTGCCGGTGTGTACAAGGACGAAGGCATTCCAGCGCTGAAGGCCTGGCTCGGCTCGGCGATCGCCGCGCCTGCATGGCGCGACGAGACCCGCCTCATTGCCGACGAGCAGCCGCTGATCGAGGCGACCCTGAAGGAGCTGGTCGACCGCGCGGGCTGCCATCTCGTGCTCACCACCGGCGGCACCGGGCCCGCGCCGCGCGACATGACGCCGGAAGCGACGCTCGCGGTCGCCGACAAGGTCATGCCCGGGTTTGGCGAGCAGATGCGCCAGATCAGCCTGAAATTCGTTCCGACCGCGATCCTTTCGCGCCAGGTGGCGGTGATCCGCGGGCGCGCGCTGATCATCAACCTGCCGGGCCAGCCCAAGTCGATCCGCGAGACGCTGGAAGGCCTGAAAGACGCGGGCGTACACGGCATCTTCTCCGCGGTGCCGTACTGCGTCGACCTCATCGGCGGCCCGTACATCGAGACGCACGAATCGGTCGTGAAGGCGTTCAGGCCGAAGTCCGCCCAGAGAAAGCCGGCATGAACTTCATCTGGATGGAGCTCCTGCTGCTCCTGGCGCTGCTTCCGGTGCTGATCGCCCTGTATCTGTACATCCTGCGGCGGCATCAACGCCGCGCCGTGCGCTTCGCGAGCCTCGCGCTGGCGCGCGCGGCCATGCCCGGCTCGGCGCGCTGGCGGCGCCACCTGCCCGCGGCGCTGCTGCTCGCAGCGCTCGCCGCGGCGATTTTCGCGCTCGCGCGGCCGAGCGCGGTCATCACCCTGCCCTCGCAGCAGCGCACCATCATCATGGCGATCGACGTTTCGCTCAGCATGCGTGCCACCGACGTGCAGCCCAATCGCCTCGCCGCGGCGCAAGCGGCCGCGAAGTCCTTCATCGAGGAGCTGCCGTCCGACCTGCGCGTAGGCATCGTGTCGTTCGCCGGCACCGCGCTCCTGATCCAGAAGCCCACGAACAACAAGGACGACCTCATCGCGGCGCTCGAGCGACTACAGCTCGACCGCCACACCGCGATCGGCAGCGGCATCGTGATGTCGCTCGCGACCCTGTTCCCCGACGAGGGAATCGACCTCGAGTCGATGGTGCTCGGCAGCCGCCAGTCCTGGCGCACGAACCGGCCTGCGGAGAAGAAGGTCGAGAAGAAGGAGCTGAAGCCGGTACCGCCGGGCTCCAACACCTCTTCGGCGATCGTGCTCCTCACCGACGGGCGGCGCACCACTGGCCCGGATCCGCTGGAAGCGGCGCGCATGGCCGCCGACCACGGCATCCGCGTGTTCACCGTCGGCTTCGGCTCGCCCGCGGGCGGCCCGGCGATGATGGACGGCTACTCCATCTACATGGCTTTCGACGAGGCCACGCTCAAGGCGATCGCGGAGCTCACCGAGGCTGACTATTTCCACGCCGCGAGCTCGGACGAGCTGAAGAAGGTCTACCAGGCGCTGAGCGGCAAGTTCGTGCTCGCGAAGGAAGAGCGCGAGGTCACCGCGCTCGCCGCCGCGTTGGCGGCCCTGCTCGCGCTCGCGGCGGGCGGCTTCTCGCTCCTCTGGTTCAACCGTCTCTGAAGAGGCCGGCGGCGAAACGCAGCCACAGCAGGGCGAGCACCACGCCGCTCGCGGCGTAGACCCCCAGTCGATGGAACACGTTGTTGTAGGTGAGATGCACGAGGCTGTGGCCCACGCGCAACGCGAAGTAGAGCCATGCCAGGGCGAGCGCATAGGCGTCGACGCTGAGGGTGACGTAGAGCGCGATGCAGACCACGTAGAAGAGCATCGGCAGCTCGAGCAGGTTCATGAAGTTGCGGTTCGGCAGCGATACCGGGCCTGGCACGCGCGCGGACTCGCCGTAGCGGAAATCGCCGACGTTGACCTCGCCCCGTGCCCCAGCGCGGAACCGGGCGAGCGGGATGACCAACAGCACCGCGAACGTCCACGCGGCGAGCGCGGCCATTGGTAGGAAAATAGCGGTTTGTTCCACTTCGTTCATAGTGAACCCCATGGAAGCGGTCGAAATCAATACCGGAGCGAATCCACTAGCCAGCGTCATCTGGCTGCACGGCCTCGGCGCCGACGGCCACGACTTCGAGCCGATCGTTTCCGAGCTCGAGCTCGACCAGCCGGTGCGCTTCGTCTTCCCCCACGCGCCGGTGCGCCCGGTCACGATCAACCAGGGCATGCGCATGCGCGCCTGGTACGACATCCTGCAGTTCGGCCCGGGGCCCGAGGACGAGGCCGGCGTGCGCGCCTCGCAGAAGCTCCTCGAGACGCTGATCGCCGCCGAAAGGGCGCGCGGCGCCGGAAGCATCGTGCTTGCCGGATTCTCCCAGGGCGGGGCGATCGTGCTGCAGACCGCTCTGCGCCACGGCGAGCGCCTCGCCGGCGTGCTCGCGCTGTCGACCTACCTTCCGTTGCACCGAACGCTCGAAGCCGAAGGCAGCGCGGCGAACCGGGACGTGCCCATCTTCATGGCGCACGGGCAGTACGACGACATCATCCCGCTCCAGCGCGCCGAGCAGTCGAGGCAGCTCCTCGAGCGGCTGGGGTACAAGGTGCAATGGCAGACCTATCCGATGCCGCATTCCGTCTGCCCGGAGGAAATCGCCGACATTTCGGCGTTCCTGCGGAAGATCCTGTAAGGGAGCAAAATCGCGCGATGGCGCAGCCGAGCATCCCGGGCTACCGGGTGCTGCATCCGATCGGGCAGGGTGGCCAGGCGATGGTCTATCTCGCCGAGCGCGCCGCCGACGGCGTCACCGTCGCGCTCAAGGTCCTCGACCGCCGCGCGCGCCAGGACGGCGTCTACCTCGAGCGGCTCAAGCGCGAATACCGGGTGCTCGCGGCGATCGACAATCCGTACGTCGCCAAGATCTACGACCAGGACTTCGGCGGCGAGCTCGCCTACATCGCCATGGAATTCGTGCCGTCGGGCACGCTGGCGGGGCGCATGCGCGACGGCTTCGAGCTGCGCGACACGCTGCGGCTCGTAGAGCAGATCGCGCACGCGCTCGAGGCCATTCACGCCGCCGGGATCGTGCACCGCGACCTCAAGCCCGCCAACATCCTGTTCCGCGCGGATGGCCGCCCGGTGATCGTCGACTTCGGGCTCGCCAAGGATCTAGGCGCCCACTCGACCCTGACAATCGCCGGCCAGCTCCTCGCGACGCCGCGCTACATGAGCCCGGAGCAGTGCCTCAACCTGCCGGTCGACGGCCGCTCCGACCTGTACAGTCTCGGGGTGATCTTTTACGAGATGCTGACCGGCCTGCGCCTGTATGACTCCGCCAACCCCGCCAGCGTCGTCAACATGCACGTGAACGCCCCGGTGCCGAAGCTGCCCGCGCACCTCGCCGAGCACCAGGCCCTGCTCGACGGTCTGCTCGCCAAGAAACCCGAGGCGCGATTCCAGTCTGCCGACGCTGTGGCGCGCCTGATCTCGCGATGAATCCGGAAGAGCGCCAGTATCTCGACCTGCTCGCCGAAGTGCTCGAGCACGGCGCGCGCAAGAGCGACCGCACCGGAACCGGCACGCGATCGGTGTTCGGCAGGCAGCTGCGTTTCAGCCTCGAGCCGACCTTCCCGCTGCTCACGACGAAGAAGCTGCATCTCAAATCCATCATCTACGAGCTGCTGTGGTTCCTGCGCGGCGACACCAACGTGAAGTGGCTGCAGGAGCGTGGCGTGACGATCTGGGACGAGTGGGCCGACGCTGCGGGGGAGCTCGGGCCGGTCTACGGCTACCAGTGGCGCCACTGGCGCACGCCCGAGGGCAGGGAAATAGACCAGATCGCGAAGGTCATCGAGTCCCTGAGGAAGAAGCCCGACTCGCGCCGCCACATCGTCAGCGCCTGGAACCCCGCCGACGTCGAGCGCATGGCGCTGCCGCCGTGCCATGCGCTGTTCCAGTTCTATGTCGCCGACGGCCGGCTTTCGTGCCAGATGTACCAGAGGAGCGCCGATCTCTTCCTGGGCGTGCCCTTCAACATCGCCTCCTACGCCCTGCTCACTCGCATGGTGGCGCAGGTTACCGGGCTCGCGGCGGGCGAGTTCGTGCTCACGCTGGGCGACGCGCATCTCTATCTCAACCACGTGGCCCAGGCGCGCGAGCAGCTCGCGCGAGCGCCGCGCCCCTTTCCGCGCATGCTCCTCAACCCGCAGGCCGGCGAGCTCGCCGATTTCCGCTACGAGGACTTCACGCTCGAGGGCTACGAGCCGTATCCGGCGATCAAGGCGCCGATCGCGGTTTAAACGAGGTTCGGAGTCAAGGCTGTCGCGCGGAGTTGACCCGATGTAGGCCTGTCGCCGACCGTGCTGCGGCATGGCGATTGCTCGCTCGTAGAGCAAGCGATGTTCATCACCAGCCTGAAGTGGAAGCTCGACGCCGAATCGATCCGGGGCACGCCGCGCACCCAAGGGGTGTTCGGGCTGTGGGACGAGGGGCGCATCGTGTACATCGGCGCCACGGCGCGCAGCGTTTTCCTGCCAGACGCCCTTGGCGAGCTCCTCGGCCTCAAGCGCCGCGGCATCATCCACGCCACGCACTTCACCTGGGAAATCACCATCACGCCGAGAAGCTGGGCGGGCGAGCTGCTGCGGCTGCACTTCAACCAGCACGGCGCGCTGCCGCTCTACAACCAGCCGGCGAGCGCCCTGGAGCTGCTGCAGGGCGCCACGGCCACGCCGGCGAACCCGCACCTGCCATGAACGCCAAGGGCCTGCTGCAAAAGAAGTACGTGCGCATGCTGGTGAACGCTTTCACCGCGTGGTGGAACGACCAGGCCCCGAGCAAGGGAGCAGCGCTCGCCTACTACTCGATGTTTTCGATCGCGCCGCTGCTCTACCTGATCATTTCGATCGCGGGCCTCGTCGTCGGTCCCGACGCCGTGCGCGGCATGGTGTTCGAGCAGGTCGCCGCGCTCATGGGGCAGAGCGGAGCGGAGGCCATCCGCGAGATGCTGGCGCACGTGAGCGAGCCCAAGACCGGGGCCATGACGACGGCAGTGAGCATTGCAGTGCTCCTCTTCAGCGCCTCCAGCGTCTTCGGGCAGCTCCAAACCGCGCTCGACACGATCTGGCGGGTTCCCGAGTCGCAGAAGCGCAAGGAACAGGCGAACGGCGTCTGGAGCTTCCTGCGTTCTCGCCTGCTCACGTTCGGCATGGTGCTCGGCCTCGCCTTCCTCGTGACGGTGTCGCTTCTCCTCAGTGCGGCGCTGAGCGCCCTGGGCAAATGGTGGGGGCCCTTCTTCGGCCAATGGGAAGCCATCGCGCACTTTTCGGACATCGTGGTGAATTTCGGCGTTCTGACGGTGGTGTTCGGCGCGATCTACAAGCTGATGCCGCGCGCGAGCATCCAGTGGCGCGACGTGTGGGTGGGCGCTCTGGTGACGGCGCTGCTCTTCGTCATCGGCAAGTTCCTGATCGGGCTGTACCTCGGCAAGGGCGACGTGGGCTCGAGCTTCGGCGCCTTCGGCTCGATCGTGATCGTGATGGTGTGGGTCTACTATTCGGCGCAGATCTTCCTGCTCGGCGCCGAGTTCACCTGGGTGTACGCGCACGCGCGGGGATCGCGCCGCGGCGAGCAGCCGCAGAAGCCGAATCTCGGCGAAGCGACGACGCCCGCGAAGGCTGCTTCACCTGCGGTGTCGCCCCGCACCGCGCCGCTCGGCGAGCGGCGGCGAGCGTGGGACTCGCAAAACGTGCTGGTCCACGCACTCCAGCGCAAGGGTCTGTTCGGCGCGACGGTGGCAGCAGCGTTCCTCGGTGGCGCCCTATTGAGGGTAGTCGTGACCTCGCGCTGACCGACGCTCAGGTTTCGTCGAATTTCCTGCAGGCAAAAAAAAGGGCCCGGCTTATGGGGGGGCAGCGCGGGCCCAGGGGAGACGGTACTGCGGCTTTGGACCGGTCAGCGCATCAGAAACTGCCTCGGATCCAGAGCTGCACGACGTAGAGGAGCCCGGCCGCCGCGAACCCATAGATCGCGACGTCGGCGAATTGCGTGCGCCGGCGGGGGGAGCTGCCGCGCGAGAACCACGCAAGCGCGACTACCATGATCAGGGAGCCGAGCGCCGCCGCGCCGGCGGAGAGGCTGCGGCCGAACGCCTGCGCCACCCAGCCGTCGGGCGAAATGATCTTGTAGATGGTGCCGCCAATGCCAAGGAGCACGAGCGCGAGGATGACGAACCCAAGGCAGGCTTGCGCCAAGGCGAACGCTTCCTGCTTGACTCGCATTTCGCTCATTGGAGCAACCCGGTCGCCAGCAGCACGCCCGCGACCGCAAGCGCGAGCAGCACCATGGTGGCAATCGACAATGCCGGATGAACGTGCTGGATGAACTTGGGGTCCATGACGGGGTAAAGAGTTCTTGCACATCCCCCTGCAATCAGCGTGCCAAGAATCGTTTACCTAGTACGATCAGCGCATTGCAGACGGGTCGGAGAAAGCATTACAAGTCATTCATGCGAAAAGCGTCGCCGCGTAACGACGTACAGTGGCACATGCGTGCGAACGGCCTTGATCCACAAGTGTCTTTCGTGTCGCCCGTCCACGACGGCTCAGGCAAACGATGAAGCTTTCGATCCTCGATCAGTCGCCCGTCATCGCCGGCCATGACGCGCGCCGCGCGATCCTGGAGACGCTGGCGCTCGCCCGCCGCGCCGAGGCGCTGGGCTACCACCGCTACTGGCTGGCCGAGCACCATGCGATCGCCGCACTCGCAGACCCCTGCCCCGAGGTGCTCGTGGCACGCCTGGGCGCAGAGACCTCCCGGCTGCGCATAGGGACCGGCGGGATCCTGCTGCCCTACTACGCCGCCTTCCGGACCGCGGAGGCATTTCGCATGCTCGAGGCGCTCTATCCCGGGCGCATCGACCTTGGTGTCGGGCGCGCCCCCGGCGGCGACGCCAGGACCGCGCAGGCAGTCGCCGGCGGCGGGTTTCCGGACGCCGAGCAGTTTCCGCAGCAGGTATGGGAGCTCGCCGCCCACCTCGCCGGCAGGCTGCCCCCCGACCATCCCTACAAGCGCGTGCGCCTCCAGCCCGAAGTCCCGACGGCGCCGGAGATCTGGCTCCTCGGCTCCTCGGACTACAGCGGCGCACTCGCCGCGCAGCTCGGCATGGCGTTCGCGTTCGCTCATTTCATCAACCCGCGCGGCGGCGAGGAAGTGATGCAGGCCTATCGCGAGCATTTCCGCCCTGGTCACGAGCCCTCGCCCCGAACCATGGTCTGCGCGTTCGCCATCTGCGGCGAGGACGATGAAGACGCCGAGCGGCTGGCGCGGCCCATCGACCTGCGGCGGCTGCACATGGCGCTCAATATCGACTCGCCCGTGCCCACTGCCGAGGAGGCCGCAGCCCACCAGTACACCGTTGCGGAGCGCGAATATGTCGCCGGGCAGCGGGCCCGGGCAGTCATCGGGGGCCCGCGGCGGGTGCGCGAGGAGCTCGAGGCGATGGCTGGACGCTACGGCGCCGATGAGATGATGGTCCTCACCATTACCGGCGACTACGCCTCGCGCACCCGGTCGTACGAGCGGCTAATTGGGGCCTTCTAGGCTGGTCGGGCCTTCTAGCAGCTTCTCGATCTGGGCATAGCCGTTGGCGCGCGCGTAATCGAGCGCGCTCCTGCCAGCTCCGTTTTTCGCCTGCGGCTCCTTGGTGCGGGGCAACAGCATGCGAGCGAGCTCGAGATGGCCGCCGTCGGCCGCCGCGTGCAGCGGCAGGCTGCCCTTGCGGTCCCGGGCGTTGGCGTCGGCGCCGCGCGCGAGCAGGCGCTGCGCCACCGCGACATGGCCGCTCAGGGCCGCCCACATCAGGACCGACTCGCCGTCGTTGTTCTGCGCGCCCGGGTCGGCGCCGGCGTCGAGCAGCAGCTCGGCGACCGACACGTCTGCGTCCAGCGCGGCGAAGTGAAGCGGGGTCTCGCCGTTCTTGGAGCGCGCGTTGACCTCGGCGCCACGCGCGAGCAGCGACTCGGCGAGGGAGCGCATCCCCTTTTCCGCCGCGCGGTGCAGCGGCGTGTCGCCCGCCGCGTTGCGCGCCTTGACGTCGAGGTTTCCGGCGCGCACCAGCGCGAGCGCGGCGGCTTCGTCGTCCTGCTCGATCGCGCGCCACAGGGCTTCCTCGGACGCCGACACGCGGGTCGAAAACTGGACGAGCAGGAGAACCGCCATGATCCATAGCGCGCCGCGGAGCCAGCGCCGGTACGTCGGTGCGTCGATGCGGCTGCGCACACGCATGCCGGCGAAAAGCGCCGCCACCGAAGGCACGGTGAGCGCGCCGATCAGGAGCCAGCCACCCACGCTGATCTCGCCCGACATCGCCCAGGTGGCGGTCTGGGCGCCCTTGCCGAGCGAGAAGCACAGGTTCAGCGTCTGCACGACCTGCGCCGGCGCGAGGCCGAGCAGCATGAAGTAGATCAGCAGGATCGGGCCGGCGACGTTGGCTACCGCCTCGCACACGCCGGCGACAAAGCCGAACGCTGCGCCGAACGGCACGCGCAGCCGCTGGACCAGCGCGCTGCGGCCGCGGCCGACGCGGTCGAGATTGAGGTAAAGAAGGATCACCCCCGCCAGTATGAGGAGAAAGGGCTCCGGGGGCATCGCAAGGAGGATGCGCGTGCCGAGCCAGGCCCCGAGCGCCGTAGCGAGCGGCAGGAACCAGAATTCGCGCACTATCGACGAGAGGGCGACGCCGCGCAGCGCCGAGATCACCGTGAGCACGAGCGTGATCGGCGCGAGCAGCGCGATCGCGGACCTGATGTCGATCGCGAGCGCCACGAGCGGCGTGGCGACGATCGGGAAGCCGAAGCCAAGCGCGCCGTGGCCGAAACCCGCGAGCAGGCACGCCAAGACGACGAAGGCGATCACGGCCGGCCCGAGCTCGGCGCTCATGCCCTGGCGAGGAGCTCGGCGAGATGCAGGGTCGGCCTGGCGGCGAGGCCCTCGATCTGCTCGCGGCAGGAAAATCCGTTTGCCACCACCGTCGCGTCGCTTGCCGCCTGCAGCGCCGGCAGCAGCTCGAGCCCGGCGATCCGCCGCGAGGTCTGATAGAACTCGGGACGGTAGCCGAACGACCCCGACATGCCGCAGCAGCCGGTGTCCGGCGACAGCACTTCGGCGCCGGTCTTTCGCATGAGCTCCACGTCGTCGCCGCTGCCCCAGAGCGCTTTCTGGTGGCAGTGCGCATGCGCCAGAACCTTCCCTGGCAGGTTGGCCCGGAAACCCCTGCGGTTCAAGAACTCGCCCAGCGAGACGAAGCCAGTCGCGAGCCGCGCGGCGCGGGCATCGCCGCGGAAGAGCTGGTGCAGCTCGTCGCGGAACACGGAAAGGCATCCCGGCTCGAGCACCACGACCGAAAGACCCCGCTCGAGCTGCGGCGCGAGCGTATCGAGGACCCTCGCCAGCGCGGACCTGGCGCGCTCGATCATGCCAAAGTCGTAGTACGGCCGGCCGCAGCACACGTGTTCGGGAGGCAGCTCCACCGCGCAGCCCGCGGCCTCGAGCACCTTCTGCGCCGCCGCGGCGGTCTGCGGACGAAAATGGTTGTTGAACGTATCGTCGAACAGCACTGCGGGCTCGCCCCGCTTTCCCGACTTGAAATCCGCGCGAAACGTCCGGGCGGCGAACTTCGGCAGCGAGCGCGCGGCCGCCACGCCCGCGACACGTTTGGAAAGACTCATGCTGGAAACGGCATTGGCGAGCCAGGGCACCGACGAGGCGAGCGGCGCCCACTCGCCGATGCGTCCCATCGACCAGGCCTGGCGCGGACGCCTGCGTCCCTCGTAGTAGTGCGACATGAACTCGGCCTTGTAGGCCGCCATGTCGGTGTGCGTCGGACAGTCGCTGCGGCAGCCCTTGCACCCGAGGCACCACTCGAGCGCCTCTTTGACTTCCTCGCTCTTCCAGCCGGTCGTGATGAGCTCGCCGCGCAGCATTTCGGCGAGCAGGCGCGCGCGGCCGCGGGTCGAGTAGCGCTCTTCGCGCGTGCCGCGGTAACTCGGGCACATGGTGCCGCCCTTGGACGCGCGGCACTTCCCCATCCCAACGCAGTGCCCCACCGCGCGCACGAAGCCGTTTCCCTCGGGCGTAACGAACGAAAATTTCGTGGCAAGCGTGACCGGCCTGTATTGGGGCCCCAGGCGCAAATGCTCATCGACCCGGAACGCGTCGACGATCTTCCCAGGATTCATCCGTTTCGAGGGATCCCACGCGGCCTTGAACTCGCGAAACGCCTGCATCAGCTCCTCGCCGAACATGAGCGGCAGGAACTCCGCGCGCGCGTGACCGTCGCCGTGCTCGCCGGAGAGCGAGCCGCCGTACTTCACGACCAGCTCGGAGGCTTCGCGCAGGAAGCTGCGCCAGTGGGCCACGCCTTCGTGGCTGCGCAGATCGAAGTCGATGCGCGCGTGGACGCAGCCGTCGCCGAAGTGGCCGTAGATCGAGGTTCGATAACCGTAGCGCCCGACCAGGCCGCTGAACTCGCGCAGGTAGGCGCCGAGGCGCAGCGGGTCGACGGCGGCGTCCTCCCAACCGATGACCGGGTCCGGCGCGCGGCCGGCGAGATTGAGCGCGGTGGCCGACGCGCCGGTCTCGCGGATGGTCCACAGACGCGTCATGAGGTCGGGGTCGGTCACCAGGAGCCCCGGCAGCGCGCGCGCCTTTTCGAGCGCCTCCTCGATCGAGTCGCCGCCGAACTCGACCATGAGCCAGCCCCTGCCGGGCGGCAGCAGCGCGATGTCCGCCAGTCGCAGCCCGCGTTCGCGCAGGCCGCCGATGATGGCGTCGTCGAGGCCTTCGCAGGCGATCGGCGCGGCAGCGAGCACCTCGGGCACCGCGTCGCCGGCGGCGAAGATGTCGGGAAAGCCGCGCACCACGAGCACGCGGTGGCGCGGACTTTTCACCAGGCGCGCCTCGGCCTGCAGAGTGAGCGCGCAGGTGCCCTCCGAGCCGACCAGAGCGCGCGCAACATTGAAACCTTTTTCCGGAAGCAGCTCGTCCAGGTTGTATCCCGAGACCCGCCGGCGGATCCGCGGGAAACGGCTGCGGATCAAGGGAGCGTACTTTTGGGCGATGCGCTGCAACGCGGAATAGATCTCGGCCCGTCGACCGCCCAGCGACAGGATGCGCTGCATTTCGACAGCGTCGGTCGGACCACACCAGAAGCGCGCGCCGTCGTAGGTCAGCACCTCCAGGCGCTCGATGTTCTCGACCGTCTTGCCCGCCATCACGGAGTGCGGGCCGCAGGAGTTGTTGCCGATCATGCCGCCGAGCGTGCAGCGCGAGTGGGTCGCCGGGTCCGGAGCGAACGTGAGGGCATGCGCCTCCGCCGCCTCGCGAAGGGCGTCGCACACCGCGCCCGGCTCGACCCGCGCCGTGCGCGCGACCGGGTCGACCGCCAGCACGCGGTCGAGGTACTTCGAGCAGTCGATGACCACGGCGGCGTTGACGCTCTGGCCGCACATCGAGGTGCCGGCGCCGCGCGGCAGGATCGCGGCATCGTGCGCGCGGCAGAGCGCGACCGCTGCGACGACATCCTCGGGGCTGCGCGGCAGAACCACGCCGACCGGCACCTGCCGATAGTTCGAAGCGTCGGACGCGTACGCTGCACGCGCCGCATCATCGAAGCGAACCTCGCCCGCAATCGCGGAGCCGAGCGCTACGCCGAGTCGTTCAACCGCTACCATTCGATAGCCATTCTGGCACAGCGTGTCCGCTAGATCGGCCGGATGCCGGACGCTAGATTGCGGACGGCTTGATTCCTGCTAGTGCTCGTTCTGTCTTTCAGTCCCTCATCATCTCAATCGTTCGCCAAATCTCATCCTAGGAGTGCAAATGAAATCCGTTTGGGCAAGAACAATATGCCGTTTGCTGATCGTGTTGATGGTCTGGACGCCGTACCAGGTGTCCCAGGCCGGTATGATCGGTACGGATCAGGCCGCGGCGCCTTCGTCGCAGGCTGACCGGGCCGCGGTGCTGAGCTTCGTCTCGCGCGCCGACGTGGCGGGCCAGCTCCAGTCCATGGGCCTCGACGCCGCGACGGCGAAGGACCGCGTCGCCGCGATGAGCGACACCGAGGTAGCGTACCTCGCCGGGAGAATCGAGCGGCTGCCCGCGGGCGGCGACACCGCCGGTGTTATCCTCCTCATCGTCATCATCGCCGCGATCTGGTGGGTCTGGAAACGCTAGCGCAACTCGGCCGAAAGACCGCACAGAACGCCCGCGTAGTCGCGGGCGTTCTTGTTTGCGCCTGTGCGCTCGCGCTGTCGGGTTGCGCGAGCATGTGGCCGCAGACCGCGGAGCTGCGCCGCGCGCTGCCGCAGGGCCTTCCGGAACGGACCGAGCTGCGCGAGGTGCCGTTCTTCCCGCAGGAGGAATTCCAGTGCGGCCCGGCCGCGCTCGCGACCGTGCTCGCGGCCTCCGGCGTCAAGGTCACGCCGGAGGATCTCGTAGCGCAGGTCTACCTTCCGGAGCGCAAAGGGAGCCTGCAGGTGGAAATGCTCGCGGCGCCACGCCGGCACGGCCTGGTCTCGTACCAGCTCGCGCCGCGCTTCGAAGACCTGCTGCGCGAGCTCGCCGCGGGAAACCCGGTGATCGTGCTGCAGAACCTCGGCGTGGGCGATGGCTGGCATTACGCCGTCGCCGTCGGCTACGACTACGACGCCGGCATGCTCGTCCTGCGCTCCGGCACCACCGAGCGGGACCTGATGCCCTTCACTGTGCACGAGGTCGTCTGGAAGCGCGGCAACTACTGGGCGATGGTCGCGCTGCCGCCCGATCGCATACCGGCCACGGCCGACGAGGGTCGCTGGCTGAGCGCCGTGGCGGCCGTGGAGCGCACAGGAGGAGCGGCAAACGCCCGCGTCGCGTACGGCAGCTTTCTCAAGCGCTGGCCCGGGAACGTCAACGCGGCCATCGGGCTCGCCAATTCGCATTACGCCCTGGGCGCGCTGCCCGAGGCCGAGCGCGTGCTGCGCGACGCCATGAAGCGGGCTCCGGACTCGGTGATCGTGCTCAACAACCTCGCCCAGACGCTTTCCGATCAAGGCAAGAACGAAGAGGCGCTGCCCCTCATCGAGCGCGCCGTCGAACGCTCGGGCTCGACGGGCCCCTATGCGAAGGCCGTGCTCGAGACGCGAGATACTATTCGTCGACGCCTGTCTGGAAAGTAGCGACTAGCGGTGGAACCGGGCAGTCGAGCGTCGCGGCGATGGCGCGCAGCAGCTCGGCTTCCGCGACGCGCAGCCTGCCGTCGGCCATGGCGGTCTCGACGCAAGCGCGCAGCAACGCCGGCTTGGCGAAGGGCGCGAGCAGGCGCAGCCGCTCGAGGGACGCCGAAACGCTCGCGCTCGTGAGCTTCTCGCCTTCCGACGGCGCATCCCATCCCAGCTCGAGCACGCGCGCGCCAGCGGCGAAGGCCTTGCCCGAGGCGTCACCCGAGACGCGCGCCACCAGGGACAGCAGCGTCCTGGCATCTTCCGCAATCTCGCCGAGTTTGCGATAGCGAGCTGCAATCGGTTCGCCCGCGCCCTCGCGCAGGCGCTGGCGCAGAAGAGTCAGCAGGACGAATTCGTTCAGTGTCACGCGGGCGTCGCGCTCCACCAGCGACGCGAATTCCGTCAGGAACCGGTCGCGCTGCGATTGCGGCTGGGCCTTCACCGCCGGAAGCGCGAGCTCGGCAAGCATCAACACCGACTGCCGTGCGAGCGCCCGGACGTCGCCGGCGAGGTCGCCCGCCCGATCGGAAAATCCGCCCAGGGCATAGAGCACCCGTTCGGCTTCCGGCGCGCTGCGCAGCGCCTGCCGCAGCCGCGGAGGCAGGCTCTCGAGCAGCCGTCTGCTGAAATCGAGGTGCTCGCGGGTCGGCCGGCCCACGCTCGCCACCACTCCGGCCGGCGCCATGCGCACGTTCTTGACGATGTTCCCCGCGCCGTCGAGCACCGCGACCTCGGCGCGGCGGCCGTGGCGCCGGACCCGGTAGTCCTCGCGCTGGAAGCGGGGATGCACCCGCCGGATTCGCTCGTCGATCGGCGGGTGGGTGGCGAAGCCGAACCAGGTTCCGACGGCCGGCGCGAAGAACATGTGCGCAAGCCCGGGCGCGTTGGCTGCGAGAACGGCGGTGCGGGCGTGCAGGGCCACGATCGAGTCGAGGGCGCCCGCGATCGAGTCGGCGTGGCGCGTGAATTGCACGCTCGCCGCGTCGGCGAGGAACTCGCGCTGGCGCGAAACGGCAGCCCGGATCGCGCTCGCGGCCAGCGTGCCGGGAAAACCGATGAACGCCACCGCCGCGGCGAAGACCGCGGCGAACGCCGCCGGGCTGCCCTCGTCGCCCGCCGCCCGCTGGGCGCGTGCCGAGGCGAAAAAGAGCCGCTCGGCCTGGTCGCCGACCCAGGTGAGGCCCGCAAGCAGCGCGGCGAGGCGCAGGTTGAGCGCCATGTCGCCGTTCAGGATGTGGCTGAATTCGTGCCCCATGACCCCTTGCAGCTCGTCGCGCGAGAGCTTCTCGACCGCCCCGGCAGTGACCACGATCACGGCTTCGTTCGGCGAGTAGCCGGCGACGAGCGCGTTGACCGCGTCCTCGCGGCGGATGACGTATACCGGCGGAACCGAGACGCCCGACGCGATCGACATCTCGTCCACCACGTTGAGGAGCTTGCGCTCCGCTGGGGAGGCGCGCTCCGGATCGACGTAGGAGGCGCCGAGCAGGTCGGCCACCGCGTGTCCGCCTTCGCGGAACTGCCACATGCGGTAGGCGGAGACCCAAAGGATGCAGACCGCGACGAGCACGGCGATGGCGCCGGCGAGCCGCCACGACAGGAGCGCGCCCACCGCGGCATAGCTCGCCACGGTAAGCGCCACCGCAACGAGGTACCAGAGCACGAGCCAGCGCGAGGTGCTGCGGCTGCGCTCCTGCTGTTCGAAGAAATCCAAGCTACCGGAGCGACACCTTCGGCGCGGCGCGCTGGTCGGCGGACTCGGTCGCCTGCAGGAGCTCCGCCGGCGCGAAGCCGAGCAGCCTGGCGAAGAGGTTGTCCGGGAAGGACTCGAGCCGGGTGTTGTACTGCATCACCGAGTCGTTGTAGGCCTGACGGGCGAACGCGACCTTGTTCTCGGTGCTGGTGAGCTCCTCCTGCAGCGTGGCGACGCTTTCGTTCGCCTTGAGGTCGGGATAGTTTTCGAACAGCGCGACCAGCCGGCCGAGGGCGCCGCCGAGGGCGCCTTCGGCCTGTGCCAGGCCCTGCATTGCAGCCGGATCGCCCGGCGCCGCGAGCGCGCGCTGCGCCGCGCTGACCGCGCTGCCGCGCGCCTGCACCACGGCGTCGAGCGTCTGGCGCTCGTGCTGCAGATAGCCCTTGACCGACTCGACCAGGTTCGGGATCAGGTCGTAGCGGCGCCTGAGCTGGACGTCGATCTGCGCGAACGCGTTCTTGAAGCGGTTGCGCAGCACGACCAGGCCGTTGTAGACCGCGATCGCCCACACCGCGGCGGCGATCGCAAGCGCGAGGATGATCCAGGCCCCCATTCCCTTGGCTCCTTTGCCTTGTGCTTACTATAGCGCATGCACCGTTTTCTGACCCGCGCGCTGCGGGCCGAGCCGCACGAGCTGCCCGCGCTCGCCTGGGCGTTTGCGTATTTCTTCCTGCTTCTTTCGAGCTACTACGTGCTGCGCCCGGTGCGCGACGCGCTTGCGGTCGAGCTCGGCGCGCAGGCGCTGAAGCAGCTTTTCACCGTCACCCTCGCTGCAATGCTCGCCCTGGTGCCGGTGTTCGGCTGGCTGGCGTCGCGCCTGCCGCGCGCGCGGCTCCTGCCCGCCGTGTACGCGTTCTTCGTAGTCAACCTGCTCGCATTCGCGCTCGAGCTCGAAGCGCGCGTGTTTTTTGTGTGGCTCAGCGTCTTCAACCTGTTCGTTGTGTCGGTGTTCTGGAGCTTTATGTCGGACATCTTCGACACCCGGCAGGCGGCGCGCCTATACGGCACGATCGCCGCCGGCGGCAGCTGCGGCGCGATCGCCGGCCCGCTGATTGCGGCCCTGGTCCCCCAGAGCAGGGCGCTCCTGATCGTCAGCGCGCTGCTCCTCGCCGCCACCGTCGTGTGCATCCGCGCCCTTGCGCGCTGGGCGAGAGCGCATCCGCGCGCCGCGGAGCCGCCGCCGGAAGCGCCGCTCGGCGGCTCGATCCTCGCCGGCGCGCGCGCCGCGCTCACCTCGCCGTTCCTCCTCGCGATCTGCGGCTACCTCCTCTGCTATACCGCGCTTTCGACCGCGCTCTACTTTCAGCAGGTCGAAATCGTGCGCGACGCGGTCCCCGACCCGCAGGAGCGCACGCGGCTGTTCGCCTCGGTCGACCTCGCGGTGAACGGGCTCACCCTTGCGATCCAGGTGCTCGCCTTCTCGCGGCTCGCGGCGTTCCTCGGACCGGCCGGCATGCTCGCCGCCGTGCCGGTGCTCTCGGTGGCTGGCTTCGTCTGGCTTGGCGCAACTCCCACGCTGACCGCGCTCATCGCCTTCGGCGTCATCCGCAGGGTGGGCGAATTCGCGATCTCCAAGCCCGCGCGCGAGACGCTCTTCACGGTGGTGCCGCGCGAGGAGCGCTACAAGGCGAAGAACTTCATCGACACGGTGATCTACCGCGGCGGCGACGCGCTGGCAGGCTGGCTCTTTGCAGGCGTGTCGGCGTTCGCCGCGGCCGCCGTGGCCGCCGCATGGACGGCGCTCGCGGTATTCCTGGGCGTTAGAATGAGAGCATGGACCGGCGACGACGCGCGCTCATCGCCGCGCTTGCAGCGGCAGCGGTGAGGCCGGCCCGGGCACAGTCGCGCATCGTGCTGAAGCGCATCCCCTCCTCGGGGGAGGAGCTTCCGGCCATCGGCATCGGCACCTGGCAGACCTTCGACGTGCGCGGCGATCGCGCCGCGCTCGCGCCGTTGCGCGAGGTGCTCAAGGCGTTCTCCGCGGCGGGCGGCCGCGTAGTCGATTCTTCGCCCATGTACGGCGCAGCCGAATCCGTGGTCGGCGACCTCACCGCGGAGCTCCACCTGCGCGACAAGCTCTTCATGGCGACCAAGGTCTGGACCCACGGCCGGGACCAGGGGGTGCGGCAAATCGAGGAGTCCCTTCGCCGCATGCGAGTCGAGCGCATGGACCTCATGCAGATCCACAACCTGGCCGACGTCGAAACGCACACGCGCACCCTCAAGGACATGAAGGAAGCCGAGCGCGTCCGCTACATCGGGATCACCCACTACACCGCCTCGGCCTACGGCGAGATCGAGCGCCTGTTGAAGACCAAGGCGTACGACTTCCTCCAGATCAACTACTCGCTCGGCGAACGCGATGCCGAGAACAGGCTGCTGCCGCTCGCGCGCGACCTCAAGGTGGCGGTGATCGCGAACCGGCCGTTCCAGGAAGGCGCGCTCTTCAGCCACGTCAAGGGCAAGCCCCTGCCTGCCTGGGCCGCGGAGCTCGGCATCGCGAGCTGGGCGCAGTACTTCCTCAAGTGGATCGTGTCGCACCCGGCGCTCACCTGCGCCATTCCCGCGACCACCAGGCCGGAGCACATCCGCGACAACATGGCCGCCGGGCTCGGCGCCCTCCCGGACGCCGGCACGCGGAGGAAGATGGTGGAGTACTTCGACTCGGTTTAACGGCGGTCTACGAACCGCACCGCCTTGACGTTGGCCTCGAATTCCCTGGCGAGCGTTCCGGTTTCCAGCACCACCACCTGAGGCGCGAGCTCGAACGCGGCCTTGATCTTCCCGGAAAGGGCGTTGGCAAAGGATTCCCGGTCCGCGCCGCGACGGATCTCGATCGAAAGCCGCAGGATGTCGTTGCCGCCCTCGTTCAGCACCTCGGCGCGAAAGTCGCCGATCTCGACGTGGCGGAACATGAAGTCCTCGAGGTCCTGGTGGCCGAGGTTGACGCCGCGCACCTTGAAGAAGCCCGCGGTGCGGTGCGCGTGCTTGATGCGCGGGAACACGGAGAACGGGCCTGCCTTTTTTCCATCCCTTTCATCATCCGCCTCGCCGTAGGTGACGAGGTCGCCCGAGCTCCAGCGCAGGAAAGGCGTAACGTTGTTCGTCTGCAGCGCCGTGACCACCAAGGTACCGACCCCGCCCTCCTTCACCGGGTCCAGCGACTTGGGATCCAGCACCTCGATAAGGTAGAGGTCGGTCCAGATGCGGAAACCAAGCCCGGACTCATCTTCCTTCCACTCGCTGCCCATCATGCCGGCCTCGGTCATGCCGAAGTTGTCGGTGAGCTTGGCACCGAAGCTGCGCTCGATCTTGTCTCGTTTTGCCTGCGACACCGGCTCGGCGGAGGTCATGATCTTCTTTATTGAATTCAGCTCAACGCCGCGTGCCTCCGCGAGATTCGCGAGATGCAGCGCGTAGCTCGACATGCCGAGCCAGATGGTCGGCTTCAGGCGCCGGATCAGCTCCAGTTGCAGGGGCGAGGGGGTCGACGTGCCGGCGCCCGCCCAGTTGACCGTGATGCCGCGCGAAGTGGCGCAGCGCAAGTAGATCTGGCCGACCGGGTGGATGCCCAGCGGGAAGGAGATGTGGGCACGCTCGCCGCGGCCGGCCCCGGCGCAGTCGAAGGTGCGCGCGAAGGACTCGAGGCCAACCTCGATGTCTCGGAAGCTGCGCGGGTAGAAGAGCGGCTGGCCGGTGACGCCGCCCGAGCGCCAGTACTCGGCGATGCCGTCGTGCTCCGCGTGGCAGAACTCGCCGTAGAACTGCGCATCCGACAGCCCGCGCAGCGTGTCCTTGTCGAGGATGGGAATCTTCCGCCACACCTCCGGGTCGTCCAGCTTTTCAAGGTTTACGCTGGGAAGCCGTTTCTTCCAGAACGGCGAACGCGTCGCCCGCTCCACCGCAGCACGCTTGCGTTCGCTCTGGAGGCGGCGGATCTCGGCGCGCGACTTGGGGAGTCTCAGGGGCATTCAGGGCCGAGCCAGAATCTCGACCATCCGCGCGAGTTCTCCGGCCTCGCGCACCGGTGCGCGCACCTGCGGCTCGCCGAGCAGGAACGTATAGAAGGTCCGTGCGCGGGTGCGCGCCTGGGCAGCGCCGAATCCGCCTTCCTCGAACAGCGCCGTCAGCGCGCGCACGCGCCGGCGGTCGACCTGCGCGACCGCAGCCGCCACCTTGCGGTCGCTGCGCCCCCAGGCGCGGATCGCCGGATCGTAGCGGCCCATGCCCTTCTCCAGAACGTCCTCGGCGAGTGCCAGCAGGCGCGCGCGCAGTTCCCCTCCTGTGTCGCCGCCGCGCAAGCTCTGGATGCGCTCGAACTCGGCGTCGGTCATCTCGCGCGACCAGAATTCCAGCAGCGCTTCGAGCAGCGCGCCGCGGTCGCGGAAGTGGTGATAGAAGCTGCCCTTGGTGACGCCTACGTCGGCGGCGAGGCGCTCGACGCGCACCGCGCCGACGCCGCCCTTGCGCAGCGCGTCCAGCCCGGCGCCGAGCCATTGCGATCGCACCGGGAAAGACTACCATACGGTAGCGTATGTCACGGACCCTTCGACGCGGGACGGTGCTGGCTTCTCCGGTCACTTCAAACGAAGTCAAGCGCCGCGCAAAGGAATTGGGCGCCGACCTTTGCGGCATCGCCTCGGCCGCGACGCTCAACGCCTTTCCGCCCGATCCACGCTGGCCGCAGACGCCGGAGCGCATCTCGCCGTACATCAAGAGCGTGGTGGTCATCGTCCAGCGCATCCCGGTGGGCGCGTTCCGCTGCAAGACCAACGTTCCGGTCCAGTACCTCGACATGCTGGTGCTGCGGCGCATGGACCGCATCGCCCTCAAGCTCGCTCAGGAGCTCGAGCGCGCCGGTCATCCCTCGTTCACGCTCGCGGCGCAGGAAACCGACTGGAACCTGAAGCGTGCGAGCTACGGGCAGCTCTCGACCCGACACCTCGGCGTCGAGGCGGGCCTCGGCACGCTCGGGCTGGAGGTGAACATCCTCACCCCCGAGTTCGGCCCGCGCCTCTACCTTACCGGGATTCTTACCGAGCTCGAGCTCGAGGCGGACCGGCGCATGGAGGAGCAGGTGTGCATAGGCGAGTCGTGCAGCCGGTGCCTCCACTCCTGCCCGCCCGATGCGGTCAAGCAGTGGGGACTCGACAAGCCGGGCTGCGCTACCGAAGCGCAGGAGTTCGGCTACATGACGATCACCAACTTCATGAGCCGGTTCATCGATATGTCCAGCGAAGAGCAGAAAAAGGCAATTCGTTCGCGCGATCTCTTCGGTTTCTGGCAGGGCCTGCTGCGCGTGGTCGGCTCCTTCGGCGACTGCCCGCGCTGCCTCGCGGTGTGCCCGGTCGGCAACGACTACCACGCGCACCTCGCCGACATCCAGAAGCACATTCCCGAGAAGACGCCGGAGAAAGTCGCCAGGGCCGCGGAGTTCAAGAAGGCGCGCAAGGAAGGGCACGAGCTTCCGGGCCTGTCCGAATGGAACATCCGCTGGGTCGGAGAGAAGGGCTACCAGGGGATCGTGGCGCGCCAGCTGCAGGAGTTCAAGCGGCTGCAGAAGGAGAAAGAGAAACAGTGAACGTCTTCAAGCGTCCTTTGACTTCTCTTCAGATAAAGGAAAAAGCGCGTGAGCTTGGCGCGGACTTGGTCGGTATCGCCGACGGCAAGAACGTGGACACGAGCCATATCACCGAGCACGACGGCGGCCGGGTGATCGTCATGGCGACGCGCGTGCAGGCAGGGAGCTCCCGCATACCCAGGTGGAACGATCGCAACAAGTACTACAACGATGAGCTCTCGCTCACCTTCCTCGAGGAGGTGTCGCTCGAGCTGGTGTACTGGCTGGAGGACGCGGGCTATCCGGCGATCATCGTGCCGCCGACGCACGTCGACCCTTGGCGCTATCAGGGTGACCCCGCGAGGCACCAAAGCACGCTGATTTCGCTGCCGCACGCGGCGGTGGAGGCGGGCCTCGGCACGCTCGGGCTCAATCTGCAACTCTTGACGAGGGAATTCGGACCGCGCGTCATCCTCACCGCGGTGCTCTGCTCGGTGGACGTCGAGTGCGACCGGCCGATGAGCGAGGCGCTCTGCCTCGGACCGGAATGCGGCCGCTGCCTGAAGGCCTGCCCGGGCGATGTGATCCGGCAGTGGGACCGCGACTGGGAGGCGTGCGACACCTACCGCTCGCCGCACGGCTTCGCGCAGCTCACCGACTACCTCGGACGCGTGATCGACGAGCCCGACGCGAAGCAGAAGAAAGCGATGCTGCGCTCGGAGGACAGCTTTAACCTCTGGCAGAGCATCCTGCGCGGCGCGGGCGTGATCACCGGCTGCCGGCGCTGCGCCGACGTCTGCCCGGTGGGCGCGGACTACGAGCCGATGCTGAAGGACGCGCTCGACTCGATTCCCGAGAGCACGCGCGAGAAGGAGGCGCGCCTCGCCGCGATGGCCGAGCCTTCCCCGCCCTATCAACGCCAGATCCGCTGGATTGGTAGAATGAGATCGAGGAGGAGCGACCCGTGAGAAGAATCCTTTCTTTAGCAATTCTCTTATTTGCGTTCGATGCGCATGCCGCCAACGAGCTGAAGATCGGCTACCTGTCGACGCTGTCCGGCCCCGCCGGCGCGATCGGCGTCGAAGTCCGCGACGGCTTCAACCTCGCGCTGAAGCTGGCGGGCGGCAAGCTCGGCGGGCTGCCGACCGAGGTGGTCTTCGCCGACGACACGCTCAACCCCGAGACCGGCAAGCAGCTCGCCGAGCGTTTGCTGAAGCGCGACCGCGTCAACCTGATGACCGGCGTCATCTTCTCCAACGTGATGCTGGCGGCGTGGCCGACGATCCAGGAGGGCAAGGTGTTCTATATCGCGCCGAACTCGACGCCGACCAGCATCACCGGCAAAGGCTGCAATCCGCACTTCGTGTCCGCCGCCTGGCCGAACGAGGGGCACCACGAGGCAGCCGGGCTGTATGCCAAGTCGAAGGGCTTCCAGAACGTGTACCTGATCGCGCCCAACTATCCCGCGGGCAAGGACGCGACTACCGGGTTCAAGCGCGGCTACGGCGGCACCATCTCGGCCGAGGTGTACACCAAGCTGAACCAGCTCGACTACTCGGCGGAGCTCGCCCAGATCCGCGCCGCCAAGCCGGCGGCGCTGTACGCGTTCCTGCCGGGCGGAATGGGCATCAACTTCATCAAGCAGTTCGTGGCCGGCGGCCTCTCCGCCGAGATCCCGCTGGTGGTGCCCGGGTTCGCCGACGACCAGGACATCATCCGCGCCGTCGGCGAGCCGATGCTCGGCATCTTCGACACCTCGCACTGGGCCTACGACCTCGACAACGACGCCAACCGCAAATTCGTCGCCGAGTTCGAGAAGGAGTACAAGCGCGTGCCGTCGCTCTTCGCCGAGCAGGGATACACCACTGCGCTCTTCATCGATGCCGCGGTGCGCACGGTGAAAGGCAAGATCGAGGACGAGAAGGCCTTCCACCAGGCGCTGATGAGCGCGCCGACGCGCTTCAAGTCACCGCGCGGCGAGATCAAGATGGCGCACAACGGCACCCCGGTGCAGGACTACTACGTGCGCGTGGTGGCCAAGGACAAGCAGGGCCGCCTGGTCAACAAGAAGGTCGGCACGGCGGTCACCGGCCTCGGAGACTACTGGGCCAAAGACTGCGACATGAAGTGACGGGGATCGGGCTCTGACCCCGACCCTATTTTTCGAGCAGGGACTGAACAGCCTGCAGTTCGGGCTGATGCTGTTCCTGCTCGCTGCCGGATTGACGCTCGTGTTCGGCATCATGGACATGATCAACCTGGCGCACGGCTCGCTCTACATGATCGGCGCGTATCTGATGGCGACGCTTGCGCAGGCCACCGGCTCGTTCTGGGCCGCCCTGCCGCTCGCGCTCATCGCCACGGCCCTGGTCGGCGCCGTCCTGGAAGTCGTTCTGTTGAGAAACCTCTATGAGCGAGACCACCTCACACAGGTGCTCGCCACGTTCGCGGTGATCATGATCGCCAATGAGGCGGTGCGCATCGTCTGGGGCGCGCAGTCGCTGATGCTGAATGCGCCCGCCGCGCTGACCGGCCCGGTCCGGCTTCCGGGTGGCGTGCAGTATGCGTCCTACAGGCTGGCGATCATCGGCGTGGGCGTCGCCGTCGCCATTTGCCTTTACGTCCTGGTCACCAAGACGAAGATCGGAATGCTGGTGCGCGCCGGCGCCTCGAACCGCGAGATGGCGCTCGCCATGGGAGTGAACATCCGCAGTCTTTTCACTGCGGTGTTCGCCCTGGGCGCGGCCCTGTGCGCGCTTGCCGGCGCCATGCTCGGGCCGATCCTCGCGGTGCAGGTCGGCATGGGCGAGAACATCCTGATCCTCGCCTTCGTCGTCATCGTCATCGGCGGCATCGGCTCGATCCGCGGTGCGTTCGTCGGCGCGCTTCTGGTCGGCGCGGTCGACACCATGGGGCGCGCGTTGCTGCCGATCGCATTCGCGAAGATGTTCTCGCCGCAGGCAGCGTCCAACCTCGGGCCATCGCTCTCCTCGATCCTGATCTACGTGCTCATGGCCGCGGTGCTGTTCTTCCGCCCGCAGGGCCTGTTTCCGGCGCGAGGATGAAGAAGCTCGTCGCCATCGCGGTCCTCGTCTGCCTGTTTCCGCTGGCGATGCAGGCCATCGACCAGGGCTTCTACATCAGCTTCGCCACCCGCATCCTGATCTACGCGATGGCCGCGGCGAGCCTGAACCTGGTGCTCGGCTACGGCGGAATGGTGAGCTTCGGCCATGCCGCATTCTTCGGCGCCGGTGCGTACATCGTCGGCATCCTCGCGGTCGAGGGCGTCACCAGCGTGTGGCTCGTCTGGCCCGCCGCGATCGCGGTCGCGGCGCTCGCCGCGCTCGTCATCGGGGCGATATCGCTGCGCACGCGCGGCGTGTACTTCATCATGATCACCCTGGCGTTCGCGCAAATGATGTACTACATCTTCATATCGATGAAGGCCTACGGCGGCGACGACGGCCTGCCGCTGGCGGCGCGCTCGACCCCCGGGTTCGGCGTCAGCCTGTCGAACGACTTCGTGTGGTACTACCTCGTGCTCGCGCTGCTCGCGGCGGTGCTCTATCTGCTGCATCGGCTGGTGCACGCGCGGTTCGGACGCGTCATCGAGGCGATCCGCGAGAACGAGACACGCGCCACCGCGATAGGCTACCCCGTGTACCGCTACAAGCTCGTGTGCTTCGTCATTTCCGGCGCCATCGCCGGGCTGGCGGGCGCGCTGATCGCCAACCAGACCAGCTACGTCGGTCCGGCGCTGCTCCACTGGGTGCAGTCGGGCACGCTGATGGTGATGGTGATCCTCGGCGGCGTCGGCCGCTTCTGGGGCGGCCCGGTCGGGGCCGCGGTGTTGCTCTTGCTGGAGGAGTTGTTCTCAGGAAGTCCCCTGCTCGGCCCCTTTGCCTTGCACTGGCAGCTGCCGGTCGGCGCCATCCTGCTCGCGGTGGTGCTTTTCGCGCCCCGAGGAATTGCCGGTGCTTTCGCTAAGAAACCTCAGTAAGCGCTTCGGTGGCGTGGTGGCGGTGGATCGAGTCAACCTCGACGTTGCGCCGGGCGAGGTGCATGCGATGATCGGACCCAACGGCGCCGGCAAGACCACGCTGGTCAGCCAGATTTCGGGCAGCGTATCGAGCGACGAAGGCCAGATCAGCTTCCAGGGACGCGATATCACGAAGGCGAAACCGTACGAGCGGGTGAGGCTGGGTCTCGCCCGCAGCCACCAGATCACCAGCATCTTCAGGCGCTTCAGCGTACTCGACAACCTGGCGCTCGCGGTGCAGGCGCGCCGCGGCTCGAGCTTCTCGTTCTGGCGTCCAGTCGCCGCGGAACGCGCGCTGTTCGACGAGGCCCGCGGCCTTGCCGCTCGCGTCGGCCTTGCGGAGAAGGTCGAAGCGCTCGCCTCCACCTTGGCCCACGGCGAACAGCGTGCGCTGGAAGTCGGACTTGCGCTCGCCACGCAGCCGCGGCTCGTGCTGCTTGACGAGCCAATGGCCGGGATGGGCCCGGAGGAATCGCAGCGCATGATCGCGCTCATCGGCCGGCTCCGCGGCGGCGTGACGGTGCTGCTGGTCGAGCACGACATGGACGCGGTCTTCCGCCTCGCCGACCGGATCACCGTGCTGGTGAACGGCCGGGTCATCGCAAGCGGCAGACCGGCCGAGATCCGCGCCGACAAGGACGTGCGCCGCGCCTATCTTGGAGACGAGCTTGCTGCTTGAGGTGCGCGAGCTCGAGACTGCGTACGGCGCGAGCCAGGTCCTGTTCGGATTCTCTCTGCGCGTAAACCAAGGCGAGGCGGTGTCGCTGCTCGGGCGCAACGGCATGGGCAAGACCACCGCGATCCGCTCGATCATGGGCCTCACCCGCACGCGCGCTGGATCGATCTCCTTCCGCGGCGAGCGCATCGAGCGCGCCGCGCCGGACCGCATCGCGCGCATGG
Source organism: Burkholderiales bacterium (assembly GCA_035554435.1). Taxonomy (GTDB): domain Bacteria; phylum Pseudomonadota; class Gammaproteobacteria; order Burkholderiales; family SG8-39; genus SCGC-AG-212-J23. The sequence continues at coordinate 48,226 of DATMJC010000040.1, read as the reverse complement.
GAATCGCGCTGGTGCCGGAAGGCCGTCAGATCTTTCCCAACCTGTCGGTGCGCGAGAACCTGGCCGCCTTCGCGGCGAACCGCAGCGGCCGCCCCGCTCCCTGGACCCCCGCGCGGGTGCTGGAGCTCTTCCCCAGGCTGAATGAAAGGCAGGACAACATGGGAAACCAGCTCTCCGGCGGCGAGCAGCAGATGCTCGCCATCGGCCGCGCGCTGGTGACCAATCCCCACCTCCTGATCCTGGACGAGGCGACCGAAGGGCTGGCGCCGCTGGTGCGCGAGGAGATCTGGCGCTGCCTCGAGCGGCTGCGCGGCGAGGGCCAGACCATCCTCGTCATCGACAAGTACATCGAGCGCCTGGTGAAGCTCGCCGACCGCCACACCATCATCGAGCGCGGCCGCGTCGCCTGGCACGGAGCCTCGGCCGAGCTTGACGCCGACCGCGGCCTCTGGCATCGGTACCTGGGCGTGTAGGAGGCCAAGATCATCAAGCTCATCGCTTTCGTCCTTTTGCTTCTTGCGCAGGCGGCGAGCGCGCAGGATTACCCCGCCAAATCCGTGCGCCTCATCGCCGCGGCGGCGCCGGGCGGCAATCCCGACGTGCTCGCGCGCATGCTGGCGGCGAAGCTCGCGGAGAGCTTCGGACGCCCGTTCGTGGTGGAAAACGTCCCCGGCGCCGGCGGCGTGGTCGCCGCGGAGGCCGTCGCCCGCTCCGCGCCGGACGGCTACGTGCTGATGCTGGGCGACTCCGGCGCCATGGCGATCAACGTCGCCTTGAATCCCAAGGTTCCTTATCACCCGCTCAAGGACTTCACGCTGATCACCGCGCTTGCCGCGGTGCCGACAGTTCTGGTTGCGAACCCCTCCGTGCCCGCCGCTTCCCTGCAGGACTTCGTTTTCCTCGCGAAGGGTCAGCCTGGGAAATTCAGCTATGGCTCGGCAGGAAACGGCTCGGTGCACCACCTCACCATGGCGGTATTCGCTTCGCGCGCCGGCCTGGACATGCTCCATGTCCCTTATAAGGGCGGCACTGCGCTCGTCGCAGCCGTCCTTTCGGGCGAGGTGCAGTCGGGCTGGTCCGGGATTCCGAACGTGCTCGCCCACATTCGCGCGGGCAAGCTCAAGGTTTACGCGATCAGCACTGCCCAGCGCTCCAGCACGCTCCCCGACGTGCCCACCGCCGCCGAGCTCGGATATCCCGGCTTCGACATCGCGACCGTCATCGGACTGCAAGCGCCGGCCGGAACGCCGCGCGAAGTAGTGGCGCGGCTGCAGACGGCGGTGGCGAAGGCGCTGCGCGAGCGCGACGTCGCCGAGCGCATGGCAAACCTGGCGATGGAGCTGAGGGAGAACGGCACCGAGGACTATGTGCGCTTCGTGAAAGAGGATCTGGAGCGCTACAGTGCCGCGGCGAAAAGCGCCGGCGTCAAGCATGACTGAGCTCGATCGCATCCGCACCGACGTGGTCGGCAGCCTGCTGCGGCCGCAGGCGTGGAAAGCCGCCCGCGCCAGAATGGAGCAAGGCTCGCTGTCGGGAACGGATTTCGCGCGGATCGAGCTCGAGTGCATGCGCGAGAATCTTGCGCTGCAGGAAAGCATCGGTCTCGACGTCGTGACCGACGGCGAGGTCGGGCGGCTCAATTTCCAGGACAGCTTCGGTCTCGCCGTCTCCGGCTACGAGAGCGGAGCCGAGGGCCTCGCCCAGCACGAGGGCCGCGCGGCCGCGGGCACGCCGCTCGCGCGCTTCGACATGCCCGACGTCGCCGGCGCGGGCACGCCGGTGGTACACCGGCGCCCGGTGTCGCGCCGGCTGAAGCTCGAGAGAAACGTTCCGCTGGAAGAATTCGAGCGCGCCCTGCCGCTGGCGAAAAAGCCGCTCAAGGTCTCGCTGATCGGACCGGACCGCGTGCTGCAGCGCTTCGACCATGCCAACTCGAGGGCGGTATACCCGAGCGTGGACGATTTCGCCGAAGATGTGGTGGCGATTCAAAGACACATGATCCGGCAGCTCGCCGAAGCGGGTTGCCGCTACGTCCACATCGACGAGCCCGGCTACACCGCCTATGTGGACGAGCCTTCGCTCGAGGCAATGCGCAAGCGCGGCGAAGATCCGCAGCAGAGCTTCTCGCGCTCCCTTCGGGCCAACGCGCGCGTGGTCGAGGGATTTCCTGGCGTCACCTTCGGCATCCATCTTTGCCGCGGCAACCAGCGCAGCATGTGGCACCGCGAGGGCAGCTACGACGCCATCGCCGAGCGCCTGTTCAACGAGCTGCCGCACCAGCGCTTCCTCCTCGAGTACGACAGCCCGCGCGCCGGCAGCTTCGCGCCGCTCCGGTTCGTGCCCAAGGGCAAGATCGTGGTGCTGGGGCTCGTCAGCACCAAGGTGCCCGCGCTGGAGCCTTTGGATCAATTGCTGCGAAGAATCGACGAGGCGACGAAGTACATTCCGATCGAAAGCCTCGCCGTCAGCCCGCAGTGCGGGTTCGGCTCCGACGTCGCCGGCAACCTGGTCAGCGAAGCCGACCAGAAGAGGAAGCTCGAGCGCGTGGTCGAGCTCGCGCGCAAGGTGTGGAATTGAACGAAAAGCTGCGCTTCGGCCTGTTCGACTGGATCGAGGCTTCGCGGCGCAGCCCGGGCGAGGTCTATCGGCACAAGCTCGAGCTCGCGGCGGCGGCCGACAACGCGGGCTTCCACGCCTATCTGGTCGCCGAGCACCAGGGCACGCCCCTCTCGATCGACGGCTCGCCGAGCGTCATGCTGTCGGCGATGTTCCAGCGCACGCGGCAGCTGCGCGCGGGCGGCCTCACCTTCTGCCTGCCGTGGTACGACCCCTACCGTCTCTACAACGAGATCTGCATGCTCGACCAGATGTCCGGCGGCCGCCTCGAGCTCGGCGTCGGCCGCGGCGTCTCGCCGATCGAATCGAAGATCTTCGGGCTGCAGAGCATCGACGAGTCGCGCGAGAAATACCGGGAAGCACTCGATTGGTTTTTCCGCTTTTGCACCCAAGATCTTGCCAACTATCGCGGACAAGACGTCGAGCTCTACAACAAGCCGGTGCAGAAGCCCTGGCCGCCGCTCTGGTTCCCGAGCTCGAACCGCGAGTCGATCGATTTCACGGCGCGCCACGGCTACCACACCGCGTTCCTCGGCAAGCTCGCCGACTGCAAGCCGCACTTCGACCGCTATCGCGAGCTTTGGGCAAAGCACCGCGACGATCCGGACCGGCACAACGCGCACGTCGCCGAGCCGTTCCTCGCGAAGACCCAGCACATGGTAATCGCGGAGACCGACGCCGAAGCCGAGCGCCTGGGGCTCGAGGCCTATGCCACCTGGGCGAGTCACATCCACCACCTCACGCGCAGGCATGGCCGGCCCGATGTGCACAAGACCGAGCCCTTCGCCCCCGACTCCACCCAGCCGCTGGTCGTCGGCTCGCCGCGCACGGTGCTCGACAAGGTGCAGGACATGTTGCGCGTCACGAGCGCCAACTACCTGCTGTGCGTCTTCTCCTTCGGCGACCTCGCTCCCGAGCACGCGATGCGCTCTCTCGAGCTCTTCGTGAGCGAGGTGATACCCAAGCTCAGCGCTTGATCAGGCCACCGCGCATTTCTTCACCGTCTCCCAGGTGCGCGTAGTGACCTCCCTGCCGAAGGTCTTCTCGATCAGCGCCATGAATGCCGCGCCGCGTGCACTGGGCACATAGGCGGTAAAGATTTCGCGGCCGCGCGCGGCGAGAATGCGCGCGCCGTGCATCTCGATCGGCAACGACAGCCGGCGGCGAGGGGTCTTGCGCTGGAAGGTCACGACGCGCTTCGCCTTTGCCGACAGCCGAAACGCCGCGAACGGGCCCGCGTCCAGCATCCCCTGCAGCGCTTCACTGGATCGTACGACCGTGTGGAAGGCGCGCCCGAACCGCCTCGTTTTCACATGCGTGATTCCCGCCGCCTCGAAGCAGCGCCTCAGCTCGGCCATCTTTGCGTTCATCGGGCTTACGCCCCGAAGAAATGCGACGTACCGAGCCATTCAGGTTAGAGCCTGAAGATGCGCATCGCGTTGCCGCCGCGCACGGCGTCGCGCTGAGCAGACGGGAGTGCGTCGACGCGCGCGAGGCAGCCTTTCATGTCGCCGATGTTGTGCGGATAGTCCGAGCCGTAAAGCACCTTGTCGGCGCCGCCGACCTTGATCGCGAGCTCGAGCGACTCCTGCTGGAACACCACGCTGTCGTAATAGATCTTCTTCAGGTACGAGGATGGCCGCTTGGAGATCCTCTCGCGGCACGCCGGCATGGTGTCGAAGCAGATGTCGAGGCGCCCGGCGAGGTAGGGCAGCGCGCCGCCGCCGTGGGCGGCGATGATCTTCAGGTTCGGATAGCGCTCGAGGAAGCCGTCGAAGATCATGCGGCTCACCGAGAGCGAAGTGTCGAACATGAAGCCGACCGAGGCGATCAGGTTGTAGTTCATCAAGTCGAGGTACTTGGTCCCTGGCGGGGCGCTTGGGTGAATGAGCACCGGCAGGCCGCGGCGGTCGATCTCCTTCCATACCGGTGCAAACCGCTTGTCGGTGAGCGACAAGCCGTCGACGTTGGCGAGCTGCATCACGCCGACCGCGCCGAGCTCGTCGCAGGCGCGCTTCAGCTCGTCGAGCGCGGGCTTCGGGTGCTGCCACGGCAGCGAGCACATGAAGCGGATGCGCTCCGGGAACCGCTGCTGCTGGGCGGCCATGTCGGTGTTCATCAGCCGCGCCGCCTCCAGGCTTTGCGCGGCCGAGCCCCACAACACGTTCGGGCTGGTGAGCGTGACGATGGCGATGTCGACGCCCGCCTGGTCCATCGCCTTCAGCCGCAGCTCGTAGTCGAACATCCCGGGCATCAGGGTCATGAACGGCGCGCCGTCCTTCAGCACGCCGGTCTGCCCGCCGACGACCTTGCCGAGCGTGTAGCCGCCGCCGTGGCGCTTCAGGGCCGCGAGGTAGGCGTCGTTCAGCATGTGAGTGTGGACGTCGATGACTTTCATGACAAAGTGCACACTGCTGGCTTGGGCGCGTGAAGCATGCAATTGGCCTCTTCCGGGGGGTGGGTTAGGTTAAGCCCCTCGTCCCCAGGGGGAAAGATCCAATGCTGAAACAAAAACAACTCGCCGCCGCAATGCTCCTCGGCCTGGCGTTCGCAACCGCGGCTATCGCTCAGCCCAAGTCGGTGGCGCCCGACGCCGCGACACAGGCGCGGATGAAGGAAGCCGAGGAAAAGCTTGCGCGCGCGGCCGAAGAAGAGGCAAAGCGCGCGGCGGTCCTCAAGGCGTACGAGCAAGAGCAGGCGGAGCGCCAGAAGCAGCTCGCCAAGGAAAAAGAAGAGCGCGATGTGCTGCGCGCCCGCGCCGCCTACGAGGCCCAGTGCCAGTTCAAGTCGGTGATGACCGACGAGGACATCGCCCGCTGCCGCTCGATCCATAGGAATTAGCCGTTGGTAGAATCCCCGGGGTTCGCATCCGCCCCGAGGCTTCTGCCATGCTGCAAGAGCGCGTTCCCGATCTTTCCCGCCGCCTAGCCGAGTTCGTAGAGCCGGACCGAGTCCGCCGCGAGGTTTACACCGATCCCGCGATCTTCGAGCTCGAGATGCAGCGCATCCACGAGCGCGTCTGGATCTACTGCGGGCATGAAAGCCAGGTGCCGAAGGCCGGCGACTACTACGCCGTCCAGATCGGCCGCCAGCCGATGGTGATGGTCCGCGGCGCGGACGGCAAGGTGAACGTGCTGTACAACCGCTGTCCCCACCGCGGCAACATGATGGTCGGCGACCGCCAGGGCTCGAGCGGCGAGTTCTTCCGCTGCTCCTACCACGCCTGGACCTTTCACCACGATGGCAGGTTAAGAAGCATCCCGATGATGGAATCGGGCTACGCCGGCACGCCCTACGGCAAGGACAATCCCGACTGCAGCATGAAGCGCGCCGCGCGCGTAGGCAACTATCGCGGCTTTGTGTTCGCGAGCCTCTCGCCCGATGGTCCTTCATTGGAAGACTTTTTGGGTAAGGCGATCGTGGCGTTTGACGACATGTGCGACCGCGCGCCGCGGGGCGAGGTCGAGATCGTGCCGAACTGCTTCCGCGTCATCCAGAAGTCGAACTGGAAGATCTTCCTCGAGAACCAGCTCGACGCCTTGCATCCTTCGGTCACCCACCAGTCCACCGGGCGCGCGGCGCACGAGGTGGAAAAGGACATCGAGAAGAAAACCGGCCATGCACCGCTCTCGTATCACATGCTGTCGGCGTTCGCCACGGTGACGATCGACAAGTGGGACAACTTCCAGACCCTGAACTACCCTCATGGGCACTGCATCCTCACCGGCTACATGGGCCTTCGGCCGAGGGATCCCGACACGCTCGCTTACGAGAAGACGCTGGTGGACGCCTACGGCCAGAAGCGCATGGAAGAGATCCTCGGCGTGAACATCCACCATGTGCTCATCTACCCCGGGCTCTCGGTGCAGTCGCCGCTACAGCAGCTGCGCGCGGTGCGTCCGCTCGGCGTCGACCGCACGCTCACCGAGATCTGGCATTTCCGGCTCAAAGGAGCGCCCGAGGCGATCTACCGCCGCTCGCTCGCCTACTACAACCTGGTGAATTCGCCGTCCACGCTGGTCAATGCCGACGACCTGGAGAACTTCTGGAAAGTCCACCAGGGTCTTTCATCGGAAGGCGGCGACTGGGTGAGCTTTGCGCGTCACTTCGGCCGCGACATCCAGAAGGGCGAGATGGTCGAGACCGCGGCGAACTGCGGCACCTCGGAAGCGCCGATGCGCAACCAGATGAAGGCCTGGGCGCGCTACATGGCGGCGCAGTGATGGAGCTGCACCACGAAGTCGAGCAGTTTCTCTACCGGCAGGCGGAGCTCCTCGACACGAAACAGTGGCAGGCGTGGATCGACCTCTTCGCCGACGACGGGGTCTACTGGATGCCGGCGGACCCGGCGCACAAGCACTGGGACGGCGTGCCGTCGATCTTCGCCGAGGACAGGAACCTGATGGCCGTGCGCATGAAGCGCGTGCTGCACCCCGACGCATGGTCCCAGCGCCCGCTCTGGGGCACGAACCACGTGGTTTCGAATGTGATTCTCGAAAAAACCTCGCCCGACGACATCGTCGTGCGCTCCCGCTTCCACATGATGGAGCTGCGCCGCGACGACGTGCGCCACTTCGCCGGGGCCTACCGGCATCACCTGAAGAAGACCGCCGAGGGCTATCGCATCAAGCTGCAGCGCGTGGACATGACCAACGCCCAGGCGGCCTACGAGTACGTGCTCCAAGTGTGGGTCTAGCCCGGGCCGGGTTCTTCCTCTCGCTCCTCGCTCTTTGGCAGCTTCTGTCGTTGCGCGGGCTGCCAGCCTACGTCCTTTCGCCGCTGGAGATCGCACGGGATTTCGGCGAAGCGCTCGGCTCGGCCGAGCTCTACGAGCACGCCGCGGCGAGCCTCGGGCGTTCGCTGCCCGGCTTCGCCATCGGGAGCTTCTTCGGTGCGCTGCTCGGGCTCGCCGCGGGCATGGCGCGCTGGTTCGACCGCCTCTTCAGTCCGGCGGTGTTCATCACCTACCCGGTGCCCAAGATCGTCATGCTGCCGATCTTCATGCTCTGGTTCGGGATCGGCGACCTCTCCAAGGTGCTGATCATCGCGCTGGCCTGCTTCTACCCGGTGTTCATCAATGCCTACTACGGCGTGAAAGCGACCCCTGCGATCCTGGTGTGGTCGGCGCTCAACATGGGCGCCGGGCACGGCACGATCTTCCGCAGGGTGGTGCTGCCGAGCGCCGCGCCTATGATCTTCGCCGGCATGCGCGTGTCGCTCGCGCTTTCCTTCATCGTGATGTTCGCCGCCGAGATGATCAACGCCCGCTCCGGGCTCGGGCACCTCATCCGCGTCGCCGAGAACTCGCTGCGCTTCGACCTCATGTACGTCTCGCTCCTCGCGGTCGCCGTCCTCGGCTACGCCGGCGACCGCCTGGTGCGCTTCGCACAGCGCCGTTTGCTCGCTTGGCAGGAACAACCTGCTTGACCAGGATCTCCCAAAAGGTCTTGCCGTTCCTGCTCATGGCGATGGTGCTCGTCATCTGGGAGGCGGCGGCGCGCAGCGGCCTGTGGAGCAGGCTGCTCTTCCCTTCGCTCGGCAGCGTCGCCTACGAATTCGGCAGGTTCGTGACCAACCCGGAGTCGTTGCACGAAGCCTGGGTGTCGCTCTATCGCGCCCTCGGCGGCTTCGCGCTCGCCGCCATCGTCGGCATCTTCGTCGGCATGCTGATGGGGCGCTCGAAGCTCGTCGCCGGGCTCCTCGACCCGCTCTTTTCGGGCACGTATGCGGTGCCCAAGCTCGCGCTCTTTCCGATCTTCATCTTCGTCTTCGGCATCGGCAGCCTGTCGAAGGTAGCGCTCGTGTTCCTCGAGTGCCTGTATCCCATCGTCATCATGAGCTACCACGGCGCGCGCAGCGTGAACCGGCTGCTTCTCTGGTCGGCGCAGAACATGGGCGCCACGCGCCTCGAGACGCTGTGCCGCGTGGTGATCCCCGCGACGGCGCCGTTCGTCTTCGCCGGGTTCCGGGTCGCCGTGCCGGTGGCCATGATCGTGGTGGTGATCACGGAGATGGTGAGCTCGGCCGACGGCCTGGGCTACCTCGTCGTCTACTCGCTGTCCTCGCTCAGGACCGACCGCATGCTCGCGGTCGTCGTCGCGATCGCGCTTCTCGGCTACCTGCTCGACAAGGCGGTCGTGCTGGCGCGAGACCGGTTGATATACTGGGAAAAGCTCGATACCTATTACGTTTGAGGGGGATGCCTTGAAGGCCGCGCTTTTGGTCTTGTCGTTGTTCGTTTGCGCCGACGCGCTCGCGCAAACAGGACCCCTGATCCGTTTCGGGCGCGGCTTTGCCGCCGAGGAGCAGGTCTGGCTGATGAGCGCGCGCCCGGACCTCGCCCCGAACCAGGGCAAGCGCTACCAGCTGAAGCAGATCCTGTTCCAGGCCAACCCGGAGCGCTTCCAGGCCTTCCTCGCCGGCGAGCTCGACGCCGGCACCGCGCCCGGGCTCGCCGTCATCTTCGCCCACGCGCAAGGCGTCGATATGAAGATCGTGGCGAGCGTCTGTCTGGAAGCGGCGGGCAAGCAGTGGTTCAGCACCACCTACATGGTGAAGGACGACGGACCGGTGAAAAGGGTCCAGGACCTGAAAGGCGGGACCATCGGCGTCGTCGGCATCAAGACCGCGACCGACCTGTGGGCGCGCGCGGGGCTCATCAACGCGGGACTCGTGCCGGACAAGGACACCAAGGTCGTGCCGATGGCGTTTCCGGCGATCGGCGACGCGGTGCGCACCGGCAAGGTCAGCGCCGGCACGTTCGTCGAGCCGTTCTACTCCGCCGAGGTGGCGAAGGGCGGCCTGAGGAAGCTCTTCACCGCGACCGAGGCGGTGGGCTACGACCACGAGCTCCTCGATATCTTCTTCGGCGAGAAATTCCTGAAGGCGAATCCGGACGCGGTGCGCGCCTTTCTAGCCGACTACGTCGCGGTCACCAAGTACTACCTCGCCAACACCGCGCAGGCCAAGGCCGACCTGCACAAGGCGGGCTTCGTGCGCACGCCGCTCGAGACCTACCTCAAGAACGCGGACTGGAAGCGCGACCCGAACGCGCGCGTCGACGTCGAAAGCCTGAAGAAGCTGTCCAGCTTCATGCTCGACAAGCTGCAATGGCTCGAGAAGCCGGTGAACGTCGACTCGATGGTCGACCAGAGCTACCTGCCGCGCTGAGCGCCGCGCCGGATCAAGATCCCTTCCGCGACTCGGCGCGGATCAGGTCCCAGATGTAGTTGCGGTACTCGTGGCATTGCGCCGACTTCTTGATCTCCAGGCCGCGCGGCCGGGGCAGGTCGATCTTCACTTCTTCGCGGATGCGCCCGGGGCGCGCGGTCAGGACGACCACGCGGTCGCCTAGGTACACCGCCTCGTCGATGTCGTGGGTGACGAAGACTATGGTCTTGCCGGTACGCTCCCACAGCCGGGTCAGCTCCTCCTGCATGGTCTCGCGCGTCTGGGCGTCGAGCGCGCCGAAGGGCTCGTCCATGAGCAGCACCTCGGGATCGAAGGCGAGCACGCGCGCGAGCGCGACGCGCTGCTTCATGCCGCCCGAGAGCTCGGCCGGATAGTGGTTGCGGAACTCCGTGAGGCCGATCATCCCCAGGTGTTCGTCGACAATCTTCTGCAGCCTGTCTTTGGAGAGTCCTTGCGTTTCCAAACCCCAGGCCACGTTGCCGGCGACTGTCTTCCACGGAAACAGCGCGAACTCCTGGAACATCATGCCGCGGTCGGGCCCGGGGCCGTTCACCCGCCGGCCGTGCACCTGGATCGCACCGGCTTCAGCCTGGATGAAGCCGCCCATGATGTGGAGCAGCGTGCTCTTGCCGCAGCCGCTCGGACCGATGACGGTGACGAACTCGCCATCGCGCACGGTGAAGCGCTCGACATCCAGGACCGCGAGGCTGCGACCGTCCTTGCTGAAGCTCTTGCGGACTCCGGAGGCCTCGAGCGCTATTTTTGCCGCGTCACCGGCCATCCGTGTCCCGAGAGGTCGAACTTGACGCCGGCGAGGGTCAGCTTCTTCTCGAAGAAGATCGTGTTGCCGCTCAGCTTCGACAGATCCACCGGCGGCGGCGGCTGTGACACGGCGCCCACCTTGCGCGCGCGCGCCTCGGCGCCCTCGAGGTCGTCGACCTGCACGCCGAAGTGGTCGAGGCCGTAGCCGTCCGGATACGGATTGGGCGTCTCCCTGGTGCGCTTCCAGCACACGATCGCCAGGTTGATGTAGCCGTCGGTGAGATAGACCTCGCGCGCGAGCTCGCTGTCGCCGCGCGAGATCTCTTCCAGCCCGAGCGCGCTCTTGAACAGCTCCGCGGTGACGAAGGGATCTTCGGCGGTGATTGCGATGTGACGGATCCTGGCCATGGTTCATCCTGAAAAAGAAAGCAGCCGCACCAGCTCGGCCTGCGCCTTCTCGGCGTCACGCCCCTTGCGTTCGATGCGGCGATCTCGCAGCCAGCACGCCGGGCCGAAGGAGCGCTGCCCGTCTTCGCCCACCTCGCGCGAGATGCGCACCACCGTTTCGACGCGCGGCTTGCGTCGCCGTGCGTAGCTCCCCAAAGCATGCTCGATTTCAGCGCCGCTCGCCAGTTCCTCCGCGAGCACCGCCGCGTCCTCCATCGCCATGCCGGCGCCCTGACCGATGTTCGGTGTCATCGCGTGCGCGGCATCGCCCAATAGCGCCGCGGCGCCGTGCGCCGACAGCCGGACCCAGTCATCCGACCACAACTCCTCGATCTCGGTGGTAATGATGGCTTCCGGTGCCGGCAGCGCGGAGAACATGCGCTGCAGCCCTTCGTCGGTGAACTGCGCGAACAGCCGCGGCAGGTCGACATTCGGGTTCGCGCTGCGCGGCGAATTGAAGGTGGTCCAGACATAGAGCCTGGTTATCGAGATTGGGACGAGGCCGATGCGCTGCCCGCGTCCGAGATACTCGGTAAAGCACTGCACCCCGGCGACGTTGTCCATGATCAGCCGGTGCGAGCGGTAGCCCATGTAGCGCGGCGTCGTGTCACCAAAGAGCTCGCGGCGCACCTGCGAATGGATGCCGTCCGCGCCCACGATCAGATCGGCCTCGGTGTCCCTGACGTGCTCCACCGGCGCGCCGAAACGCACGCTTCCGGCGGGAAGGCTGCGATAAAGCACCTCGAGCAAATGGGCGCGATGCACGAGCGCCCCTTCCGCCAGCTTGCCGTTCTCGTAGAGCGGGCGATAGTCGCGCGTCGCGAGCAGGCGCCCGCGCCGGTCGCGCGTCTCGCGCGTGAGGTACGGCCATGAATCGGCGCGCACCGCGTCGGCGAGGCCGTTGCGCTCGAGCACGCGCATGGCATTGGGATTCATGATGATGCCGGCGCCGACGGGATTGAGACGCGCGGCGCGCTCGAGCACTTTCGCGTGGATCCCGCGCAGCGCAAGCTCGCGCGCAAGCGACAACCCGCCGATACCGCCGCCGACGATCAGGACTTTCAGGCGATTTTTTCGAGCTTTTTGAAGTTAGCTGAGCTTCTCCAGCTTCTGTAACGAGCGCATGCGCCAGGCGATTTTCTGGTCTGGGAAAAGGCGCGGGTACTCGGTGTAGCTCACTTCGCCGACGTAGATGTCGCCGCGCGAGTCGACGGCGAGGCCGTGCGGGGCGATGAACTTTCCCGGCTCCAGGCCCGGACCGTTCTCGCCGCCGAGGCGCGCGATGAGCTTGCCCTTTGCGTCGATGAACGAAAGCCGCGGCCCGATGTTCGGATGATTGCGGTTCACGCTCATGCTGGGGCCGAGCTCGCCGATCACGAACTGCGGCCTCTTTCCACGGCAGCAGTAAAGAGCGCAGGGGCGGTGCATGTTGACCCACTGCGTCTCGTATTTTCCATTCTGGTCGAACACCTGCACGCGATGGTTCTCGCGGTCGGCGACGTACACCCAGCCCTCGGGGTCGGTGACGATGTTGTGCACGACGTTGAACTGGCCAGCGTCGGTACCCGGCTCGCCCCAGGACTTGAGCAGCTTGCCGCCGGGGGAGAACTTGTGCACCCGGGCGTTGCCGTAACCGTCGCTCACGTAGATGTCGCCGCGCGGCGAAAGCGCGGTGTGCGTGCAACGGTGAAACGGCGTGCCGCTCATGTACGGCGAGGGGTTGCCTGGCACGCCGAGCTCGAGGAGGACTTTCCCCTCCGTCGTGCACTTGCGCACGACGTGGCCGCCGTCATCGGTGCAATAGAGGACGTCGTTTGCGTCGATGTGCAGGCCATGCGCGCGCGGGAACGTGCCTTCTCCCCACGACCGGATGAAGTTGCCCTCACGGTCGAAGACGATCATCGGGTGCTCGCCGCGGTTGAAGCAGTAGACGCGGTCCTTGCTGTCCACCGCGACGGCGGCCACGTCCTTGAACTCCCACCCTTCCGGCAGCTTGGCCCAGTTCTCGACCACGCGGTAGCGGTGCTTGCCGGCGCCGAGAATGGCCGCCTTGTTCCTCTTATCGACGCGGGTGTCCATGGGTCTTTGTATCACAACCTCCAGTGCTCGAAGAGCGGTCCGCCGGGCCCGTGCACCGGGTCGCCGTGCGGCAGGCCGGCCTGGAGAGCGCTTTGCGCATTCTTCGCCTTGCGCGCGAAGGGCGGCATGCAGGTATCCGGCTTCGCGCCTTCCGGATAGGCGCCGACGACGCCGAGCGCGCCGCGCGAAGAGATTTTCTTGTGTCCGGTGCCGGCGGGCAGGACGATTACGTCGCCCGGCCCGGCCGTCACCTCGACGCCGCCGTCGCCGCCGAACTGCACCGTCACCTCGCCCTCGTAGACGCCCAGGGCCTCGTGCGCGTTGCTGTGGTAGTGGTGGAAAGGAAAAACGCCGTTGCGCCATGCGGCCGGCCAGCCGTTGCGCGTGAAAAGGACTTCGAAGTCTTCAGGTCTGGGGCTGCGCAAGGCCTGCTGATAGACGAGCAGCGGCCAGCGCGGATGGTTCGGGATGGCGCCGCTGGGCGCGAGCAGATGCGCGATGACGCGGACCTTCGTCATTCGAGCTTGTGCCCAACGCTGAAGTCGTTGCGACCGCTGCGGTCGACGCCCTTCACCAGCCACAGCGGGCGGCGCGCGAAATTGACCGGCACGCCGCTCTTGCCGTCGACCGGACGCAGGTCGCGCTCGAAGACCGAGGTGGACGGCATGTAGCGTAGCGCGACGCCGGTGCGGCGCCGGCCGGAGGTGTTCGCCTTGGCGCCGTGGATCATGTACACGTCGTGCAGCGACATCTGGCCCGGCTCGAGCTCGATGTCGACCGCCTGCTCCTCGTCGAATGCCGCGGCGGCCATGCGCTGGTTGAGGCTGAGGTCGGCGCGCTCCTCGTGCAGGTGTTCGTGCAGCCGGCGCGGCGCATGCGAGCCTGGGATGACGCGCAGGCAGCCGTTCTCCTTGGTGGAGGGCTCGAGCGCCACCCACGCGGTGCACGTGGCGAGCGGGCGGATCGGCCAGTAGTGGCCGTCCTGGTGCCAGGGTGTCTCGTAACCTTCCTCCGCTGGCTTGCAGAACACGTGGCAGCCCCAGAGGATGACGTCCTCGCCGAGCACCCCGGAGACAAGCTCGACGATCTCGGGATCGCGCGCAAGGTCGAGGAACGCCCGGTTGCCGCGCACGCCCTCGCCGTTGTCGCCCTCGATGTGCGCTGATACCAGCTTCTCGGGCCGCACGCCGGGATTCGCGCGCAGCAAGCGCTCGAGCGCTTCGACCATGCGGGCCACACCGGCCGGCGCGAGGCGATGGCGCGGCACTACCCAGCCTTCGCGGCGGTAGTGCTCGATCTCGTCGGCCTGCAGATGCGCCACGGCTACAATCATCGCATGGCAGCCAGCGAACAACTCGCGATGCTGGTGCAGACCGACCGCGTGCACCGCTCGGTCTATACCGATCCCGCGATCTTCGAGCTCGAAATGGACCAGGTCTTCGGCCGGGCCTGGCTGGTGCTCGGGCACGAAAGCCAGGCGAGGCACCCCGGCGACTATTTCACCACCAGGATGGGCCGAGAACCCGTTGTTGTCGTGAGAAAAGACGATGGCGAGATCGGCGTCCTGGTCAACCGCTGTGCGCATCGCGGGGCGACGGTGTGCGCCGAAGGGCGCGGCAACGCCGAGCGCTTCGTTTGTCCCTACCACGGCTGGAGCTACGACCGGACCGGAGCGCTGCAGGCGGTGCCATTCGCGGGCGGATATGAGAAAGGGAAGCTGCCGGCGGGCCTGAAGGTCGTGCCGCGGGTCTCGGTCTATCGCGGCTTCATCTTCGCCTCGCTCTCATCGCAGGGAGAGGATCTGGAAGCGTTTCTCGGCCCGGCGCGCGCCTCTTTCGACGACTTCGTCGACCGCGCCCCCGGCGGCGAGCTGGAGGTGGCCGGCGGCGTGTTCAAGCACGCCTATGACGGCAACTGGAAGCTGATGCTCGAGAACCACCTCGACGGTGCGCATCCGGCATGGGTGCACGCCTCGTCGGTCGCGGTGGCGCGCGGCGCGCCGGAGCCGGGCAAGCCGGGCGAAGAGCATTACTGCGACATCGCCGTGCGCCAGATGCGCCAGAACGGCGCACCCGATTCGGTGTGGGACGCGATCGGCATGTGGACCACGCCCCACGGCCACGGCTACATGGGCGACTACCACGACGACAGCCGCCTCGTCGCCGGGCTGGGAAATCCGGCGTTCGAGGAATACCGCCGCCGCCTCGCGGCCGGGGTGGGCGAGAAAGAAGCGGACCGGATCCTGCGCGTCACGCTCTGGAACACCATCATCTACCCGAACTGCTCGTTCATGAGCCAGTTCCGCCAGCTCCGGATCATTCACCCGGTGGCGGTCGACCGCTCGGTCGTCTGCACCTATTCGTTCCGCATGAAGCACGCGCCGGCCCAGATGTTCCGCGACACGGTGGCGTTCGCCAACGTGGTGAACGGCGCCGGCTCGTGGGTCCTCACCGACGACCTCGAGGTATACGAGCGGATCCAGCGCGGTCTCTCGTCCGGCGCGGTCGACTGGGTCTACCTCGGCCGCGGCCACGGCCGCGACGTCGATGAGGCGCACGGCGTCCGGCGCGGCGCCACCGGCACGAGCGAGGTCTTCATCCGCGCGCAGTTCGAGGCATGGCTGCGCTACATGTCGAAGCCATGAACCCGACGGACGTCGAGCAATTTCTCTACCACGAGGCGCGGCTGCTGGATACGCAGCAGCTCGAAGCCTGGCTCGAGCTCTTCACCGACGACGCGACGTACTGGGTTCCCCTTGAAAGAAATCAAAAGGACCCGCTCGAGACCAGCTCGATCATCCACGACGACCGCACGCTGCTTGAGCTGCGGGTGAAGCAGGCTCGCCACCCGCGCGCCCACGCCCGGCAGCCCCTCGCCCGCACCGTCCACCAGGTCGGCAATGTGACGGTGTCCGGAGAGACATCCGATGAGATCACGGTCAACTCGACCCTTCAGCTCGTCGAGTTCCGCAACGAAAAGCAGCGCCTCTACGGCGCGCTGGTCGAGCACCGGCTGCGCCGCGAGAACGGCCGCTTCAAGATCGCCCACAAGCGCGTGGATCTCGTGAATTCCGAAGGCGAGCTCGACGGCATCGCCGTTCTTTTCTAGCCGGCTTGAAGAAGATCTTCCTGGACTACGATCAGAAGGCGCTCGACGAGCAATACGAGCAGCGCACCTGGGTGCCGCACGCCGATGAGATCATCAAGCGCTTCGGCGTGGCAAGTGACGCTGTTCGCATGCGCATCGGCGAGCCGCGCACCGAGCGCTACGGCCCCGCGCCGGTCGAGACGCTCGACATCTACGGCGACGGCGAAACGGCGTTCGTGTTCGTCCACGGCGGCGCCTGGAAGCGCCAGTCGAAGCGGGAGAACGCGTTCGCCGCCGAAACCATCGTGCAGGCAGCCGCGGCCTACGTGGCGCTCGACTTCGCGCTGCTGCCGAGTGCCACGCTGCCCGAGATGGCGGCGCAGGTCTGTCGCGGCATCGAGTGGGTCTATCGTAATCTCGCCACTGCGATCGTCCTGTGCGGACACTCCTCCGGCAGCCACCTCGCTGCCTGCGCGCTGACAAGGACGGACGGAGTGAAGAGCGCCCTGCTCGTCTCGGGCATCTACGACCTGCTGCCGGTGCGCCTCAGCGCACGCAACGACTACGTGCGGCTGGACGAGAAGCTCGAGGACGAATACAGCCCGATCCGCCATACGGACCGGATCCGCTGTCCGGTGACGGTCGCATGGGCCGAGCACGAGGCGGCCGAGTTCTACCGGCAGTCGCACGAGTTTTCTTCGGCGTTGAAGCTGGCGGGCAGGCTGACGCAAGCCATGGTTGGAAAAGGGCTCAATCATTTCGAGATCGTCGAAACGCTGGCCGACCCGGGCTCGCCGCTCGGGCGTGCTGCGCTTAACATGCTGCAATGAAGGCGAGAAACGAAAATCCGGTGATCGTCGCCGGCGGCGGCATCGGCGGCCTCGCCGCCGCGCTCGCCCTCGCGCGCAAAGGCTTCCGTTCGGTGGTGCTCGAGCAGGCGCCGCAGTTCGGCGAGATCGGCGCCGGCATCCAGCTCGCTCCCAACGCCTGGCATGCGCTCGACGCCCTCGGCGTCGGCGGCCTGGTGAAGAAGGAGGCCGTTTTCATCGAGCGGCTGCTCATGATGGACGGCGTGAGCGCCGAGCGGGTGATCGATATCCCGCTCGACGAGCGCTTCGCCGCCCGCTTCGGCAACCCCTACGCCGTGACGCACCGCGCTGACATCCATGGCTCGCTCCTCGACGGCTGCAAGGCGCTCTCGGAGCTGATCGAGCTGCGCACCAGCACGCGGGTCGCGGGCTTCCACGCCGAGGACGGGAAGGTGCTCGTCCATACGGCAAACGGCGAAACGCTCGAGGGAGCGGCGCTGGTCGGCGCCGACGGCGGGCGCTCGGTGATCCGCGAGAGCATCGTCGGCGACAAGCTGCCGCTCATCACCGGGCACATGTGCTTTCGCGCGGTGCTCGACGCGGGCGACGTGCCGAAGGACCTGCGCTGGGCGGCGGCGACGCTGTGGGCGGCGCACAACACCCACATCGTGCACTACCCGCTGCGCGGCTGGAAGCTCTTCAACCTGGTCGCGACGGTGATCGGCAAGCACGCGAGCGGCGGGCACAACGAGCTCGCCATGCCAGACGAGGTGCTGCCGTTCTTCGCACATTACTGCGACCAGCCGCTCAAGCTGATGCGCACCCCGCGCGAATACCGCCGCTGGATGCTGCTGCATCGCGAGCCGGTGGACAACTGGGCCCGCGGGCGCGTCACCCTGCTCGGCGACGCGGCGCACTTCATGCTCCAGTACATGGCGCAGGGCGCCGCGATGGCGATGGAGGACGCGGTGTGCCTGGGCGCATGCGCGGAGGCGTTCGACGGCCAGTTCGAAAAAGTCTTCCAGGAGTATCAGCAGCGCAGGATCGTGCGCGCATCGCGCGTGCAGGTCTCGGCGAACCACCTCGTCGGAATGATCTTCCACGTGCCCGACGGCCTCGAGCGCGAGATCCGCAACGACATCTATCGCGGCCGCAGCCCCGAGCGTTACTACGATGCGCTCGAGTGGCTCTTCACCGCGCCGGAGTACGTCCGAAGTTTTAGATGAGGTGCGACGTTTTGTCGCACCCCGCAAAACCGCGATCACTTTCCAAGTAACAAAAAATTCTTTACCGTTTGATGCGGATCAAGTACAACATGTAGGCAGAGGAACGACGCGGCAACAGAAAAACCGGCCGCGCAGCAGCGCTGCTCACCTCGCGCTTCTTTCCGATCTTTTTCTTCGGGGATAACGGGGGTGGGAGGTGGTATGAAAATCAGGCACGCAGTGCCGTTGTTATTCACGTCTGTAGCAGGCTTCTTTTTCTTCCATTCGCAGATCGCCACTTCGGTTGACTTCTTCGCGCGCGACCCGGGCGTGCGCGGCGGAGCCGACGCCGGCGGGCCGCTCCCCGGGCTGACCGCAAATCAGCGCGCATTCTTCGACACGGGCCTGGCCGACTTCGCCAGCGTCGAAGACGTCGCCGACGGCCTCGGGCCGACGATGAACCTCGACGCCTGCGGCGGCTGCCATGCCCAACCGGCGACCGGCGGCACCAGCCCGAAGGTGAATCCGCAGGTGGCGTTCGCCACCCTGCGCGGCGCCGACAACAAGCTGCCTTCGTTCGTCCGGCTGAACGGCCCGGTGCGCGAGGCACGCTTCGTGAAGAACGCCGACGGATCGCCCGACGGCGGAGTCCACGCGATCTTCACCATCCAGGGCCGCGACGACGCGCCCGGCTGCGTGCTCGCGCAGCCCGACTTCGCGACGCAGCTCGCCAATCGCAACGTGATTTTCCGCATCCCGACCCCGGTGTTCGGCGCGGGGCTGATTGAGGAGATCACCGACACCGCGATCCTCATGAACCTCTCGCGCGATTCGTCGACGAAAGCGCAGCTCGGCATCAGCGGTCGGCCGAACCGTAACGGCAACGACGGCACGATCTCGCGCTTCGGCTGGAAGGCGCAGAACCAGTCGCTGATCATCTTCTCCGGCGAGGCCTACAACGTCGAGATGGGGATCACCAACGAGCTGTTCCAGAGCGAGCGTGACCAGACGCCCTCGTGCCAGTTCGCCAAGGTCCCGAACGACGTGCAGAACACGGACGCGGCCGAAAACGCCGCGACGCGGCTCGCGGCGGCGCTGGCGGCGACTCCGGCGGTGTTGAACTTCGCCAACTTCCAGCGTTTCCTCGCCCAGCCGAAGCCGGACCCCGACACCCCCGGAGGCTCGAACTCGATCGGACGCGGCAGGAACCTGTTCTCGAGCGTCGGGTGCGCGCTTTGCCACACGCCCTCGCTGAGGACTGGAAATGCGACGGTCGAGGCGCTGCGCTTCCAGACCGCGAACCTCTATTCCGATCTGGCGCTGCATAACATGGGCAACGGACTGGCCGACGGCATCTCGCAGGGCGCGGCCACGGGAAGCGAGTTCCGCACCGCGCCGCTGTGGGGCCTCGGCCAGCGGATCTTCTTCCTGCACGACGGACGCAGCGACGACCTGAAAGACGCGATCCGGCAGCACTCGAGCACTGGGTCGGAGGCGAACGCGGTGATTTCCAGGTTCAACAACCTCTCCGAGTTCCAGAAGCAGGACCTGTTCAACTTCCTGCGGTCACTGTAAAGGGGAGGAGTCCCCGGCACTCGGGCACCCGTCGCCATGCGACGCGGTGCTCGAGCCCGCCGATCAGGCCCGTTCCTTCATCGAGCTCCAGATGGCGTGGTGCGACATCGGCAGGGCTTCAATGGAAACCTGCAGTGGAGACAGCGCGTCGTTGACCGCGTTGGCGATCGCGGCGGGCGCGCCGAGGTAGCCGGCCTCGCCCGAGCCTTTCTGCCCGAATTCGGTCAGGGGCGAGGGCGTGCAGTGATCGACGATCGTCAGGTCCGGAACTTCCATGGCGCTCGGGATCAGGTAGTCCATGAAAGTGCCGCTGGCGAGCTGGCCTTCGGCGGTGTAGGCGAACTTCTCGTAGAGCGCGGCGCCGATGCCGTGCGCGATGCCTCCATAGGTCATGCCGTGCACGATGTCCGGGTTGATCATCACGCCGCAGTCGTGGCCGCAGACGTAGCTGCGGATCGACGGCTTCGCCGTGCCCGGGTCGATCTCCACCAGGACGACGTGCGCCTCGAAGGCGTAGCAGGGATACATCTGGATGCGTCCGTCCGCCGTCGGCAGCCCGCCGCCGGTGGGCACCTCCCAGACGAAACTGGCCTGCAGCCCCGGCTCGAGGCCGCCGGGCAGCCGGTGGAACTTGCGGTGCGCGATCTCCACCAGTGCCTCCCACGAAAGCTTCTTCGACGGCACGCCTTTCAGGGAGATGTCGCCGCCGCGGTATTCCAGGTCTTCAGGGGAGCATTCGAAGTTGTGGGCGGCGATGGCCAGAAGCGCTTGCTTGATCCGCTTCGCCGCCCCCGCGGTGGCGCCGCCGAGCATGATCGCCATGCGGCTGCCGACCGGACTGTTCGACGGCAGCGCGGTCAGCGAGTCCGCACGCACCACGCGGATCGTGCTGGGGTCGCGCTCGAGCACCTCGCCGAGCACGGTCGAGACGAGCGACTCGTGGCCCTGGCCCGAGCTCGAATTGTTGATCACCCCGGTGATCGAGCCGGAGAGATCGACCCGCACCAGGCACGAGTCCATCCAGGTGGTGGTCTCGTTCTTCGGGTTCATGAGAACCTCGAACGCCGAGTTGCCGCCGCTCGGCTCCAGGCAGGTGGCGATGCCGATGCCGGCAAGCCTGCCCGCTTTTCGCATCTGATCTCTCAACACCAGCAACTCGGGGTATCTTGCGGCGGCCAGTGCCTTCTCGAGCACGGTGTGGAAGTCACCCGAATCGTAGGTCGAGCCGCTCGGGATCAGGTAGGGGAACTCGTCCTTGCGGATCAGGTTTTTCCTTCGCAGCTCGATCCGGTCCATGCCGAGGTACTGGGCGACGCGGTCCACGGTGCGCTCGATGGCGAAGTTGGTCGGCGACTGTCCGAAGCCGCGCACCGCCTCCTGCGGCGTCTTGTTGGTCATCACCGAGACCGGCTCGTACTCGATCGCGGGGATGCGGTAAGCGCCGCAGATGGCGCCGACCGGCTTGCCGAGCTGCAGCGGCGAGCGACCGGCGTAGGCCCCGACGTCGTCGACGGCGCGAATGCGCAGGCCGCGAATCGTTCCGTCGCGGTCGAAGGCCGCCTGCATGTCGAACACGCGGTCCGGCCCCTGCATGTCGCCGCCGCGCATGTTCTCGAGGCGGTCCTCGATCAGCCGCATCGGAGCGCCGAGCCTTCTCGCGAGGTAGGCCGCAAGCACCGTGTGCTTGATCCCGCGCTTCACCCCGTAGCTGCCGCCCACGTCGACGTCGTAGTGCACGCGCACCGCGTTGCCCGGCAGCCGCAGCGCGCGCGCGGTCTGGTCCGGGTACTTGGGCATCTGGATCGAGGCCCAGATATCGAGGATCTGCGTGCCGGCGTCCCAACTCGCGACGACGCCGAAAGTCTCGATCGGCACCGTCGCGCTGCGGCCCCAGCTCGCGCGGAACGAAAGGCGGTGGTCCGCTCCGGCGAACGCCTCCTCGACCGGCCCCCACACGAACTTGCGGCGGTAGAGGATGTTCGAGCCGTGCTCGGGATGAACCAGGATCCTGCCTTCGAGCGCCTCCTCGGGATCCACCACCTGCGGCAGCGGCTGGTAGTCGACTTCGACCAGCTCGGCGGCGTCCTCGGCCAGCGCGCGGGAATCGGCCACGACCGCAGCGACCCATTCGCCCGCGTAGCGCACCACTCCGCGTGCCAGCGCCCAACGCGTCACCTTCGGTGCATCAACGCCGATCTGGAGCGAGTCGGTGTGGGCGCAGAACTCCTCTCCGGTGAGCACATGGTGCACGCCGGGTGCGGCGAGTGCCGCATCGACCCGGATCGCGGCGATGCGCGCGCTCGCGTGAGGCGATGCGACCAGCGCGATGTGCTTCATCCCAAGCAGCGAGATATCGGCGACGTAGCGGCCGCGGCCGGTGACGAAACGCGGATGCTCCTTGGCCCTGCGCCCCTTGCCGATGTACCGATAGGCGCTCATTCGAGGCCTCATTTGACAAGTGAGGCGGCAAGCCGCACCGCGTCCACGATCTGCTGATAGCCGGTGCAGCGGCACAGGTTGCCGCCGATCGCCTCGCGGATCTCGTTTTCGGTCGGCCGGGGATTCGCGTCGAGGAGCGCCTGCGCGGCGATCAGCATTCCCGGGGTGCAGTAGCCGCACTGCAGGCCGTGGGTCTCGCAAAACGCATCCTGCAACGGGCTCATGCCGCCGTCGGGTTTCGTCAGCCCTTCCACCGTGGTGACGCGGTGACCGTGCGCCTGCACCGCGTACATGAGGCAGGCGCGCACCGCCTCGCCGTCGAGCATGACCGAGCAGGCGCCGCAGACGCCATGCTCGCAGCCGACGTGAGTGCCGGTCAGCCGCAGCTCGTCGCGCAGCCAGTCGACGAGGGAGAGCCGCGCCGGAACCTGCGACGAGCGCTTTTTCCCGTTCACCTCGACCTCGATGGGATGCAGGGTTGCGCTCATGCAGCCTTCGCCTTCTCGTGCGCCTCGCGCAGCGCCCGCGCGGCGAGCACCCCGGCGAGGTGGCGCCGGTACTCGGCGCTGGCGTGCAGGTCGCCGCCCGGCTCGCATGCGTCCGCGGCGTCGTTCGCCGCCGCCCGCATGAGGTCTTCGGTCAGGAAAGAGCCCACCAGGCCCGCGGCAAGCTTCGGAAAGGCGAGCGGCGTCTGCCCGACCGCGGCCAGCCCGAAGGCCGCGCGCACGCAGCGCCCGGCGTCGTCGAGCGCGACCTGCGCTGCGGCCGCGACCACGGCGAAATCGCCGTGACGGATGCACAGCTCGGTGAACGCCGAGCCAGTGCGCGACTCGCGCCAGACCGGCCACTCGATCTCCGCGAGGCATTCGTCCACCCGGATCGCAGTCGACATCGCGCCGGTGAAGAACGACGCCGCGTCGAGCGTCCTTTTCCCCTTTGAAGAACGCAGCAGCAGGCGCGCCCCGAGGACCTGCGCAACCAGCGGCAGCTCCGCGCTCGGGTCCGCGTGCGCGAGGCTGCCGCCGATGGTGCCGCGGTTGCGCGTCTGCGCGTGGCCGACCCAGGCGAGCGCCTGGCGCAGCAGCGGCACGCGCTCGGCCAGCGCGCTGTCGCGCTCGACCACGGCCTGTCGAGTGCAGGCACCGACGCGCACCGCATCGCTTTCCGCGGCGACGAACTTGAGCGCGGCAATCTCGTTGATGTCGATCAGCCACGCCGGCCGCAGCAAGCGCATCGCCATCATCGGCACCAGGCTCTGCCCGCCGGCGAGCAGCTTCGCGCCGTCGCCGTGCCGCGCGAGCAATTCGCACGCTTCACCGATCGAGGCCGCCCGGGTATATTCGAACGCCGCAGACTTCACGTTTCGATCATAAACGAGGCAATCGCGCGGTGCGTCTCTCGAAATGGGTGCGTCTCTCGAAATGGCTGGCGGGCATCGCGCTCGCCCTCGCGCAGGCCGGCGCTTGGGCGCAGGCGTGGCCGGCGAAGCCTGTGCGCATCATCGTCCCCTTCACTCCTGGAAGCGCCACCGACATCATGGCCCGCACGGTGTCGGAGAAATTGTCGGCGCAGCTCGGCCAGGCAATGGTGGTCGAGAACCGGCCCGGGGCCGGCGGTACGATCGGCGTCGGCCTGGCGGCGAAGGCGGACCCCGACGGCTACACCGTCCTCGTCCATTCGTCCTCCTATACGGTCACGCCGACGACCTACCCGAATACGCCCTACGACACGCTGCGCGATCTCACCGGCGTCACGCCACTGGGACTGCTGCCGAACGTCCTGGTCATCGCGCCCGCAAAGGGCATTCGCTCGGTGAAGGAGCTGGTGGCCGCGGCCAAGTCAAAGCCCGGCGCGCTCAACGCGGCTTCGATCGGCATCGGCAGCGCGACGCACCTCAACGCCGAGCGCTTTCGGCTCGGCGCGGCGATCGACGTCGTCAACGTGCCCTTCAAGGGCACCCCCGAAGCGCTCGCGGACGTGATGACCGGGCGCGTCGACTACTACTTCTGTCCGGTCAATGCGGCGTTGCCGCTGCTGAAGGACGGCCGGCTACTCGGTCTCGCCGTAGGCAGCACGAAGCGTTCGGTGGCGCTGCCTGACATGCCGACCACGCTCGAAGCCGGCATTCCCGACTCCGACTACAACTTCTGGGTCGGCATGTTCGTGCCGTCGAAGACGCCGCGGGAGATCGTCGCGCGCCTCTACCAGGAAACCGCGCGGGCGCTGCACGCGAGCGACGTCCGCGAAAAGCTGGAGCGGCTCGGCGCCGAGCCGATGGACTATGCGCCCGAAGCCTTCAACACCTACCTGCGCGCCGAGATCGCCGCCAACGCCGCGCTCGTGAAAGCCTCCGGGCTCAAGCCGCAGTAAGCCCGCCTGCGCCGAGCGCGCGCGGCAGGAGCCGCGCATCGCCGAGTCGCGCGGCAAGCTCGGAGAAACCCGGAGTCGGACCGCGCCAGCGCATATCGTCGACGTCGCCGAAGAGCCGGGCATCGGTCCTGAGGGTCGCCAGCGTCTTGAAGAGAAGCGCCAGCTCGCGGCGTTCGCCGAGGACCATCGCCGGAAAATTCTCGATCGGCCCGTGCTGCCTTACGAGGCGAGCGGCGCCCACCGCGCCGATACCCTCGATTCCGGGATAACCGTCGGCGGAATCGCCGACCAGGGCGAGGAAATCGGGTATGAAGCGGGGCTCCACGCCGTACTTCTGCTCGACCGCGGGCGCGTCCAGAATTCTCTGCGAGATGCGATGCACTTGCACTACGCGCTCGCCTTGGACGCACTGCGCGAGGTCCTTGTCCGGCGTCCAGATGCAGACCTTCTCCACGCGCTCGTCCGCCGCGGCGGCGTGCGCGGCCGAGGCGAGCCCGTCGTCGGCCTCGAGCTCCACCATGGGCCACACCGCCACGCCCATCGCCGTTAGCGCGTCCTCGAGCGGGTGAAATTGCGCGAGCAGCGCGGGCTCGACGCCCTCGGCCGTCTTGTACCCCGGCCACAAGCCGTTACGGAACGACTCGATCACGTGATCGGTCGCGACGCCGACATGCGTGGCGCCCTTCTCGATCATCTGCAGCATCGTGTGCAGCACGCCGTTCACCGCGCCGAACGGTGCGTCCTTCCCCTTGTTCCAGCGGCGCTGGCCGTAGAAGTGCCGGAACAGCTCGTACGTGCCATCGACGAGGTGAACAACCAAACTCAGGCGGGCCGAAGCGCGAGCAGCTCCGGGCCGATCTCGTCGATCGAGCGCACGCCGCAGAGCTGCATCGCGCGCACGAGCTCGCTTGAAAGGATCTCGAGCGCGCGCTTCGCCCCCGCCTCGCCGCCCGCCATCGCGCCGAAGAGCGTGGCGCGTCCCGTGAGCACGGCCTGCGCGCCGAGCGCTCGCGCCTTGAGGATGTCCACGCCGCGGCGTACGCCGCCGTCGAGAAGTACCGTCAGCTTGCGTCCCACCGCTCTTGAAATGTCGGGCAAGGCGTCCAACGTGGCGGTTGCGCCGTCCAGTTGGCGACCACCGTGATTCGATACCACCACGCCGTCGCAGCCGACCGAGACGGCGCGCTCGGCGTCGTCGGGGCGCTCCACGCCCTTCAGGAGGAGCTTGCCCGGCCACTGGTTGCGCAGCAGCTTGATGTATTCCCAGTCGAGCCCGGCGTCCATCTCGCGCCCGACCGCCGTGACGATGTCGGTGCCGGCGGCCGCGCTGAAACGGTAGCCCTCCATGTTCGCCATGCCGGGCAGGCCGTTGCGCAGCATGTCGAGCGCCCAGGCGTACTTGAAGATCACGTCCTTCGAGTTGCGCCAGTTCGGGCTATAGGGGGTGTGGAAGCCATTGCGCGGGTCGCGCTCGCGTTTCCCCGACACCGGCAGGTCCACCGTGACGAGAATTGCCTCGTAGCCCGCGTTTTTCGCTCTATCCACTAATTTTTTTCTGAAGTCCAGGTCGCGGACACAATAGAGCTGGAACCAGAGCCGCCCGCCGACCTCCTCGGCGAGGCGCTCGATGCTGAACGCCGAAGGCGTGGCCATGGTGAAGGGCACGCCGCGGGCCTTCGCCGCGCGCGCGAGGATCAGCTCGGCGCCGTAGCGCCCGGCGCTGATGCCGCCGGTCGGCGCAATGGCCAGCGGCAACGCCGCTTCACGACCGAAAATGGAAGCCTTCGTGTCGACCTGCGCCACGTTGACCAGCACCTTCGGCAGCAGTCGCACTCGCTCGAAGGCCGCGCGGTTATCGCGCAGGGTCACCTCGTCCTCGGCACCCCCGTCGAAGAAGTCGAAGATCGCGCGCGGCAGCCGCCGCTGCGCGAGGCGTCGCAGATCCGCGATATTCACCGCCCGGGCGAGGTCGGCCATAATTGCGGGTGACTCTACCTTTGAAAGGCTTCCTCGTGTCGCGCCTGTTCGCTCTTGCTATTTCGCTCGTCCTCTCGAATGCCGCGTTCGGCCAGGCGTTCCCGTCCAAGCCGATGCGCATCGTCGTGCCGTTCACGCCGGCCGGAGCGGTCGACATCGCCACCCGGGCGACGGCCAACGAGATGACCAGGATCCTCGGCCACCCGGTGGCGGTGGAGAACAAGCCCGGTGCCGGCGGCAACCTGGGCGTCCTCGACGTGGCGCGCTCGGCTCCCGACGGCTATTCGATGGTGATGAGCACGAGCGGCATCCAGGCCATCAACCCCGCGCTCTACGCGAAGATGCCGCTCGACGTCAACAAGGAGCTGGCGCCGGTGGCGCCGATCGTATCGCTCTCCAACGTGCTGGTGGTGCACCCGTCGGTACCGGCCAAGACCGTGAAGGACGTAATCGAGCTGGCGAAGAAGGACCCCGGCAAGTGGACCTACGCCTCGAGCGGCAACGGCACGAGCATCCACATGTCGGGCGCCATGTTCACCCAGCTCACCGGGACGGACATCGTCCACATCCCGTACAAGGGCAGCGCGCCGGCCATCACCGACCTGCTGGCGGGCCAGACCAACATGATGTTCGACAACATTCCCTCGGCGCTGCCGCACATCAAGTCCGGAAAGCTGCGCGCGATCGCCACCACAGGTGCGAAGCGCGACCCGGCGCTTCCCGAGCTGCCGACCGTCGCGGAATCGGGCGTCAAGGGCTACGAGTCGGGCGTGTGGTTCGGCATCATGGTGCCGGCGGCGACGCCGCGCGACATCGTCATGAAGCTGAACGCCGCCGCGGTACAGGCCGCCAAGGCGCCCGAGTTCGTGAAGCGCATGCGCGACCTCGGCTACAACATCATTCCCGGCACGCCCGAGCAGATGGCCTCGATGCTGAAGGAGGAGGTCGCTCGCTGGGCGCCGATCGTGAAGGCTTCCGGAGCAAAGGTGGACTGACATGAAACCCGCCATGGCGAAGGTGAAGCGCATCGAGGGCGTGCTTGCCCCGGTGATCACGCCGTTCCGCAAGGACTACGCGCCCGACGCGCCGCGCTTCGTGCGCCACTGCCGTTGGCTGCTGAAAAGCGGCTGCGCCGGCCTTGCGGTGTTCGGCACCAACAGCGAAGCAAACTCGCTCTCTGTTTCTGAAAAAAAATCTTTACTTGAAAAACTCGTGGCCGGAGGCGTGCCCGCCTCGGCGCTCATGCCGGGCACCGGGCACTGCGCGCTTTCCGACTCCATCGAGATGACGCGCGCGGCGGTGGAGCTCGGCTGCGCCGGCGTGCTGATGCTGCCGCCCTTCTACTACAAGGGTGTCTCCGACGAGGGCCTGTACCGCAATTTCGCCGAGGTGATCGAGCGCGTGGGCGACGAGCGCCTGCAGCTCTACCTCTATCACATCCCGCCGGTCGCCCAAGTCTCAATAACTTTAGGATTGATTGAACGGCTACTTTCAAAGTACCCGGGGATCGTCGCGGGCGTGAAGGATTCGTCGGGCGAGTGGTCCAACACCAAGGCGATGCTCGATGCCTTCGCCAAGGAGGGCTTCGACGTCTTCGCCGGCAGCGAGGTGTTCCTGCTCGACAACATGCGCCACGGTGGCAAAGGCTGCATCACCGCCACCGGCAACATCAATCCAGGTCCGATCGCAAACGTCTACCGGAACTGGCGCTCCGCGGACGCCGATCGCCTGCAGGCCGGCATCAGCGCGACGCGCAAGATCGTGCAGAAGCAGCCCATGATCCCGGCGCTCAAGGCGGCGGTGGCGCACTTCGGCAACGACCGCGAGTGGAAGACCTGCCGGCCGCCGCTCGTCGAGCTGACCGCACAGCAGGAAGAGACACTCATCACCGAGCTCCGGGCTGCCGGCTTCGACATGCCGGGTCTTGCCTCCGTGTGAAGACGGCGCTGGTCACCGGCGCCGGCCGCGGCATCGGCCGGGCGGCTGCCGCGGCGCTGGTGAAGTCGGGGATGAAGGTGTTCGGCCTCGACAAGGATTTTTCGGAGCCCCTGCAGGACATCGAGCCCCTCCGGTTCGACCTCACCGACCTGGCCGCGATCCCAAAGCTGATTGCCGGGCTCGGCAGGCTCGATGTGCTGGTGAACAACGCCGGCGTGCAGGCCGCGCTGCCGATCGATCGCTATACCGACGAGGCGCGGAGCCGCATCCTGCGCGTGAACCTGGAAGCGCCGGTCGAGCTGATCCGCGCGGCCTCGAAGGGCATGGCGGAGCGCGGCTCCGGCCGCATCGTCAACGTCGCCTCGGTGGCCGCGTACATGGCGCACACCGACCTCTGGTACGGCGTCACCAAGGCAGGCGTGGTGAGCTTCACGCGCAGCTTCGCCTCCTACCTCGGGCCGCATGGCATCCAGGTGAACGCGGTGGCGCCCGGCCCGATCGACACCGACCTCCTCAAGAATGCGCAGCCCGAGCGCATCACGCAGCTCATGCGCGCGGTCTATACGAAACGGGTGGGCCGGCCGGAGGAAGTGGCCGAGGCGATCCGCTGGCTAGCTCTCGATGCGCCTGCGATCCTGAACGGCGCGGTGATCGATGTCACCGACGGCTGCTTCCTGCGTTGATTTTGGATCGCGGGTGGCCTGCACCGGGACGTAAGACGGGATGAGCATCTGCACGAAGAGCCGGATCTTCTCGCTCGCCTGGCGCGTCACCGAGGTGAACTCGACGCCGCAGAACCAGCGGCCCTTGTCCTCGCGCACGTCGACAATGCGGCCGTAGACGTCCTCGGCGCGGTAGCCGAGGCTGACGAGGTTCACGGCGAGCTTGATCTCGGCGTAGAGCGGCAGCGGGCGCTCGATCTCGACCAGCACGCCGTCGTAGCCGATGTTGTGGATGGTCCCGGTGTCGACGGTCGCGAGCACGGTCTTGCGGCTCACGATCTGGTAGGCGAACGGCAGCAGCACGTCGACCCGCGCCGAGCGGCGCAGCTCCCTGCGCGGCACGAACTTGCCGAGCGAGGGAATTCCCTTCACCTCGCGGATGAGGACGCTTTCGGCCTTGCCCTTCATGTAGACCTGCACCGGCGGGCCGCAGTCGGCGAAATCCTGGCACAGCTCGTAGGTCGACTGGCTGACGAGCACCTGGCCGCGCAGGCTGAAGGCCTCGATGCGCGAGGCGAGGTTCACCTCGTCGCCGATGATGGTGTGGGCGCGGTAGCGGTCCGAGCCGATGAGGCCGGTCATCACCTTGCCGGTATTCACGCCGATGCCGAGGAACATCTCGGGCACGTTCTCCGAGCGGTGCTTCTGGCGCAGCTCGTCCATCGCGATCTGCATCTGCACCGCGCACAGGATCGCGCGCCGGGCATGGTCGTGCGCGACGGCCTGGTCGCCGGGAAACACGACCATGATCGCGTCGCCCATGAACTTGTCGATGATGCCGTAGTGCTGGACGATGACCTCGGTCAGCGTGGCGAAGCAGCGGTTCAGCGTGTCGAGCACCACGCGAGCGGGGTAGGACTCGGCAATGGAGGCGAACCCGCGCAGGTCCGCCAGCAGGATCGAGACCTCGCGCCAGGAATAAGCATCGCCCACTGAGGAGACCTCGCTCGCGGCGACGCTTTGGACGATGTGCTCCAGGCGCGCGCCGACCACGCCGGGGAGGCTGCGGCCCATGGCTTCGGCGACGAGATCCTGGATCCGCCTGACCGCGTCCTGAATGATCCAGCGCTGGGTCAAGCGGCTTTTCTTCTTCTTGTTCTCACTTTTCTATGAATAGCATAGAACGCGCCGTCGGGCTATGCCGACCGGGCTTTCCGTCCTGCAGTCTCACGATTCTTGACCGACCGTCGGCCATCCGGACCCGCACGTCGGCCCGTGCTCTTCAGTACGCCTAAAGCGGATCGTCGGATCCCGCTTGACCTGATCGATGAGTGCGACTTCCCAGGCGAGATAGTCGCGCGCGTGCTGCTTGTAGTTGTAGTCAGACCTGTGGTCGTAGGGCTTGTACCAGACATCGTCGCGCTCCGTGGTCGCGCGCTCGACGCCGGTCTCCACCGGCCTGCCGGCACCGAACCACGCCGCGTTTCCGCCCTCCAGCACGCTGACCCGCGCCTGCGGCCACAGCGCCTGGACTTCCGGCGCCGCCAGGTGCGCGAGCAATCCCTCCTCCGAAGTCAGCACCAGGGAGGAAACCGGGCCAATTTTTTCGCGCGCCTCGCCTAGGCGCGAACGCACCGCCCACCACGCGCCCGGAATATGGGCGTGGTGGAACCGTAGGCTCGTGGAAAAATCAACAACCGCTCCGGTAGCGCCTTCAGGGGAACAAGCGTCCGCCCATTTCTTGATCTCGGGCGGGCGGCGCGGGCCGGTCTCCATGGCCAGGCCGCGCACATCGTCGAGGACGTAGACCTCGCTCCATCCCATCTGCTCGAGCCACGACGCGGTCATCACCGCGCGAACCCGCTCCGGGTCGATGAGGACGACGCGCGCGTTACGCACCGCGACGTACTCGTCGCTCGCCTGCACCAGCTGCCCGCCTGAAGCGTGCCGCGAGCCCACGACATGGCCGCGCTCGAACTCCTCCCGCGTGCGGACGTCGAGCAGATACAACGTTCGCCCAGCGTCCTGCCGCCACTTGTCGATCCCGTCCGGAGTCGTGAACTTGACTCCGAAACGCCGCGCAACCTTTTCGGCGGCGGCGAGCGCTTTCGCTTTTCCCTCCTCGGACGGCGCCGCCGCCACGCGAGTCGCGCCGCGCTCGCACTCGAAGCCGGCGAGGTCCCAGCCCATCGTGCCGTCCTTCAGCGCGACCACGCGGTTCGGGATGCCGGCGTTGCGCAGCGACTGACAGCCTATGATGCTGCGCGTGCGCCCCGCGCAGTTCACCACCACCAGCGTCTCGGGGTCGGGGGCGAGGTCGTGGATCCGCCACGCGAGCTCGGCTCCCGGCACGTCGATCCCGCCGGGGATGTTCATGCGGTGGTACTCCTCGAACGGGCGGGAATCGACGATCACCAGCTTGTGGTTTTCTTTCTTGAGGCTACTCAGCTCCTCGGCGGGGATACGCGGGGTGCCATAGTCATGCTCGACGAACTCGCCGAAGGCCTTGGAGGGCACGTTCACGCCGCTGAAGAGCTCGCCGCCCGCGGCGCGCCAGCCGGCGCAGCCGCCGTCTAGAACCCCAACGTCGGTGTAGCCCATCGAGCCGAGGCGCTCTGCCGCCTTCTCCGCCAGTCCCTCCCCGCCGCCGTCGAGCACCACCACGGGCACGGCCGGGCGCGGCACCAGGTCGCGGATCATCACCTCGAGCTTCGAGAGCGGCGCCGAGCAGGCGAAGAACGGGTGGCCGCGGTAATGGACGCCCTGCTCGCGCACGTCGAGCAGCGCCAACTCGGCGGTGCCGCCGAGCGCGTCGCGGAGCGCCGCGAAAGTCACCTTTTTTGCCATGACGGATGCATTATGACGCCCGCGGCTTTTCCTGGAGGGAGCCATGGCACTCAAGGCGACGAAGGCGGAAGTGTGGGCGGCCACGATCGAGGACCGCGCCGGCGGCGCGGCCGACAAGCTGGAGGCGCTGGCCCGGGGCGGGGCCAATCTCGAGATGCTGCTCGCGCGGCGCACCGAGCAGCCGGGGCAGGGCGTCATGTTCGTGACGCCGGTGAAGGGCGCCAAGGCGGTGAAGGCCGCCCAGGAGGCTGGCTTCGGCAAGCCCGAAAGCATCCACTCGGTCCGCATCGAGGGCGGCGACAAGCCCGGCCTGGGATCGAAGATCGCGCGCGCGCTCGGCAACGCCGGCGTGAGCTTCCGCGGCGTGTCGGCGGTGGCGGTCGGCAAGAAGTTCATCAGCTACATCGCCTGCGACAGCGCCGAGGACGCCGCCAGGGCGATCGCAGTGCTGAAGAAGCTCTAGCGGACGCGGTAGATCTCTTCCTCGAAGTCGCCGCGCCACACGGTAAGGGCAGCGCGCCGCTTTTCCTTCAGCGCGGTGAGCATGGCGCGCTCCTCGCCCTTTTTCCATTCCACCTTGTAGAGCTCGTCGCCGCGCCCCTCGAGCTTCGCGCGTGACTCGTTGGAGGGCGCGCCGTAGCGATTCTTGAGGAACGCCGCCATGCGCGCCGCGTCCTTCGTGTCGAAGCGCACGTCGAAGGCCTCGACGCGGTCGCGCTTGAGATAGAACGTGATGCGGCCTGGCACGCCGCCGAGCACGATCTTGGAGTCGTCGCAGCGCCGCTCCGCAGCCTTGCTTTTCCACTGCAGCGGCGCGCAGTGCGCCGCCGGGAACTGCTTCAGCACCACTTTTTCCGACGCGCCCAGCGCGACCTCGTTGGCGTCGTAGGCCGCCTGGACGCCGCCTGCATGCAGAAGCACCAGCCCGAGAAGCGCGCGCATAGGCATCATTTTCCCACCTCATGGCGCCGGAAGCAGGATTCCTCGTGGTCGTTCACCACGCCGACCGCCTGCATGAACGCGTACACCGTGGTCGGCCCCACGAAGCGGAAGCCGCGCCGCCTGAGGTCCTTGGAGAGCGGCTCGGCGCCGCGCCCCGCAAAGCTCCAGACATACTTGGAAAAGCTGCCGAATTCCTTGCGCACCTCCAGCACGCGGCGTGCGTTCTCGATGGTGGCATCGATCTTGCCGGAATGCCGGACGATACCCGCGTCGCCAAGCAGGCGCCGGCGCTCGCGTCCTCCGTAACCGGCGACTTTTTTCATGTCGAAGCGCGCGAACGCGCGCCGGTAGTTCTCGCGCTTGGCGAGGATGGTGTCCCAGGAAAGCCCCGCCTGCGCGCCCTCGAGCGAGAGGCATTCGAAGAGCTTTCGATCGTCGTGCACCGGGACGCCCCACTCCTCGTCGTGGTAGGCGATGGCGAGCGGGTTCTTCGGCCAGGCGCAACGCTGTTTTTGGATCATGCAGTCACTACATTGCGGGCGAAGCCGCCGAACCGGTCGAGCACGCGTTCGCGCCAGGCAGACAGCGGATCCTCGGGGGCGAGCAGCTCGCGCGGGCTCATCACGCGAGCCCATTGGAAGATCGAGAAGAGCACGTAGTCGGCGTACGCGGGGTTGTCGCCGCAAATGTACGCCTGCCGCTTGAGGTGCGCCTGCATCGGCTCCAAGCCCCGGCCCAGGCGCTGCAGCGCCTGGTCGCGTCCCGCGCGCAGCTGGTCGAGCGTATTGCGGGTTACCCGCTCCGCCATGGCGCGGAAATGCTCCGCGTCGGCAGGCTCGACGCGCTCGTGGATG
Source organism: Burkholderiales bacterium (assembly GCA_035554435.1). Classification (GTDB taxonomy): domain Bacteria; phylum Pseudomonadota; class Gammaproteobacteria; order Burkholderiales; family SG8-39; genus SCGC-AG-212-J23. The sequence continues at coordinate 14,426 of DATMJC010000040.1, read as the reverse complement.
TCGGGGGCCAGCACCTCGAGCATGGGCGCGACCAGCGCGCGATCGACCCAGGTGTTGAAGGCGTGGGTCACGCCGCGGGCGATGTCGCCGCCGAAGAGGGGCTTGTCCGGATAGCGTGATTCCAGGTGCTCCGCGATCTTCCACGAATCCCGCACCACGGTATCGCCGTCGCGCAGCACGGGAACCGTCTTGCCGCCCGAAAAGGCGATCGCCGCCTTGTCGCTCATGCACACCGGCCGGGCTTCGAACTCGAGCGCCTTGTGCGCGAGCGCCATGCGGGAGCGCCAGGAGAACACGCTGTAGCGCCGGTCGTTCCTGCCGCCGAGCTCCCAGAGGAGGATCACGCCGCCCTCTTGACCCCAGGCTCGACGACCTCGTGGCTCGCGGGACGCGCCTTGATCCGCAGGTCCTTGAGCTCGGCGCGCTCGCGCTCGGCGTTGCGGAACGCCTGGTCGCGCGCGGTCAGGTACTGCTGCGGCCAGTGCTGCGGCAGATGCTGGTACCACGCCGAGGCCTGGAGCGTGAAATACGGGTTGGCGAGATGCGGCCGGGCGAGCGCGACGAGGTCCGCCTTACCCGATGCCAGCAGCGTGTTCACCTGGTCCGGCGTGGTGACCGCGCCCACCGTCATGGTTGCGATGCCGACCTCGTTTCTCACCCAGTCCGCGTACGGCGCCTGGTACATGCGCCCGTACACCGGGCGCTGGTGCGGCACGGTCTGCCCGCTCGAGCAGTCGATCAGGTCGCAACCGGCTTGCCTCAGCATGCGGGTCAGCGCGATGAGGTCCTCTCCGGAGAGCCCGCCCGGCGCCCAGTCGGTCGCGGAGATGCGCACCGACATCGGCTTCGCCTGAGGCCACACGGCGCGGCAGGCGCGGAACACCTCGAGCGGAAAGCGCATGCGGTTGCCGATGCTTCCGCCGTAGGCGTCGGTGCGCTTGTTGGTCAGCGGCGAGATGAAGCTGGCGAGCAGGTAGCCGTGCGCCATGTGCAGCTCGAGCATGTCGAAGCCGGCCTGATCTGCAAACCCGGTGGAACGGACAAAGTCGTCCACGATTTTTTTCATGTCAGCCGGGCTGATTTCGCGAGGAACCTGGGAGATGCCCTCGTAGTAGGGAATCGCCGACGCGGAAATCACCGGCCAGTTGCCGGACTCGAGCGGGTGGTCCATGCGCTGCCAGCCGAGCTGGGTCGAGCCCTTGCGCCCGGAATGGCCGAGCTGCATGCACAGCTTCGCTCTCGAATGGGCTTTGCAAAACTGAACTATTTTCCCGAAAGCGTCCCGTTGCGTCTCGTTCCAGAGGCCCGTGTCTCCCGGGGAGATGCGCGCCTCGGGGGATGGGCAGGTCATCTCGACGTACACCAGGCCCGCCCCGCCGACGGCGCGGCTGCCGAGGTGGACGAAGTGCCAGTCGCCCGGCACGCCGTCGACCGCGGAATACTGGTCCATCGGCGACACCACCACGCGGTTCTCGACCACCATGTCGCGCAGCCGAAACGGCGTGAACATCGGCACCGGCGGATCGTCGAGGTCGATGGCGAAGCCTTGAGCTTTCACTTTCGCGGCATACCACCCGTGCACTTCGCGCACGAAGCCGGGGTCGCGCAGCTCGAGGTTTTCCCAGGTGATCTGCTTGGAGCGCGACATCACGCCGAAGGCGAACTGCGGCGGCTCCATGCCCCAGTAGCGCTTCATGTGCTCGAACCACGCGAGCGAGACGTTCGCGGCGTGCTGGGTCTTCTCGACCTCCTCGCGCCGAGCCGTGTCGTACAGGGTCAGCGCCGGTTTCACTTCGGGGTGCGTCTTGAAGGCCTCGAACAGGGCGATCGCGTCCTCCATCGCGAGCTTGGTGCCGGAGCCGATGGAGAAGTGCGCGGTGGCCTTGGCGTCGCCGACGAGGACGGCATTGTCCTTTACCCACGTCTTGTTGGTGATGTTGGGGAAGTTGCGCCACAGGGAGCGGTTCGCGATGAGGGGATGCCCGGCGAGCTCTTCGGCGAAGACGCGCTCGAGCACCGGCAGCATGTCGCTCTCGGAAAGCCGGTCGAAGCCGAAGTTGCGCCAGGTGGCCTCGTCCATCTCGATCACCCAGGTGGAGCGGTCGGGCTCGTACTGGTAGACGTGGGCGAGCAGCACGCCCTCCTGCGCCTCGCGGAAGAAATACTTGAACGCGTCGATCGGCCTGGTCGAGCCGAGCCAGGTGAACTTGTTCGGCCGCAAATCCACGCTCGGCTCGAAATGCTCCTTGTATTTGGAGCGGATGATCGAGTTGATGCCGTCGGCGACCACGATCAGGTCCGAATCGGCGAGCTCTTCCAGTCCCTGCACCTCGCGCTGGAAGCGCATCTGCACGCCGAGCTCGCGGCCGCGGTCCTGCAGGATGTTGAGCAGCGCCACGCGCGAGCAGCCGCAGAAGCCGTTGCCGCCCGAGCGCATTACGCGCCCCTTGTAGACGACATCGACGTCGCCCCAGTAGGCGAAGCGGCGCCGGATGCGCTCGTAGGTGACGAGGTCGTAGGCCTTGAAGGTATCGAGGGTCTGGTCTGAGAACACCACGCCGAAGCCGAAGGTGTCGTCCGGGCGGTTGCGCTCGTACACCACCACCTCCCAGCGCGGCCAGGCCTTCTTCGCCAGCAGCGCGAAGTACAGGCCTCCCGGCCCGCCGCCGATCACGCTGACCTTCATGGCACCACCGCCGTGGCTTCGATCTCGAGGCGCGCCTCGTCCTCGACCAGGCCGCTCACCTGCACCACCGCCATCGTCGGATAGTGCTTGCCCATCAGCTCCCGATACGCTTCACCCACGTTTATCAGGGAATCGAGATACTCGCGCTTGTCGAGCACGTACCAGGTCAGCCGCACGACGTGCTCGGGCCTGCCGTTCGCTTCTTTCAGAACCTCGAGGATGTTTTTCAAGGCCTGGCGGAACTGGCCGGCGAAGTCGCGCGCCTCCCACTTGCACTCCGGCGTCCAGCCGATCTGGCCGGCGATGAACACCAGCCTGCCGCTTGCGGCGATGCCGTTGGAGAAGCCCTTCGCCCGCGCCCAGCCGGGCGGCTGAAGGATCCGCAGAGCGCTCATTTGTGCATTCCTTTCAGCTTGAACCGCTGCAGCTTGCCGGTCTCGGTGCGCGGCAGCGTATCGGTAAATTCGACCAGGCGCGGATACTTGTAGGGCGCGATGGCGCCCTTGACGTGCTCCTGCAGCGCCTTGGCCATCGAAGGATCCCAGGCAAATTCCTTCTTCAGGACCACGAAGGCCTTGACGATCGTGCCGCGCTCCGCATCCGGGGCGCCGACCACGGCGCATTCGGAGACTGCCGGGTGCGCGAGCAACGCGCCTTCCACCTCCGGGCCCGCGATGTTGTATCCCGCCGAGATGATCATGTCGTCGGTGCGCGCCTGGTAGAAGAAGTAGCCGTCCTCGTCCATGAGGTAGGCATCGCCGGTAATGTTCCAGCCCTTCTGCACGTAGTCTTTCTGCCGTTCGTCGGCGAGATAGCGGCAGCCGGTGGGCCCCTTCACCGCGAGGCGTCCGACGGTGCCCGGCGCGCACACCCGGCCCTCCTCGTCGAGCACCGTTGCCCGATAGCCGGGGATGGCGTAGCCGGTGGCGCCGCGGCGCACGCGATCCGGAAGATGCGAGATGAAGATGTGGATCATCTCGGTCGAGCCGATGCCGTCGATGATCTCGATTCCGGTCGCCTCGCGGAAGAGCTCGCGCGTCGCATCGGGCAGCGCCTCGCCCGCCGAGACGCATCGCTTCAGCGACGACAGGTCGAAGTCGCGAGCCATGGCCGCCATCTGGCGGTACATCGTCGGCGCGGAGACGCAGACCGTGGCTTTGAAGCGCTCGACGGTCTCGAGCAGCGTCTCGGGCGTGTGCTTCTCGACCAGCACGCTCGAGGCGCCGTAGCGCATCGGGAAGCACAGCACGCCGCCCAGGCCGAAGGTAAAGGCGATCGGCGGCGTGCCGCAGAAAATGTCGTCCTTCTGCGTCCGCAGGATCGAGCGCGGGAAGGCATCGCACATCGCCACCACGTCGCGGTGGAAGTGGAGCGTCCCCTTGGGCTTCCCGGTGGTTCCCGAGGTGAAAGCGACGAGCGCCACGTCCTCGGCCGCGGTCGGCACGTTGTTGAACCAGAGCGGCTGCTTGAGCGAGAGGGCGTCCAGGCCGTCGGGCGCGTTGTCGTGCCAGTAGCTCACCTGCTTGAGCGTCGGACAGGCGGCCGCGGCGCTCGCCAGCTCGGCCTCCAGGCGCTTGTCGCAGAGCGCATGCGAGACCTCGGCCTTCTGGATGACGTCCGTCAGCTCCTTCGCGCGCAGCAGCGGCATCGTGGCGACGCACACGCCGCCCGCCTTCATCACGGCGAACCAGCACGCCGCCATCATCGGGTTGTTGGGCCCGCGCAGCAGCACCCGGTTGCCCGGCTTGAGCCCCATCGAGCGCACCAGCACGTTGGCGATCCGGTTCGCCTGCGTGAAGAGCTGGGTGTAGGTGCATTCGCCGTCCGGCGTACGCAGGGCGATGCGATGCCCGTAGCCGCGCGTTACCGGCTTGTCGAGAAGCTCGGTAGCGCAGTTGAGGCGCCCGGGATACTGCAGCTCGGGCAGCTCGAACAGCAGCTCGGGCCACGCCGCGGCGGGTGGGAGGTTATCGCGCGCGAACGTATCGACGTGCGCGGTATAGCGCGTCATTTCAGCAGATCCCTCGCGATGACGATCTTCTGCACCTCGGTCGCGCCCTCGTAAATGCGCAGCGCGCGCACCTCGCGGTAGAGCTTCTCCACCGGATGGCCGCGCATCACGCCGAGGCCGCCGCAGATCTGCACCGCCTCGTCGACGGCGCGCTGCGCCGACTCGGTGGCGAACATCTTCGCCATGGCCGCCTCGCGCGTCACGCGCACCGCGCCCGTGTCCTTTTTCCATGCCGCGCGATAGGTGAGCAGCGCCGCGGCGTCGATGCCGGTCGCCATGTCCGCGAGCTTCGCCTGGGTCATCTGGAAGTCGGCCAGGGTCTGGCCGAACATCGTGCGGCCGCGCGCCCGGGCGAGCGCCTCGTCGAGCGCGCGGCGGGCGAAGCCGAGCGCGGCGCCGGCGACCGTGGTGCGAAACACGTCCAGACCGCGCATCGCCAGCTTGAATCCCTGGCCCGCCTCGCCGAGCAGCTCCGCGCGCGCCGACTTGAGCCGGACGCTCGCCATGGGGTGAGGCGCCACGATTTCGATGCGCTGCGACGCGTCGACCTCTCCGGCCTCGACGATGAACGCGCTGATGCCCTCCTCCGAGCGCGCGAAAACGACGTAGAACTGGGCGATGCCGCCGTTGGAAATCCAGGTCTTCTCGCCATCGAGGAGCCAGCCGCCGGACGCGCGCCGCGCGTGGGTCTTCATCGCCTGCACGTCGGACCCGGCGTCGCGCTCGGAAAGCGCGAACGCGCCGATGGCCTCTCCGGCGGCGGCCCTGCTCAGGTAGCGCTGCTTTTGCTCGGGGGTCCCGGCCAGGGTGATCGGAATGGTCGAGAGCCCGGCCATGGCGAAGGCGAAATCCGCAAGCCCGGCGTGGTAAGCAAAGACCTCGCGCAGCAGCGCGATCGAGCGCACGTCGGGCCGCTCCGACACGCAGTGGTGGAGGAACCCGGCGCAGCCGAGATCCTGCACCAGGCGCCGGCAGATCGCATCCGCGTCCTGGCCGTGCGCATGGGCGAGGTTGGCGTGCGCCCACGCGTCGGCCTCGATCGCGAGCTTCGCATGCCGTTCATCGAAGAACGGCCAGTCGTAATGTGCGAGCCGGTCCATCAGTCGCCCTGGAAGCGCGGCTTCTGCTTTGCCGCGAACGCCTCGTACGCGCGGCGAAAATCCTGCTTCTGCATGAGGCTCGCCTGCGCCAGCGCCTCCATTTCGATCGCCTGGTCGACGCCGACGTTCCATTCCTGGTGCAGCATCTTCTTCGTGATGGCGTGCGCCCCGGTCGGACCCTCGGCGAGCGTGTTCGCGACCTCGAGCGCTTTCGCGAGCACCGCATCGGACAGCTGGTTGAAAAAGCCCCAGGCGAGGCCCTCTTCCGCGCTCATCGAGCGGCCCGTATAGAGAAGCTCGGCCGCACGGCCCTGGCCGACGATGCGCGGCAGGATCGCGCAGGCGCCCATGTCGCAGCCGGCGAGGCCAACGCGCACGAAGAGAAACGCCACCTTCGCGCTCGGCGCCGCATAGCGCAGGTCGCTCGCCATCGCGAGGATCGCGCCGGCCCCGGCGCAGACGCCTTCGACCGCCGCGATAAGCGGCTGCGGGCAGCGGCGCATCGCCTTCACCACGTCGCCGGTCATGCGCGTGAATGCGAGCAGCTGGTCGGGCGACATGCGGGTAAGGGGTCCGATGATCTCGTGCACGTCGCCGCCCGAGCAGAAATTGCCGCCGGCGCCCGTGAGGACGATGGCTTTGATCGTCTTTTCACTTTCGATTTGGCGGAAAAGATCGCGCAATTCCGCGTAGGACTCGAAAGTGAGCGGGTTCTTGCGCTCGGGGCGGTTGAGCGTGATCACGCCCACCGCTCCCTCGGTGCGCCACAGAAAGTGTTTGGCCTCGATCATGCTTCGACCTCCGCTGCGTGCTGCTTCACCTTGGCGAGGAGCTTGAGAAGCTCGTCCTGCTCGCGCCGGCTCATGCCGGCGAGGAGCTCGACCACCCACTCCTCATGCGCGCGCGCCATCTCGGCGAAGCTTTTCTCGCCGGCACGGGTGAGGCGGATCCGGAACGCGCGCCGGTCGGCGGGCTCCTCGAGCCTCTCGACCAGCCCCTCCTTCTCGAGCTGGTCGACGATCGCAGTGACGTTGCCGCCCGTGACCATCAGCAGGCGCGACAGCGTGTTCATCTTCAGCCCCTCGGGATAGCGCTCGAGCTGCGCCATCAGGTCGAAGCGCGGCAGGGTGGTCGCGAAACGCTCGCGCAGGCGCGAGCGCACCCGCCGCTCGATCAGCTGGGTGCAGGTAAGCAGCCGCAGCCACACGCGCAGCGCGCGGTGGTCGTGGGCGCGGGCGATGCTTTCGCGGTCAGCGAGCAGGGGCGATCTACTCCAAGCCTCAATAGATGAAGCTTGAAGTAAATCGCCGCGGCTTGTCAACCGTGAGAGTCCGCCTTACTCAATCGGGGGGCGCGGCAGGTAGTCCTTGAAGGCGGCGTTTTTCTTCCACCCCGGGACCGGAGTGGCGCACCCAGGCGTCGGGACGTAGGGGGAGGCCTCGACCATCTCCATGCGGTGGATGTAGCGCGGGCAGTTGGGGAAGATGTGGCGCGCGCGCACCCGCACGATCGCCTGCGCCTCGGGGTAAGCGTCCTTGAGCGGATCTTCGAGGTGCAGCGCAGCATCGCCGTTCACCCGCAGGCGCTTTCCCGCCTGAAAATCGATGAACAGCAGGCCGACTGCCGGATTGGCCGAGATGTTGCCGAGGCTCTTGAACATGCCGTTGCCGTCGTAGCTGGGAAAAGCGAGCGTGTCCGGCGCCACGACGCGCGCGAATCCGGGCGCGCCGCCCTTGTACGAGCAATCGGGCCGGCCCTGCGCATCGGCCGTCGCGAGGAAGAAAAAGTTCTGGCCTGCGATGAAGGCGCGGTCCTCGTCGCTGAATTCGGCGCGCAGCAGCTTCTCCGCCAATCGGTCGGCGATGCGCCGGCTGTCGAAGAGGTCCTGCAGCGCGCGGCTCTGGTCGTGGTAGAGGTCCATCAGTGCAATTCAACCACGCTTTGCGGGCGGGCGTTCACGCGCAGCTCGAAGAGGTCCGGCCGCGCGTAATGGCCGACCACGTCCAGGCTGCGGCGCGCCACGCCGACACGCTCGAGATCGATTTCGGCGTACAGGATCGCGCGCTCTTCGTGCAACGGCCCGGCGACGATCTTGCCGCCCGGCGCGACCACGACCGAGTCTCCCGAGTTGACCCATTCGTCGGGGTTGCGAAAAAGCTCGCTCTTCCCCGGAAGCGCGTCGGGGATGTCGCGCGCCTGAAACGCGGAGCCGCAGCTCACCACCCAGCAGCCGCCTTCGCGGGCAATGTGCTGCATGGTCGCAACCGCCCGCTCGCCGCTGTCGTAGGTCGGCGTGACATAGACATCGAGCCCTTGCGCGTACAGCGCGTAGCGCGCAAGCGGCATGTAGCTTTCCCAGCAGATCAACGCGCCCACGCGCCCGCACGGCGTGGCGACCGTCTTGAGCCCGCTGGCGTCGCCGCAGCCCCAGACCATGCGCTCCGGGTTGGTCGGCATCAGCTTCCTGTGCCGGTTGAGCAGCGCACCGTCGGCGCCGATCGTGACGACGCTGTTGTAGAGCGTGCCGCCGCCCAGCGCCTCGTCGCGCTCGTGCAGGCCGCAGACCACGGCGAGCTCGTGGCGCCGCGCCGCCTCGCGCAGCGGCGCGAGCTCGTCGGCGGCGAGGCTCACCGAATTCGCCCGCAGGCGCGCGTGAATCCGCTCGGTGAGCGCCATGTCGGGCCCGGGCCGCAGCCGCCACATCCACGCCGGATAGCCTGGAACCAGCGCCTCCGGGAACACGGCGAGCCGCGCCCCATTTGCCGCCGCCTCGGCGAGCGAAGCGACGGCACTCTCGAGGGTCGCCGCGCGGTCGAGGAAGACAGGCGGGCGCTGGATCACGGCGACGCGCGGCAGGGCGCTCAACCCGGCTCTCCGGCGAGGACCCACTTCTCGCCGAGCGTCTTGCCCGCGCGCACCATGGTAAGGGTGCCGTCGAGCCGCGGGCCGCGCACCACCCCGCGCCAGACGAGGCTGCCGTACTTCGGGCTCTCGGTGCGAGCTTCGAAGCTCACGCTGTCGCCGGCCTCCGTCGCGGTGTACGCGCCGTCGCCGTAGTCGTAACGATCGCAGGCGCTCGAGCGGAAGCGCCCGGCGTTGAAGGTGATCATGTCGGCATCGCCTTCGGTCTTGCCGCGCTCGAGCACGATGCCGATGAAGTGGCGTCCGTCCAGAAGGCTCATGGCGGGCTCCTAGTGGGAGTGGGCTTTTGCGTAATCGATCATTCCCTGGAAGTCGACCACCACCGCGGGCTCGTTGCCTACGACCCAGGCATCGTGCCCCGACGGCAGCAGCGACACGTCGCCCGCGCGGCAGTCGAATTCGGTGCCATCGTCCATGAGGATGCGCAGCGCGCCCGAAACGTGGTACTGGAAATGCGGCGCTTCGCAGCTCCTGGTCTTGGCGAGCGGCTGCACCGAGGTCGACCACTTCCATCCCGGCTCGAACACCGCCCGGCCTACGGTCGCGCCGCCGATGGAGATCAGCTCGACGCGGCCCTTCGGAAACTCGCGGACCTCGTCGGGCTTGCGGAAATCCTTGCGTTCAGCTTGCTTCATGCGCCCCTCCTGTCGTGAAAAGGATGCGGGTATTGAAGACGCTCCCGCTGCGGCAGGAAATGCGTAGGACTACGTACGCGCGGCTAGAGCGAGGCTATGAGCCGCTCGGCGGCGGTGTCGAAGCGTGCGGGCTCGCCGTAGGAGCGCGCGAGCATCATCGCGCCTTCGAGGGACCCCACGATGACGCGCGCGAGGTCGAGCGGTGACCCCTTGAACTCGAGGGCGCCGCTCTTGCGCCCCTGCTCGAGCACCGCGACGAGCCATTGCTCGTTCTCGTCGAAGAACTGCTTCACGTTCTCCTTCATCGACTTCGGAAGCGTGGCGTAGTCGGAGGCGAGCATGCCGCACAGGCACATGCGGTTGTCCCGCAGCACGTCGGCGTAGATGCGCGCATAGCGCTTGAGCTTCTCCCGCGGCGCCGCGCCGGTCGCGTCGATGCCCTTCAACACCGCGAGGAAGGTCTGCTCGTAGCGCTCGATCAGCCGCCTGCCGAGATCGGCCTTCGAAGGGAAGTGGTAGTGCAGGCTCGCTTTCGTCACGTCCAGCGCCTCGGCGATGTCGGCATAGCTGAAGCCGTTGAAGCCGCGCGTCTGCACCAGTCGCTCGGCCACGTCCAGGATGCGCTGCGCGCTGTCGCCGCCGTTCTGACCTGAGTGACCCGATTTCGCCACGCCCCGAGCCTAGCATGGAACCTTACCAACTAGTTAGTTGACAGATGACTTACTAGTAGGTAAAACGAGCTCACGATGTCCGCGCTTACGAGCCGGGATCTGCATGCGGCGCTTGACGCGCTTCACGCCATCGGCGGGGAATGCGACGCGCCGGGGGGCTTCGCCCGCGGCGGCGTCGCCTCGCTCGCCGCAGTGATCGGTTCCGAGCTCACCACGCTCTCGGTGTGCGACCTCGACAGCAACCACCGCAGCGTCGTGAGCGACGCCCCGGGCGCGATTTCGGCGCGACAGATCGAAGTTTTCGATCGCTACTTTCCAGAGCATCCGCTGGTCCGTGCACATGGACGCAATCCATCGGCGGTGACCCGGCGAATCAGCGATCTCGTTCCAAGCGAGGCCTTCATGGAGACGCCGCTCTACAACGACTATTACCGCCCGATCGGCATCCGCCACACCATGGCCCTGCCGATCTACGTCGACCGGCGGCTCCTCGTCAGCTTCGTCTTCAACCGCGCCTCGAGCGCCTTCGGCGAGCGCGAACTCCAGCTCGCCGAAACCCTGCGCCCGCATCTAGCCAATCTTTACCGCCTGGCCGAACCAAAGACCCCGGCGACCTGCACCGCGCTCACGGCGCGCGAGCGCGAAGTGCTCGAATGGGTCGCTGCCGGCAAGACCAACCGCGATATCGCCGCGATCCTCGGAGCGCGGCCGCGCACCATCGAAAAGCACCTTGAGCGCATCTACGAGAAGTTGGGTGTCGAGACGCGCACCGCCGCCGCTTGCCGCGCGCGCCTGCTCTAGCCTACTGCGGCTCGATCCTTGCGGCGCGCGCGACGCGCGTCCATTTCTCCAGCTCGCTACGGATCAGGGCTGCGAACTCCGCAGGAGTGCTGCCGACCGGCTGCGCGCCGTCGAGGGCGAGCTTTTCCTTCATCTCGTCGCTCTGCAGCGCCTTGACCGCCTCCACGTTGAGGCGCGCGATCACGGGCGCCGGCGCGCCCGTCGGGACGACCACCCCGTACCACTGCATCGCCTCGTAGCCCGGCACACCGGCCTCAGCCACCGGAGGTACCGCGGGAAGAGCTTCGATCCGCTTCGGCCCCGACACCGCGAGCGCGCGCACGCGTCCGGCGTCGACCTGCGGCTTTGCGGTCAGCGCATTGGCGAAAGTGACGGCTATCTGGCCGCCGATCACGTCCGTAACCGCCGCCGCGGTGCCGCGGTACGGCACGTGCTGCAGATCGATTCCGGCCATGCTCTTCAGGAGCTCCATGGAAAGATGCGGCGAGGTGCCGATGCCCGGCGTGCCATAGCTGAGCGCCCCGGGCTTCGCCCTGGCAAGCGCGATGAGCTCGGCGAGCGATTTCGCCGGCAGCGCCGGGTTCACCACCAGCACGTTGGGGGCGGTGGCGGCAAGGGTGACCGGCGCGAAATCGCGCACCGGGTCGTACGGTACCTTCTTGTAGAGCACCGAGTTGAGTACGAGGGTGCTCGGGACCAGGAGCACGGTATAGCCGTCGGCCGCGGCGTGCGCCACGAACTCGATGCCGATCATGTTGCCCGCGCCGGCTTTGTTCTCCACGAAGAACGGCTGGCCGAGCGCCTTGGACAAGTGCTGCGCCAGGACGCGCGCCAGGATGTCGGTGCCGCCGCCCGGCGGGGAAGGCACGATCACCTTGACGGGACGGGTCGGGTAGTCGCCCTGCGCGCTTGCATTTCCGAGTAACAAGAACCCTGCTAGAAGTGCACTAACCCACCGCATTCAGCTTTCTCCCATTGCGCTCGACCGGCCGCGCCGCGACCAGAACGAAAGCGATGACGCAAGGCTCGACTCCGCGGTTCACCCAGTTGTGGACTGTGCCGCGCTGCACCAGCACGTCGCCGGCGCGGACCTGCACCGTCTCGCCGTCGAGCTCCATGTCGATTTCGCCCGCAAGCACCACCGCGTAATCGATCGACTCGGTGCGATGGTTCCGCGGCGCGACGCCTGGACCGTATTCGACGATCCGGAACACGGTGCCGTTCGGGTCGGTGGTGGCCACCTCGCGCGCCGCGCCATCGCGCTCGTCGGCGTTGTCCGCCGGAAACTCTCCCGTGGACCACACCACGCAGCTCGCATGGCTCGGCCGGCGCGAGATCACGTTACGGCAGAGCTCGTCGATCGCCACGCGCGCCCTGCCCTGCGCGTCGTGGCCGGTGACCACCCTTCGGATCTTCAGCGTCATGTCAGTCCCGCGTGATGAGGAGATGCCCGAGCCGCCGCGCCCGGGGATAGTCGCGCTGCACCGAGCGGAAGATACGCCGCAAATTGCGCCACGGCGACGGGTCGCGGTAAAACCGGTGGAGGAAGAGCAGGTCTGCGACCAGGCTCGCCATCCAGTCCACGCGCATGGTGTAGCCGATCAGCGCACGCACGCCGGTCTTGCGCAGAAACGTCTTCGCGAAGCGCTCGCCCCGCGCGCCGCGCAGCACGCTGCAGGCGGCGAAATACACTAGATTGCGATAGCCCCGGCCGTAGCCCGCGAACGCCTCGACGAGCGGCTCGAAGCCGATGTCGCCGGTGAGCGAGATCACGGTTTCCGGTTTGCCGTGAAACGCGAGGTAATAGACCGGCGCGTCAAAGAGGTCAGCCTGGCGCCACATCACGCCATCCGGACGCCGCGCGTAATACGCAAGCCCCTGCGCCGACTCCACGAACCGGTGCGCCACGCGAAGCGGCGGAGTCACGAGCGGCGCCATGGCGTCGAAGAAGGGCTTGACGGAAAAGCTCTCGAACAGCTTCTCGTTCCAGTACGTCTCAAGGCATACCAGCTTCGCCGGCGCTTTCATCCTAGAATGATCGCATCATGCGACGCCTCGTATTCGCGGCGGCGGTCGTCGCGCTGCTGCGGTTTCACGCCGGCCTCGCCCAGGAGGCGAACGCCCCCCAGCTCGAGACGATCACCGAGATCGCCCGCTGCATGGCGCAGGGCCTGCCGGAAGACTGGGCGAGCGCGCACATGATCGTCGACCTGGAGCATCCGGGCGATTCCACCGGCAAGGTGCGCTACCTCGTCATGCGCAAAGACGCCGAAGACAAGCCCGAATTCTTCACCCCCTGCGACACCGACGGTCCGCCGAAGGCCCTGATCGCGCTGCGTGAGCACGAGCCGGTCGAGCGCCGGGGCTGGACCAGCGCGCGGCTGGTGGTCGAGCGTGACGGCAGCTTCCGGCTCCACTACGACTTTCCGCCTAAGTAGTCCCTCTCGCAGCCAGGCCTCTCTCCAGCAGCTCGCGAACGCGAGCCGCGCCCGCGGCGTCGAGATTGCCGGCTGCGAGGGCTAGCGGCACCGTCCGCAGCGCCAGGCGGCAGTAGAAATCGCGCAGCGCCGGGTCGAACCCGCCGAGGGCAGCCAGGTGGCGCTCGAGCGTCATGACATCACCGCGCGCCACCGAGCCTGCCATGGCCCGCGGCAATCCAGAATGTTCGATCGCGTCCAGGCTGCCACGCGCGAGCGGCAGAAGCGCGGCCAGCGCATCGTTCTCGGGGATGCCGAGACGCGACCAGATCGTCACCGCCTCGGCGAGGAGAGCGGCGACGAACGGCCCGGCGTAATGTGCCGCCGCGTGGTAGGCGGCGCGCGCGCCGGGAGGCACCCGCAACGCTCGCGCACCGAGGTCCGCCACCATGCGAAGCAAGATCGTTGCGAGCGGCTCTTCGGCCTCCACGGCGACGGCGCAGCCTTTCAGGCCACGCGCCGCGACCTCCGGGTCAGCGAACATCTGCAAGGGATGGAAGCCGCCGACCCGCGCGCCCTGGTTCTTCGCATGCTGCAGAACCTCGAGCCCGGCAGCGCCGCTGCAATGGACCACCGACTTGTCGCTCCAGACGAGCTCCGCGCAGGCCGCGCTCAGCGAATCGTCCGGAACGGTAAGAAAGACCAGGTCCGAGGCGCCCACGACGGACTTCTGCTGTTCCAGGCCGCGACCCACGACGCCGACGAGCTGGTAACCGGAACGAGAAAGCGCGAGCGCGAGCCCCTTGCCGACCCGGCCCGCGCCGATGAAGCCGACGCGGGGCCGGCCTTCAGTCACGATACGAGCGATCGTCGCGCTCGAGCGAGCGCAGCAGAGCCGGCCACTCGAGCAGGCCGTAGCCGCTGCCCGCCTTCTGCGCGCCTTCCTTGATGTTGGGATTGGTGAGCGCTTCGTTGTCGAGCGTGATCTCCGTTCCGGACAGCACCTCGGCCGTCAGTGCCACCACCTCGGGCTTCGCCTGGCGCAGCGGCCGCTGGCAGGAGAGGAGCTGCACCTGGATGCGGCAGGCCTGCTCGAGCCAGTAGATCATGTTGAACGCCTGCGGGATGCTCGGCCCGCAGGCGAGAAGGCCGTGGTTGCGCAGGATCATGGCGTTGTGCTTGC